>CAZFMB010000001.1:0-149847 GCA_964520005.1 uncultured Occallatibacter sp.
GAACAGCGACTACAATTACTGGGAGCCTCGCATCGGCGTGGCCTACCAGCCCAAGATTCTTCCACACACCGTATTCCATGCCGGGGCCGGAATGTTCACCGGTCCGCTGCAGTACTCGGAATACAACCACGCCGCCGACGTCGCCCCCTTCAGCCCCACCTTTAATTTCTCGGGATGGGATTGGGACAGCTCCTGCGGCGCATCAGCCTGTCCCGATGCAACTCTCAAAGGCGGAATCATCCCCTTTGATAACCCCTGGTCCAGCTCTGTCTCACCCTTTACGTCAAGCCCCTTCCCAGGAACATTCCCCTGGGCAACGCTTTCCTACAAGCCGGCAAAAACCATTGCTATTCCCAGTGGCCAGCAAATCGGCCAGGTTTTCGCACGCGACTTCAAGCTGCCGACGACGTATGCCTGGAACGTGTCGATCGAGCAGCAGCTCACGCCGACGACGGCTCTCCGCATGGCTTACGTGGGCAACGAAACCGAACACCTGTCGGTGCTCATCGATATGAACCCGCCATATGCTAATAAGAATCCAAATAACTATGGCGCGCAGTTCTCTCCCATCAAGTTTTACGTGAACCCGAACATAGGAGATATCTACGATGACCAGAGCTGGGCGACGGCGAGCTACAACTCGTTGCAAATGAGCCTGGATCAACATGTATGGCACGGCCTCCAGGTGCAGTCCAGCTTCACCTGGTCGCATACTATCGACGTCGCCAGCAGCAGCAATGTCTCCTTCGGCAATCCGGCGCTGGGCAATCCGATCAGCGCCAAGTGGAACCGCGGCAACTCCAACCAGGATATGCCGTGGAACTGGATCAGCAACTTCATCTACCATGCCCCTTTGTTCAAGGAAAAGGGCTGGCTGATGGAAGAGGCAGTTGGCGGCTGGCAGTTGAGCGGCATCATCACCTTCCAGAAAGGCAACCCGTTCTCGATTGGCCAGTGGGGTACGGACCCCGGAGTCGGCATGTGGAATAACCGCGCCGATTTCGCTCCGGGCGTGGCCAACAACATGGGCAGCGGCAGCCACTGGGATTGGGTTAATCCGTCCAAGGGCTACTTCAACGAGGCAGCCTTCCAGCTTCCCACCTCCTGTGCCGACCAAACTCCGGGATGGTGCGGATTCGGCGATACTGGCAAGAACGCCTACTGGGGACCGGGCGTCTTTGGCATCGATGCATCGATCATGAAGAACTGGGTTGTGACGCACGGAAAGACCTTCCAGTTCCGCTGGGATGCATTTAACGCCACCAACCATCCGAGCTTCGCCAACCCGGCGTCCACCGTTAATCAGGGCCCAGGTACTTTTGGAATCATCACCGGCACGAACAGCCAGCCTCGTGTCTTCCAAGGCGCCCTTCGCTTGACCTTCTGATTTCGTGCATTTACTTGAGGCCCGGGCGATGTTAATCGTCCGGGCCTTTTTTCGCATCACATTGGTTGAAAGCCGCCAGTATATGAATACCCGGGGGATCGTTCCCCGGCACAGTGAGCGAGAATGATAGGGAACGCATGAACGCTGTCTCACCTCCGGTTTACTTGCCCTCTCGGCCGCACAGTGCTCCGTACGCTGCAAGGCTGCTGCTTCATTTGCTGATGCTGGCAGGCCTAGGGATGCTTGCGCTGGCTACAGGAGGCGCGCAGGCTCAGCAATTGGCTGTTGAGACATCTACGTCGGGCAGCGAGGACTGGAATTACACCATCCGCTCGTGGCAGTCTCAGGATGGCTTGCCGGAGGAGACGGTGCAAGCCTTTGCGCAGACTCCGGATGGCTATCTTTGGGTGGGAACCAGTGGCGGGCTGCTGCGCTTTGATGGAGCGCGTTTCCACCTCTTTGCCCATGAAAATACGCCTGCATTCGGGGAGAATAGTGTCTTTTGTCTGCTGGCAGCCCGCGATGGCCGCCTGTGGATCGGCACCGACGGCAGCGGCTTGATCGAGTGGCAAAATGGTGTTTTTCGAGCTTATCCCGTTGCCACAGGCCAGACTGCCGATTTTGTGAGAGCGATAGCAGAGGACCACACAGGCTTGCTGTGGGTTGCTACGGACGATGGCCTGTTCTGGGCCAAAAACGGCCGCCTGGAACGCGCCGACAAGCCGCTGGGCTTGCCTGTCTTCAACGTTCATGCCGTGCTGGAAGACCGCTCAGGCCGCATCTGGGTAGGCGGATCGCGCCTCTACTCCGTGAAAGACGGCCAGTCTCACGAGTACTCCTTGCCGGGCAATGACAGCAAGAATAAAGTGAAATCTTTTTTGCAGACCTCTGACGGAGTGATCTGGGTGGGGACGGTGGGCGGCCTGTACCGGCTGCGACTCGGACAGGATCACTTTGAGCCGGTCGCGGGCGTTTCCGGCACTATCCGATCGTTGCGCGAGACACCCAGCGGCGAGTTATGGGCGGGCTCAATCGGCGCAGGAATCTTCAGAATTCGCGGTACTCGCGTTACGCGCCTAAAGTCGCCCTCGACGCTGATCAGCAACACAGTGCTCTCGATCTTTGCCGATTCCGACCGTGATTTATGGTTAGGAACCCAGGCCGGCATGATGCGCCTCAGCCGAACGCCGGTGCGTGTTCTGGCTCTCTCCGAAGCCGCTGACTCGGATTTCGGCACTGTTGCCCTGGATACGGATGGTTCGCTGTGGGCCGCTTCCAACCAGTTGGTGCATGTGCAGGGAGGTCACGCCGCACCGGTCAAATTTCCGGAACTGGGCGACGTGCGAGTTCGCAATGTGCTGCGCAGCCATGATGGATCGCTGTGGGTCGGGACGGACGGAGGCGGCACGTATCATCTTTCTTCCCAGGGGATGCAGCACTTTACCACGCAAAATGGCTTGGTAAACAATTTTGTGCGCGTCTTCCTCGAATCCAAAGATGGCACTCTTTGGATTGGGACCGATAACGGCGTCAGTCATATCGATCCATCGGGCATTCATAACTTCACCGCGCAGAATGGATTGGTTTACAACAGCATCCGGTCACTGCTTGAGGACCGTGATGGAACCATCTGGATCGGCACTGAACGTGGGCTGAGCCAGTATAGGAACGGAGGATTTTATCACGACGCGATGACCGCCGCACTGGGCGATGAGAAGGTGTGGGCGCTCCATCAGGATATGGATGGGGGAATCTGGATCGGCACTCGTGCTCACGGACTTTATCGCTATCGCAACGACCAGCTAACTCACTACACCACGGCGAACGGACTGGCTAGTGACAGCATTTATTCCATCCTCGAAGATAAGCAGGGTCATTTTTGGTGCAGCGGCCCTTCGGGCGTGATGCTGGCCAACCGCAGCGAACTTGATGCCCAGGCCAACGACGCGCAGCAGCGGCTTTCGTTGCGCATTTTCCGCGCCAATGAGAGCGGAAAATCAGCACAGTTTTATGGAGGGACGCAGCCTGCCGGCAGTTTGACCAGCGGCGGCGAAGCTTGGTTTCCCACCAGTCAGGGGCTGTGGAGCATCCGCCCGGATGAGTTGGAGCTGCAACTCGTCTCCAGCTTGAATATTGACGCGATTACGGTGGACGGCCGGCCGGAGCCGCTGACCGAACAGCTGAGCCTGGATGCAGGCAGCGGCAGATTGGAGATTGGCTACGAGCCGGTGTTACTGCGCTCGCAGGACGGCCTTCGCTTTCGTTATAAGCTCGATGGATATGACCACAACTGGACTTACGCTGGCGCGCAACAACGACTGGCAACTTATACCAATCTGCCTGCCGGGAAGTACACATTTCTTGTGGAAACCTGGGAGACGGATCATCCGGAACATGCGTCACACGCCTCGATTGATTTCATCAAGAAACCCTATTTTTACCGGACGCCGTGGTTTATCGCTCTATGCGTACTGCTCATTGTACTGCTTTCCATCTTTGTGTATCAGGTGCGGATGAAGCAGATTCACGATCGCTTCAATGCCGTATTGGCCGAGCGGACGCGGCTGGCGCGCGAGATGCATGACACGCTTATTCAGGGCTGCGTCAGTATTTCCGCGCTGCTTGAAGCAGTGTCAAGCGGCGAGGTTGAAGACAGGGAGTCTAAAGCGCACATGATCGACTATGCCGCCACGCAAATCCGCGCAACCGTGGATGAGGCGCGCCAAGCAGTGTGGAATCTGCGCGTCGAGAAGCAAGCAAGTGATGACTTGAAGACGTCTCTGCAGCACATGGCCGAACGGATTGGACGGGAACATGGAGTAGAAATGCTCTGTCGCCTACTTGGGAAGCCCTTCGCGATCAGCATGCCTGCTACCCATGAATTGATGATGGTGGCCCGTGAAGCGGTCTTTAACGCGATCCTGCATGGGCACGCGCAACAAATCGTGGCGGAGCTCTGCTACGCGGAAGCGTCACTATCACTGATAGTAAAGGACGACGGTCAAGGCTTCGACTCCTCGAAAGCATTTTCCGAGGAGCACTTCGGCCTGCGCGGGATGAGGGAACGGATTCACCAATTCAACGGGAAATTCGAGATTACGAGCACTCCTCATCAGGGAACCTGCGTAAGATTAGAGATTCCCCGTGCGGCCATCGCACCATGATGCGCGGCCATCCAACTGAGCTTGCGCCGGAGCAGAACATGCAGTCCGCAACACCTTATAATCCGGTTATGCCGCCGATTCGCATTCTTATCGTGGACGATCACCCCATCATGCGGGTAGGGATCACGGCTCTTATTGCATCTAGCAAGGAGATGGAGACGGTGGCCCAGGCCGCCAGCGGGGAAGAGGCTCTCACGATGCACGCGCTTCATCAACCGGACATCACCCTCATGGATTTGCGGCTGCCTGGCATCAGCGGTGTGGAAACCATTCGCCGCATTCGCAGCCAGTCGCCCAAGGCAAGGTTTATCGTGCTCACCACCTATGATGGCGACGAAGATATTTTCCAGGCTTTGGAGGCGGGAGCCACAGGCTATCTGGTGAAGGGCATGCCCCAGGAAATGCTTGTAAACGCGGTAAAGCGGGTTCACGCCGGCGGGCGGTATTTGCCTCCGCCTATGTCTCACGCTCTGGCCTCGCGCATGCCAGACTCAAGCCTCAGCCACCGCGAACGAGAGGTGCTTGGACTGGTGGCAAAGGGAAAGTCTAATCGGGAGATTGCCAGCAGCCTGGGGATCACCGAGGCTACCGTGAAGTGCCATGTGAGCGTCATCCTCATGCGACTTGACGCTAGTGATCGCACCCAGGCTGTGGTCATAGCGCTGCAACGGGGACTTATTCACCTGTAGGAACACATCATCTTAATAAGTCAACCTGGTACTCCGGAAGAGCATCTACAGAGTCGAGTGCTCCCGCTTGGCCGTCACTGTTAAATTTGGGCTGCTTGCCGGGCTCGAAGAAGATGGGGGCTTTCTGACTCAACGGCAGAATCTGGAGCGAGAATGTGTGTGTGCCGGAGCCAGTAAGAAAACGCTTCATTCCTATTTGCCACGCTGTCCCATTGAAATAATTATCGGTAAGCAGGCGGCTTCCTTCTAGAAAGCGCGCTTCGTCTCCTTGATAATGAACTCCGAGATAGATATCACTTAGTCCATTGAGCGCGCCTTGAGGAACTACAATTTTCCACTCGCCAGCCTGATTAAAGCTGGAGTTATCTGGCGTCATCACTACTGGGTCATGACGCCACTCAAGCACAGGGCCGAAAACCGGCGACGGCGCTTTGCCTATAGTTCGTGTACGCGATACCTGGAGAGCAACCTTTCTCTCCGGCTGGCGAAATTCCAGTATTTGGAAGAGCCCACTCTGTTTTGCTTCGCCGGCGATGGGCGATGCTTGACCGGCAGTGAAGTTACCCGGGGGAAACAGCGCAATGTTAAAGTAAGATTTGCCGATTTGGCGCAGGATAATATGCGATCCATCGCTATAAACCTGGGATTTGCTCAGCACTAGTTGGTCGTTCCCCGCTAAGTTCACTCTCCAAAGGTCTCCAGCCTGCTCCGCACTGAGGAGTAGGATGTGCGTTAGGCTAGTGTTGCCGTGAATCGTAATTGCTGTACTCAAGCCAGGCTCAACGTCACGCACGTTCAGTGTGTCATCTGTTTTAGAGAGTGTGCCGCGATCAGCTTGGATCGAGAAAGGGTCTGCCGTAGAAAACGCAAATTCCGCGGTAATGCCCGTAATTATCTTGAAGAAAACATACGACTCGCCGCCAGATTTAATCTTCAGGATGGGCTGGGCAGTCGCATAGCGTAGTGTGACACCATCGAGATCGAGATTTACAGGCCAATAGAAGTAACTGTTGGCCGGTATGGTAATGGGTCTGGCCGGAATAAGCAGTGTTTTATTTGACAGGCGAATTTCGAATTGCGTGCTGGGCCGCGACGGAAGCTCCTGTTGGCGGATGTAATTGTTCACAAACAGAAAGCCGCGCTCTCCGTCCATGCGCGCTGAAGCCCGTAAAATGGATGAATCCGCTGGTCCAGCAGGGCGAATGGTTGGCTCGATAACGCGAGCCGGCGCCAATTGCTCGCCGAAGTCCTGAAGAAAATAGTGGTCGAGCTTCAACTCTCGCAACGTTGCGTTCATCTGGCCAAATTCACCCAGAGGCGCCTGAAAGTCATAACCCTTGACTGGGACGTCGGTTGGATAACCGGTACGTTGCGACTCCTGAAGAGTAGTTACTCGGCCGTCCGGATTTTCTCCACCCTGGTACATGTAATAGCCGAGGAGATTGACTCCAGAACCAATCATCACGGGAATCATGGCGGGAATGTCGCTCGACGCGAGCAAAGGTCTGCGGTGATAGGTGTCCTGAATGCCGCCCCCGACTTCTGCCGTTAAAAATGGTACTTTATTGTTCAGGTCGGCATTGTTCTGGTTGACGGATGCGGAGTTATCACCAGCCTCTCTTCGATTAGCATCCACGCGACTGGCAAAGCGGAATGAATAGATTTCGGCTGGAGGAAAAGCTTGTGTACCAGCGTTCCAGGGAGCATCTGGATAGCCTCCATAGACAGGCAAAAACAGGTCTTCAGGAACCACAGCGTTATCCCAGCCGGTTACTGTATACAAGGGCACATCAAGGCCGCTATCGGTAGCTAGACTCTTAAGCGCGGCCAGATGTGCGCGCCCTTGCCCCGGACCATTTGCAGAATACTCGTTCTCGATCTGGATTCCGATGACCGGTCCGCCGTCTTTCCATAGCAGGCCATGAAGTTGTTGGCCAATTTGCGTATAGAATTGTTTTACTTCGGCGAGATAGACGGGGTCGTTGGAGCGCACCGCACTCTTGTTGAGTACCCAGTCAGGTAGTCCGCCGTTGCGCACCTCTCCATGGGCCCAGGGACCGATGCGCGGATACAGCAACATTCCATGCTTAGCGCACAGTTCGGCAAATTTTCTCAGGTCGCGCTGACCGCTCCAGTCGAACTGGCCTTCTATTTCCTCGTGATGAATCCAGAAAATGTAGGTGGAGATAACATCTATGCCGCTGGCCTTCATTTTGAGAATTTCTTCTTCCCAGTAAGGCTGCGGATAGCGCGTGTAGTGAAATTCGCCCATGACCGGAATCCAGGGCTTGCCGTCTCGCATCAGGTACTGGTTATTAACAGTGATCGTACTTCCGTCAGGTGCGCGATTACTGCCAAGTTGCGTGGGAACGGGCTTGGGTGCTGCATTGGAAGCGGTTGCGTCAAAAACCAGGCGATTGGCAGGTGGCTGTGCGTACGAGCAGCACGCAACGACGAACACAACCAAAGATACCTTAAGAGGGCGCATAAGTCTCATGCCTTTCAAAGCACGCATATCCAGCCAATAAATCAATACTTCTGGACATGTTATTTGGCTCCGGCACGTATATCGCCTTGTGGAAAAGAGCCATTGAGCGTTTCTCGAACCGATGAGCGCATACTACGCTGTTTGAGAACAACTTAAATCCGACTAAAGTCGGATTGTGCAGGGTTCATTATGGATACTGAAATTTATGGTGTCCCGAGTAGTGAGCTACAGTTAAGGCTTTGAAAAATGTTGAGAACCATGACGCGCAGATTATCAGGTAACAAACCAATTTATGCTATGACCAAAAATAGTACTGAAATGGCGGTTTCTCGAACGGCTTTCTTAAATAGAGATAGAACCCCGGGAGGACAACGGGCAGACGATGCGCACAGGGCAGAATGTTAATGATAAGAGGAGAATGTCATTAATCTTCGTTGTATCTAACTGTAGCCGTTGACATTGGCTCATCGCAGGCGAAGAAAACAAGAATATACATGTAAGTAATTAAAAAAGGGGCTTAGGAAGAAAAACCCGCGCCGGAGGTATTATCGAACTCCGGCGCGGGCTTAATTGAATCAACGAGCGAGCAAACTAGAAGTTGAAGCGTCCGCTAAATTGCAGCGAGCGCGAACCCTGAGTTGGAGAGTATGCGGGGCCCATTCCGGTCCTTGAGAGATACCCGAAGGTTCCACCGCCAACTGTCGCGCCCGGGTTGCTGTACAACAACGCGTGGTTGAACACGTTGAACGCCTCGAAGCGGAGTTGGAACTCGCTCTCACGGTAAATGTGAAAGCCCTTAAAGGCGCTGGCGTTGAAAACCGACGTGCCAGGCCCGCGGAATTCGTTGCGATGCGTGTTGGCGAAGACCGGCGACGCGTTGGCTGAATTTCCCGCGAGGGTAGCTGTCGGCTCTGTCGGGTTGGCGAACGACGCCGGATTGAACCAGGGTAGGCCTCCGGATACACCAAAATCTCCGACAATGGTTTCGTGACCGCGCAACTTCTGGAAAGGCGCGATCAGCTGAGCATAGAGCGGAGAGCCTGGCGTGTTGAGCGTGTTGCTGGCGGCGGTAACTGAGAATGGCTGACCGCCGAGGTAGCTGTACTGGCCGTTCAACTGGATGCCGCCGACAATCACGTCGAGTACGCCATGGTTCGCCCACTTCTGCCCGTGGCCGAAGGGCAGGCTGTAAATGTTCCAGACCTGCACATTGTGCTTGACATCAAAGCTCGACGACGCCCGGTTCATTTTGTAGTACGCCGGATAGTTGAACGCCGTCCCGCCCGTTCCCGTCCCGGCGCCGTTGTCGACATAATCGAAGGCGTGCCCATAGGTGTAGACCACGCCCAGCGAAAAGTTCTTGCCTGCGTTGCGCGTCAACTGCGTCTGCAGCGCGTTGTAATTCGCACTGAAGATCGGCCCGTTCATGGTAATCCCGCCGGTGTTGTAGCAGGCCAGGTTGGTGGGGTTCGTTGAGCAATTGGCTACGTTGATGATCTCATTGATGGCAAATCCGCCCACACTGGAACAGGGCAGTCCGGTTCCGCTGGGGTTCAGGCCCGTGGATGGATTCACCTGGCCGTTGGGCATGCAAGGTGTACTCAAGCTGGGCAGCGGCGCCGCATTGTAAGGGCTGACGGGAGCCTGCTCACGGACAAACAGATTGCCCACGTAACCGGCGTTGGCCACAAACTGCTTGCCCAGATCCCGCTGCACAAAGAAGTTCCAGCTCTCGATGTAGCCGCGGTGGAAATTCTGCCAGACGGAGTTGGTTCCCCCGGTAACCGGCAACGACGCAAAACCGGAGGAATAATTGGGAACGGTAGGAATGGGGATGCCGTAGGTGAGGGGCATGGCCGCGTTGCTGTTGGTCGTATCGATCGCAATGGTTCCCGCACCGTTGTTAGAGTAATAGTTCGGCGCCAGGTCCATGGGGAACGAGTCGCGCAGATAGCGCATGGAGTCCGGATCGACGGTCATACCGGCGCCGGTGCGAACCACGGTTTTTTCGTTGAGACGATACGCGATGCCGGCGCGAGGCGCGAAGAATCCAGGCCCCACACTAACCCCGGCATTCTCTGGAAGGCCGTTCACGCCGCCAATCTCAATGTTGCCTTGCGCCAGTGAGCGGTCCGATCGAAAGACATAGATGCCGGTGTGGTCGCGGTACGCTGCCGGATACCTCTCGTAGCGCACGCCGATGGATATCGTCAGTTTCGGAGTCACTGTCCATAGGTCCTGTCCATAGAGGCCAAGTTCCGTCCAGCGCAGCGAGTTAGGATCGAAAGTCTGCTGCGCCTTCTGAACTGCCGCAGTCGTCGCACTGCCGTTGGGCAGTCCCAGCAGGTAGTCGGCCAGGTCGTTGTAGCCGTTGGGCGAGCACGATGCGCCGCCGCAGGTCATGCCGCCCGAGAACAGGAAGCCGCCGCGCACGTTGCTGACACCGCCACCGCTGGTGGGCTGGAAGTGGTTCAGATCGAAATGGTAGTAAGTGAATCCGTACTTGGTTGTGTGTTTTCCCTTCACATAGCTCAGGTTCACATCGCCGGTAAACTGGTTGTCGCGGAAGATAAACGGATTGGCAGTGTTGGAGTTGCCAATCGAGCTGAAGGTGCTGTTAAAGCTGAACAGCGGCTGGCCGTAATAATCCGGATCATTGGAGTTGATGTTGGTTCCCGGAATCTTCAATGTGTTCAGACCGTAGTCGCCCAGGGAAAGATCCAGGGTGGACTGCGCTCCCGACCACTGGCGGGTATAACCGAAGTCGGCGTCGACTACCATCCTGGGGGAGATCACATGGCTTACGCCTATGCCCACGTTCTGGATCAAGCCGTGTCCCGCGCCCGGCTGGCCGCCATCAAAGGTGCCGCCGCCCGCTGGCCCCAGTTCCTGTGGGTCGTTCGCCTGGAATGGCATGATGCCGTACTTGCCAAAGATCTGCGTGTTCTCGTTGGGAATGTAGGTGATCTTTGCGTCGTTGCTGGTGCGGTTGTAGGCGTAGGTTGCGGTGCCATAGTAGTCGTTAGCCATCACGCTGTTGAGCAGCGCTGTGGTTGTAGCGACGGTACCCGAGATGGCGCTCAAATTGGCGATCATCGTCGATGAGGCCGACGCAATGCGGCCTGCGGGAATAGTGTTGACGTTGCTTCCCGTCTCGCTATATTCATTGGTAAAGGTGGGCCGGCAGGCATAAGTGAGGTAGCCAGCGACGGTTGTGGGCGTCGGACATGCGACAGTATTGAGTGTTGCGCCCCATCCCGAAGTCGCGGAATAGGGGGTGGCTGGCAGAGGATCATACAGTATCGTCTGTTTTGTAAGCGAAGACGGAGCCGTTTCCGAGAAGTTGCCTCCGATCATGAGGGCATCAGGCACCGTCTGAGCACCGTTTTTCAACTGGCGCTGCGTCGTGCGCTCCCAGTTATCGAAGAAAAACAGCTTCTTTTTGCCGGTCAGTATCTTGGGAAGATAAACTGGGCCCCCGATGTTGAAGCCATATTCGTCGAAAACGCTCTTAGGAACCGAACCGTTTGGGTTGGTCGCAGAGATCAGAGACGCACGCGTCGCCGAATAAGGCCGGGCATTGAGCCCCGCATCCTGGTAGTACTCCCAGGCGCTGCCGTGGAAGTCGTGCGTGCCGCTCTTGGTGGTGATCTTGATCGATGCGCCGCCCGCCTGGCCCTGCTCGGCATTGAAATCGTTGGTGGTAATACTGACGTTCTCAATGGAGTCCGCCGGCGGAACATAAGCGATGAGATACGTCAGCCAGCCATAGTAGTTGACTGCGCCATCGATGCGCGTGGTGTTGCCGTTCATGTTCATGCCGTTCACATTGACGGACATGGATCGCGCAGGATTGGAGGCGGTTGAGTTTTGCTCCTTCACGTTGGCGCCGCCAGGAATGAGCGTATAAAGCACCTGAAAATTACGTCCCGCGCTGGAGGTCAACGGCATTTGCGAGATCTCCGTCTGGTTGATCTCATTGTTGACTTCAGCATTTTCGGTTTGCAGCATCGGCGGAGCCTCAGTCACAGTGATCTGAGTTGAAACTGCCGCTGGTTTCAGCGTAATGTCAACACGCACCTGGCGGTTGACTTCGATCTGGATGTTCTTGACCGAGGTTCCGGCAAAGTTCCCCTTGGCCGGAACAGATACGGTATACGCTCCCGGCAGTACGTCGAGAAGCAAATAAACGCCACTTTCGTTCGCGGTGGTGCTGCGAACTGCACCCGTACCTTGGTTGGTTAGCGTGACCGATACTCCCGGAATCACCGCGCCGGCTGTATCAGTGACAGCTCCGGTGATCGACCCGTAGAGAATCTGTGCATTTGCGGTGCTGCTTCCAAAACAAATCGTGAGAAGCGCGACCGCCATCAGCAGCGCACCAAGTGCGCCTGCTCTAAACCGATGATTCATATCTGGCCTTCCTGACATGAGTTCCTCCATGATGGATTCTTGTTGCATCCTGTCTGTCCTTCCGCTGCTAAAATTGGCCTGACAGGAGGGATATGGATACACTTCCGGATTGCGTCACTGAAGTAAAACCTTTACTCCCAGAGGCACATCCGCAGACATTGTGTTCACTTTCGCAACAAATAGATCACATGTGCCAAGTCACGCATCGAAATAATGTTCTTTTCAGGTCAGGACAATAGTCAGCCGTAGACCATGCATATGCTAATCGTGCCCGATATGTTCGCGCAGAGACCAGGGTATGCAGAAAAGACACGTACACCATTGCCGCTTTGACGAGCGGTCGATTTGTTGCAGCTTAATACTAGGATTTCAATTTGAAGAAAGACAACCGACTAAAGTCGGTTCTACGCGACTATTTCTCGACCGTCCATATTATCGTTTTACACGCTGATAGTGGACTGGCAGGAAGGTTAACCTGTTTTTTATCAAATCATACCGGCGAGCGCGATAGTGATTCTATCTCGTGGTGCTTGTCCGCATGCTATTGCGGCTTCTACTTCAAGCCAATGAGACCCGAACAACTGTTCCGGAGCCAGGTGTGCTGTTGATTTCAAGCTGCGCTCCGATGGCAGCGGCACGTTCTCGCATTCCACGTATTCCGTAGTGGTCGGTAGCAGGTGTCGATATAGAGGCGACATCGAAGCCAATCCCGTCATCTGAGACTTCAATCGTGAATCGCCCAGATAATAATCGCGCAGAAATTACAATTTTTCGAGGGGACCCGTGGGTCCCGGCGTTAATGACAGCTTCGCGCACAATCATGATGATTTCGTGCGCATAACTAGCAGGTAGTTCGTAGTGCTTGTTTGGACAGCAGACGTCGACGGGAATATTAAAGATCGCAGTTGCGTGTGTTGCGATGTCCCGAAGAGTGGCGTGAAGGTAGTCTGAATCGGTATTGGACTGTCTCAGGTTCCATAGAGCATTCCTCGCCTGAAAAATAGTATCGCGAATTTGTGTGCGCGCAATATTCAGGAAGGAGTTCTGGCCTGCTTCACCCCGGCTGCTTGCTTCCGCCTCTAGCAACATGGCTACGCCATTGCAACCCTGAATGAGTGTGTCGTGCATTTCGCGTGCTACCCTGCTGCGTTCTTCGAGAATGAGACGAAATCCATAATGAAGTCTTCGGAGATGCAGGAGATACGCAACAATAACTATTACCAAAATAAGCACAGCAAGCGAGGCGGAGAACCAGAGACTCCGATACCAAATAATGGGAACAGTGACCAGATAGGTTGTTGTCTTCCAGCGTTCTGGCTGTGCCCGGTCGCAGGCTCTCAACTCAAACCAATACGATCCAGCCGGCAGATTGCTGTATTCCGCCTGCTGCGGGTTCGTGGAAATTGTCCATTTGTTGTCCACACCCTTCAGCCGGTACATGAGCAACATTTCCTGTTCGGAACTGAGATAGTCAGCGCCAAATGAAATGACGATTTGACGAGGATTGGGGGGAGTTTTAATCTTCGCGCTGATGGGGATAAATGAATTATCAATTATCATGGATCGTATGGCCGGTATAGGTTCATCTGAGCTTTTGTCCGTCGAATGAACTGGTGTGACGATAAAGGCCGCACCACGATCAGATGCAAACCAAACAGTTCCATGACTATCAAGCAGCGCGCTCTGAATTCTGCCGCGAGTGAATGTGATACCCTCGGTGCCAGTCGGCAGAACATAGGAACGGGGAACCACGAAATCCTCTTCGCTTTGTTTCGAATCAATACTGGATGCCGGAATTGAAAAAATCAGATCAAGGCTTGAGACCCAGAGGTCTCCAGACCGATTTACGACGAGGCCGCAGATATCGTCACTGGGGAGACCATCTGCGGTAGTGAGATGGCGTAATCCAGAGTTGGTAAACGCGTAGATACCGTTTTGTCGCGTACCAAACCACATCGTACCGTTGGAATCCTCGGCAATCGCCCAAATCTCTTCGCCATTGAGTGAAGAGGTAGCACGATTCTGAATCAGTACGCCGTTGCAGGAGACTGCTGGGCCTTCGTCAGTGCCAATCCACATGCAACCACTATGATCAAGAAACATTGTTCGGACAGATCGGCTTGGCAGACTGTTGGATAAACTGATCGGCACGTCGGCGCCCTGTCGCACTATATCCACGCCAAACTCAGTAGCTATCCATATATCTCCGTGGGTCCCTTCGGCGATTCCACGCGGATAGTCCGTCGAAATTCTATGGATGGTTCGAGTTGAATACTGCGCTAGTCGGCCCTTCGGATCTACGCGGTACACACCGTGACCTGCGGTTCCCAACCAGACCGATCTGTCCTTTGCATAGAGAGCATCCAGGATTCTTGTATTGCCAGGAATGGGAAATGATTGTTGATGGAGTTTTCTGTTTTCAATTCTATATACATTTCCATTGACTAAATAGACTGATCCCTCGGGGGAAATAGCAAGGGTTTCACGATCAACAGCCAAGGCGGGTGATCGTATGAAATGGACGCTAGTTTCTTCGATTCTAGTTAGACCGGTTTGCGTGCCAACCCACAGACGGCCTCGTGCGTCTGTGGTCATTGCAAGAACTGTTCGGAAGATATTACCTTCTTCAAAGCCGACCTTGGCCGCGATTGTGCCCATTATGCGCCAAAGGCCAGCTGAAACCGTGCCTGCCCAGATGGCGCCATCGCTAGACTGGCAAAGTGACTCAATATCGACGCGGGGAAAGGGAAGCCTTCGAAAGTGCCCTTGAACCATCTCAAAGGCTCCGTCTACAGTACCTATAATCAGGCGTCCCTGTTTGGTGAAAAGAAGACTCTTGATTTGCGGCCGGCCAGTCTCTCCCCACGACTGCACTGAGGAAACTGCGCCAGAATCGATAATAAACAGAGACTTGCCGCCTACAATCAGACGGCCAGATCCATCTTCAACAATCGCATGAACAAATTGTGGTGGAGTGTTCTTGCCAAGTGGCACATGTTGAAAGGCATCGCCATTCATTTTGAAGAGTCCATAGTCTGTGCCGACCCAAAAATGGCCCTGTGAATCCTCGTAAATTGCCCGCACGTAGCCGTCACTTAGACCATTTCTGGAATCATAGGATTTTAGGTGTCCCTGTTCCAGGTGGAGCAAGCCGCCTCCCTCCGTGCCTGCCCAGAGAGATTGATCACGCGCTATGAAGAAAGCGGTAAAGCTTCTCTGCGGCAGTCTGCGAGTCTCTTCAATTGGAAGTGACTTACAGTTCGAACCGTTAAAGAGACAGAGCCCGCCCTCAGTTGCAACCCAGACGCCACCTTCAGGCCTGACTGCAAGCGCCTGCACCTTCGCTTCCGGGAGGCCATTACGGGTGTCCCACGACGTGATGCCAAAGTCGTTTGCCTGACTTGAAATTGCCCCTGGGAATAAAAGAATGAGAATTGGAGCAGCCCTTAGGATCGAAGCGTTTTTCAGGCCGTTCACCACACTCGCAAACAAATTGGTATCCTCTCTATAACAAACGCACACAATATAGATATGTTTTATGGCCGCGCTGGATAATCCGGTCAGAGCATCCTTATAGGTGTTCCAGACCTCGCTTAAGCGCAACGACAACAGCTTGAGTTCGATCGGAGACCTGCAACCGAGAGAGAATTATAGTTATGTGCGATTTCACGCTCACTTCCTTGATGTTCAGAGCCTCCCCGATTTCGCGATTACTCTTACCAGCTACCATAAGAGAGAGTACCTGACGCTCCCGTTCAGTAAGGCGTTCATTGCCCCGATTTTGCAGGGTGAGACTTACTGGCTCCGGCAAGAAAACGTATCCTTGCTGAATCTTGCGTAAGGCACGAAAGATAACCTCGTGAGATACACCTTTCACCAGGTATCCCATCGCTCCAGCCTGAAGCGATTGGTGAATGTCCTCGTCGCCCTCGTAGGTAGTAATTACGAGAATTTTGGCATTAGGATCAATCTGCCGAATATCCCGGATTACCTTGACTCCGAAGCCGTCTGGAAGTTTGAGGTCCAACAAAGTGATTGTGGGCCGGAGTTGCTTGAAGAGAGTTACGGCTTCTTGAGCAGTGCCGCATTCTCCGCAGACGCGGTAGCCTGGTTTGGACTGTAGGATCGCAATTAGGCCCGCACGGGTGATAGGGTGATCATCGACGACCAGAATCTCAACAGCTTCAGATTTTAATGCTGCATTTCTCAGATCGGGATCATCTTCCATGGTACGCATCAAATCATCACCCTTCAGGACGCTCTCCGGCCCTTCTAATATATAGAAATACGCCAACAGCGACAGGTTGAATCAATCGATATAATACCATCAATTATTTCAATTCAGTAGAACTTGTTACAAAACGAACGGATTAAAAGTGCAAAAATCGCCGAATGAAGGGTCCAACATGGCGATACTCCTGCTCGAAATACATAATAGTTCAATGTGCTTTATGACTGTGCCACTGGCAGGCGCACAATGGCGCGCGCGCCTTCGCCGTCGTCGCGGTTGACCAGTTGAATCTCGCCTCCATGGGCACGGGCAATCTGCTGGGCCAGCGCCAGACCCACGCCGCTCCCCGATGGCTTGGTTGTATAGAAGGGAACAAACAGGTTTTCCGCGTTGGCAATGCCCATGCCGCGATCTTCGATGGTCACCAGTACATTGGAGTCGGAGAGCTTCCAACTTGCGCGCACCGGTTGTGCGCCGTTGGCCAGCGAAGCGTCCACGGCGTTGGCCAGCAGGTTGATGAACATCTGTTCCAACTGGTCGGGATCGGCGTCAAGAATGACGGGCGGACCTTGATCGAGTTGAACCGCCAGCCTTTGCTCCAGCAGCACGACCCGCTCCAGCAGCGGCCCAATCGATACCGGCCTGAGCTGCGGCGGGGGTAACTGGGCCAGCAGGCGGTAGGACTGCACAAAACGATGCAGGACATCGGCGCGGCTTTCAACCACGCCCAAACCTCGGCGAAAGTCGCTCACAGTAGCGGCGTCGCCATCGACAGCGTCCACCCGCGCCAGCAGGCTGCCGGCGATGGACTTTATGGGCGCGAGCGAGTTGGAGAGTTCGTGACCCAGCACCCGGATCAGCCTCTTCCAGGCGATCTGTTCCTCTTCTTGAAGCGGAAGGCTCACATCCGCCAGTAACAGCAGCGTGTGCGGCACGCCATCCTGACGGAAAGCCGCCTTGCGCAGTAGCCACCGGGTAGTTTTTGCACTGAAAGAGTGGATGCTCTGGTCCGGCGCGGCAAGCAACCCTTCCAGACCTAGTTCTCGGGCGGTGTGGCCGAAGCAGCGGGCATGAGGTAAACCCAGCAGTTTTAAACCGGCATTGTTGACCAGTTGAAGCAAGTCGTTTCGGTCAAAAGCAAACAGGGGCGCATGCATGACCTCAAGAATGCGAGCTAGTAATGCAGTGGCTTCGAGCGAACGCACGCGCTGCTTTTGCAAGAGATCGGCGAGCGCGTTGACCTCCCAAGCCAACTCGGCGAGCGCGTCTCGATCTTCATCTCCGGGCGCGCCGGCGCCACGCGCGCGAAAGGAGTAGTCGCCCTCGCGAAGCGACGACACAACGTTGGAGAGTGTCTGCAAGGGGCGGATCATGCTTTCAATCAGCGCAGCGGCCACTATTGTCAGATATATAAGCAGGCAACCAGCGACGAGAAACGCCGGCGCAAAGCTTGTTTTGTTCTGATAGCCAATAATAGCGGCGAAGATTAGCGCCGGCAGCGAGAGCAGAAGACAATAGAGCCACGCACGGCGTAGGGCCGAGTGCCGATGCCGTCGTTTGCTATTTTCATAGCCCATATTTTTCGATGCGCCGATAGAGCGCTGCACGGCTCAGGCCCAGAGCCTCGGCGGCCTGGGAGATGTTGCCGTCATAGCGGCGCGTAACCTTGCGGATAAGCATAGCCTCGACCTCGTCGATGCTCATGTTCTCAAACGACTGCGAAGATGGCTTAGCCGCGGTGACAGCCAGATTGGCAGGTTCGATCTCTTCGCCGCGGCACAAAAGCACCGCGCGCTCCACTGTGTGTTCCAGTTCTCGCACGTTGCCCGGCCATGGATACTGCATCATTTGCTGCATGGCAGCGGGAGAAAAGCCCTTGATCTGTTTGCGATAGCGGGCGCGGTTGCGGCCGAGAAAGTGCTGAGCCAGGAGTGGTATGTCTTCGCGCCTGTCGCGCAGCGCGGGCAGGTGAATCTCCACCGTGTTGATGCGGAAGAGCAAATCCTCACGGAAGTTTCCGGCCTTCGCTTCCGAGTTCAGATCGGCGTTGGTGGCGGAAAGGATGCGCACATCGACGCGCCGGGTTTGCGATGAGCCGACGCGCTCCAACTCACCCGTCTCCAGCACACGCAACAGCTTGGCCTGCTGGCGCAGAGGCACGTTGGCGATTTCATCCAGGAAAAGTGTTCCACCGTTGGCCAACTCGAAGCGGCCCACGCGATCGGTGCGCGCGTCGGTGAATGCTCCCTTTACGTGTCCAAAGATCTCGCTCTCGAAGGTTCCCTCGGGCAGCCCGCCGGCATTCACGACAACCAGAGCCATGCGGGAACGGGGCGAGGCGGTGTGGAGCAACTTGGCAACGATTTCCTTGCCCGTCCCGTGCTCGCCGGTGATGAGGACGTTGGCGTCGGAAGGCCCGACCTGCGTAATCAACTCCAGCACTGGCCGCATGGCGGGCGCGGCGGCCACAAACTCCGGCATGCCTTCGGCGCGAAGCAGGTTGTTCTCTAGTTCCAGTTGGCTGGCGCGGCGTAGCGCCTGGTGCAGTTCGGCATGGACGCGGACCAACGAGAGTAGCCGCTCGTTTTCCCACGGCTTCTGGATAAAGTCACGGGCGCCGCGCTTGATGGACTCAACCGCCAGGTCGATATTGCCCCAGGCGGTCATCACAATCACCGGCAGCCGTGCATCGAACTCCCGTATGCGCGCCAATAAATCCAGGCCTTCCTGGCCAGAGGTGGTGTCGCGCGTATAGTTCAGGTCGATCAGCAGCACATCGTAGTCGCATTGGCCCAGCGCTTCAAGCAGCAAGCGGGGAGAACGCACACAATCCACGCCGATTCCCTGCGGGGCGAGCAACAACTCGACTGCCTCAAGGATGTGCGGCTGGTCGTCGGCGACCAGAACCCGGATTGTCTCTCTATTGGATATGATCCGCCTCCACTGAGCCTGCCTTGGCGTCGGCTATCGAGATGCCGTACTCCTCTAGTATGGAGCCAGTGGCGCGCTTGACTTCAATGCGCGCCTTTTCGTATGCGGTTTCAGCCGTTACCAGCGCCGACTCCGCCAAAGCCAGGTCGTGCTCGGCAGAAAGCGTCTGCTGGTTCGATCCCGCGCCGAGTTTCTGTTCCTTCTGCATGATATCCAATGTTCTCAGGGCCAGGTCGCGGCCATGGCGGGCGGCGTCGACGCGACTGACCCCTTGTTCAAGAGCATAACGCGCATTACGGACTTCAATGTGTATGCGCTTCTTCAATTCTTCAGCGTATACCTGCGACTGCCGATATTCCAGTTCGGTGCGGTATTGGTCGGCCTTGGCGATACGGTTGCGCAGCGGAACGCTCAGTTGAAATCCCATCTGATATTCAGGCGAGGAGTAGTTGAAAGCATTTTCCACCGCGCCGCCGAAGCCACTAGGGACTGTGGAGCCGCTGGAGGGACTGGTGGTGCCTCCATATCCAGTTCCGGCATAGAAGCCGTAGGCAGAGAGCGTGGGTAATAGAGCGTTGCGCGCGGTTTTGCGGCTCAGTTCGCGGTTCTGCAAATCCAGCGCCGACTCCAGTAGCTCCGTGCGGTTCTTAAGCGCATCCGCAATCATATCCTGCATTGGTTCGGTGATAGGCTCGATCCGGTTGTCAATGTGATCCACCGGAATTACCGGCATCTCTTGCAGGGCAGGATCGTCAAGCGAGCGGGTGATGGCGTTCTTCATGTAGAGTTCCTGCAACTCCAGATTAGTGCGCGCCACAGTCAGGTCCTGTTCGCGGTTGGCTAGTTCGCCCTCCGCCTTGAGCACATCCATCTCCGGGATGGCCTGCAATTCAAGTTGCTTGCGGCTGGTGTTCAAGGTCTCGGTTGCGAAGGTCACCGAGCGCTCTTCCACCTGCTCGTTATCATAGGCGTTCACCAGATCCCAGTAGAGATCGCAAATCTGCGTTACGGTGGCAATTACCTGCGCCTTGAAGGCGATGTTGGAGATTTTCTGGTTGGTTTTAGCGATGCGCAGATAGCGCAGATTCGGCCCCAGACCGAAACCGGCCAACAGTTGCTGCTGCATATAGACCTGAATATAGGAGGTCAATTGCGGATTGATGCTTTGATTGGGGCTATTAAAGGTTTGGCGGTTGTTGTTCCACGCGACCTGCAAACCGCCTCCAATAGGAAACGCCTTCTGAAAGGTAAAATTGCCCTCGATGGTGTTATCGTGGATGACAGGGACGCCATAGACCGTCTTGTTGGGCAGCAGCTGGGTGAGGTGATCCACATAAGTGGTGGCAGAGATAAGCGGATCGTAGGTAGAGACGGAGGTCCCTGTACCCAAGGTTGAGGTAACCAGGCCCGACGCTCCGGAGCCCGCACCGCCTGCGCCGCCGCTGGTGCCGCCAGCGCCCCCACCGGAGTTGCCGCCGATGCCGCCGCCGTTGCCACCGGGAGTTCCAGAGACCACGCCGGTGTTCACACCGCGCACCGAACCGCCCGCCGAAGTGCGCAGTATGTCCATCTGCGCGATGGGCAGGTTATAACGCGCAATCACCAGATCAAGATTGTTTTCCAAGGCAAGATCAATGGCGTCGTGCAGCGAGAGGTAAAGCTTGCCGTCCCGCATCAGGGTGTTGATGCGCACGGAATTCGCAAGCACCGGGGGTGGCGCAGCCTTGCCGCGATAAGAGTTGATGGGATTGCGCGAGGGACGCAACAGTTGATCGAAGGGAATGTTGCGCGGCGCAGGCGCAGTGGTTGACAAAGTCGTCTGTGCAGACGCTGGCGCAGCCGCCGGAGCTGCTGGTTCAACGGCGAGGGCGAGGTTGATATGTAACAGGAGAATTGCGAATGCGGCCTGTGTGCATCTTGCCAGACATATTTTGGTTTGTTTCACGGTTTGCCGACCTCCGTCGCCTTTGGTTCAAGAATCTCGTCGCGTGTCATCCAGCCGTCGCGCAGTTCGATAATGCGCTTTCCGTAGCGTGCGTTCTCTTCCGAATGTGTGACCTGCACTATGGTTGTGCCGGCGCGGTTCAACTCACAAAATAGATTCATGATCTCGCGAGCCTGCGTGGAGTGCAGGTTGCCGGTAGGCTCGTCGGCCAGCAGCAACGCGGGAGCATGCACCACGGCGCGCGCAATGCCCACCAGTTGCTGCTGCCCGCCGGAGAGCTGGTTGGGATACAGATCCTTCTTGGCCACGATCTGGAAGCGGTCGAGAATGTCGGCCACCATCGCCTGGCGTTCCTTGGCGGGCAGGTTTTTGTAACTCAGAGGTAGATCGATGTTTTCCGCCACGGTAAGATCGTCCAGCAGGTGATAACTCTGAAAGACCATGCCGACGCGTTCACGGGCGAGATCGGCGCGTTGCTTGCGATTCAGTGTGTGCGTAGGCGTTTCGCTGAACCAGTACTCGCCTTTCCATCCGTCGTCAAGAAGCGCCAGCACGTTCAGTAGAGAGGACTTTCCCGCGCCGGACGGCCCCATCACGGTGACAAACTCACCTTTCTTGATGGTAAGTGAAATGCGGCGCAGCACCCAGGTTTCCGTGGGCCCGGTCTTGTAACTGCGTTCTACGTTTTTCAGTTCAATCATGAATTACTCCATTCTCAAGGCAAGCATAGGATTGACGCGGGATGCTTTCCATGCAGGCACTGCACAGGCTGAAAGTGTGAATGCCAGTAGCACTACGATCGCAAGCAGGTAGATTGACGGATCAAGAGGATGTGTAGCATACAGCAGTGAGGCGACTACGCGTGTAGCCATGGCACTTGCCGTGAGTCCCGCTATGAGCCCGAAAAGAGCTGGCCGCAAGCCGTCGAACAACACCGTCGCCATAATCTGTTCTCGATGCGCTCCCAGCGCAATTCGAATCGCAATCTCACTGCTGCGCCGCGAAACGATGTAGGACAATACACCGAATAATCCCACGCCTGCCAGCAGAAGTGATAACGAAGCAAAGATTAGAAGCAAGGTTGCATTGAAGCTTTCATCGATGGTGGACTTGTCGAGAAGCTGATCCATCGTGAGTACATCGGAGACAGGCAAGTCATGGTCGATCTCCCCGACAACGCGCTGCACAGGCAAGGCCAACTGCTCCACATTGCGGTTGGCCCGGATCACCAGCGTTCCATTGTTCGCGAACCCAGCGGCCAGTGGGTAGTACTGTATGGGTTTTGGAGCTTCCGCGGGAGCGTAGCGGGTATCGCCCACAATGCCGCATATCTCGTAGTTCTTGCCGCCCATGCGCAAATGCTTCCCGATCGGATCCTCGTTGGGAAAATACTGCTTGGCAAAGGAATCGCTGATGACCGTCTGATTGGCTCGGTCGAGTTGGCGATTGGCGTCAAACGTTTGTCCGCGCAGCATGGGAATGCCCATGGCCGCAAAATAGCCTGGATCGGCCGAGCGAAGGATGGCGAATTGCTTCTTACCCTGGGGCAGGGGCGGATGCTCGACAACGGAGAAGCCATTGTCTTCCCAGTAGCCTTGCCCCGGAACCGCTTCAACAAAGCCTGCCGCCTGCACGCCTGGCAGCGCGCGCACCCGCTCGAGCAGCGCTGAATAGTAATTAACCACTTGCGAAGGCTCTCGATAGCGCGCTCCGAAGAGGCTGATCCGCATGGTGAGCACGTTCTCCGTCGCGCAGCCCATTTGCGAAGAGCGGAGACGGACATAGCTTTTCAGCAGCAGCCCCGCCGTAATCAACAGCACCACTGTCAGGCCGACCTCGACGGCCAGCAGTGTTTTGCGCAACCTTGCTTGCCCATGCCCCGCGCTGGAATTGCGCGAGGTTTCTTGCAGTGCGGAGATGATTTGCTTGTCTTTTGCGGACCGTGAGGCGATCAAACTGGCAAAGAGCGCACTGAGGACGATCAACGCCACGGTAAATGCAGCCACGGCGCCATCGATGTGGATGGATTCGGCGCGGTTCATATTCTGCCGCGTGTTGACAAGCCATTGAACGGCCCCATAGGCCATCAGCATTCCGAGACCGCCGCCCAGGGACGAAAGCAAGAGGCTTTCCATCAGTTGCTCGCGCAGTAGACGAAGCCAGCCGCCGCCCAATGCTATGCGAATAGCTATTTCCTTGCGCCGGGTAGCGGCGCGCGCCACCAGCAGATTGGAGATGTTCAGACAGGCGATCAACAGAACGCAGCCGGTAGCGGCAAGCAGGACATAGAGAGAAGTCTTCACGTCGCCGACCAGCGAATCCAGCAGTATGCGAATATTCGCGCTTTTGCTGACAAATGGGTTGTCAAGGTGCTGATCGTGCAGGCGGCGCACAATCAACGACAGGTCCGCTCGTCCTTGTTCCGCCGTAACGCCGGGAATCAGACGCCCTAAGACCGAGAAGCTGTGACTTTCAATCGGCTCCATCCTGCTCGCCGGCATATAGCGGTAGATTGGCGTCCACAGTTGCGTCTGGGCATCCGGGTAGACAAACCAGGCGGGCATCACGCCGACGACCGTATAGGGCAGTGAATTCAGATAGACGGTCTGATTGATAATCGTGGGATTGCCGCCAAATCGCCGCTTCCACAATCCCCAACTCAGAAGCACAGTCCGATTCGCGGATGGCTGGTCTTCATCTGCGGTGAAGTTCCGCCCCAGCGCGGGTTGCACGCCGAGGGTGGACATGAGATTCCAGGTGCAAGCGGAGCCGTGCGCCATCTCTGGAAGCTGTCCGCCCGAGCCGGAGAGATTGAACTGCGAGTCGTTGTACAGCGCGAGATCGGAGAAGCTGCGATTCTGCTTCTTCCACTCGGCAAAGACGCCTCCGGCAACCACGTTGTACTCGAATTCGCCGCCGCTGTTTTCGTAGATCGCGACCAGCCGCTCGGGCTCCTTAAACGGCAGCGGCTTGAGCAAGACTGACCGGACCACCGTAAACATCGACACGTTTGCGCCAATTCCCAGCGTCAATGTAATCACAACCGTGAGCGTGAATCCCGGCGACTTGCGCAACTGACGCAGCGCGTAGCGAATGTCGTGAAGCAGCGTATTCATCCTCGTTTCTCCTCGACAAAAGATTATTCGGCGCGCAGTGCCTGCATGGGTTCAACGGTTGCGGCTCTGCGCGCTGGCAGAACTGCGGCCACAGTCACCATCACCGCGGTCAGGAGCGCCGCACCAGCCAGAGTGAGCGGATCGGAGGGAGTGACGCCGTAGAGCTGGCTGCGGAAGAGACGCGCCAGAGCGACAATGGACGGCAGCGCAATGATGGTGGCAATGGCTGCGATGATGGCCATCTCGCGCACCACCAGAATGATGACACCGGAGCGCTGCGCGCCCAAAGCCAGCCGCACACCGATCTCGCGGGTGCGCTGCTCGGTGGAGTATGCCAGCACGCCGTAGAGGCCCACGGCCGCCAGCACCATGGCCAGCACGGAGAAACCGATGGCTAGAAAGGCCAGCGCGCGCACATCGGCAGCGCGGCGGTCCACTTCTGCTTCCATGGTGCGCAGTTCATCGACGACCAGCGTGGGGTCTAGTTGGTGCATCGCTTGCCGGATGGACGTTTCAATTGTCTCCGGCGGCCGCGCGGTCCGCACGTAGACCTGCACCCCAACCGGATGCTTCATTTGCAGATAGGGCCTGTAGACGGCTGGTCCAATGTCCTTGCGCAGATTCTGGTGCTTGATGTCGCCGACTACGCCGACGATGGTGGTATCAGGCTTCACATCATCGCCTCCGCCACCGGCCAGCACGCGGCCGATGGCATTTTGCGCCGATCCGTAGAATCGCTTGGCAAAGGAGAGATTGACAATGGCAACCTTGGGCTGCCCCTGCGCATCCGCGGAGGTAAACTCGCGGCCCACCAGCAGTGGCTGCTTTAATGCGGCAAAGTAGCCGGGCGCGATCCACGGAGCCTCGGAGTTCATATTCTCGCCTTCTGACGGCTTGTAGCCCTGCACGGTGAAATTAGAGCTGTTGCTGTCACCGGCGAGTTCTGGATCTGTGGTTGCCCCAACTTGTGTGACGCCGGGGATGCGGCACAGAGCTTCGAGTGCGTTGCTCACAATCTGCGGAGTGCGGTCTTCACCGTAGCCGGAGTTGGTGGGATCAAGCGAGAAGGTGGCAAGGTGGCTGGTGTCGAAGCCGACGGATTGATGGCGAAGATTGTCCAGCGTGCGCACGAAAAGGCCCGCGCCACCAAGCAGCACGACGCTAAGCGCAATCTGTGCGCCCACCGCCAGCTTGCGGAATCGTTGTGAGCCTTTCGACGCCGTCCCCGCAGTTTGGCGCAACGTGTTGGCCAGATCGGGGCGCATAAAGTGGAACACCGGCGCGATGCTGAACAGCAGGCTCACAAGCAGCGCAACTCCTAGGGTGAACAAAAGCACGTGCGCATCGATGCTTGTTGAATACGGTTCTTCGCCGGGATCAGCGCTGATTAACAAACGCACAAGCGTTGTGGTTACGACCGGCGCGATAGCTAGACCCGCGGCCGCTCCAGCCAATCCGAGCAATCCGCCTTCGATCAGCAACTGCGATACGATGCGGTGGCGCTTGGCGCCCAGAGCGTAGCGCATGGACATTTCGCGCGCCCGGCCAGCGGCGCGCAACAGCAGCAGCGTAGCCACGTTAATGGCGCACATCGCAATCAGCAGGCCGGACATGCTCATAAGGATAATAAGCGGCATCTTCAACTCCATGCGGTCAGGGGAAAAGCCGGTCGAGTCGTCCACCACTTTGAGTTGCGAGTTGTCGAGAAAATTCTTTTTGAATCGCTCCGACCTCGACTTGTAAAGAGTTAACTCATACTCCCGCAGCGAGTGCCACAGCGGCCCCAGGCTTGCCTCCGCTTTGGGAATGGTCATGCCCGGCTTTAACCGCGCCACTACTGTGAGCCAGATGGATTGATGATTGTTCAGGTCGTCCATGGGCGCTCGCCATGGTATGGCGGCCTCCACCATGCTGACGGGCACAAAGACGCCCGGCTTATAACCGCCAATGGCCGACTGAAAGTTCTCCGGCGCGACACCGAGAACGGTGAAGGAATGGCCGTTAATGAGCACCGTCTGGCCTACCACGTCGCGCGATGCGGCGAAGCGCGTGCGCCAGTAGTCGTAACTCAGCACTAACACCGGATTGGCGTTCTTGGCGGTGTCGTCCTGCGGAGTCAGCAAGCGGCCAAGAGCCGGCTTGAGGCCGAGCAGTTGAAAATAATTGCCGGTGACGACTTCAGCGTCTTTGTCTTCTGCCTGGTTGCGCCAACTGACGCCCACGTTGGCCTTATCTGCCGCCAACATACCCGCAAAGACCTGGTTCCGGTCGCGCAGGTCTTTGTACATGGGATAGGAAAAGTAGTTAAATTGATCGCCGCCAAAGCTGCTGGCCGAGCCGGAGAACGCTCCGCTCCACTCGAAGCGCACCAGCTCCCTGGGCCGCTCCACCGGTAACATACGCAGCAGCACCTGATCGAAAAGCGTAAAGACCGCCGCGTTGGCGCCGATGCCTAGCGCCAGCGTAACGATCACGGTCAGGGTGAAGCCCGGCGATTTGCGCAACTGGCGCAGCGCATAGCGAATGTCCTGAAGCAGCGTGTTCATTGTTCGATCTCCTTTTAGAAATGGAGGCGTGTTATTCGGCGCGCAACGCCTGCATGGGCTCAACAGATGCCGCGCGACGCGCGGGAATCCAGCAAGCCGCGAGTGCAATGGCGGCGAGCAACGGCGGGACTATCGTGAAGGTGAGTGCATCGTGGGGTTGAATTCCATAGAGGAAGCTGGAAGCGAGTTTGGATAGCAACCATGCAGCTGGCCAGCCGAGGGCAATCGATATGAGCGTCAACACCAAGCCCTGGCGCAGGATGAGGCGTTCGACCCTGCCCGGTTGCGCGCCCAATGCCATGCGAATGCCGATCTCGCGCGTGCGCCGGCTCACCGTGTAACTCATCACGCCGTAAAGTCCCACCACCGCCAGCACCAGCCCGATGCATCCGAATGTTCCAAAAAGCGTGACCGCGAGACGGGGCAAAAAGAACGCAGTCCGGACGTGCTCCTCCATAGTCTCTTCGTTGAAGATGGCCATGGTTGGATCGAGCGCGTGAATCTGCCGCCGCACCGCCTCTTTGAGCGTGGATGGATTTCCCGCCGTGCGTACCACCAGCGAATAGCCCATCAGGGATGGATCGCTTGCGATGCTCTGAGCAAGCGAGCGATAGAGTACCGGGCGCACCTCCTCGCCCAGCGTGCGCGATTTGACATTGCCGGTTACGCCGATAATTTCGTAGGTACTTCCGCCTCCGCTGACATGCCGCCCGATGGGGTTTGCGCCGCCAAAGACCCGTTCGACAAATGCGTTATTGACGATTGCGACCTTTTGGCCAGTTGCGACTTCACCGCTGAAATCGCCTCCGGAAATGCGCGGAATGCCCATGGTCTCAAAGTAGCCTGGCGCCACCATGAAGAGTTCGGCGTTGGTATCGGACTTGCTCTGATCAGACCCTCCTTCGGCGTGAAAGCTGTCGCTGCGGTCGCCTCCCGATAACGGAAGCACATCCGTAGAGGTTACAGAGACAACGCCAGGCAAAGCCGCAACGCGCTGCTGCATCTGCGTCAGAAACGCGATAGTGCGTTCCGGCGTGTAGCCGTGTACCCGTGGGTCGACGGACATTGTGAGCAGATGTTCCGGGCGGAAGCCGATGTCGATGCTAGATGCACTCTGAAGGCTGCGAAGAAAGAGTCCGGTGATACAGAGCAGAACTACAGACATGGCGATCTGCGCGACTACGAGGAGATTGCGCAGGCTGATGCGGCGGCCCGGACGGGCCAACGCATCTTCGCCCTTGAGTGCGTTAATCTGCTGCGCGCGCGACGCAGTCCATGCCGGAGCCAGCCCCAACATCAGCCCGCTTATCACGCTCAGTGTGAAGGCGAAGAACAGTACACGCCAGTCCACGTCAATACGCATATCGATAGGAACTGGCGCGGGCAGATGAAGCGTTGAAAGTGATCGCGTAGCCCAAAGCGATAGAACGACGCCGAGTACGCCGCCGCCCAGGCCCAGCAAGACGCTTTCTATGAGCCGTTGACGCAGCAGTTGGCCGCGGCTGGCTCCCAAAGCCAGGCGTATCGCCATGTCGCGCTCTCTGGCGGCAGCCCGCACAAACAGCAGGTTGGTCACATTGGTGCCGGCGATAGCCAGCACCAGGAGCACCACCACCGACAGCGCGGCCAGGAAGATGACCACTCCGGTCCGTTGACTGGGCGGCAGTGAGCCAGCCTGATCGATCGAGAATCGGTTTCCCTGGTCGGTCTTGGGATTACTGAGAGCAAAGCGTTCGGCAAGTGTATTCAACTCCGCTGCAGCTTGCGCGCGCGTCACGCCCGGCCTTAGCCTGCCCACCACCGCCAGCCAATGGGCATCGCGGGAATCCTGCGGAGGAGCGGTGGCCGCCAGTTGGCGCGTATTGCCGAGCGGCACCCAGAATTCAGTGCCGAGGAGTTGGTCAACGCTGTGGAATGCCGGTGTTACCACTCCGACCACCGTGAAGGTCCGTCCTGAAAGGATCACAGGCTTGCCGATGATACCTCTGTCGGCGTTGAATCTGCGTTGCCACAGGCCGGCTCCCAGCACAACCTCGGGCGCATCCTCCTGGCCGCTAATGAAGCCGCGCCCCAGCACCATGGGGAGTTCGGTCACTTCAAAAAAATTGCTTGTAACCCCCTGACCCCACACACGCTCCGGCTCTCCGCCGCCGCCAATTGAGGCCGGCATCAACGCATAGTAAGCAGCTACGCCGGAAAATGATTTGGCCTGATCGCGGATATCGTTATAGACCGGAAAGGCGAAGATGTTGCAGCATTGATCCCCATCGTGGGTGGTGGAAATCGACAGCAAGGTCTTGGGATCTCCCATTGGCGCAGGGCGCAGGATGAAACGACTGACCATGGAGAAGATGGTGGCGTTCGCGCCAATGCCCAGCGCCAGTGTCAACACCACCGTCAGAGTGAATCCCGGCGACTTGCGCAACTGGCGCAATGCATAGCGAATGTCCTGAAGCAACGAGTTCATCATTCATTCACCTCAAAGGCGCTCTTTATTCGGAGCGCAGGGCTTGCATGGGTTCGATGGATGCAGCGCGGCGGGCGGGAATAAAGCCTGAAGCAAAAAGCGCAAGCAACAAAGCAACCGCCGCGGCGACAAAACTCACAGGGTCGAATGGAGCTACGCCGAATAGCATGGAACGCAGCAGGCGCACTGCCGCTATGGAAGCTGCACCGCCGATGACCAGTCCGATGGCGGCAATGGAAGCGTTGCCGGCCAGCACCAGGCGGAAGATGGCCGCTCGTGTTGATCCGAGCGCCATGCGCAGGCCGAACTCGCGGTGGCGCTCAACCACGGTAAATGCAATTACCGCGTAAAGCCCCATCATGGCGACAAAAAGGCTCGACAACGCGTACACGCCAAGCAGTTCCGCCGGAATACGCGAAAACAGGTACATCATGCTGGTGACATCCTCAAGCGTGCGCACGTTCTCAACCGGCAAAGCGCCATCGAGGCTCGATACCGCCTGGCGCAGTTGCTGCTCCAGGGCGCCGGCATCGTTGCGGGTGCGGACCGCGAAGATGGTGTAGCTGGCAAACCCCGTCTGCGTTATGGGCATATAGAGAACGGGGAAAGGGTCAGTGTCTTGCGGATTGTGATACGCGTAGTTGGGAACCACGCCCACCACCTGCCATGCCTTCTTGCGGAACTCAATGCTATGGCCGATTGCGTCGCCGTTGGGCCAGTAGTGCCGCGCCATGGCCTCGTTGACGATGGCCACCGGGGCGGATTCGGTGGTGTCGCTGGTGCTGAAGTCGCGACCGCGGTCGATGGCGATGCCCATGGTGCGGAAGAAGTCGGGACCCTCGAAGTCCGTCACGACTTCCATGTCTTCGTTCTTGCCGGGCACGTAGCCGGGAACGCCGAACTCTTGCGTATTGCCCGAGCCGTTGTCGCCCATAGGCAGATGCGAGGTGAACGTCGCGCCAGTTACTCCGGGCAAGACACGCAGCCGATCCAGAAGAGCGCCGCGGAACGCTTGCGCCTGCTCTCCTTTGTAGCCTGAACGCGCGAAGTCAACTTCGGCGGTAATGCAGTTGGCGCGGTTGAAACCAGGATCACGATTGAAAACATTTAGGGCGGTGCGCGTCAGCAAGCCGCTACACACCAGCACGACAAAGCAGATGGCCAGTTGCAGCCCGAGCAGAATACGTCGTCCGAGACGCCGGCCCGAAACGCCGGTGACCGAGTTGCTGCCGCGATGTAGTGCCTCGCGTTGCGAAGAGCGCAGGGACTGGCGCAGGGGAAGCATTCCGCACACCAGCGTCACGGCAAGAACGATGGCGACGATGAACAGGACAATGCGCAAATCGGTGCGCAGATTGAAAGCCAGTGCGGGGCCGAAGCTCGCCAACAGCAGGTAGAGGGAGCGCGACATCAACACGCTCATGCCCCATCCGCACATGCCGCCCAGCATTGCGAGCAGACCGGTTTCGAGAAATATCTGCGCGGCAATGCGCTTGGGCGAAGCGCCGAGCGCGGTGCGAATGGCGACTTCGCGCTGGCGGCGCGCGGCGTTCTGGGCCAACAGCGATGCGATGTTCATGCACACCAGAATCATCAGCAACACGGAGGCGACCGCCAATATGGGAAGCATCTCGCCGACCATGGAGAACATCCCGCGCTCGAAGTGAGCCGAGTCGTTTAGGTTCAGGTCCCAGCCGCTGTAAGTTTTGTCGTTCTGGAGTAGGGAGAAGCTGTGCGCCAGAGTGTGCAGTTCCGCGGCAGCAGTCGCGTCAGAGATTCCGGGGCGCATGCGGACTGCCACCTGCAGGCCGAAGTGCTTCAGCGGATCGGGACCGGAGTCGGCGGAGAGATCGCCAAGGCTGGAGAGAGGAAGCCACGCATTTTCTTCCATGCCGCCGAAGATTCCCGAGAAATCACGCGGCGCTACACCGATGACTGTGAAAGCGCGGCGATTGATTTCAATAGTACGGCCAACGATGGCCGGATTGGCGCCGAATTGCATCCGCCACAACTGGTCGGAAAGAACTACTTCGTTGTTGGCGCCGAAGGCGCGATCGTTGGCATGTGGATTGAAGAAACGGCCGGCTTGCGGCCTGAGTCCAAGGAGCGAAAAATAGCTGGCCGAAACCATGCCCACCGGGATGGCCTGCGGAGGCGCATCCGGCGTGGTCAGATTTGCCTTACCCCATGCGAACGCCGCAGTGCCTTCCCAGGATCGTCCCTGGCCGCGCACAAAGTCATATTGGTCGTAGTGCACAGAGTATCCCTGACTGCCAAGCACGGTGGCGGAAACGAACCGGAGCTGGCGCGGCGCCTCGACGTGCGGCCAGGGACTGAACAGCACGGCGTTCGTCCAGGTGGCTACTGTGGTCAGCGCGCCGATACCCAGCGCCAGCGTCAACACGGCGGTCAGCGTAAATCCCGGCGATTTGCGCAATTGGCGCAACGCGTAACGAATGTCCTGAAGCAGCATAGCTACGCCTCCACTTCCTCTTCGAGCTTTTTCAGCTCAGACTCCGAGACCACCTTGCCGTCGAAGAGATGGACTTCGCGCTGGGCGTGGCGGGCGAAACGCGGATCGTGCGTCACCATGCAGATAGTCGAGCCCTCGCGATGCAGATCGGCGAGCAGATGCATCACTGCCTCGCCGTTCTTCGAGTCGAGGTTGCCGGTGGGTTCGTCGGCCAGAAGGATAGACGGCGCACCAGCCAGCGCGCGCGCCACGGCTACACGCTGCTGTTGGCCGCCCGACAGTTGCGCTGGATAATGCCTCATGCGGTGTGCCATATTCACTCGTTCCAGCGCTTCCTTCACGCGCTTCTTGCGCTCCGCCGAAGGCATTCCGGCGCGATATGTCAGCGGCAACTCAACATTTTCCTCGACCGTCAGATCGCCGATCAGATTGAAGCTCTGAAAGATGAAGCCGATCTCTTGGTTGCGGATTCGCGAACGGTCGCCAAAGCTCAGGTTTTCCACCGGATTGCCGTTGAGCAGGTACCTGCCGGCCGTGGGCGTATCGAGCAGGCCCAATATCGAGAGTAGCGTGGATTTGCCGCATCCCGAAGGACCGGACATGGCTACATACTCGCCGCGCGAGATGGTCAGGTGAATGCCGGAGAGCGCGTGTGTCTCCACTTCGTCGGTGTAGAAGATCTTGGTCAGGTCTTCAATTTCTATCAGCTTGCCATTCGATGCCATTTAATCCCCCTCGTGTTGTTAACTTTCAGTTTCTGATTTTCAAAGTCCGCGCGCGAAGCGCCTCTCGCCGTCCGCGCAGCACTCACTCCAGCCGGATGCGGTCTACGTTATCCCAGCGCGACATATCGGAAAGAATCACCGTGTCGCCTTCCTTTAAGCCTTCGATCACCTGAATACTGTTCACCGAGGCGCGGCCCACCTTCACCGGCACGCGCGTAGCGCCCTTGCCGTCGGGGTCGATCTTAAACAAACTCAGCGTCGAATTTTCGTTGCCTAGCGCCGGCCGGCCCACATACAGAACATCCGTCATGCGCTCCAAATCAATCGTCCCGTCTACGCTCAACTGCGGCACCGCGCCGGGAGGCAGCGGCCCATCCAGTGCTACGTCAACCGTGCGCGTTCCGTTCACCACGGAAGGGTCGATTCTGGTAACGTGACCGGGAATAACGCCGTTGTGCGTGTCAATGGAGGCGGGTTGGCCTATCTGGATGTCGCGCGCCTGGGTTTCTGCGATCTGGAGCGCGGCCTTGAGCTTGTCAAGCTGAATCACCTCGGCCACCGAGGTTCCCGCGGTCACGTGCTGGCCTACCTGCAGCGGAGTAGCAAGCGGCGCCAGCACGCCGGTGATTCCGGCCCTGACCTCAAGCGCGTGCGCCTGTTTCTGATAGAGATCGAGCAGAGCCTTTGCCTGGTCGATCTTGGTCTGTGCCGAAGCAAGCTGAATTTCGATAGCTTTCTGGTTCACTTCGAGCTGCTCCTGACTCAGCTTGTGCTGGGTAGTCAGCTGATCCGCCGTGTTCTTGGACTTGTTATAGGCAATGCCTGAGATCACTCCGAGATCGAAGAGCGCCTTGTCGGTCTGCGCCTGCAACTGGTCCTGGGTATAGTCGGAGTTCACCTGCGCAGCAGCGGTCTTCTTGTCCATCAGCGTGCTTTGCAGCGTGGCTTGAAGGCTCTTATAGTCGGCCTGTGCGGCTTTTAGCGCCAATTGAGCGTTGAGAAGTTCCTGCTGAAGTTGAGGATCGGCCAGGTCCATCAAAATGGTATCCGGGGTAACCTTGGTGCCGGGCAAGACGCGTATACGAACGACGGTCGCATCGGTTTGCGCGGGGATGAGCTCGATGCTGTCCTCACGTGGCACCAGAGATCCAGTCGAGCCGCGCACCTGGCGGATCATGGGCCCGCGTTTGACCGTGTCTGGCCAAATAGTGGAGCGGTCCACGGTGGGCGCGGCCGGTTTAAGCCGGTACACGGCTATCAGTCCCAAAGCCAACACGACAACCGCGGCAGCTGCATACGCCACAAAGCGGCGCTTCCTCTTTTGCAATAAGTCTGGGCGTGCTATATCCATACACCTTGGATACAGCACTTGCCGTGCCAAAGAAATCAACTACAGGTGCATTGAAAACAAAGCACTTCGGCGAAATTGTGTGGACAGGGCGGCGATTGAAGTGACCGCTTCCAGCGCTGCGGTGTTCGATATCGGACAGTAGCCAATCATCGGAATCAGCTCTTTAGCATCTGTGAAAGAAGCCCTTTAAGACGCGGGGCACACCTTATCTATTCAGGCTTTTCAGAATGTCTGTTATCTGCACAGCTTATAGAGAATATACCTATTTGTTTTTACGGCTAGAGTGGGATATTTATAAAAGTCTTTTACAGTCCTTCAATCGGCGCGAAAGCACGGTGCCTGTTGTGGCGCAATATTCTCATCTAGCTTTTGTGAATTGAGATCATGTGCTGATTCGAAAAACCGTTCGTACCATGCCGTCATATACACGTGTGTGCAATCGAGATCGTTTCAATCCAACAGAATATATACAGTTTAGACGGTATCTTGCGTTACCACGAAATACTAGAGCAGCTTCCGCTACATCTGGTTCAGCCCGTCGGAACCATCAAGCACCAAGGATATCAACAAAGCTAAAACCGTTTTCTGCGGCCTGCAATCCGTCGTGTAGCACAAGATTGCAGGCCACGGTGCTAGAACGTAAAGACCGGCCCAAATTCCACCCGCTGGTCCTGCCAGATGCGGGACGGCTTTGCCGCAATGGTCCAAAAGTTGCCCAGCTCGGGTATGGCGCGCGAGCTGTAGTGTGTTGGTTCCAACCCAAACGTGCACCACTGGTTGATCTTGTAGTACACGGTCGCCCCGATAAATTTGCTTCCGATCATGGGGATACCGAGCCCCTGGCCAATCTGGTTGGGGCCGGCTCCGTCGAGTAACCCGAGCTGCATGGCGGCATCACGATGCACAAGTTGATCCTTGCCGGCGTGAAGATAGAGCTGCCATCCCGCGTTGTAGCCCTTGGGATTGGCGTTGAACCAGCGTGAAAGCGGCAAACCAAGCTCGACGAATCCGCCATAGGCGCGCACGCCGTGCTCGGGAGCGACCGCAACATGAGCCGCGGAGCAGTTTCCACTTCCTGGATTGACATTGCAACCCAGCAATGCAAAGCCGGAGAGAGTGCCCGCAACGTTATCAATGCCCGTGCCCAGGAAGAAGGGCGTGGGAGTTCCATCGTTTGCGTTCACCAGGGGAATAGGATATAGGCCAAGTGTATTGGTGTAGTTGGTTGTGAGTTGGCCGCCCAGCACCTGGCGCAGGTCAGCGCCCCGATAGCCGCTCACAACCAAAGTAAACCAGCGGGTGGGCAATTGCGCGGCAAATTGGTTGCCGTACATGGCGCTGCCAGCGGTATAGCCCTTGGCCAACGGTGTACCCGCGACTAACGCGGCCGGATATTCGTCACCGATAAGATCTTCGGCAGTATTGGTAACTACGGACGAGCGGCGCCCGTACATTCCGGTCCAGAAGATCTGAGCGGGAGCAACTGCCGAAGCCTTGTCGAGTTGGAACTGCAACGTCAATCCGGCATTAAGCTCAGGACGGTCGGAGTCGGCGCCTTGACGCTCGGCCTCGCCAACCTGACTCAAGAAGCCGGCGGTCGAAGAAACGGCAGGAGGACAATCGAGACCTGCCAGAGTGCAGAAGGTAAGCTTTTCCACCTGACCCGAACTCGGCATCATGATGGCAAACTCCGGCGAGAGCTTGAAATTGCGCGCAGAGTCGCCCAGCTTCTGAACCACCCCGAAACGGAACTGAGGTGAGCGGTTGTATATTGCGCCGTAGTCAGCGGCGTTCCAGGTGGTGTCGAGAAGGTTGGGCAGCGCTTTGGAACCGAAGAGCGTCCAGTCCTGTCCACCAACAAAGAAGTAACTGGTTTTGTCCGAGGCGCGGTAATCAACGCGCGCGTAAGCCAAACGCAGGCGCAGGTTGGGATTGCGAATGGAGGTAACGTCGGCGTTATCGGATTCATTGAAGTTGCCCTCAAAGTCCGCCTCGATACGGCCTGTGAGGACCAGCTTTTGAGAAAGTGTAGGCCACTCGAGACTGATTCCGATACGGCTTTGACGCGCCTTCATGTGGAACTCGGGATCGGCGTTGGGGCCCGTGTTACTGCCCGGCAGCAACATCAGACCGGCGGGAATGGGAAAGTCGTCGCCATTGGGCGAACTGCTGTCCTGCTCCGCGGTTCCTTTGATGAAACCGTAGGGCGTGAACGTCACCTGGCCCGCCTTAAGACCGACTAAACCACCGGATTTGGGAGGGTCCAAAGCCAGCACACGCAGGGGAACAATCGCCGCAACCACGGGCTGCGCTGCGGGTTTCACTTCCGCGACGAGTTGTGGCGTAGGGGCAACTTGCGGCACAGGGACAGCTTGCGGCGCAAGCGCGGGTGCGGGTCTGGCAGCCGGAGCCGCGGACAGGTCTGCTGTGGTCAACACACCCTTGCGAGTGAGGGTTTCAACCAGAAGTTGAAGCTTGGCTTCAGGAGCTGCATCGCGTATAGCGTTGACCTCGGAAGGGGTGAGCACTCCTTTCTTCGCGAGCGCATCGACCAGCGTCGTGACACTCAGCGAGCTTGTGGCGGGTGCATTTTCATTGGTACTTCCGGCATGGTTGTTTTGCGCAATTACGGGCACGACCGCGATGGCCAGGACGGTCAGACATGATAGCCATATCTTCAATTTCCGCATAAAACCTCACTTTCAATCTCCGCACTGGCGGCGTCATCTTTGTTCCGTTTGGCCACTGGCTGTGCGCAGAACATGGCCAGAGTCACTTTCATCTGGAACCATCACGCAGAACCTGCACACCGATTCTCTGATTTTCGTCGCGCAGCAAAGGAATCAACAGTAAAGAAAAGTAGATATCTTGCCGTGGGTCATATTTGGAGCGAAGAGCGTGGTGCTGTCCCGAAAAGGGACACGTCAGAGAAGTTGTTCAACCGCCATTCGCACAAGCAGGCGTAGTTCGCTATTGTCTTCGCATATGAGTGAAGATCGGGAGGCATTGATCTGAAGCCGCTCTATCTCCCCTCCCAGCAGACAACGCCTATGGAGGTCATTGCCGCGCTCCGCAACCAGTATCCGGGGCGCATAGAGACTGTCCGTAACGCCGCATTACCGGCGAATTCCAGAGAAGCCGATGACTTGAGTTTTCGAGGCTGTCTCTAGTCATCTGCGGATTTCAATTCGGGACGCCGTCGAAACGCCGAAGGTTAGTAGGCGAAAAATCACAAATGACGGGAGGAAGAACGCCGATGAGAAAGACAGGGTTTGCGTTGCACAAACGATCGGCCCGAACGCACGGGGCACGGATTGCAAGAGAGTCGCTCCTGGGGAATGGGAGAACTTGAATGCCAGGACAGAATCTATCGCCATTGGTATATGTCGTCGATGATGATTCCAACATCATTCGCACGATCGACGGATTCTTGAGACGTGCCGGTTTCCGGACGGCCAGCGCTGGAACCGTCGCCGGAGCCTTGCAAGGAATCAGCGAGCAGCGCCCCGACCTGATTCTGTTGGACGTCAACCTGCCGGATGGCTCCGGTTTCGATATCTGCCGCACGCTGAATGCGAAAGCCTCGGCTTTCACAACCCCTATTTTGTTCATCTCCGCCAACGAGGACACCTCCACGAAGGTGCAGGGATTTGAGATTGGCGGTGTGGACTACATCACCAAGCCGATCGTTGGGGCGGAGGTGGTTGCGCGGGTGCGCACTCATCTGAGGCTGAAACGGGCTTATGAACGGCTCGCCGAACTCCAAGCCGAACGCGTCCAGCATCTGGCCAGCGCACAGCAGAATCTCATGCCTCGCTCGGAGGAGTTTCCGGATGCGCGTTTCCAGGTTTCCATCCGCCAGGTGCTTACCGCGGGCGGAGACTTCTACGATGTGATCCCAACAGGCCAAGGCGTCGTGGACTATTTGGTGGCGGACGCCAGCGGACACGACCTGGCGGCCTCTCTATGGACGGCGTCTCTGAAGGCGCTGGCCGCCGAATACGCAGGCCCGCTGCACAGCCCGGAGGAGATCGTGCGCGCCATCAACAGTTCTCTTTACCGCATTCTTCCTTCCGGAGCTTTCTTCACCCTTGTCTACGCCCGGCTCTACCATCAAACGGGCCGCCTGTCCCTGGTGAACGCCGGTCACCCGCCGGCCATCGTAATTCACGCCAATGGAGACGAGGCGGTCATATTGCGGCAGGAAGGCGATGTCGTGGGCGCCTTCCCTGACGCGGTCTTCGGCGTCACGGAGCTGACCCTGAAGCCGGAGAATCGAATCTTCTTCTATACCGACGGCTTGATCGAAACCGGCGGCTTGTATGAAGAGGGTCTGCTGCGTCTGGCCAGCGCGCTCTTCTCACGACGGGGGTTGCCGCTACGGGATCTTGTCCCCGCGGTGGTGGACGATGTGATGGCCGGCCTTAGCCCGGCGGACGATACGTTGCTTATGGGGGTGGAACGATGAAGTCTCCCAAGAAACAGACTGGCCTCTCTCTCAGTCAAACGATCCCTTCGCGCATGGCTGAAGCGGAAACGCTGTGCATCAAGGTCCGAGACCTGCTTCAAAAGAAAGGTCTTTCCCGAGCTTGCTTCCCGGCTGAGTTATTAGCGAGGGAGAGCTTGAACAACGCCGTGATTCATGGAAATCGCAACGCTGCCGATAAATCAGTATTATTCCGCCTGTGGATCGGACGGGAGTGGATCCGCTTGCAGGTCACCGACCAAGGCCCGGGATTTGACTGGCGCAAGGCGAATCAAAACCGATCGGGCACAACCGCCTCCTCCGGCCGCGGTTTGCCAATATACGCGTTGTATGCCGAACGCGTCCGGTTCAATCGCCGCGGGAATCAAATCACGCTTTGGATCAGCAAGTCAAACCGAACAGGAAAGGATGATGGCACGATGGCTGCTTACGTTATTGAAGAGAATAACCAGCAATGCACGGTGAAGATGGCAGGAGATTTGACCGCGGTCCTGGTGGCGGGGCTGCAGGCAGATCTCAAAGAGAAGTTGGGCAAAGGGGTGCGGGAAGTGGTCTTCGACCTGGCAAGTACCGTGATGCTGGACTCCAGCGGCATGGGCCTGCTGATTGCCTCGGCCAATAGCCTGACGCCCAACGGGGGCAAGGTTCGGGTGACGAACGTCTGCCCCGATATCTTCCGTCTGCTGCAAAGTATGCGTTTGACGGCACGCCTCAACGTTAGCGCAAGAGTGGAATAGGAGAGTCTTCATGGATGCGGATATGGATGTCAATCTGGACGACGAGCTGCTGGGTGAATTTATCAATGAATCGCGTGAACATCTCACCACCATCGAAGCTGATTTGCTGGCTATCGAAGAGGGCGGGGCGAACATCGATCTGGAACTGGTGAATAAGGTCTTCCGAGCAGCTCATTCCATCAAGGGCGCCAGTGGCTACTTCGGCTTGAACAAGGTCAAAGAATTGGCGCACCGGGCCGAGACCGTGCTGGATATGATCCGGTCGAAGAAGATGGCCCCCAATGCCGAGATCACCAACCTTCTATTGGCGGCCTTCGACAAACTGCGCGAGATGATTAACTGTCCCGCGGAAAGCCCCAACGCGGACATCGATGAACTAGTGGTGAATCTTACCGGCCTGGCATCGTCTTATTTACCCCAGGAGCAGAAGGCATCCCTAACCCAGACAGTCTCCCTCAATCCGGCAGGCGGATCGCCGGTGGTGTTGTCCAAGTTCGATTACGAACGCGTGCAAGAGTCCGGCCGTTACGTTTACTGCGTCGAATACGATCTGATCCACGATATCGAGCGACGCGGCCGCAACGTGCTTGAAGTCTTCCGCACTCTCTCCCTTTACGGCGACATCCTGGAGTGCGATGTCAACTTCGAGGCCGCCGGCACGCTGGATGATCCGATCGGAAAACAATTGCCGGTGCGGTTGATTCTGGCCTCGGAGTTCAAGCCCGAGAATATAGCTCCAATGTTTCCCGATAACTGGGACAAGGTCCAACTGCTCTCCGGGCCGGATATGAAAGCGCTAAAGGCGCCCATCGAGAAGACTGTAGCGCCGCCGTTTCCGATCCCGGCTCCGCCGCCAATAAAGATTGAGGTTCTCGAGGCTCATCCCAAGGCGGCGCCCACCTTCTCGCCGGCGCCGGTTGTATCGGCAGAGCCTCCAGCCCCGAATATCGCGGCCACCAAACCCGTTGCCGGTTCAGCTTCCACTGCGCCTGTGCCGGTGGTGGAGGACAGCATCCGCGTCAACGTCGCGACCCTGGAGATGCTGATGAATCTGGCAGGCGAGCTGGTGCTGGGACGCAACCAGTTACGCGCCTCCATCGCGCAGAATAATGCTCGCGCCTTGAAGGCCGCCGATCAGCGCATTAACCAGATCACCTCCGAGTTGCAGGATGTGGTCATGCAGACCCGGCTTCAGCCCATTGGCAATATATTTGGGAAATTTCCACGGCTGGTGCGCGATCTGGCAGCCTCCCTGCACAAGGACATCCTGTTGGACGTTCGCGGCAAGGACGTGGCTTTGGACAGGAGCTTGCTCGAATCCCTCTCCGACCCTCTGACGCACATGGTGCGCAATGCGGTAGATCATGGCGTCGAGCTCCCTGAAGATCGAGTCAAGGCCGGCAAGAACCGCCAGGCTCAAGTCACCATCGATGCCCGGCACGAAGCCGGCCAGGTGGTAGTCGAGATCATCGATGATGGCAAGGGCATCGACCCGGATCGCATCGCCAAGGTGGCCTTGGCCAAAGGACTGATGACGGCCGAGAAGCTGGATGCGATGTCAGCCAAGGACAAGACCGCATTGATCTTTCTTCCCGGCTTGTCCACCAACACACAAGTAAGCGATATCTCGGGACGCGGAGTTGGCATGGACGTGGTCAAGACCAACCTTGACCGTCTAGGCGGCAAAGTGGAGATCATTTCCGTGCTCGGCAAGGGCACAACCTTTCGCATCAAGCTGCCACTTACCTTGGCCATCATCCCGTCTTTGATTGTCTCCGTCGAGGGCGAGCGATTCGCCATTCCGCAGATCAACGTGGAGGAGATGCGCCACGTGTTGCCCGGCCAAGCTAAGACGCGTATTGAAATCGTGGGAGACGCCGAGGTTCTGCTGCTGCGGGACCGGCTCATCCCGCTGGTTCGTTTTGCCGACTTACTGGAAGTGGTGCCCACATATCTCGCTCCGCAGGCCGGCCAAAGCGAGGTCGATCGCCGCACCCGGCTAGCTGACCGGCGCTCGCTGCGCATTCCGGCTCCCGGCGAACAACAGCCTGAGAAGCCACCCGCCAAGCCAGTGCCTGCCCGTAAACCCGGTGACCGGCGGCAAATCGGTGGCGCCTTGGAGATCGTGGTGGTTACCACAGGTTCGCAGACCTATGGTCTGGTGGTGGGCAGCTTTCACGATACCGAGGAGATTGTAGTCAAGCCATTGGGCTCTCACCTCAAAGGTTTGGAGGAGTATGCCGGAGCGACTATCCTGGGCGACGGCTCTGTTGCTCTGATCGTAGACATTGCCGGGCTGGGGGCCAAGGCGAATCTGGATGCGGTTGCCCAGATGACCCGCGGCCGTGAGCAGAACTTAAATGATCTTCAGGAACAATTCTCCGACAGCCACTCGCTTGTCTTATTCCATAATGCCCCGAACGTACTCTGCGCCATTCCGCTGGATACGGTAACGCGTATCGAGCACATCACGCCCCAGCAGGTGGAAAAGGTCGGCGGCCGGCGCACCATGCAATATCACAGCGGGCTGCTGCCGCTGGTCACGCTCTCCGACGCGGCTCAGGTTGAGCCTATCGGCGATTGCAAGGAACTGGCGGTCATGATTGCCAACATCCGCGGCCACGAGGTTGGCTTGCTGGGAGCCATGCCCGTGGATGTGATTGAAACCCGCGCCCAGATCGATCAGACAACCCATCGCCAAAAAGGCGTGGCCGGGTCCACCATCATTGCCGATCGCACTACGCTAATCGTCGACTTGTACGAGTTGGTGGACGCCGCCTTTCCTGAATGGGTCGCGCAGCAATCGGTTGCGCAGCCGCGCTCGGCGAACGCACAGGATACCGCGGTGCTGCTGGCGGAGGATTCCGATTTCTTCCGAACGCAGGTCAAGCGCTTCCTCGAAGAAGACGGCTATCCCGTGCTGGCGGCGCCTGACGGTGAAGCCGCCTGGGAACTGCTGCTCAAAAATCTTGATAAGGTGCGAGCCGTGGTGACGGACATCGAGATGCCGCGCCTGGATGGGCTGGGGTTGGCGCGGCGTATCCGTGCTGATCAACGCACAGCGCGCCTGCCGATCATTGCGCTCACCTCGCTGGCCGGCGACGACGATATCGCCCGTGGCAATGCCGCGGGCATCGACGACTACCAGACGAAACTTGACCGCGATCGGCTGCTGGAAAAACTGAAGGAGTATTTGGGTGAAGCTGGTTCACATTCACTGGCCGCCGGAAGTCAAGCGGCAGCTTGATCGCTTGCCGGCTCGCCGCACTGCTCGATGATTGCCGAAACGGCGAGTCAACTGGAAGTGAAATTTGCTTTTCGAGTCTAAACGCACGAACTGGACAGAAAGGCATGGACAACGGGAAATGCAGTTCAACATGAAAGGGAGAAAACGATGATCAACTTGGCAAATATGAGAGTGGGCAAGCGCCTGGCCTTGGGCTTTGGTATTTGCCTGGTGCTAACCATTGGAATCGGTGCAATGGCGTATTGGGGGCTTGCTTCGATGAAACATGCCTCGGACGATTTGCGAGAGCAATCCAACAGGATGCTCGTTATCAAAGATGCGTCTGTCGATATTGCCAACCTGTATCTCGATATCTGGCATGTCGTAACAACGAAAGATCCGGCGGCCCGGCAGGAATTCAAGGCCGCATTGGAGAAATCGAGAGCCACCTACGCGGCGAAGCTGGCGCTATTGAAGGATGAAGGCAAGCCGGATAACGGCAAGGAGCAGATGGCCAAAATTCACGATGCTGTAACAAACGCTCGTGACCTCAACTTGAGAGTAGTCGATCTGGCGATGAAAGGGGACAACGCGAAGGCCATCGCCGAGTTTAGCGGTGAAGGCGCCGTCAAAGGACAAGGGATCTTTCAGGCGATGGCTGACTACTGCGTTTGGCAGGAGCTGAAAGTCAAAGAGACACAGCGCACCATGGAACAGCTCCAAATGAGAGTGTATTGGCTGCTAGCCATTATGCTGTTGACATCAGCCGTATTGACAGTGATCTTCGCGACCATGGTCACCCGCAGCATCACTACCCCTATCATGCTTGGGGTCGAAGTTCTGCAACGCATTAGCGGGGGAGACGTCAGTCAAAACGTACCCGAGGCCATGTGCGGCAGAGAAGACGAGTTGGGTGATCTTGCGCGGGCCATGCAAACCATGAGCGAAAGCCTGCGTAAACTGCTGGGCGGCATCGCCGTCGGAGTGCAGACGCTGGCCGCCGCGGCCACGGAACTCTCCTCTGTTTCTAAAGAAACAGCCTCCGGGACGGCGTCCATGTCCGACAAAGCCCATACTGTGGCGGCGGCGGCTGAAGAGGCCAGCGCCAATACTATGTCGATCGCAGCGGGCATGGAGCAATCCTCCAGCAGCCTGTCCTCCGTGGCCAGCGCCACCGAGCAGATGAGCGCCACAGTGGGCGACATCTCCGCCAATACCGCAAAAGCGCGCTCCATCAGCGAGCAGGCCACCGGTCAGGCGCAGACTATCACCGAGCAGATGCAGAAACTGGGCCAGGCGGCTCAGGAGATCGGCCACGTGACCGAGACCATCACCAACATCTCCGCGCAGACCAACCTGCTGGCGCTGAACGCGACCATTGAAGCGGCACGGGCGGGGACGGCTGGCAAAGGATTTGCGGTAGTCGCCAACGAGATCAAGGAATTGGCCAAACAGACGGCCGAGGCCACCGAGGACATCAAGGCGCGCATCGCAGGGATCCAGAACTCGACGGGTTCGGCGATGACTGACATCGGTAAGATCACGACAGTGATCAGAGAAGTTGGCGGGATCGTGTCCAGCATCGCCGCGGCCATTGAGGAGCAGGCGACAGTAACCAAGGATGTGGCGGGCAACATCGCGCAGGCCTCGGGCGGGGTGCGCGATGCCAACGAGCGCGTTACGCAGACGGCGGAAGTCTCGAAGAGCATTGCGCGCGACATCGCCGGAGTCAATCAGGCGGTCTCCGGCATCCGTCAGGGCGGCGAGCACGTGCAGGCCAGCGCGGCCGAACTGTCCAAATTGGCAGAACAATTGGGCGCCCAAGTGGCGCAATTCAGGGTATAGGGGAGCATCATGTTAGATTCATCGGACAGAACATCATCGCAAGAGTCGCGTGGCTTTTCCATGCGACGCGCTGTGCAGGAACGGCTGGCGCTAAAGTTTATGGTACCGACCATTATCATCATGCTGGCCGTAACGATCATTTTCGGAATGATCATCATCCTGGCGCAGGTCTCCCAAGTAAAGCAACGCGCCAGCCGCGAGGCAGCGGATCAGACAGGGCGTGTGATGGATACGCTCCAAACCGTCGACACGCTTAGCTCAGAAAATGTTCACGCCGCTATCAAGGTACTGATACGTGAAGGGCAACATTTAGGCGATCCGCAAGTAGGTCCGGTCCGGACCATGGCCGGACAAACGGTTCCCGATCTTAAGCTGGGCAGCACCTCGCAACTGGGCAACTTCCAGCTAGTGGACCAGGTAAAGAGTCTGGTTGGGGGCACAGCGACTTTATTTGTGCGGCGAGGCGATGATTTCGTTCGTGTCTCTACGAACGTACTCAAACCGGACGGTACGCGGGCAATCGGAACCGTACTTGACCCGAAGGGACGCGCCTACGCGAATTTGCTTGAAGGCCACTCCTTCTATGGCGTGGTGAATATACTTGGCAAGCCTTACATGACCGCCTATGAACCCATGCGTTCAAGGTCGGGCGCGGTCGTCGGTGTCTGGTACTGCGGCCTTCCTTTGTCGGCACTTGCTGACTTGGGCAGCCACATTCGCGAGACCAGAATCCTGGATACCGGCTACATTGCGCTGTTGCAATCGAACGGGAGTGCGGCCTTCAAGCCGGACAGAGTCACGGATGAGGAGCTTCATCAGAGACTGGAACATCCCAACGAGGGAGGATGGACAGTCGTTACGCAGCCTTTCGAAAAATGGGGATACACCTTGATAGCGGCATATCCCGAGCCCAATATGTTCGCGGGATTGCTGCGCACGCAATTGATGGTTTGGGGCAGCGCGCTGCTCATGTCCGTGCTGATCCTTTCGGCTCAATACCTGTTCATGACCAGGCTCGTGATGAGGCCCTTTGCCATCGCGACGGCACGCGCCACGGCGATTGCAGATGGGGATCTGCAAGGCGCCGATCTGCCCGAAAAGCTGCTCGTCAGAAAAGACGAGGTCGGCCAACTGGCACGAGCCATGCAAACCATGAGCGAAAGCCTGCGTAAATTGCTGGGCGGCATCGCCGTCGGAGTGCAGACCCTGGCCGCCGCGGCCACGGAACTCTCTTCCGTTTCCAAAGAGACAACCACCGAGACAGCTTCGATGTCCGAAAAAGCCCACACGGTGGGGACGGCCGCCGAAGAGGCCAGCGCCAATACTATGTCGATCGCAGCGGGCATGGAGCAATCCTCCAGCAGCCTGTCCTCCGTGGCCAGCGCCACCGAGCAGATGAGCGCCACAGTGGGCGACATCTCCGCCAATACCGCAAAAGCGCGCTCCATCAGCGAGCAGGCCACCGGTCAGGCGCAGACTATCACCGAGCAGATGCAGAAACTGGGCCAGGCGGCTCAGGAGATCGGCCACGTGACCGAGACCATCACCAACATCTCCGCGCAGACCAACCTGCTGGCGCTGAACGCGACCATTGAAGCGGCACGGGCGGGGACGGCTGGCAAAGGATTTGCGGTAGTCGCCAACGAGATCAAGGAATTGGCCAAACAGACGGCCGAGGCCACCGAGGACATCAAGGCGCGCATCGCAGGGATCCAGAACTCGACGGGTTCGGCGATGACTGACATCGGTAAGATCACGACAGTGATCAGAGAAGTTGGCGGGATCGTGTCCAGCATCGCCGCGGCCATTGAGGAGCAGGCGACAGTAACCAAGGATGTGGCGGGCAACATCGCGCAGGCCTCGGGCGGGGTGCGGGATGCGAATCTGCGCGTCTCGCAGACGGCGGAAGTCTCGAAGAGCATTGCGCGCGACATCGCCGGCGTCAACCAGGCGGTCGCCGGCATCCGTCAGGGCGGCGAGCATGTGCAGGCCAGCGCCGCCGAACTGTCCAAATTAGCAGAACAATTGGGCGCCCAAGTGGCGCATTTCAGAGTGTGAGGGAGCAGAGATGGCAACATGTGTTTCCAATCCAGAGGTCGCGGAAGACCTGCTGATCGCAACCTTCCAACTGGGGGACGACGATGGCTTCTTCGGGCTCGACGCCACCTTGATTCAGGAGGTAGCCATGGTAGGTGAGCTCACACCGGTTCGTCATGCTCCGGACTATGTAGCCGGCATTCGAAACCTACGCGGCAAAATCATTACCGTCATCGATCTTTGCGTGCGACTGGGCTTGGGATTCGTAAACATTGGCCCGGAGAGCCGCATCCTCATCGCCGACTGGAAGGGCGAGCCTGTTGGGTTGCTTGTCGACCGGGTTGCGGATGCCATCTCGTTGGAGGCCGGTGATCTGGAGCCCGCTCCTCCGAATCTTAATGGCGTGCAAATGCAGAAGGTGCGTGGAGTCTTTCGCAGCGGCGAGCGTCTGGCTGCGCTGCTGGATCTTCCCGCGGTGCTCGGCGCTGATGACAGCGGCGGAAAGCCTATGTCCAACGACTAACGAATTACCGAGAGGAGTACAGACGTGAGGGTTCTAGTAGCCGACGATGCAGTCCTCTTCCGGCGGCTGCTTACGGATGTACTGGCTTCGATCCCTGGGGTCGAGGTAGTGGGAAGCGCAGCCAACGGAAAGATCGCAATCCAGAAGGTCAGGGAACTGAAACCCGATCTTCTCACTCTGGACATTGAGATGCCGGAGATGGACGGCTTGGCAGTTCTGGACGCGTTGCCGCGAAGCGGAGAGCCGGCGGTTGAGGTCATTGTGGTAAGCGCCGTGTCACGGCGCGGAGGCGACCTCACCTTGCGAGCCCTGGAGAAGGGCGCCTTTGATTTCATCACCAAGCCGGAGACTGCCTCACCTGAACTGGGACGCGCAGCGCTGTTGCAAGAGTTGGCTCCGCGCGTTCGCGCTGTGGCCCATCGTCTTGAAATACGCGCGATCCTGCACGGCAAATCCTCACCGATACGGCCTGATCTTCCCGCGCCCATCGCCGCCTTTGAAGCAGCGCCGCCAGACTCATCGCTCGATGGAATTGCTACGCGCATGCAACGCCTGTCAAATCCGACGAAGCCCGAAATGGTTCTCATCGGCGTATCGACTGGCGGCCCTATCGCGTTATCCCAACTCCTGCCCGCAATTCCGCGGGATATTGGCGTGCCTATCATAATTGTGCAGCATATGCCGCCTATCTTTACCAAATCACTGGCCGATAGCCTGGCCACCAAGTGTGTGGTGGCAGTCCGTGAAGCGATTCACGGCGAATCTCCCGAACCAAACACGGTTTACATCGCGCCCGGAGGCCGGCAGATGCGATTGGCGGCGGGAGCGGAGTACCGGCCAATACTCGAACTGACCGACGACCCTCCGGAAAACAACTGCAGGCCAGCTGTGGACTACCTGTTTCGCTCCGCCGCCCATCATTTCCCGGGGCGTGCGATGGCCGTTATCCTCACCGGGATGGGTAGCGACGGAGCGCTCGGATTGCGTCTCCTCAAGCGGCACGGGTGTTATGTAATTGCTCAGGACGAGGCAAGCTGCGTGGTTTTCGGGATGCCGAAGGCCGCGGTGGACGCGGGCGTTGCAGATGCTGTTCTGCCCTTGGCATCCATCGCCAGCCGGATCGTTTCCGTCGTCAAGGGAGGCCGAGGATGACCGTTGCGATCACAGCCGAGGAGATGCCAGTCTGGTCCCGTTACATCAAGGAAATATGCGGGATTCATTTGGACGAATCCAAAGGCTATCTGGTGGAGACGCGCCTGGGTTTTCTGCTTCCCGAAGCAGGCGCATCCACTTTTTCCGAACTTTTCTATAAGGTGCGGTCTGACGCCAGCAGTAAACTTCGCAGCAAGATCATTGAAGCCATTACCACCAACGAGACCTCATTTTTCCGCGACACCTCCCCCTTTGAACTCCTGCGGCATAAGCTGATTCCCGATCTCATCGACCGGCGTAACGGGAATGGCGGGCGGATCCCGATTCGCATTTGGAGCGCCGCCTGTTCTACCGGGCAGGAGGCTTATAGCACGGCAATCATGCTCAAGGAACTACTAGGAGATCTGTCGCGATACGACATTCGCATTCTAGGCACCGACATTTCCAACAAGGTTGTTGCCCAGGCAAGCTACGGCGAATACAGCCGCCTGGAACTCGAGCGCGGCTTGCCGCCGGAGACACTTGCACGGCATTTCATGGTATCCGGTGATCGATGGAAGGTTCGCGATGAGATTCGCTCGCTGGCCACCTTCCGCACCATGAACCTGTTGGAGCCGTTCTCCTTTCCCAGCCCTTTTGACATTATCTTCTGTCGCAATGTGGCCATTTACTTCACGGAGGCGGATAAAATCCGGTTGTTTCGAAACCTGGCCAGGTACCTGGCAAGAGACGGCGGCTTAATCATCGGTTCCACCGAGTCGATTTCCGGGCTTTGTCCGGAGCTTGAGCCCAAACGCTACATGCGCTCCGTTTTTTATCAGTGGAAGGGGCTGTCATGAATGAGAATTTGCAAGATTCCAAGACTTGTTCATTGCCAAGCCTGACTGCGATCGAGCACGCCTCTCTTTCAGCAGCTGTCGAGCAGGCCGCCGACGGCATCGTCATGACCGATATCGACGGGACTATCCAGTATGTGAATCCTTCATTCACTGCAATGACCGGGTACACCAGCGAAGAGGCTGTGGGGCGGAATCCGCGTTTTCTCAAATCAGGCCGCCATCCCGCCGCTTTCTACAATGAGATGTGGGAGACCATCCGATCCAAGAAAGTATGGCAGGGCGAGTTGACCAACCGGCGAAAGGACGGAAGCGTCTATCACGAAGAGACGCGAATCTCGCCAGTCTTGGGCTCGAATGGGGAAATTAGTGGCTACGTCGCCATCAAACGGGATATTACCGAGCGGCGGGCCGCCGTGGAAACGCAAGCGCTACTCGCTGCTATTGTTGAGAACTCCGAGGACTCTATCATCGCCTGTACACCCGCGGGGATCATCAGTGCCTTCAATCGCGGCGCTGAGACCATCTTTGGTTACACGGCCAAAGAGGTGATCGGGCAGCACATGACCATGCTGGTGCCTCCAGATCATTCCGCAGCCCTGGAGCAGCTTGCTCAGAAGTTACTGAATGGCGAGAAGATCTCGCAATATGAAGGTATCTGCCTGCGCAAGGATGGCTGCACAATCCAAGTGTCCGCCACCGGATTTCTCATCAGAAACTCCTCAGGAAAAGTTATCGCCATCTCCAACATTCTCCGCGATGTAACCGAGCGCAAGCGGATTGAGCGGCAACTTAGCGAAAGCCAAGAACTATTCCGCGAGGTCTTTGAACATGGACCTGTGGGCATTTGCTTGGCTGGGCATGACGACCGGCTCATCAAGGTGAATGAGTCGCTTTGCCGGATGCTTGGTTACAGCGAACAGGAGTTGCTTGCCAAAAACTGGCAGGACTTGTGCCCACCAGACGATCTGCCTGCGGCGCTGCTTAGAAAGGAGCAATTGTGGAATGGCCAGGTCGAAATGGCGGAAGGGGAGAGACGATACTTTCATCGCGATGGTTCGCTTGTCTGGTGCCAGGTGAGGATTTCGTTGTTAAGAAGCAGCGGGGGGAAACCTCGGTACTTTGTGGTTTATGTGGCAGACATTACTGAGCGCAGAAAAGCGGTGCAGGCGCTGCGCGAAAGTGAAGAGCGCTTCCGCAGCATGGCAGACAGTAGTCCGTCGATGATGTGGGTTACCGGCACAACGGGTGAAATCGAGTTCATCAACAAGGCTTATCGGGAGTTTTCCGGGATCACCTGCGAAGAGGCGCGAGCGGGCAAGTGGCGCACGCTACTGCACCCTGACGATGCGTCCGGATATCTCCCGGTATTCGACCGCGCGATAAGGGAACATACATCGTTTAGCGCGGAAGGGCGCGTTCGGCGAGCCGATGGCGAGTGGCGACTGGTGGGTTCTCGCGGCCAGCCGTGGTTTTCACCGCAAGGCGAGTACTTAGGGCACATTGGCCTCAGAGCGGACATCACCGACCGCAAGCAGGCCGAGAAAGAGCGCCAGTTCCAGCACTCTCTCATCCGCACAACGTTTGAGGTGTCGCTCGACGGAATTCTGGTGGTGAATCACGAAGGCAATGTGGTATCGCACAATAAGAGGTTCCTTGATGTCTGGCATATCTCCCCTGAGAGCCTGCCGGACCGGCCGGTCGATCACGTCATTGGCGCCCCGTATGATTTGCTTTTGTCGGCAGTCATTGACCGCGTCAAGAATCCCGACCCCTTCTTGGTGAAGGTGCGGGAGCTTTACGCTAATCCTGATGCCAACGACCAATGTGAAATTGAATTGAAAGATGGCCGGATACTCGAACGCTATTCCACATGCCTGCGAAATGAAGATGGCGAGTACCTGGCGCGCGCGTGGTTCTTTCGAGATATCACCGAGCGCAAGCAAGCCGAGCAGGAGCGCCAATTCCATCACTCCCTTATCAGCGCGATATTGGAAGAGTCGCTTGACGGAATTCTTGTCGTGAACCCCGAAGGTATTGTCTTGTCGCACAACAAAAAGATGCTGGACGTTTGGAGTATCTCTCTCCAGGAGATTTCAGGCGATCCCGCGCGCAATATGGAGGGCATCTATCAGAAGCCTCTACTGACCGCGGTCCTTGATCGCGTGAAGGACCCGGAAAATTATTTAAAGCGGATTAATGAGCTTGATGCCAATCCGGATGTAAAAGACCGTGGCGAAGTGGAGTTGAAGGATGGCAGGACACTGGAGCGCTACTCCACCAGTCTGTGGAGTGAAGATGGCCAGAATCTGGGGCGCGCGAGGTTCTTTCGAGACGTCACCGAGCGTAAGCAAGCCGAACAGGAGCGCCAATTCCATCACTCCCTTATCAGCGCATTATTTGAAGTGTCGCTTGACGGAATTCTGGTGGAGAACCGCGAAGGCAATATGGTGACACGCAACAAGAGGTTCCTCGACGTCTGGCATATTTCCCCCGAGAGTCTGTCGGATCGGCCGGTAAATCTCGCCGTTGGCGCCCCGGATAACTTGATCTTGTCGGCAGTCCTTGACCGTGTCAAAAATCCTGACACATTCTTGAAAAAAGTGCGGGAGCTTTATGCTAATCCCGATGCCAACTACCAATGTGAAACTGAATTGAAGGATGGCAGGACACTCGAACGCTATACCACCAGCTTGCGGAATGAAGCTGGCGAGTACCTGGCGCGTGTGTGGTTTAGCCGAGACATCACAGAGCGAAAGCAAGCCGAGCATGCCTTGCGCGAGAGTGAAGATCGATTCCGCGTCATGGCCGACGGTTGCCCGATGCCGATGTGGGTCACTGGCGCCGACGGCAAGATTCAGTTTATCAACCGGGCGCTCTGTGAGTTTACCGGTGTCGACGACGAAAAGGTGGAGGGCGATAAGTGGCAGTTGTTTTCTCACCCCGACGATGCACAGCAGTTTATACAGGAATCCGTGCGCGTGGTGCGCGAGCGCGCACCCTTCAAGACCGAAGCGCGCTTTAGAAGAGCCGATGGCGAGTGGCGCTGGCTGGCGGTAATCGCAGAACCGCGTATTTCGCCGAGTGGCGAATTCCTGGGACATATTGGCCTCGGCATGGATATTACCGAGCGCAAGCAGGCCGAGCAAATCTTGATCGAGAGCGAAGATCGCTTCCGCATCATGGCTGACAGTTGTCCGATTGGTATATGGGTGACCGACGCGACGGGCAAGATGCTTTTCATCAACCGGACATACAGGAATTTCTGCGGCGCAACCACCGAAGAGGTGGAACCGGATGAGTGGATATTCCTGATTCACCCGGACGACGCGCCGGAGTTTTTCCAAGCATTCGATAGCGCGATAAAAGACCATACTTCGTACAAGGGTGAACAACGCGCCCGGCGCGCCGATGGCCAATGGCGTTGGCTGGAGTCGTACGCGGTGCCTCGTTTTTCGCCGGACGGGGAGTTTCTCGGACTCGTCGGCACCAGCAAAGACATAACGGAGCGCAAGCATGTGGAGCAAGCCTTGCAAAGCAGCGAAGAGAAGTTTCGCGAATTGACGGAAAACATTCGTGAAGTCTTTTGGCTGAAGACTCCGGAATCGGAAAAATTCCTTTATGTCAGCCCCGCGTATGAACAGGTGTGGGGAAGGAGTTGCGCCAGTGTCTATCAGAATCCGGCTTCTCGGCTGGAGGCGATTCACCCCGACGACCTGGCCCAATCGCGCTTGATATTTGCCCGGCAAATGCAGGGAGAAGATGTCGAGTCGGAATACAGGATACGCACACCGGATGGGCAAGAGAAGTGGATCCGCAGCCGGACTTTTCCCATTCGCGACCAAAGCGGCAGGCTGATCAAATTAGCCGGAATTGCGGAAGATATTACCGAACGGAAACGCCATGAGGAGGAACTGATTCAGGCTCAGGCGGAGGCCGAGGCCGCCAACCGCCAGCTTTCCGCTCAACATGCGATTCTTGACAACGAGCGCAAAATGCTTCGCACATTTATGGACAACATCCCCGATTTGATGTTCGTGAAAGATCTTGAAGGCAGGTTTGTCGTCTCCAATCCCGCGCTGGCACAACAGGCAGGAGTGGAGAAGCCGGAAGATATGGTCGGGAAAACCGACTTTGACTTCTTTCCAAGCGAAATCGCCGGGAAGTTCCATGAAGACGATCAGCTAGTGGTCCGCTCGGGTCAGCCGATCTTCGATCGTGAAGAAACAATCGGTGTGAATACGAAAGACCAGCCCCGTTACCTGCTGACTACCAAGGTTCCGATCTTCGATAGCGAAGGCCGTGTGACAGGAGTCGCCGGGATTGGGCGGGACATCACAATGCGCAAAATGATGGATGATGCGCTTCGCGAAAGCAACCGGGAACTTATTGAAGCAACTGACTGGGCCAATAAGATGGCCTTGGAAGCGGAGGACGCCAACCGGGCAAAGAGCGAATTCCTGGCTAACATGAGCCACGAAATCCGTACTCCCATGAATGGTGTGCTGGGCATGAACGGCTTGCTGCTCGGCTCCAACCTTGATCAGGAGCAGCGCCATTGGGCGGAAGTGGTTGAAACCAGCGCCAAATCGCTGCTAACGGTGATCGACGACATCCTGGACTTTTCCAAAGTCGAAGCGGGCAAGATGGAAATCGACACTGTGGACTTCAATCTGCACGTCCTCATGGGAGATTTCGCCGAAATCATGGCCGAGCGTGTCGGCGAAAAGAAGTTGGAGTTCATCTGCGCCGTGGCGCCCGATGTGTGCGCAAATCTGCAGGGAGATCCGGGGCGCTTGCGTCAGGTGCTCTTGAACCTTGTCGGTAACGCCATGAAGTTTACACATCAGGGCGAGGTCGTGGTGCGTGTAGGCTTGATCTCGGAAACCGACGCGGAGGTATATTTACGTTTTACAGTTCGGGATACTGGCATCGGGATTCCCGAAGAAAATCAGCAAATGCTGTTTACAAGTTTCACTCAGGTGGATGCCTCCACAACACGCAAGTATGGCGGTACCGGACTGGGTCTGGCGATCTCCAAAAAACTAGTTGAATTGATGGGCGGAAAAATAGGATTGGAGAGCAAGGAAGGCGTGGGCTCGGAGTTTTGGTTCACAATCCGTCTTGCCAAACAGCTTGCCAGCAGGCCGATGGACTCTCCCAAGGTCCCAGTCAAGGGCGCGCGCATTCTGGTGGTGGACGATAATGCCACCAACCGGGAAGTGATTACTGCTCAACTGCAATCGTGGGGCGCGGTTGTGGCCTCCGTGGAAAGTGGTGCGACGGCTTTGACCTGCTTGCGATTCGCAGTAGAGGCCGGAAGTCCATTCCAGTTAGCGGTGCTGGATATGATGATGCCCGGTATGGACGGGGCGGCTCTGGGACGTGCTATTCTGGCCGACGATACTCTGAAGAACATACCTCTGGTGATGATGACATCCTTAGGGCAGCGTGGAGACGCCCACCGGTTCAAGGAAATAGGATTCGCGGCATATCTAATCAAACCGGTGCGGCAGTCCGATTTGGATGACTGTCTGGTGGCAGTGTTGTCCGGAGAAACTCAAGAGGAGACGCGCCCCCTGATTACACGGCACAGCCTGCTGGTCGCGCGCCGGAATAATGCGCGTATTCTGCTGGTTGAGGACAATCTCATTAATCAGGATGTGGTGATTGGCATGCTCCAGCGTCTCGGTTGGCAGGCCGATGTTGCATCCGACGGCAAGCAAGCCATTCAGGCGCTTGCGACACATCCTTACGACCTGGTGCTGATGGATGTGCAGATGCCCGAGATGGACGGCTATGAAGCTACGCGGCAAATACGCGATCCCCAGTCCACAGTGCTCAATCACGACATTCCCATCATTGCCACCACCGCCCATGCCATGCAGGGAGATGCCGCAAAATGTCTTGGCGCCGGCATGAGCGACTATATCTCCAAGCCAATCGATCCGAATATCCTGGCTAAAATGGTGCAGAAGTGGCTGGCGCGAAAGGCGCATACAGCCCCCGGGGAGGCTCCGGCCGAAGCGGCCCCGGACAGCAATACGCCGTCGCCACTACCGATGAGCGGTTCCTTGATTTTCAATCGCGAGGTGTTTCTGCAGCGTATGATGGGCGACGAAGAATTTGCCCGAGAAGTTGCGGTCCATTTTCTGGAAGATCTGCCTGAACTGATAAGTACGATGAGAGAGAACGTTGCGCGGGCGGATATTGAATCCATTTGGAAACAGGCTCACAAGATCAAAGGCTCTGCGGCCAACGTGGGAGGGGAGTTGCTGAGGGACGCGGCAATGGAAGTGGAAAAGGCAGGCAAAGCAGGCAACCTGGATGGAGCTTTGCATTGGATTCACGAGTTGGAGATGCAAAGTTCACGTTTGATTGAAGCTTTGCAACTATGGGGAAATTGAGCGTTTGCAAATCCTTCAGGTAACAGTTCTGGCCCGTTTAACGATCTCTGTGCAGAATCTGTGAAGCGTTGTCTCGCCAAAATTCCATCCGGTCGTAAAGATGGCGTAATTTTGTGTTCGGTGGTTATTCGAGGTAACCCGATGCCTGGGCGTGTTAACACTAATTGCGTTTTCATGGTATTGATTAGGAGGAAATCACCGAGGCGCAGTTTCAACGCATAGAGTCGGAGTTACCGCAGCAGCGCCGCAACGTAAGGCTATAACCTTTTCCCTCTTGCAAGGTCAGGTTTCCAACGCGGTTGAAGGACGCCAACTATTGGGTGGCATCGGCCCTTTGCCAGCGCCCCTGCGCCTGATCCTGAACAAGGCCTACGAAGACGACCAAATCCGTCAACTGGCGTTGGATTTCGGCTTCATACCCCGTGGTTTCACCCAAAAGCAATTGTCTTGAGCCTTGGGACTATGACAGGGCGATGTATCGTAAGCGCAATGAAATCGAGCGGCTCTTTCGGTGTCTCATGGGCTTCCGCCGTAACTTCTCTCGTTTCGAAAAACTCGATGTCCTCTTCCGTGGCTTTCTCACCTTCGCTCTGATCGTCGAGACGCTTAGATAGTGTTCACACGCCCTTTGGTCATGAATAGGTCAAATGCACCAAATTAGGTTAGTCCATTTTTACTTAGATGTGGAGGAAAAGAGCCCTCATAGCAGAAAAACGTGTATTTTGATATGCACGCTTTTTGTGTGAAATACAGCATTTATGGTGCAAAAATGCGTTCCGAGCCTTACAGCTTTTCCGCCACGCTTTTGGCCTGAGTAAACAGCAGCAGATAATCCGGGCCTCCGGCCTTTGAATCTGTGCCGCTCATGTTGAAGCCGCCGAAGGGATGCGCCCCCACCATTGCGCCGGTACATTTGCGGTTAAAGTACAGATTTCCGACGTGAAAATCGCTGCGCGCCCGGTCGAGTTTGGCACGGTCGGAGGAATAGATCGACCCGGTCAGGCCATACTCGGTGTTGTTAGCCACCTTCAGCCCTTCCACAAAGTCGGCCACTTTGATGAGCGCCAGCACCGGCCCAAAGATTTCCTCCTGGGCAATAACCGCATCGGGAGCTACGTCCGCAAACACTGTAGGCTCAAGGAAATAGCCTCCGTTGATCTCAGGAGCATTACCGCCGGTAATCAAACGACCTTCATTTTTGCCAATCTTGATATAAGACAACATCGCATCGAGCGCGGCCTTGTTGATGACCGGGCCGAGATTGTGGTTTTGGACCGGGTCTCCCACCGTCAGTTTGGCCACGCGCTCCAGCAGGCGCTCCGTAAATGCCTCATAAACAGGGGCTTCGATGATGGCCCTGGAACAGGCGGAACACTTTTGTCCACTGAAGCCAAAGGCCGAAGCCACCACGCCTTCGACGGCCGAGTCCAGATCGGCATCGGCGCAAACCAGGATGGAGTCCTTGCCACCCATCTCCAAAATCGTCCGCTTAAGCCAGATTTGATTGGGTTTAGCTTTGGCGGCGCGCTCGTGAATCTCCAATCCAACCTTCTTGGAACCTGTGAAGGATATGAAGCGCGTCTTGGGATCTTCGACGATGGAGTTGCCGAAACTGGCGCCGGAGCCGGGGCAGAAGTTGACCACTCCAGACGGAATTCCCGCCTCCTCCAGGACTTCCACAAACTTGGCTGCGATGGTGGGGGCATCGCTGGATGGCTTTAGAATCACGGTGTTGCCGGTGACGATGGCGGCTGCGGTCATGCCCGCCATGATGGCAAAAGGGAAGTTCCAGGGGGGAATGACCGCGCCCACACCGAGAGGGATGTAGTGCAGTTCGCAGCGCTCGCCGGGGAACTGTATAGGGGTTTGCGAGCCGGCCAGGCGCAGCGCCTCGCGGGCGTAAAACTCAAGGAAATCAATGGTTTCACCCACATCGGCATCGGCCTCAGCCCAGTTCTTGCCCACTTCATAGGTGAGCCATGCGCAGAAGACGAAGCTGCGGCTGCGGATGAGACGAGCGGCGTTGAGGAGTAAGGAAGCTCTTGATTCTACGGTGGTTCTTCTCCATGTCTCGAAAGCGCTAAGGGCAGCGGCCATAGCCTTCCCGGCGTGTTCGGCACCGGCCTTTTGATGAACGCCGACGATCTGAGCGGGGCGTGCAGGATTTACGGAGTGGATTTTATCCGAGGTCTTTATGTGCTGGCCACCGATGACGAGGTCATATTCGCGGCCCAGCTGGCTGGAGACAAACTCCAATGCTGTCTTCATCTTGCGCGCGTTTTCCGTCGTCTTGAAATCCGTGAATGGTTGATTGGCAAACTCCCCCTGGGGTGAGCACGGCTGAATGGAGGTTGTGACATTTTTCGTTGCCATAGCCAATCGATTGTAACCGACGGCGCAAAGACAGGGAATAGGGAACAGGGACCGGGCCGCGCAAGAAACCTTTACTTAGATGTGGAGGTTTTTTGCGCAAATTTGGGTTATTGGGGAAGCGGAATGGCTGGTTTTGGGGTGGTTTTGGGTCGATTTAGGCAGGGAACAGGGGTCAAGGTTTTGAAGGATACGGGATTCGCTGGCGTAACTCAGGACTTTTTCAGATTCCATAAGTAAGGATACAATCTGAGATATTAATTCTCCCTACCCGTGCTATCCTTTTTATCGCAACAATCTCCCTTGCCTCGGTGCGTTCTACGCAAAATCGAAGTTTGATCTTGGAGGCTAGCCGTGTCACCTGATCCGAAAAACCCACTTGTTTTCTCCTACCTTACTCTGCGCAAGGCAATTGGCTGGATTGGCCTAACCCTTCCAATCATTCTTTGGATCGGCGGATGGATATTCCAAGGGTTTGCACATGCGCCTCATCTACATATTGAGTCCTCAATCAGCGCCTACTACTACACCGGCATGGGCAACGTCTTCGTGGGCCTTCTGTGCGCCATCGGCGTATTCCACCTGGCCGCGGAGGGCTACGATCACCGGGACCGGATCGCCGGCCGTCTCGCATGCATCTTTGCCCTCGGTGTTGCCTGGTTCCCCACGACTCCCGAATCCAGGTGTCCAGGAATCCCCACTCATGCTCAGGACATCATCGGCAACCTGCATTACACTTTCGCAGCGCTGCTCTTCCTCACGCTCGCATTTTTCTGCATATTTCAGTTCACTCAAACGGAGAATGTGGATACACGAACACATCGCAAGAAACTGAGAAACGCCGTGTATTACAGCTGCGGAGGCATTATCCTCGGATGCATCGCCGTGATTGGCACGGTAAAAGCATTCGCGGTTTTCGAGATCATGATGAGCTTCCGCCATTGGCTCGAAAGCTGGAAGTGGAACTTCTGGTTCGAGTCCCTCGCGCTGTTCGCATTTGGCGCCGCCTTCCTCATCAAAGGCGAATTTCTTTTGAAAGATGAAGCCGACCCTCCTCCGGGCAGGCAATAGTCCCCGGAGGAGGATGGACACTAGGGCATCGAAGCCGCAGACGTCGTCTTGGATGTGAACAGCGCAGTGATTACATTCAAATCAAATCCCACGCCGAAGGTAAACCCTGCGTGTTCTTGCGTAATCTGGGTTAGAGTGTATCCTGACGGAACGGCGGTATTGACCGTCAGCCCGCTGGGGAGAACTGTCTTGTGCGCGCTCCCGATGCCGGCATAGAAATCCAATCCGCTGACCGGTTCCCAATTCACGCCTCCCATCGAATTCCCAAGGGAGGATACCGAGGTAGCAAGCAACAACGAAGGTAACAGATTGCGTCCGAAATTCTCATAGCCGCTGTGACGTGGAAAATAATCGTGTCCCCATGGGAACCACACCAAGCCAGCCATCGCCGCAAGCTGCCACTGCGTATGCTGTGTTTGCACGATGCATGAATACGTAGGGGCTGGCGTCGCCGCGAGCACCAGAGTTTGTTGTCCACCGCAGGTTTCGATGTCATACCCGGTGTTGGCCGCATCGAGCGTCGAGGGCGTAGGCGACGCTTGCACACCATAGGTGGTGTTTGGAATGTGGATGAACATCACGCCGCCCATCAGGTTGAAGTTGGCAACCCGATGGACTTCCACAAGAATGGTCTTGACGGAATGAGCCGGTGTGCTGGTGCTGGCCGCGGCCACCGTGCTCGGCACCACATTCGCGGAAACTGCCGGGGTGATCGCCCCGCCTGCGTTGGCCAGCGTGAACGGCGTGTATCCGCGCTGAACCGCAATGGAGATCCGCAAAATCGCATTGGTAGTCAAGGGCGGCAACACATCGGTCTCTTCGACGCTGGACCGGGCCTGCCATTCATTCATCGTGACGTAGAGCTTCGTGCTGGCCATGTCGATTGAGCGAAGCTTGTCGCGCAATTCGTCTAATTTATTCTTCAACTCCACCAGCCTTTCCCCAACCATTTCCTCGTAGCAACGGTGGTGCGTATTGTCGCAGAAGGCCTGCGCCGATACTGGTGCGTAGTCCGTTTGAGCTTTGCTGAGGTTATTACCAAGAAATGAAACTTGTTCGTCATATGCTTTCCAGAAATCCTTAAACTTATTCTGCTCAAAGATGCTGCACAGAGGTTTGTCGCCTAAGCCAGTAGTGCTTGGCTTTATACCTGCCGCGATCAAGGCTTTCTGCATGGCGATGACCCGGTCCTCAAGCGATTGTTCTTTGGACCCCTTGGGGGGCTTTGGTAACAAATCAAGCTCCACTTTGTTTAATGAGAGTATCTGGGCCGGAGTCCAGTTATCAAAACTGTCGATCGTGAGTTTGTTTAGCTCGTCTTTGCTCAGAGTACTCAGGTTCGGGGTCTCAAGGTATGCCTGATTGCTTTGGCAGTTATTATGCTCATCCCCCAGTCTGGCCAGTTCGAGAATCCCCGTGAGGGATGAGTAGTTATTGAGCAGCGCAAGAGTGTTGGAAGCGAAGGCCTGCGTAGTCAGGGCACTGGACAACGTTGAGATTTGGGCATTGATGTTTTGAATATCTGTCATATGTTTGTCAAAAGCGGAAAAATTGGCGGGGTCGGTCGAATCCGTCAGGACAGAGGGCAGGGTTTTGCCAAGCTGGTACATGACCCCGTTGACCGATCCCGGCGCGGCCTTGCTGATATCCTCATTCCCCAGGTTGCTGCTATCGATAGGATTCTTAGAATCGTAGGGCTCTCCGAAGGTGCGATTGATCAACCTCAGTAATTCCGCTGCGTTCCTGTCCACAGAAAACAGCAAGAGCGCCACTTGCTTCCCTGAAGCGGTGACCGATGCGGGGGTGTAAGTGGGGTATTTTCCTGGCGTCTGATCTTCTGGGCCCAGGGCCCCTGGAATAATTCCTGTGATAGACAGGGAGGGCAGTGCGGTCGGCGCGTTCAAGCCCAAACCAGGCAACGTTGTGGCGCCTCCAGTCGGCACACCGCTTTGCAGGGTGTCAAGTGTGTTTGAGAGGCTCGCGACCGGAGTGATCGGCGCCGCTCCCCGAATATCCGCGCCGCCCTCTGGCACGCCGATGCCGCCCGTGGTCACCGTCAAGACGTCAGTAAATTTGAGTCCGCAAACCCGGACAGCGATTTTTTCCTTGGTGTGAATCACGGGAAGAAAACTGCCATTCGTGTCGATGGCATATCCCTTATTGTTGAGTCCACGGTAGTCGAAGAAGCGGTTGTAATCGCTCCATGTGGTTGTGTTGTCTTTGGCGTTGTATTCAATCGTCACATAATCGCCATTAACCGAATGGCGATAGCTCCGATATTCGGGCACATTAAGCGAATTGCCTGAGCTCTCGATGGACACAGGGCATACAGGCTTTACAAGCATCGGCCTGCCCTGTGCTGGCAACAGCTCAGCATGTGTGATCGCCAAAACAGGCAGCGCAATCAAGAAAAAGCGAACTACCCGACCTTGCAATGACAGCTTGCGGAACCTGTTGACGATGTGAAGAAGCGCATGATCCACCAGAATGAAATCCCTGGTGGTTGTCCGTACAACCTTTCTGGAATGCATGTTGTCTCCTCAGATGGGGGATGAAGATGATGCCATGTTGCATACTTGAATAAATAAACTATTGAATGGACTAGAGGGATAATGCCTTAAGTTAAAAAAGAAGTCAAGTCCATTATTTTCAAGCAGAATCCGTTGCCAACTTCAAGCAAGGAGTCTAAGGATTTAAGCGATCTCTAGACGTTCCCAGCGCCTTGAACTCATAGGGTGCTTATGCTGACCAGTATGTACGGGATTAAAACGGAAAACGCCGCTGCATTCACCGATTCTCCCCATGCCCTCCCCTGAGAGTTGGGTGACAGCGGCGCGCTGAAATACCTGGTGGAGCGTCGATCGGGCCGAGTCGCACTTTTCTATTTGCTGACTGCTAATCTCTAATCTCTGTCTTATTCACCGGCCTGAAGAGCCACAAATTTAGCATTGCGAACAGCAGCCCTCCCACGGTGAATTTGAACCAGACGGGAGCCTGCGATGGAGAGAAGAAGCCTTCGAGCAAACCCGCGATCACCAGCAGGGGAATGATGCCGCTGACCAGCCGCGTGGCTTCGATGCCGCCGCGAGCCACCGATTCACGCCAGCGCAGAGCGCCGGGAAAGAGCATGGCGTGGCCCAGGCGGAAGCCCGCGCCGCCAGCAATGATGATCGACGGCAGCTCCAGCGAGCCGTGCGGGGCCACAAAGCTCCAGAGAGAGAGCGACATTTCGTAGTGGTGGCAGGCCGCTCCAACCACGCCCAGCTCCATGCCGTTCACGAAGAGCGTGAAGAAGGTTCCCAGGCCAAAGAGGATACCCCCAGCAAAGGTGATAAAGCTGACGGAAAGATTGTTGGTCATGATGGCGCTGGAGGCCATGGGGGCGACGCTGACCACGGATTTTGTCCACATTTCGTGGCGCTCCATGGTGGCGATCATCTGCGAACCTAAGACGTGGCGCATGAACTCCGGGCGCGTGGTGGTGAGCGCCGCGCCGACGATGCCGAAGGCCACAAAAACCAGCATGGAGGCCGCGACATAGCCGATCTGGCGCTGAAAAATGATGGGGTACTCGTCGCGCAGAAAGCGCCAAAGGGTGAGAAAATTGGTCTTTCGGCCCGAATAGACAATGTGGTGAGCGCGAGCCAGCAACTGATTCACGTGCAGCGCGTAAGTGCGCGAGGTGGCGTCCTGGCGCAGCACGGAGAGGTCTGCCGCCGCTTGCCGATAGAGCAGCGCCAGCTCCTGCAACTCAGCGCGGGAGAGCTGGCCGAGGCCGCTCGTGTCGGATTGGGCCAGCAGGGCGGCCAGGCGGTCCCAGTGAGGCCGGCGCTTGAGAATCCACTGGTTGGAGAGGATTTGAGCCATGGAGTTGAGTCCAGATCAGATTAACCCAGATGAGCTGAATATTGATACGCCGGAGTTGGTGGACATCCAGATGCCCCTGGCCGGCATCGGCAGCCGATTTATCGCTCTGCTGGTGGATTCGCTGATTTGGCTGGCTGGTTTTTTCTTGCTGGTGTTGTTCCTCGCCCTGATTCCGACGAGCAATGCGCCGGCTACGGAGACCTCGGAAAAGTCAAAGGAATGGGCCGTCGCGATTGTCATTTTTATTATCTTTCTGCTGAACTGGGGCTATTTCACGCTCTTTGAGGCCTTCTGGAATGGCCGCACTCCGGGCAAGCGCGTGGCGCGGATTCGCGTCATTCAACGCTCCGGCCGCGCCATTGGCCTAATCGAATCGATGACTCGCAATTTGATCCGCTATATCGATATGCAGCCCTTCGCGATGTACGCCGTGGGAGTGATCGCGATCTTCTCCACACGCCAGCACCAGCGGCTGGGCGATTTGGCAGCGGGGACCCTGGTGGTGCGAGACCGTGTGGAGGATGCGCCCTTGTGGAGCGAATCGAGTACGCGAACTTTCACCGCGCAGATTTTTGCGCCCAGCGCGCCTGCTCCTGAGCCGCACCACGCATATTCTCTGCCGGCGGACGGAATTGCACGGCTCTCGCCCAGCGATCTCGAGGTTCTGGAGGGATTTTTTGCGCGTAGACTGGATATGAGCCTGCCCACGCGCCACGCCCTGGCCGAGCGCATTGCCGCAGCCATCCGGGCAAAATCCGGACTTGAGCCGCCCGCAGGCGCCAGCGTGGAAACTTTTTTGGAGGCCACGGCCCGCCAACTGCGGGATCAGGCGCGTATGCAATAGAGTGATTGGTCTTGGCTAGTTCACGAGTTGGCTGTGGGATTCGACCGTCTTACCCTGCTCCAACAACGCCGCCAGCGCCCGCTCCGGACAGATGTGCCGGGCCTCCACGCTTGCCAGCTCCTTGTCCGTTTCCACGGACGAAGCGATGGTCATAAAGCAGTAAAGGCAGCGAGTATTGTAAGTGCCGTTTTCGTTCTGGGTGTGGCTATACATCGTTCCTCGGGTGTTGCAAAAGGATTAAACGATGTTAGACAACCTTTGATTTCGCCGACGTGATCTGTGTCACGGGAGTATGTTCGTTTCTGAAAACGATTGCATCCTCCAGTTACATGTTCATTCCCTGGTTGGAGTTACGGCGCAGTTGCCAACAGGGTGCTTGCCCTGACTGAGCAAATAAGGAGACCGAGCAGGGCACATCCATCGAACCCAGGTAGTCGAACTCCTGCTTGTTGCCCTTGAGCGGAATGGTCATGTAGCGGTTGACGGTGACCTTGGAGTGGGGCGATCCGCGCAGCTTGTAGATGGCCCAGTCGCCAGCGTAAATCATCACAAACGCCGCCGCCAGCACTACCAGCACCCGTTGCAACCAACGCATCATGCGGATTCGTCCTTCTTCCTTAGTGTAAACATGCGAGGCAGGCGCCGGAGTCTGTTGGAATCCGGTTATTTGGTCCGGACAGAATCCATCTCAGCAGAAAATACCTGGTAGCAGTTACGGCCATGCGCCTTGGCCTGGTAGAGCGCAGCGTCCGCATTCCTCAGCAGGAAATCCACATCCAGATCCGCCGCGAATGCAGTGCAGACGCCGACACTGGCGGATACCGGCACCTCGCCGCCCGCAAATGGAACCGCGCTGGACAGAGTCGCGACAATGTTGGCGGCAATCTCCTCGGCCATGCGAGAGTTGCGCAGGCCGGAAAGAAGCACTACAAACTCGTCGCCGCCCATGCGGGCGACGGTATCGCTTTTGCGCACAGCCAGCAAGAGGCGTTGGGCGGCCACGCGCAAGACTTCGTCGCCTGCCTGGTGTCCATAGGTGTCGTTGGTATGCTTGAACCTGTCGATATCCACCATGAGCAGGGCCATGCCTGTCTTATGACGTCTGGCGGCTTCCACTCCAACATCCAGCCGATCCTGCAGCAACAGCCGGGTTGCCAGTCCTGTCAAGGAATCGTGCAGCGCCAGATGGCGGAATCGGCTTTCACTTTCGCGCAGCAGGATTGTTTGTTCCTCAACGCGCCTTCTCAGCGCCATCACCCAGGCGAGCACGCAGAGCGTGACGACCAGCACCAAAGACAGGAGCACGAGTACATGAGCCGGCGTCCACCAGGAGGGACGTTCAAGAACCACCACGTCAGCGGGAGAACGCATCAAAACCCGGAAGGATTCATTGACTGCCACGCCCCCGCGCACATTGCTCTGGGTATCGACGGCACGGACCGAGCAGATGCCGGTGACGCGCAGCCTGCTGCCGATCTTCCAGGCGCTAACTCCGGTCCCGGCGAGGCTCTTGGGTAGAATCGCGGGGAAGACAGTATCGCCGGAAAAGAGCTGAAGAGTAACATCGGACGAGGCTAGATTGTAGCCAATCAGCAGTCCGTCGATCTGTATCAGTTCGGAGTTTGATCCGCCGCGCAGAATCTCCTCGACGGTTGCCGGCTTCGCTGCGACAGGTTTATTGTTTCCGGAGGTTTGGAAGACTGCATTGGTGATGATGGGAGCGTTATTGTCGGTTTCCACGAACCCGGCCATGTCGACCAGGTCGCCCACGGCGACGGGTGCAGCCTGACTTGTCTGCGCACAGATGCCACGAGTGGCGTCGCGAATGCAGAGCAAGGAACCGGGCCATTGCAGCGTTACGGCTCCACGCATATGGACACGTTGCATGGGAGTGGTGAAATATCCCCACTGCAATAACTGGTTTACCGGGATATACGGACCGGCAAAGGGATCGCTGGGAGCGGGTTGGAGCACTTGCAGGGTGGAGAGATTCGGCGCTTGTATGTGGACGCCGATCATCTGACCGTCGGCATTCATGGTGGGGGCGGCGTTGCCTTGAATTCTGACTCGGGCGCCGACCAGGTTGGGATACGTTGTGCGTGAGTCCTTGATCATGAGGATGCCGATGGGTCCATCCATCATCTCTATGTCCAACACAGCGACGTGGTCATATTCGATGAGTTGATGGACGGAGCCCTCGACCTCCACCCACTGGGCGTCGTAGGCGCCGGTCTTGAGGATGGCAAGGCTGACGCGTGGCGGGTGCGAGGGCAGAGGAGCGCGGCCGAGGATGCGGATACGCGGGTTCTTTACGATGGGACCGAAACCTCCAGGCGCGCTGACGCCATTCACGTCCACCAGTGCTCCCACGAAGAGATGCCGCGCCAACTCGGAAGTCTGCTCGACATAGATGTCGCCAGAAGCATCGTGAATGAAGGTGGCAGCTATTCCGGTTCCGTAATCAGGATCGAAAAAGGTCACCACCCCCTGTAGATGAACAGGGTAGGCGCGCGCTGCCTCGACCGCCGACAGGCTATGCGCCTGACGCGCTGTGGTCAGCGTGGGCAACTTGTCCGTCAGCGTGTTTGTCGATTGGCCCACGGCCGGACCCGCGAAGAAGAGATACGCTGATAATAAGACTGAAAGCATTACGGCCGGCACTGTGCTGAGAGTGTCGCAGGCAGGCATGAGGCAGGCCTTCCCTTGCTTCTCCCTGCGAAGCCGAGTCCCGCTCTTCATCCGATCACACCGCCCTCTGTTCGTTCCAACGGCTCTCAAGCCTATTACCTTCCAAACCGCGCAGACTTCCTCTCTCCGGCGAGTCACGCTCGAAGCCGAACATATAGAGAGCATATCGGCAGGCTGGGAGCCATGCATTACGCCCATTACCTCGATTATCTTCCTTTAACGATGGAAAACTCCAATTGGCTTCGTGGGTTGGGGCTCATCACGAACTCCTGCATCGATTGCGGTCGAGGAACGCCTCAGAAAACGACCAGCTTTTGCGGGAGACAGCAGACGCGGTCCAATTTGGCTAGATCAGCGCGCATCTGCCGATCATGGCCCAGCGCGGCCAGCGCGGCGCCGAGGATGGAGGCAACCGCGGCTTCGGTGGGCGCACAGATGCTGTAGTGCATCCACTTGCCTTCGCGGCGCGCGGTGACGATGCCTGCCTGGCGCAGGTAGGCGAGATGCCGCGAGATTTTGGGCTGGCTCTGGCCGAGAATCTCTACAAAATGGCAGACGCAGACCTCGCGACCGGACATCAGCCCGTCTCCGGCCATCAGGTTCAGCAGGCGCAGGCGGGTTCTATCGGCCAGAGCAGCGAAAAGGCCGGCCAGGTTTGGGGATTTGGGTTCGCGAGCCATGAAATTATTATATACGTCTTGACAAATATGAGGGCCGAAAATATATTCGTTTTAGCGAATATGAGGTGCTTGATATGGATACAAAAACATTGGTTCAGGAAAAATATGGAGCGGCGGCGCGCGAGGTGCGCAAAAGCAGCAGTGTAGCCTGCTGCGATCCGGCGCTGCGCTGTTGCGACCCCATCACCACCAACCTCTACGACGAGGCTGAGAAGAGCGGGCTGCCGGCAAACGCCGTGCTGGCCTCGCTGGGCTGCGGCAACCCCACAGCGCTGATTGAGCTGAAGGCGGGCGAGACGGTACTCGATCTCGGCTCGGGCGGCGGCATTGACGTGCTGCTCTCCGCCAAGCGCGTTGGCCCGACGGGCAAGGCTTACGGCCTGGACATGACCGACGATATGCTGGCTCTGGCCCGCGAAAACCAGCGCCAGGCGGGCGTGGAAAACGTCGAGTTTCTCAAGGGCGAGATTGAGAAGATTCCTTTGCCCGATAATTCGGTGGACGTGGTGATCTCCAATTGCGTCATCAATCTCTCCGCCGACAAGGACCGCGTGCTGCGCGAGGCCTTCCGCGTGCTGAAGCCGGGCGGGCGCTTCGCCGTTTCTGACATCGTGGTGCGCGGCGAGATTCCCGAGGTGGTGCGCAAGAATATGCTGCTCTGGGCAGGCTGCGTCGCAGGCGCGCTGGAGGAGAACGAGTACACGGCAAAGATGGCCGCCGCCGGCTTCACCGGCATCTCCGTCGAGCCGACACGCGTGCACTCGGTCAAGGATGCGCGGCATTTTCTGGTGGAGGCGGGCATCGATGCGGACGCCGTCGCTCCGTTGATCGAGGGCAAGTTTGTGAGCGCCTTTGTCCGTGCTGAGAAACCTGCTGCCGGGTGTTGCCCGCCGGATTGCTGCCGCTGACCGATTCGCGATAGGAGAAGATCATGCGCAAGACTTACAACATACTCGTGCTGTGCACCGGCAACTCGGCGCGCAGCATCATGGGCGAGGCGCTCTTCAACACGATGGGTGTGGGCCGCTTCAAAGCCTACAGCTCAGGCAGCCATCCCACAGGCAAGGTGAATCCCTTCGCCATTGAGCAGGTGCGGCGTCTGGGTTATCCGGTGGATGGCCTGCGCAGCAAGAGCTGGGATGAGTTTGCCGAACCCGATGCGCCGCAAATGGATTTCGTCATCACCGTCTGCGACAAAGCGGCGGGCGAAGTCTGTCCATTTTGGTCCGGCCAGCCGGTATCGGCGCATTGGGGATTTCCCGATCCGGCGGCCGTCGTTGGCACGGACGAAGAGAAGCGCGCGGCGTTTACGCAAATTTTTCATCAGATGCGCAACCGCGTGCAACTTTTACTCAGCCTGCCGCTGGAAACGCTGGACCGCATGGCCATTGAAAAACAAGTGCGCGACCTCGGACGGGAACCGCTGTGAGAGCGAATTAGCTCGCCGACTTTCCGCGGCATCTGAGGTAATCTGAAACGAGGACGGAATTCGATGCCGCGCTCTTCGCTCATCCTGGAGTTTCTGCTGCTGTTTGTGGCTTTGCCGCTGGCATACCGCTATTCTCCGGTGCGGATTCCTGCCTTGCCGTTGCTGTGGGCAGTTGCGGCGTATGCCTTGTGGCAGCTTCTGCGTGACTCGCGATTCAACCGCGGTCAGCTTTGGAACGCTGGAGAGTTGCCCGGCCGCATCGGCTCGATTCTGATTATTTTCGTGGTGGTCGCACTGGCGATTTGGCTGGGAGTGCGCCGATTTGCGCCCAATCTCGAATGGAGTTTAATTCGCCAGCAACCTGCTATCTGGGCGGTGGTGATGGTGGCTTATCCGGTTTTGTCGGTCTATCCGCAAGGACTGCTCTATCGCGCCTTCTTTTTCGAGCGGTACGCGACGTTGTTTCCCGGCAAATGGGCGATGATCGTGGCCAGCGCGGCGGCCTTCGCGTTTCTGCACATCATCTTCCGCAACTCGCTGGCTGTGACGCTCACATTTTTTGGCGGTTTGTTGTTCGCCGCGCGCTATGCCGAGTCCGGCTCACTGGCCACTTCGAGCTTTGAGCACGCGCTCTACGGCTGCTGGCTTTTCACGGTGGGATTGGGACAGTATTTCTACCATGGGACGATTGCTTCGGTCGGCACGGTGATGCAGCGGTAGGGACTAGCCCCTTCGACTCCCCACCCCACGGACGAAGACCTGTCCTTGGGGACCCTGGATTCGCTCAGGGCAGGCTGTCCAGGCGGGCGGCCTTCAAAGCTCTCGTTCATCGACAAACCTGGTATGCCGGGTACCCCCACCCGTATTTTGGACGCAAAATCCTTGTTTTCTTGAGATTACAGACAGGGTCGCGCTGCAAAATCGTCATAACAAAGGAGTTCCCTGCAAAATCTTCCAGGATAAGGAGTTACGGGACGTTTCGGCCTCTTCTGGCTGCTTCTGACTGACAGGCGGCGCGAAGAGAACGTGCCGGGACGATGATTTGAAGATAACTTCTGGAATAATTGTGCGCCGGGGGAGGGTAATTATCCGCAAGGACTGGCCGTCCAGGCATACGCGCTTGCGCGCCATAGAGTTCATGGATACTCACCCTTGAATCAGAGAACGATTCAAGGATGAGTCACTCGCCACCAGCCAATCCCTTTAAAGCTTCAAAGCAGTCGCCTCAGATACCAAAATATGCCTTGATCATGGGCCCGAATTTCTCCCAGAGCGCAGTCAGGTGGGCGGCGGAGGCAACTGCGGTAGGAAGCCACGAGATTACCGCTCGAACCGGACCTCTTGAACGCTCCTCCGGTTTCTTCGCCGCTTGCTCTGCGAGAGTTGAAAGCGCCTGTACGATCTCTTGCTTATCTTTGTCAGGTAGAGCGTTCTCAGCTACCGCAGCCTCCGTGAGTTGTTTGAGCGCGAGTACAAGTTCCAGTTGAGAAGCATCTTGTTGTCCCGAAATCGACTGTAGAGCTGCGTTGATGATTCCAAGCTGTGAACCAAGGTTTAAATTTGCGACGGAACTATTTTCAATGTGTAAATGGACAGTTGGCGGCTGTCCCAATCGTAAATCATCGTCTATTCCGGGGAACCCCTGAAGATCGCAGCCATATACCGTGATCGTCTGCTCATCTTTGTCCAGTTTGACGGAGTGACGAAACTCGCCCATTTCGCTGGGCAGCTCATCAACAGAAAGAATAGTCCCTGGCTTCGATTGATTTCCCACCAGCACACGCCGACCGGGCGAGAAACGTTGCTTTTGCGTTCGTGTCATATTGTGCTCCTTTTCTACAATGACCCTGTTCGGAAATGCCTCGTATTCCCGCACCATTATCTCCAAATCGCGCCGCGTTTCGATGGTGACGGCACGCATCCGCGTCTCGACTTTGTGCATTACCCCAAGAAGGGCCGTGCCCATCCTCCTCTCAAGGAATACTGTTTGGAGGTGTCCCTTTTGCGTCTTTGCGTACCCGTCGACTTTGCCGGCGATGAGTTCGATATCAGATCGGGAGATGTGGCCTTTGCGCTGCTTTATCAGATCGACCCAGATCTGGTACAAGGCGCGAACCAGTCGCTCGGCGCCGCCAATGTAAGTCTGGCCAATTGCAGCTTCGTGCGGACCACTTCGCGCGCCAGGGAAGGGCGCACGCGCCGCGTATTCGTTCTGCATCTCCGCCACCTTTTCGCGGGTTTGCTCGGAGATAGATTCCATCTCCTTCCCGAACTTCAATTGCGCGATCTGCTCAAGGTCTTCGTACATAGGAGAGCGGCCGTGGAAGAATCATGGCGACGCTGCTGCAATTGTAGCGCGGCGTTGTCTTATAGAGAGCTGGCTGCGAGTAAAGCCCATGCCTAAAGGCTTCGTTAATACGCGCTCTATCAGGGGTCTGAAGACCCCTGCTCCCTCCATCAAAACTTGCCTGATTACTCCGTCAGAACTTGACGGAGGCGGCGCGGGGGGAGATGCCGCTGATTTCCGCGGCGCGGGCTTCGGCGTAGGCTGCTGCGCCGAGCAGGGCGGCGCGGGGCTCAAGAATCACGCGCACCGGCATATTGACCAGCAACTGGCTGAGGCGGCCTTTGCCGGTGAAGGCTTTCATGAAGGTGCCGTCCTTTAGCTTGTCGAGGATGCGCGGGGCGATGCCGCCGCCGATGTAGACTCCGCCGACGGAGAGGAGCTTGAGGGCCAGGTTGCCGGCTTCGGCGCCATAGGCGGAGACAAACATGTCGAGAGCCTTCTCGCAGATTTCGCTTTTGGCGGCCATGGCCAGTTCGGTAATGACGGCGTTGGGATCTTCGGCGGCGATGCGCTTGGCGAGCGAGGCAGGCTCGTCGACGCCGCGCACCTCGCGCAGAAATTCATAGATGTTGCTGAGGCCCATGCCGCTAACCACGCGCTCCTGGCTGATGCGGCCGTTGTATTTCTGCTTGAGGAAGCGCAGCAGATCGATTTCGTCTTCGTTGCGCGGGGCGTAGTCGGCGTGGCCACCCTCGGAGGGATAAGGGATGTGGCTGTGGCCATTCCAGATGAGAAGGCCCTCGCCGAGGCCGGTTCCGGCGGCGATCAAGGCGCGATTGCCTAGTTGGCTAGGGTCGCCCTCGCTGAGCGTGTAAACCTGGTCGGCAGAAAGCTCGGCCACGCCGTAGCCATTGGCTTCGAGGTCGTTGATGAGGAAGACGTGATTGATGCCGAGAGTGGCGGAGAGTTCGCGGCTGTCGAGGGTCCAGGGAAGGTTAGTGAGGCGCAGGCGTCCGTCGCGCACCGGGCCGGGCACGCCGAAGCAAGCCGCGGTGACCTTGGAGGCGCCGAGAAACTCTTTGACGATCTCCTCAAGGCCTGAATAATCTTTGGCCGCGTACTTCTGGTCGCGGGAGGGCTGCGGTTTTCCATCGATAAAGTCATACAGCGCCAGGTGAACCTTGGTGCCGCCTACGTCTCCTGCCAGAATCATCTTTCCCTCACTAAAACTCCGCTGTCTTGCCCGTTGGTTGCGGGTAAAAGCGCGGCTGCTGCCTTATCCAATATATAGGTAAGTATACCGCTGGAGGGCCAAATCAATTGACTGGGCAGCCGCTCCGGATCGCGCTGCCCGGTGAGGACTTCGCGCAAGATAGCGGCCTTGTCAGAGCCGGAGATAAGGAAGAAGACCGAACGGGCATGATTGATGACCGGCCAAGTGAGAGTGATGCGCCAGGAGTCCATCTGCGGCAGGTGGTTGGCGACGGCGAGGCGGGTTGACTCGTGAAGTGCTTCGGTGTGCGGAAAGAGCGAGGCGGTGTGGCCGTCGCTGCCCATGCCCAGCGCCACCAGATCGAAGCGCGGAATCTCGGCGCCTTCCAGGCGGAAGCTCGAGCGCAGCTCCGACTCGTAGCGCGCAGCGGCTATCTCTGGGTCGAGTTCACCCTCGATGCGGTGAATCTGTTCGGGGCGCAGCGGCACGTGGTCGAGCAGCGCTTCGCGGGTCATGCGGTAGTTGCTGTCGGAATGATTGGGCGGGACTGCGCGCTCATCGACCCAATAGAGGTCGAGATTGGACCAAGGCATGCGCGCGCGCCAAGGCTGATTGGGATCGGCGAGCAGCTCAAAGGCGGCCTTGGGCGTAGACCCGCCGCTGATGGCGATGCGGGCGCGGCCATGCGCATCGGCTGCTTCGCCGGCCATCTCGACAAAGTATTGCGCGGCATGGCGCGCGAGGGCCGCTGGGTCTGGTTCCACGTAGTATTTGATCTGGAGTTGCCTGGACATGCGCGTTGGAGACCTCAGCTTTACGTTACACTCATCATCGCGCGAGCGGGCCGCGGAGCGGAGTTAGACTTTGGAACGAGAATCGATTTTGCGCGCTTTCGCGCTTATCTGCCCAGATAGTCGCGATACTGCGCTTCGATGATTCCGGCGGCGCGTGCCAGCGCCAGCTTGGACAAGTTGTAGCGGTAGAGGCTTTCGACGAGGTTGCTTTGAGCCGAGGCCAGAGTGGATTGCGCCGTGACCAGAGGCAGGTTGTCGTCTACGCCGGCGTCGACTCGATCGGTTTCGTCGGCGAGGGCGCGAGTGGCGAGATCAACATTGGAGCGGGCAACTTCAACGAGTTTGGCTGTTGCGCCGGTGTCGAGCAGAGCCGAGCGGAGTTGCTGATCGATTTTGACGCGCAGGTCGGCAAGCTGGGCGTTGACGGCGTCCAACTGCGCTTGCGCCGCATCGGAATCTCCGCGCAGTTTGGCCTCGCGAAAGAGCGGAAAGCTGAGGCTGCCCTGGGCGGCGAAGTTGCCATGCGAGCCAGCGCCGTTCACCTGACTGACACCGTAGTAGCCGCCGAAGCTGAGGCTGGGCAGCCGCTGACTGCGATAAGCGGCGTGGACGGCTTTGACCGCGACCACCTGATTTTGCAGAGTCTGATAGTCCTGGCGATTTTTGTAGGCGATGGCGCGAAGCTCTGCGGGAGTCTGCGAGACCAGATCGCTGAAGGGCGCAGGATCGGTGAGCGCGATCTTCTGGCCGGGATCGATGCCGATCTCGCGCTTGAGCAGGATGAGGTCTTTTTCGAGGGCGTTCTGGGCGGCGATGAGGGCCTGCTGCTCGGCCTGAAGCTGGACTCGCGCGCGCAGTTCGTCAAGATTGGCAACGACGCCGGCTACGTGAGCGTCGTGGGCGTGACGCACCAGCAACTCGCCGGTGGCCACCTGCGCGCGTGCGTTGTCTACCTCGCTGGCGGCGGCGATGGCGTGCAGATAAGCCGACGCCACCTGCTGGACTACTTCGCCGCGCGCCGACATTTTGGAAAAGTGGGCAGCGCGCTCCGCCGCACCGACCGCCTTGAAGGCCGAGATGACCGGGCCGGAGAAGAGCAACTGACCAAATTGAATTTTTCCCTCGGTCAGGTCGTCGCGGGTGATGAAGGAAAAATTAGAAGGAAACGTGATGAGCTTGGAGAACTCTTTGACAGTGTCGGGGCCGAAGCCCAAAGCAACCAGATTTTGCTGGTGGACGCCGAGGTCGCCGGTCAATGTGACTGTAGGCAGAAAATATTGCAGGACCTCGTTTTTCTGCCCTTGAAGGGCTTTTTCGCCGTTTTCAGCTTCCTTTAGGCCGAGATTGTTTTTGAGGCCGAGGGCGATGGCGTCGTCCAGCGAGAGCTTCAGGGTTTCATCGCTGACGGGCTGCGCGGTGACGCTACCGAAGAAGGAGCTGGCGGCGGATGTGGGGTTCGGTCCCTGCGCGCGCAGAGCCGGCGCGCCTGCCAGAGCTATGACCGCAAGAAATGCCAGCAGCGCGCATCGGAGGACAGATTGTAGCGCTCGAATCACAACTATATTCTCTCAGATGAGCGAGGCGGCGCGGGCTGCGTCGCTCGACCGGAACGCCTAACAGTTCTGAAAAGACAAATGGGGGCTCACGCGGACAAGGAAGCCGCGCCGTTCATGCCGTCAACTTGCGCAGCATTCCCTAGCATGGTGAGTCAGGGGTTCATTGAAGAACAACAGCAGATCCTTCGACTCACCACCCCCAGGCTGAAGAGTACGCCTGGGGCCCCGTTCCCCACCCCAGCGACGAAGACCTGTCGCCGGGGACCCTGGTTCGCTCAGGATGACAAGCAATTATTGTGATGCGTATTTCTGACTCAAGTACCTAGTTGAAATAGGCTTTGTTCTTGGCGGCAAATTGCGCCTTGTCCGCGGGCAGATCGTCTTCAGCAAAGATCGCGTTTGAAGAGCAAATGGATGCGCAGTTGCCGCAGTCGATGCACTCATCGGGATTGATGAACAATTGGGAGACACCAGCGGCGGCCGGATCGCCGGCTGATGCGGGCATGATGGCGGCAGTGGCGCACTCAGCCGCGCAAACAAAGTCCTTGATGCAGGCATCGGTAATTACGTAAGCCATGATGAAGCTCCTTGGGTATATGGGCGCTATAGGCACCTGCGCCGTCTATTCCAAGGCTATCGAGTATCGGGTTGCCGGCTCCGTGACTTGGATCACACTACGGGAGGTTTCATTACACTTTGGGAACGCGGCCAGATTGCAATTAGTTGCTTTCTAGCCGCGCTGAGATTGCCGTTTGATTATTTTGTGTTCAGAAACCAGCTTGCGCTGCGCTGAGTTCCACTTGCGCCACCTGGACGCGCGCCTGCTCGACCGGCTCGCCATAGTGACCGGCCACCATCACGACAGCATTGTCTTCATTGATGTAGGGCCGCACCATGGCCAGCTTGATCGTGGAATCAGCGGCCATTTGCGCCACGGCGACTTTGCTGGAAATTGAGGTTACCAGCGCCAGAATCGCCAAAACCACCGTTGACACGGCATTGATCGAGTTCAGTACGAGCCGCTGACTGTTGGGGTTGGTGATTTTGGCCGCCTGAAGCAACGAAGCGTTCACCTGCTGCTGAAAAGCCACGACAGCGGCTTGCAGTTGTGCCAGCACGCTGGCATTGGGGTTGGCCAGGTAGGCCTTTGCCTGGGTCACAAGCAGATTGGAGGCGGCATCGAAACCGGCCGTAGCCGTAATAAAGACGGGCGCATCTTGAGGAGCCAGCAAGGCCGCTGTAGAATTCACAGTCGCCACGGCGCTTTGCAGAGCCGGTGTCCAATTGACGATGTCCTGCGCTACGTTTTTTCCCGAGCAGCCGCTCACGAACGGCAATTGCAGCAGCAGAGCGATGAGCGCCCACGCGCCCAGCCTGGCCGTGGGGTTGCCGGTAGATGGTACGGTGACAGGATCGCGAGCCAGAAGGCCGAGGAGGGCCGCGGCAATTCCGGAGGCAAGCGTTACGTAGTTTCCTGTGCCTGCATTGCCCAACGTGATGCCCTGCTGTGAAAGCACGCTTGCGATGGTGACGACCGCAATCAACACTCCGGCGGCCGAGGTCTTGGGGTGGTTCCAGATATTCGAAATGGGATTCATGCAATAGCTCCTAGCAAAGAAAAAGGCGGCATTGGCCGCCTTGGTTACCGAAAGATTTGGCAGATGCGGAAGAGGATCAACCTGCTTCCGCGCAATAAAAATCGAGACCAGCGGCGAGCGTCCTTCCGGGCCAGCCGTTGGTCTCGATTTGTCGCATCTCCCCGAATTCGAGCGCTACCGTGGTTGCGGCTCAAGCCCGCGGCGGAGAGCCGCTGTGTCGCAGACCAGAGACGGCCCCGCGCCCCGGAACCCATCCGCTGAGGGAGGGCGTACACATTCGCCGGGCTCGGCGCTTCCGTCTCTTGTCTGGCTACCTAATAGACTAGGCACTCTTAGCTATATCTTCGGCAAAGACCGGAATAACTTCAATTACTTAAGGAACAAAGGCTTACAGGGCCAGAAAAACTTTTAATGCTTGACAGGCAAATGGCCTGCAATGCGTTGTTTCGCCCAATTGCGATGTCAGAAAGGCAAGGCCCAGCTTACCTTGTGGCAATGATTCCACTATTGAATGTTCTGGTCGCGCCGATACGGTCATTTAAGGCACGATAGGCGACAGGAGGAAACTGCCCGATGATTCCGCCGATCGATCACCCGGTCTGGGTGCAATTTGTTACAGGGAAAAAGACGATAACGTCCGGCAAGGCAACCATCAACCTTCTTGTACAGAACAACAAAATGGGCTATGAGCGGGATACATCTCCCGCAAACACTAAGGAACTCATCGGCCGGGCCCACAAGTTCTTTACGCAATACGAATCCGTTTTCCCCAATGAAATCGCCCAAATCACCGGATAAGGTGTTAGGAGAATCCATGTCTGTAACCGTACAAGCCGAATTAAGTTCCATCCCGGATGTGCAAGCAGCTATTACCGCTGGGGAGACCTTGTTCCTAGCCGGAAGCCGGGAGGCTCTGAGCCAGCTCCCACAGGGCAACTGGGTAGGCGGAACCAGTTGCTACTTTATGACGGAAGAAGGCTGTCTGCAGGCGGAAGACCGAATCTTCGTAACCAAAGTCCCGGAGTTTGCCCTTAAGATCAAGGCCATGGACTACGGCACGGATAACCTGGCCCAGCTTCACCGCGACGCACCGGACAATGGTTTCACATTCGTGGTGCTGCCGTCAGCCAGCAAGGTTCTCAAAACCTTTGCTGAACAAGCCGCCGACTTCGACGGCTTCCTGTTGCATCCTATTGTGGGCTGGGTTTCAGGCGTACGTGTGGACCGCATCGGCATCGATATGCCCGCGGTATTCAATGGCAAAACGGGAGCTGTGCTGGAAGACAGGTGCGTGGCGCTTCACGTCACACTGCCCCTCGGCAAAATGGCAGAACTGGAGATCGTCAACATCTTCGAGAGCGGCGGCGGGGATGTGATTCGCATTGAGAAATACGGCTTCCATGTGAGCCAATGCCTGGTCAACGGCAAGCCGGCCAACCTCGCCGAATACATTACCAGCAAGGGAATCCCAACGGAATTTCCTTTGGTTGGCGACTACAACGGCAGTTCCATCAACGTCTCCTTCCAGGCCGTTGACGCGGCCAAGGGCACGGTGGAACTGTATGCACCCGTCTTTCCCGGCGTGAACTATCACTTCGCCAAGCCAGTGGCTGATTACTCAGGCGCCTTTGCAAAAGCCATTACCGGCGAAGAGCCTGAACCGGCATTTGCCTGCAACTGCATCCACAACTACGTGTACGGCAAGATGAAAGGCAAAAAAGCCGGTACCCTCACAGGGCCCATCACCTTTGGCGAAATTGCTCATCAGTTGTTGAACCAGACCGCGGTGCGCCTGCAAATTCTTGGCTAAGGCTGAGATCGCATGGCGGAGAAAATTCTTCTCACATGTTGCGAAGGCCGGCGTCATGAACATCGCGCCGGCCTTCGTCATTTCCTTTTTCAGCGTTTAGGTGTATTGCACGCGGCGTTCGCCCTTCACCACACGGCCGACAACGTAAAACTTTTCTTCGGCTCGGTCGAGCAGGCTTTTTGCGCGCGTGAATTTGGCCGCCGGAATGGCCACAATCAACCCGATGCCCATGTTGAAGGTGCGCATCATCTCCTCTTGCGAAACCTTGCCCAGGTCGCGCAGATGCTCAAAAATCGGCATCGCCGGCCAGGAGCCAATCTCAATTTGCGCTCCCGTATTCTTGGGCAGGATGCGGGTAAGATTTTCCGTGATGCCTCCCGCGGTGATGTGCGCCATGCCTGTGGTCAGCCCCGCTGTCACCAGCTTTTGAATCACTGAAAGATAGCTGCGATGGGTTTTCATCAGCGCCGCGCCGGCCTTTTCCTTGATAGCCGTCACGTATTGCGCATGCTTGTAGCCGGCCACCTCGAAGAGCAGCTTGCGAGCGAGCGTGTAGCCATTAGTGTGCAGGCCGGTGGAGGGCAGGCCGACGAGCACGTCTCCCGCCTTGATACCCGCGCCGGTCACCATCTTGTCGCGGTCCACCGCGCCCACAATAAAGCCCGCCAGATCGTATTCTCCATCAGAATGAAAACCCGGCATCTGCGCCGTTTCGCCGCCGATCAGGACGCAACCACAGGCCTTGCAGGCATCGGCCAGCCCGTTTACTACGCTCTCGGCCACCTCGGGAAGCAGCTTGCTGCCTGCCAGATAATGCTGAAAAAACAAGGGCGAAGCGCCCTGAACGGCAATGTCATTGACGCAGTGGTTCACCAGGTCCGCGCCTACCGTGCGGTGCATTCCCAGCTCAAAGGCCACCTTCAGCTTGGCGCCCACTCCGTTGGCCGCACTTACCAGGATGGGGTTCTTCCAGCGCTGCAGGTCTAGGCGGAAGAGCGATCCGAAGCCGCCGGTCACGCTTAACACGTTGCGATTAAAGGTCTTCTGCGCCAGGTACGCGAGGCGTTCCTGAATGTGATCGTCACTGAGGAGGTCTACGCCCAGGTTGGCGTTGGTCACGGATTTTGGTTTGAGTTCGTCGGACACGGTATGACTTTCCAGGGATAGATTTATCGAGCGGCGCTGCTGGCCGGGAATGTCAATTTTAGCAGCATTTGCAGGATTTTGGCTGTATCTTTCATAATCGCTGATGATTCTCAGCCGTTGATGCCGGGCAGGTTTCCTGCCGCCCCCAGATGCGGTAGCGCCAACGAGCGACGAGCCTGTAACCCATATCGCGCACGGTCCGGGGAATGCAGCCCAACAAAACGGCAACCGCCGGCCAGGGTTGCGGCAGCTCGCGCAGCACTACCAGCAACGCATCTGAACGGGTGAGCACTTGCTCCGCCGGGTGACCGAACTCCCGCACGACGAGGATCGTGGCTGGGCCGATTTTCGCATCCGGCAAGCTGATTCCGTGCCTCGTCAGCAACCCGGCTGCCTGCGGCGACTCGAAGGCAACAAATCGCAGTCGATCCTGAGAGTCGCGCCGCATCAGCCAACGAATCGTTCGATTGCACAGCCCGCAATGGCCATCGAAGATGACTAGCAGCCTGTCACCAAGTTCTGCAATATTACTCATCATCAACGGGATGCGAACTAAGAGTCGCGCGATTCAATTCTGCTGATGCAAGACCATCTCGCACACTATACTGAACCCACCATGAGTTCTGAGATTGCAGCTCCTGACCGCCGGCGCTCTAACGCTCTTCAGCAGCGCGCCGAACGCTTTTTCCCCGGCGGCGTGAACTCGCCGGTGCGGGCCTTTCGCGCGGTGGGCGGCGCGCCGCCGTTTGTAGAGCGCGCTGACGGAGCGTGGATCATCGACGCCGATGGCAACCGCTACATCGACTACTTCGGATCATGGGGGCCGATGATTCTGGGCCACGTTTTTCCGCCGGTGGTCGAAGCTATTGAGCGGGCGGCGCGGAATTCGGCCAGCTTCGGCGCATCAACGGCCGCGGAGGCGGATCTGGCCGAACGCATTGTCGCCTGCTTTCCGGCGATTGAGAAGCTGCGCTTCGTCAGCTCCGGCACGGAGGCGACGATGAGCGCGATTCGCCTGGCCCGCGCCGCGACAGGCCGCAAGATCATCGTCAAATTCGAGGGCTGCTACCACGGCCACGCCGACGGGCTGCTGGTGAAGGCTGGGTCAGGCGTGGCGACCTTTGGAATTCCCGGTTCAGCCGGTGTGCCGGAGGAGATTGCCCGCCTCACACTCGCTCTGCCCTACAACGATCTCGCCGCGGTGGAAGCCGCATTTGACGCGCATCCCGGAGCAATCGCTGCCGTGATTCTGGAGCCAGTGGTGGGCAACGCCGGCTGCATCGCGCCCGCATCAGGCTACCTAGCAGGATTGCGCGCGCTTACTCAGAAAGACGGCGCGCTGCTGATCGCCGACGAGGTGATGACCGGCTTCCGCGTGGCTCTGGGCGGAGCGCTTGAACTTTATGGTGTGGATGCGGACCTCGTGACTCTCGGCAAGATTGTGGGCGGCGGCCTGCCCGTAGGCGTCTTCGGCGGCAAGCGAACCTTCATGGATATGCTAGCTCCACTCGGATCGGTTTATCAGGCTGGAACTCTCAGCGGCAATCCGCTGGCCATGGCCGCAGGTATTGCCACCGTCAGCTATTTACAGGCCAACGCCAGCGAGGTTTACCCGCAGCTTGAAGCCACGGCCAAAGCCGTCTCCGAGGGAGTGGCCGCTGAAGCCGCACGCGTCGGCGTTCCGCTCACACTCAACCGTGTGGGCTCCATGTGGACCTGGTTTTTCACTGGGAATCCGGTCACCAACTACGCCCAGGCCGCTGAGAGCGACACGACCGCCTTTGGCCGCTTCCACAATGCAATGCTGAATCACGGCGTCTGGCTGCCGCCTTCGCAATTTGAAGCGGCCTTCTTGAGCACGGCGCACGGCAGCGAAGAGGTCGCCGCAACGATTGCCGCAGCTAAGGAATATTTCGCGATGAAGGAGTGATGCGGAGAGTGCATGGTGGCGGTCAGGGACTCAAATCCTGACTTAACACATTAATAATAAATAGGTTGACTCTATGGTTAACAAAAATACCCCCAATAATACCCCCTACGTGAAGCCGCTAGGCTGGTTTTTTGCGCTTTCGTCTCCGTAAGTCTCGCGGCGGAAAAGACGTTGGAGTGCTTCCAGACCTGGCCGCTCTGCTCGCTCATCTCCGTCACTTGATTGCCGCCCTGGTCCACTAGATACCTCGTGGTCAGTGTAAACCCGGAGCTAAACGGCGGCGCGCAGGTGGGGCTGCTGGCAAGGTTGGCGCTGATGGGCGTGTATGGGGCAGGCGGCGCGTTCAGCGTGCCCTTGGCGATGCGCGCTCCCTCGCCGTCGTAGACGTACTGCGTGATGGGCGAGCCGGTGACAGCCTGATTCTGTACCGCGCACAGTTGCCCCTCGGCGTCCCGCCCCGTTAACGAAGACCTGTTAACGGGGACCCCATCGTACCAATACTCGTTGTTGCCGTCGTAGAGCGTGTTGCCGCTGGCGTCATAGACGTATCCGCCGAGCGCGGAGGTGGCCGTGGTGATGCGGTTGTTGGCCGGATTATAGTTTGCCCAGTTGGAGTAAGCTCCATTGCTGAAGGTTTGCGCGGTGCGGTTGCCGTAGGAGTCGTAGCTCCAGGCGGCGTTCTGGTTCTGGAAGGCGCTGGGCGCGAGAGTCCCCGCCGCCGCCGCCGTCAGACGATCTTGAGAGTCATAACTGAATTGCCAGTCGCCCATCACCGAATCCGTATGAGACAGTATATTCCCGTTGGGCGCGTAGCCTCCCTGCGGAATCATGTACGAGTAGATGATGCCGTAATTGGGATATCATTCATAATGAAAGATGTATTCAACACTTTTCTTAAAGTCCTGGTAGTACAGGCGGTACCCTCCAGTATTGTATCCGTCAATAGCGAATACTACTTCCGATTGACCATCGTTGTCATAGTCTCCGGCATCAACGAGCCACATTGATGTACCTACAAACTCCACTATTCCTGACGGGCGGATCAAATACCATTGACCGTCGAAAGGTCCTCCACTTTCCAATGGCCCGTCACACGAGTAACCCTTTAGGCTTATATCAATGAGCAGCTCCCCACTCCTTGACGAATATGCCTTATTCACGTGGATGTCTTCATCATGATATCTCCATAACCTTGGCAGATTCTCGGTGTAGTTCCTACAATTCTCAACTTTCAAGAACTTGTTCTTAAATTGTTCGCGAGCCGCAGCAATCTGTTCGGCTGATGGGCTTGACCGCTTCCATCCATCTGGATCACTAAAGTATGGCTGTGATACTGCTACAAGTGGCCTATAAACGGGCGTGGAAGGAAACCCTGCATATTCCATCGACTTTTTCCCAACGGTGGGAGTTCCCTCGGATGTCACTATGTTTTCAGCCTCAACATTGCCGAAGAAGCCAAAGGTATCGAGAGGTTTGGTAGAAACAGTTCCCAGCGACCTTCCGTCAAATGCAACTGTCAATCGCATTCCCTTTGGATATACCAATGCGAGTGATTCCAATTCAGCCTGGACATGAGTATTTATCGGGAATGGCTTCCAGACTGCGCCATCTTTTTCGAATACCAAGCGAACCGCGCGGTACTCTGATTTACCCATCCAGTATCCGTTGATGTCTTCGAGCACTCCCACAATGATCTTACCCCGATCAGTCATAGCTGGTCTGGCATTTTGGGCTGCGGTCGTGCAGTTCATCCCGGCAAGGAAAAATAACAAGAGCACAAAGTGCGAGATATTCGATGTGCGCATCATTGATGATCCACCACCTCTTCCCTAGTACCACTTCCGTCAATAATTAGGCGGGGATTCAGGCCATCCTTCGGGTTAAGCACTTGGCAACCTTCAGATTTAACACCCCCATGAATCAAGAAAGGCCCTCGACTATATACGCTGTTCGGATCTTCTGGAGTCAGGTTTATCGATATTGGTCCTGTCTTGGCATTTGTGTAAGCTTTTCCAATTATGTATTTCCCTGCCGGCGTCGGACCCCAATTCGGATTGTATGCATCGCCTTGATCTTCGGCGAGTGGATTATTTTTGCCTTTACCATTTCCCGAGAACCCCGTTCCAGCATGATCTACTACAATGCCATCTATCATCCGGTCCATACTACCTGTCTTCTGCTTCCAATGCCATATAGGAGCTCCTGGTGCTTTAGGAGGTCCGGCGAGACTTTTCGGTGGCAGCGGCCCGAAATCTCCTTTAGCATAAGCCTGAGCGGCGGCCGCCAGTAGACTCACCCTATTTTGAACAATTCCCTCAGCCTTGTGGAGTGCTTCCATTGCCTGACAAGCAACTTGACCAGGTTGGCATTCATGACCATCCAAATCCACATGGGTTATCGGATTATTCCGCACATATGCATAGAGATTCAGACTCTGCGGGTCAGTAAAAACAGCATATGGTACTGGTTCAGTCTTCGCGCTCCAATCGGGAGTGGTGAAGCGTCCAATCGCGCTGTTGTAATACCTGGCGAAGAAGTAGTCATTGCCGGATTCGTTGTCGCGTTCCTTCTGCGTGAAGTGGTGTTCGGTGGCGTCGTCGGCGGTGAGGGGTGGGTTGGGCGGAGCGATGGGAGTCAGCGCATCGCCGAAGGGCAAACTGATCCAGCTCATCTCGGTCTGGCCGGAGATGTTGGCTTGCACGCGCTTGGTGCCCAGCGGGTCGGCCAGCGCGTAGTGCAGGCCGCCATTACCGCCATTGACATCATAGGTCGCGGTGAGCCGCGCGGCGGAAAAGACATTGGAGTGCGCCCATACCTCGCCGTTCTGCTCGCTCATCTCCGTCACTTGATCGCCGCCCTGATCCACCAGATACCTCGTGGTCAGTGTAAACCCGGAGCTAAACGGCGGCGCGCAGGTGGGGCTGCTGGCAAGGTTGGCGCTGATGGGCGTGTATGGGGCAGGCGGCGCGCTCAGCGTGCCCTTGGCGATGCGCGCTCCCAAGCCGTCGTAGACGTATTGCGTGATGGGCGAGCCGGTGACTGCCTGATTCTGCACCGCGCATAGCTGCCCCTCGGCGTCGTACCAATACTCGTTGTTGCCGTCGTAGAGCGTGTTGCCGCTGGCGTCGTAGACGTATCCGCCCAGCGCGGAGGTAGCCGTGGTTTTTCACTGGGAATCCGGTCACGAACTACGCCCAGGCCGCACTGAGCGACACGGCTGCCTTTGGCCGCTTCCACAATGCAATGCTGAATCACGGCGTCTGGTTGCCGCCTTCGCAATTTGAAGCGGCCTTTTTGAGCACGGTACACGGTAAGGACGAGGTTGCCGCAACGATTGCCGCCGCAAAGGAATATTTCGCGATGGTGGAGTGATGCGAAGAGTGCATGGTGGGCGGTCAGGGACTCGAACCCCGGACTTCCTGCTTGTAAGGCAGGCGCTCTAACCAACTGAGCTAACCGCCCGCGCGGTATAGAAAGACCATTGCGGCCTGTTCTCATCATAACAGCGCACTTGCGAACGGCTGACGGCGCAGTTGATACACTCACCCCGTGGGACGTCTCATTCTCAATGCCGACGACTTTGGACTGACTGCCGGAGTCAACCGCGCCATCGTAGAGTTGCACCGGGACGGAGTGCTGACTAGCGCCTCGCTGCTGGCAAAGGCCACGGCCACCATCGAGGCTATCGAACTGGCCATCGCCACTCCTTCACTGGGAGTGGGCTGCCACGTGGTGCTGGTGGACGGCGAGCCGGTGCTTGGCGCGCGGAACCTTCATACACTTGTCGATCAACGAACGGGCCGCTTCCATCCAACTCTGGGCATATTCCTCAAACTGTTGCTCACGGGGCGCATCCGATCTTCTGAGATTGAAGCCGAGACCACCGCGCAGATTGCCTTGCTGCAAAGTCGCGGCCTGCGGCTGACGCACATCGACACGCACAAACACGTGCATATGTTTCCTGCCGTGCTCAGGCCAGTGCTGCGCGCGGCGCGTGCGGCGGGGATTCGCTCTGTGCGCAATCCCTTCGAGCCGGCATGGAGCCGGCGCGCCACGCATGGAGCGCCATGGATTCGACGAGCGGAGGTGCGGCTGCTGCGACTGCTGGAGCCTGCTTTTCGGCGCATCGTGGCCGAAGAGGGCTTTACGACTACCGACGGCGCAATCGGTGTGTTGGCCACCGGAACTCTTGATTCAACAACAGTTAATTCCCTACTCCGGAACATGCCCGAGGGCACGTGGGAGTTGGTCACACATCCCGGCTACAATGACACTGACCTTGCCCGGGTTTGCACCCGCCTGCGGGCTTCGCGGGAGATTGAGGGGCAGGCACTTCACGCTATAGAGAACTTCCACTGCATTGAGCGAATTTCCTTCGCGGATTTGCACTCTGCGTCTTCCACACATTAATAAACGTCCAAGTCATAGCCGGATAAAACTACAGAATTGGAAGGGTTTATGCGCATTGGCATTACGTGTTATCCCACTTACGGCGGCTCGGGCGTGGTGGCTACGGAGCTAGGAATAGAGTTGGCGGCGCGAGGCCACGAAGTGCATTTTATATCGTATTCGCAGCCGTTTCGGTTGAGCGGACGCGACAACGGCATCCTCTATCACGAGGTTCCGGTGTCGAGTTATCCGCTTTTCGAGTTCCCGCCCTACGACCTGGCTCTGGCTTCACGGATGGCGGAAGTTGCTGAATATTATGAACTTGACCTGCTGCATGTACATTACGCCATCCCCCACTCGGTGAGCGCGCTGCTGGCGCGGCAGATGCTGGCCTCGCGGGGGCGTCGGCTGCCCTTTGTGACTACGCTGCATGGCACGGACATTACGCTGGTGGGGCTGGACCGCAGCTACCTGCCCATCACTCGCTACGCCATTCAGGAGAGCGATGGAGTCACCTCTATCTCCAACTATCTAAAGGAGGAAACGGTTACGCACTTTGGCATCACGCGGCCCATCGAGGTGATTTCGAACTTTGTCAATTGCGACGAGTATGTGCCCATCAAGGATGAGGCGGCGCGGGCGGAGGCACGCAAGAAGTTGGCCGCTCCGGGCGATGCGATTCTGATGCATCTCTCTAATTTCAGGGCGGTTAAGCGGGTGGTGGATGTGGTGAAGGTCTTTGCGCTGGTGGCGCGGGAGCTTCCGGCGCAACTGGTTCTGGTGGGCGACGGGCCGGAGCGGTCAGCGGCGGAGTGGCTGGCACATGACCTGCATATCAATGAAAAGATTCACTTTATGGGCAAGCAAGAGCGGGTGCATGAGCTGCTGCCGCTGGCCGATCTGATGGTGATGCCCAGCGAGTTGGAGTCCTTTGGGCTGGCGGCGCTGGAGGCCATGGCGTGCAAGGTTCCATCGATTGCTACACGGGTGGGCGGGGTGCCAGAGTTGATCGACGACGGGGTGACTGGATTGCTGTATCCCGTTGGAAATGTAGAGGATATGGCCGCTGGAGCGGTGAGCCTGCTGAAGGATCGCGACCGGCTTAATGCCATGCGTGAGGCTGGGCGGAAGATGGCGCAGAAGCGATTCTGCTCCTCGCTAGTGGTGCCGCATTACGTGAAATATTATGAGCAGGTGCTGAGCTCAAAATGACAGCTTCAATAATCATTCAGATGCGAAAAGTGGTGTGTAATAGCTAACCGGTTTTTGGAAAGTGGTGAGCTATAGCGCATCACTTTTTGGACACTGGTGAGGTACGCTCACAGGAATTGGTTATACGAGTGCAAATATCTCAATAGCCATATTCGGAAATGGATTGTTGGCTTCTTCCTTGCGGGAGTTATCTGTTGACAATCAACATGTCTCGGTCCACTGTACATGTAGAAGGACAACAGGTGAAGGAAGGTGGACAAGAGCAGATTGAAGACTCAGTGAGTGGGAATGAGATTTGCGCTTGTCGATGACGAAATGGGATTGGAACATAGCTGAAGCGCGAAATGAGGCCGGAGGTTTTGTATGAAGGAACTTCGAGTAGAAATGAATATGACGATCTGCAAAAGGGTAAGAGTAGATTGGAACGTTTTAGATGGACAAGATGAGGCCGGAGGTTTTACAAGGGACGCTGGACCTGATGGTTCTGAAGACGCTTGAGGCGATGGGGCCGCTGCATGGATACGGCATTGCGCGGCGGATCGAAGAAGTAAGTGGCGGCGAAGAGAGCGGCGGCGGGCTGAGATTGAATCAAGGAACGATCCATCCGGCGCTGGAGCGCTTGCCGCGGCGGGGATGGATCAAGGCGGAATGGGGAGTGTCGGCGAGCGGGCGGCGGGCCAAGTTCTATGCGATGACTGCGATGGGGCGGAAAGAGATGGCGCGGGAGAGCGCGAACTGGGGTTAAATGGGAAGCGCAAGTCAGCGAGTCAGCGGGTCAGCGGGGCAGCGGATCAGCAAGTCAGCGGGCTGGCTCCGGGGCGGGCTGAAAAACAGGGAATAGGGAATAGTCGGACTCCAGCGAGTCCGAGAGTCAACGAGCGTGCGGGCGGGGTTTTACTTGCGGCCGATCAGGGCCTCGGCCACGTCCTGCGCGTTGGGCTTGGTGTTGAGCAGATGCTCGGCGACGCGGGCGCGCTCCTCGGCGGTGAGAGAGGGGATGGTGGCCAGGATACGGCGCAGGGTTACGGCTACGTCGTCAATGTAGTTCATCAGGCGAATGGCTTCTCCGGAGAGCGGCATGGTTTTCCTCGTGGGGGGTTCCCGTCCTTATTGTATTTGAGTAGCCACCGGCGGTGGGGCCAGCGGCTCGCTTGTCGCTCGCATGTAGTTCGTGGTCTCCCCGGTCCCCAAACGCAAGGGACCGGGGGCACCCATAACCAGTTCATGTTATACTTTGATTGAGGTTAATTAACACTCATCAATGAATACTATCAACAGGCTCCCCATCACCAAGGCGCGCATCAATCTCGGCCAGATCGCCCGGCGGGCGCATAACAACAATGAGTACTTCATTCTGGAAAAGGACGGCATCCCCGTCATCGGCATCATGGGGGCCGATGAGCTGGAAGATTATCTTGAGCTACGCAATCCCAGGGTCAAGGCATCGATTGCGGCCAGCAGCAAGGACCGCAAAGCCGGCAAGACACGACCCGCCGGGACTTTGCTGGCTGAATTGAAGCGAAGCGCCGTTCGGAAGACTGCATAGTTTACTTATGGACACGCCCACGTATACCGTTCTCACTACAGCGCACTTTGACCGGCTGATGAAGAAGCTTGCCGCCAAGCATTCCGGGCTTGTGGAGCGGCTTGAAGAGGCGATTACGATTCTCTCCCTGGACCCACACAACAAGAGCAGAATGTACCCGATCAAGAAGCTGCATGGGGTTCGGGAGTGCGAAGGCCAGTACCGGCTGCGCTCGGGGAGATTCCGTTTTCGCTACGACATTGAGGAGCGCGAGGTGGTGCTACTCTATTGCGGACTGCGGCGCGAGGATACGTATTAGTGGCACGCCCAGATTACAAAAGCGGGACATGGGGCGCACGGCATCAAAACATGTTCATTCTGCGTGTTTTAGGGCCTTCCAAGCGAAATACATATCTGAGAGCTGGATTTCACGTTTATCGTCTATGTACTTCGATGAATCCTTGGTCAAGTTAGAAATAGCAGATGCCGTACTTAGTGTGCCGACTATTGCGCCTGGAATAAATCCTAACGAAGAAGCGCAAAGGGTTCCAACCGCTGACAATGCGATCGTTGTTGCAGCTTTATAAGCTAAAGCATTTTTTGCTGTTCGTAACCTATCATTCAATCTTGCAATTTCTGGATCTATGACTTCCAGTTTAATTTGATTCGCTAACCGTTCATAGTCCGGAGATTTGCAGTTAGCAGACATCTCTTTTACAGCTTTCATGATGGCATCACGGAATGCGACAAATGCGTCCGCGTTTGTCTCCCGAATAGCAATCAATTCATTTATTGGTACATTTTCTAACGTCGGAAATGAGACTTGAAAAGCAACACCAGCCGGGTCTGGTGATTCGCTCAAAATAGATATTGCTCTTTGATGACTCCAAAGTGTCGAAGCTAATGGCCCTTGAAGAAGATGCGCCACCTTCATATCCTCTTCTAGGGCGTACATATAATCGGAAGCCACACGATGAGCGGCAATGGATTTAATATAGTCCTTATTTCGAGGCTCATCCTTACTCAAACAAATATCAACTCCGGGTCGGATCTCATATTGTGGGCTATCGATCTCGATCGAGAAAGTCTCTTCTTCAATCTGTTTAATACTGAAATCAGCTTCCGTTAGGATCGAGTTTTCGACTGATTCCCATGCTTCATCCCAGCGGGTTGGCTGATCTAAACGTGAAGCCTCTGCATGCCCACAAGTACCATGGATCGTCGGATAGTAATTGACTAGCCTGCTTGCTCCCAGATTTTGAATATGCAGTGTAATTTCTATCATCCGCAGAATCGCACTCTGCATATCTTCTGATCCCAATCCATCTGGAGGGTCTAAAAGTAGGCTACCCACACCATCTGGTAGAAGTACTTTGTCGAAATAATGCCAAGCATGGCGGAAAAGTACATCTACTTGTCGTCGTCTACAAACTGAGCTTGAGCAAGAAAGGGGACCATTCAGTTTGAGTCCGGCTCCTGCCACGAGGTTGAGTGCTGATGGCAGGATTGTGGCATTATGCGACCATTGTTCTGCAACCAAACGTAGCTCGCGTAAAATGGATGGTTTGCTGAGAATGGCTGCTGCATCTGAGACGCTTTTGATATGTCTCGATTCTAGCCAGTTCAGAAGCCAATATGAATTCTCTTCCTCAGTTTTATAATGCATCTTAGTCCCTCCGTTCAATACCCTCCAAATAATCTTTAATTGTTATCAACCTATATTACACCTGAATCTGAAATTGATTTCATATTCAAATCAACGATTTAGTCGCCTTATCCTTAGCCATCTGAGATTTCAACCACATTTTTTGTCAGATTCCGGAGACTGCCTCTATAGGGCGGGATCATTTAAAAAACTCATCCCCAGGGTTTCACCCTGGACTATTCTCACTGCCTCCCGCTGGGAGGCGCGCGGCGTGGTTACAATACCGTCATGAGCGATTCGGTGGAGGTTGTGGTGCGGGCGTTTGTGGCGGCTATTAACCGGCAGGATGTGGAGGGGCTGGCGGGGATGACAACGGCAGGAATAGGGACTAGCCACCCCAGCGACGAAGACCTGTTGCTGGGGACCCCGGCAGGAATAGCCACCCCAAAGCACAAAGATCATACGGCGGGAATGAGGGTGAGAACTTTATCGATCGCCGTAATGATGTCAGCGGCCATGGCGAAGTGGGAGGCGGTGGACGAAATCTGGCCTTGCAAGGTCTTTAAGCCTTGATTGGTGTAGTCGATCTGCTTTTGCAGTGCTTCCAGGTTGGAAGTGTTGGCAGCGAGCTTGTAAAGATCGTCTTTCCGCAACACTTGATCTACCTCTGGCTGCCATGCGTTCAATGCCTCAATAGCTACTTCATCCATGGTGCTGTCGAGTTGCGCCTGGATGGTGTTATACAAAGCCTGATAGGCCGCTCTTACATCGGGCGTAAGCGGGATGGCGAGGTTGGCGGGGAGATTGTTTACAGGTGGCGTGGTCACGGCCTTGCTCCTTTGAGATTATTTTGCCGGCAACGATGAGTAAAACTTTCCGAGATTTTCTCCCACATCGGCAAGCTCGGCCAGCTTTTCTTTCAAGGTTTCGGGAGTTTTACGTTGCGCTTCGACGGCCAGGGCATGATGAGTGAGCGCCAGCTTGTTGATGGCCACGCGAAGAGCCGCGAGCTTCTGGCCGGCTTCACGCTGCTGGCGGGCGATCTGAGGCAGTTTCATGATCTCCGCGCGGTGCTCCTGCGGATTTACATTCTTTCCGGGCTCTTCGTCTTCAAGGATGAATTGTTTTTCCAGGTTAAGGATTCGATCGTAGTCGCGCTGTTCAAGGTCTTGAAGCGTTTGAATGTCGTCGGCAAGCACCTTGCATAGATCCTGAACATGGGGATCCATCTCCACGATCTTGCCCGGCAGATCCTTCTCGATGGTACGGTTCACGAAAAACTGACCGAGAGCGTCGATGCCGGTGCTAATGCCGTTTCTGACCGCCGGTGAAAGCAGTGGAGCGGCGTTCGAAGCTGTGGATGAAGTGACTGTGGTGGTCGAGCCGGAGACTGTGGTGTTGATAGTCTCTGTCGTCGAGACGGGAGTGGCGGCGATTCCAAGCACATTCTCAATCGACGGCGCAAAGTCGTTGCCAAATGAAGTCAAGCTGCTTCCCACGGACTTAGAGGCCGCATCGAGCGCCGGGGAGTCGTTGCTCTTGGTGATTTCGATCAAGGACCTGGAGTAAACCTGAAGCGCGGCCAGAACAGCCAGCCTGGCTTGAATATCCTTTTGTGAAAGCAGCTCGGTGGTATTACGCGGATTGTAAGTGGCGTCCTTGTTTTTGTACGCAACCACCGCTTCGTAATCAACGCGCAGATCATCAAGGGCCACGGCGTCACGATATGCGGCAGCCGATTGATCGACGACAGGGGCGATGGCGGCTGAAAGGACGGGGGCGTGCCTGGCGATGGGCGAAAGGCAACCAGTCGCAGCGATGCTGAGAGACAACATGAGCGCCATCGCCACAAAGGATGAATTTTGTCCAAAAACCATGGCGAAGCTGTGGTCCGGCCTGCATTTCATATTTCTATGGGAGACCAGCACGAGGACCTTGTCAAGAAAAATATCGTAATTGGAAGTCCATGCCGAAGATGACGCGCACCTGCTAGCGGATGGAGGGACCGGGTTCGTCGCGCTTTTCGCTGATGACGTTTTCACCGGCGACGGAGATGCGCAACTGGCGCAGGAAGCTTAGATCGTTTTGGGAGAAGGGCTGGTCGATGTTGCGGCCTGCGGGGACTTCGACCTGGGCGTCCTCTTTGGCGGAGAGGTCATTGAGCGCGATGGAGGCTTCGAGCATGAGCAGCACATCGTATCCGTGATGGCGGATGTCTTGCACGACGCCGGCGATCTGCTCGTTCTCTGTGACCGCCTCATTGATGGCCTCGCCCAGTTGCTGAATGAGTTCGCGCAGACGTGTTGTCACTGGTCCCTCCAGGGGCTGCGGCCGGCGCGAGGGATGCGGGGCAACAGCATGGGATTTATCTACCTTACTTCGGTAACGGCCCGCTAGCAAGTGGGCCTCTGAAAAAAACCGTCTAAATAGCGGCGAGGGGACCGCTGCTACCATCATAACGGAATGGAAGCTAAGAATATAGGGCGTGTGCTGGGGATTGGGCTTCGGATTGCCGGGCGCGTGGCCGGGCAGACGCTGGCGGGCGGGGCTGTCTCTGGGCAAAATCAACAAACTGGACAAGTTGAACGAAACGGACAAGCTGTTGCGGGCGCGAAGGCGAGCGGGCAGGCGGTTGGCGGGGCAGATGCGCGGGCGAAGGGGCAGGTGGCGGGACGGACGGCGAAGGGCGTGGCGCGTGGGGTGGGGGGATTTTTACGGCCATTTCGGCGGGTGGGCGGAATTTTGTGGCTGGAGTTGACGGGCAGCTTTTTCTTATTGTTTGTGGTGGCCGCTGCCCTCCCCCTGTGGCGCCACCGGCCAAGCAACCTATACGGCCCCTACGATAAGAATTTTTTGGCGGCTGCGGGAATTATGGTGGTTTTTTTCTATTTGGGCGTAAGTTCGTTTTGGCGGGCGCGAAGGCGGTGAGGAGCGGCGCCTGGTTCTCACTTACATAATTGATACAAAGTATGAAGGCATGGTTTGACCCCGCTGCCCTTGCGTCACTATCGTTACAGGTGCGCACTGCCGAAAGGAAGATTATGAGTGATGCAAACACGCCCGCCGCTTCCGCGATGAAGAAGACCGCATTGAACGCCGCGCACCGCGCGCTGAAGGCCAAGATGGTGGATTTTGGCGGCTGGGATATGCCGGTGGAGTATCCCGCGTATACACACCAGCGACAAGGACCCGTCGCCGGGGGCCCCGTGAATGGCGGCGGATTGATTGCGGAACATTTGGCGGTGCGCAGCGGCGTTGGATTGTTCGACGTGAGCCACATGGGGGAGATTCGCTTCCGCGGACCGGGCGCGCTGGCCGCTGTGCAACATCTGACGATGAACGATGCTTCGCGGCTGAAGGATGGGCAGGCGCAATACTCCGCGCTGCTGACGCCGGAGGGCTGCTTTGTGGATGACGTGCTGGTTCACAGGATGGGCGAGCGCGAGTTTTTGATGGTGGTGAACGCCGGGAAAAAAGAAAAAGACTTTGCATGGGTTCGCTGGCAGATTGATACGTGGCCGGCGAAGCCTCTGGTGCAGATCAGCGACGACTCCGGCGAGTACTCGCAACTGGCGGTGCAGGGGCCGCGGGGATTGGAGACGCTACAGAAGCTGACGAAGGTTGATTTGACGGCGATTAGAAATTATTGGTTTGCGTTCGGAGAGGTGGCGGGCGTGGCGAATGTGCTGATCGCGCGCTCGGGATACACGGGCGAGGATGGATTTGAGATTTATTTGCCGAGCGAAGTGGCTACGACGGAAAAAGTTTGGAATGCGCTGCTGGAGGCGGGGGGCGAGTTTGGGATTCGGCCATGCGGGCTGGGCGCGCGCAACACGTTGCGGCTGGAAGCGGGGATGCCGCTGTATGGACACGAGATTTCTGATTCGATCAATGTATTTGAGGGCGGGCTGGAGCGCTGGCTGAAGTTGGAGAAGGGCGAGTTTATTGGGCGCGAGGCGTTGCTCAAGGTGCAGGCGGCGGACGGGCCGAAACGGAAGTTAGTGGGACTGGAGATGGTGGAGCGGGGGATTGCGCGGGATGGGCACCCCGTGCTGTCACTTGAGGGAGAAGAGATTGGGGTGGTGACGTCGGGATCGCCTGCGCCGTTTTTGAAGACCAATATTGCTTTTGCGATGGTTCCGGCGGGAGTGGCTTCCAGTGGGCAGGATGTGTTGGTGCAGGTGCGGGCGAATCGGGTGCGGGCGAAGCAGGTGGCGACGCCGTTTTATAAGAGGGTGAAGAAGTAGTATTACTTCCTATGCCTCTTGTGCAGCGTGGCGTTACGCAGTACAATGCACACAGGATGATACGCAGCTTTCGGCATAAGGGGATCGAGAAGTTTTTTCTGACCGGCTCGAAGGCCGGAATTCAACCCAGTCATGCCGCCAAGCTAAACGAGCAACTGACCGTTTTGAATGCCGCCACGAGGCCCGAACAGATGAATGTTCCGGGATGGCAATTTCATGCGTTGACAGCCAGCCTCGCGGCTCATTGGGCAGTGAGCGTGAATGGAAATTGGCGACTTACGTTTCGGTTTGACGGAGAAGACGCCATTCTCGTCGATTATCAGGATTACCACTAAAGGAAGGAGTTAGCGCCATGCTGATGCACAACCCGTCACATCCCGGAAAGATTCTTGCTTATTATCTTGAGGACCGGTCCGTGACTGAGGTCGCGCGGCACTTGGGAGTTACACGGCCCGCGTTGTCGCGGGTCTTGAATGGCAAGGCGGGAATCTCGGCGGATATGGCGCTGCGCATCTCGGATGCTTTCGGCACCGAGCCGGAACTCTGGCTTCGCCTTCAGGCCCAGCGCGACCTTTGGGTCGCCTCCCAAAAGAAGCGCAAAAAAGTGAAGCCACTTGCTGTGAGCGCGGCGGCATAGGACTGGCCGTCCAGGCGGACGGCGCTTGCACGTTATGGGGGTTAGTGGATTTCCACCCTTGAATTAAAGACCGATTTAAGGATGGGGCACCCGGCAGACCATGGAGTTACAATCACGGAAAACTGCTATTTGCCTGGAGTACGACGTTATGCGGTTGTTTTGGAAGATTGCTGCGGCTGTTCTGTGCTTATTTGTAATCGGCGGCGTGGCGGTGACTTGGTATGTATACAAAGCAAAAGCGAAGCTGGTTGAGGCGGCGCACGCTTGTCGTGTGAAAGCCGAGCAAGGGGACGTAAATGCTGAATACGATCTCGGCCATATGTATAACCACGGACTAGGAGTAACACAGGACTATGCCGAAGCGGCTCGCTGGTGGCGTAAAGCCGCCGATCAAGGTAATGCAATAGCCCAATATGACCTCGGCCTTGCGTATCAAAATGGCTATGGAATACCGCAGAACTACAACGAGGCCATATGCTGGTATCGAAAAGCAGCCGACCAAGGTTATTCGAAAGCTCAGTTCAATCTGGGCAGGATGTATTACATCGGCCACGATGTGCCGCAGAACTATGCCGAGGCCTACAGATTGTTTCGCATGGCCGCCGATCAGGGCGACTCACATGCCCAGTTCGAACTCGGCAAAATGTATTACCACGGCCAAGAAGTGCCGAAGGATTACGCCGAGTCTGCTCGCTGGTACCACAAGGCAGCCGACCAGAATGTTGCGAGTGCTCAATACAACCTCGGATTTATGCTTTGGAACGGCTATGGAGTAACGCAGGACCACATCGAAGCCTACCGCTGGTTCCGCAAGGCCGCAGATAATGGCAATGAGTATGCCATGCGTACTCTCAGTAAACCTCTTACGACTTACACGAAGTTTTCTCTAATTATTCAAATGATTGGGGGGATTATTTTGTTGACTAACTTTCTTTCCTTGAATATCTTTGAGCCAGGAAAGAGCCTTCGGAGCTTAAGACAGAAAATTGTAAGCGGTACGGGAGTTCTTATGCTCTTCACTACTGGTCTGAGCTGGTATGGGTACACACACTACAAAATCCGTTGTATTTCCTGTGGACTGAATTCATTTACGATGTCCAAATGGCTACTTAATATGGTTGTTGTTGGTTTACTCTTCTATATCGTGCTATCCAAAGAGCCTGAAGCACAGGAAAGCGAAATTGCCGCAGATGAGAGTGTTAAGAGTAGTGAGAACAACAAAGAATTGTAGATATATGTATCCCTCAGGGGTAATTAGTTCCTGCATAAATAATGTCCTTGCACCGTCCCTATAGGACTCCGTAACGAATCTATGGAATCCCATTTCCCCACGCTGAAGCGCGGGGCTAACTAACACTGCACCTCCGGCGCGTTTGTGCGGACATTACTTATGCAGTCCTCAATAAAGCCAGTACCCTTCACCTGCCCCATCACACCTGCATGACTTCGGCTTCCTTTTTGCGGGAGAGGTCTTCCATGCGGCGGATTTCCTCGTCGGTCATTTTTTGGACCTCTTCGAGGGCGCGTTTCTCCTCGTCCTCGCTGATCTTTTTTTCTTTGGCCATTTTTTTGAGGGCTTCGTTGCCGTCGCGGCGGACGTTGCGGACGGCGGTGCGATGCTCCTCGAGGTCGCGGTTGATGTGCTTGACCACTTCGCGGCGGCGCTCCTCGGTCATGGGGGGAACGGGGACGCGCAGGACCTTGCCGTCGGAGATGGGGTTGAAGCCGAGATCGGCGACGCGGATGGCCTTCTCGATCTCCTTGAGGATGTTGGGATCGTAGGGGGCGATGACGATGAGTTGCGGCTCGGGCGCGCCGAGCTGGGCGAGCTGGTTGATGGGCATGCTGGCGCCGTAGCAATCGACCTTGACCTGGTCGAGCATGTGGACGCTGGCTCGGCCGGTGCGGGTGGCGGCCAGGCTGGCCTGGAAGGTGGCCACCGCGCCGTCCATGCGGCGGCGGAGGCCGGCGTTGAGATCTTTAAGCGCCGGAATACCGGCCATGATAGAGAGTGCCATAGGGAGAGTCCTCACTTACATCCAACAGACTATATTAGCGAATCGGGGCGGTGGGAAGATTTGGACTGAACGAAGTACTGGAGACGAGTGCTCGGACGGGGATTGCGGCCTATATGACAATCCATTATACTGTCATACAGGAGAAACTTATGCCTGCAAACCGCCGTTCTCGCGCGTTCACTATCTCCATGCCGCCGGAGATGGCTGCGTCCGCCCAAGCCCTTGCCAAGCAAGAGAATCGCACCATGAGCGAACTCATGCGTGAGGCCTTCCGTGCGTACCATGGCCAACGAATTGGCGCCATTTTTGATGAGATAGGCAGATACGCAGCAACCCGCAACCCGCAGGGATACACCGAAGAAGACATCCCGCGTCTGGTCAAGGAAGTTCGAGCAGAGATGCGAGCTGAGAGGGAAGCCAAGCAGGCTCTTGGCGCCCAATGATCGTTGTCTTCGATACAAATGTGTGGGTTTCCGCGCTTCATTTTGCGTTGAAGCGGGGAGCGCCTCGTCTGGCAATTGAAAAGGCAGTGCGTGAATGTATCGTTGCGATTTGCCGTCCGATTGAAGATGAGTTACGGCGCATTATGACGGAAAAATTCGACTGGGAAGCAGCGGATGTGGATGCCGCAGTCGAAGCTGTTCTTCCGTTTCCTTTGCGAACGAATGTTACTGGAAATCTACACGTCTGCCGCGACCCAAACGACGACATGATTCTTGAGTGTGCTGTGCTGGCTGGCGCACAAGTCATTGTCTCCGGCGATAAGGACTTGCTGGTGATGGGCTCTTATCGCGGGATTCGCATCTTGACTGCGGCGGAGTTTCTTACAGAGAACGTGTAGCAGCTACACCAGCGAAGTTAGGCCAGTGGAGGCAGCCTGTTCGTGAGCGTGGTAGCTGGAGCGGACGAGCGGACCGGATTCGACGTGGCGGAAGCCTAGCTTGAGGGCTTCGGATTTTAGCTCGGCAAACTCATGCGGGGTGTAGAGGCGGGCCATGGGCAGATGGTCGCGGGAGGGGCGCAGATATTGGCCGATGGTGAGGATGTCGCAACCGGCGCGGGCGAGATCGCGGAAGACGGCGAGCAGTTCGGTGGTCTCTTCGCCGAGACCGACCATGACGCCGGATTTGGTGAGGCCTTCGGGCCTTAGAGTCTTGGAATAGCTCAACAACTCAAGTGAGCGTTCGTAGCGCGCGCCGGAGCGGACGACGCGATAGAGGCGAGGGACGGATTCAATGTTGTGGTTGAGGACGTCGGGGCGGGCGTCGACTACGGTGCGGATGGCTTCGGGGTTGCCCTGAAAGTCAGGGATGAGAACTTCGACGCTGACTGCGGGGGCCTGACGGCGAATCTCTTCGATGACCATGGCGAAGGCGCGTGCGCCGCCGAGGAGATCGTCATCGCGGTTGACGCTGGTGACCACTGCGTGGAGCAGCCCTAAAGCAGCTACTGCCTCCGCGACGCGGCGGGGCTCGTCGAAATCGATAGGATCGGGGCGGCCCTTGGGGACGGCGCAAAAGCCGCAGCGGCGTGTGCAGAGATTGCCCAGCATCATGAAGGTGGCGGTTTTGTGATGCCAGCACTCGCCGATGTTGGGGCAGTGGGCGCTTTCGCAAACGGTGTTGAGCTGGAGGGAGCGGGCCAATTGCTTGAGGCTGTGGTAGTTTTCACCCACCGGGGCGCGGGCCTTGAGCCACTCTGGCTTGGGCGCGGGAGCGATGTGGGTGGGGGAGATTTGGACCAGTTCTGTCACGTTTTTATTGTAGCGGGAAGGGGTAAATAAAACACTATGACCATAGTCAGATGACCATGGTCAGGAGTATACTAAAACTGGCAGGAGGGTCCCGATGAAGACGATGCCAATCGGCGAGTTCAAGGCCAAGTGCCTGGGGGTGATGGCCGAAATGAACGCCACCGGACGGCCTGTTCTGGTCACTAAGCGGGGCAAACCGTTCGCGCGGGTTTTGCCTCCGGAAGAGCAGGCGCCCGCAGAGAAGCCGGAAGATATTTTTGGCTGCTTACGGCACATGGCAACGATTACAGGAGACATTGAATCATCGATCTACTCGGACGAGGAATGGGAACGGATGTTCAATGAAAAGTGGGATCGCTTTGAGCAGGGTGGGGCCGAGTGATACTGCTTGATACTCACGCGATTATCTGGATGTTGATAGGCCCGGACCAATTGTCGAGGAGGGCGCGCGAGGCAATTCTTCAAACTCGGATAAAAGGAGAACGGATAGCTTGTTCTCCTGTATCGTTCTTTGAAATAGCTTATTTGTCATTCCGAGAAAGGCTGGAATTGCATACTTCGCGTGAAGATTTCCTCGCAGAAGTGCAGGCAAGGATTGAAGTGATTCCCGTCAGCGTACAAATTGCAATGTGCGCGGGAGAGCTTCCGGTTCCCTTCCACGGCGATCCCATGGACCGGATCATCACGGCAACCGCGATCGTGGAAGGCTGCACACTGATCACCAAAGACGAAAGAATCCGCGATGCCAAACTGTGCAAGGTAATTTGGTAACTCTGCTTCCTGATCGAGTCTTCCGGGATGTTCTAAGATAGTGGAAATTATCCCTGAGGATCAGATTCCTTGACTCAATCTGCCCCGCGATCTCACGGCCTGGACACGCTGCGCAGTGTGGCGATTCTCACCGTGATGGTTTTTCACGTTTACACCTTTCACGATGTTGGAACCCTGCCATGGATAGTGGAGTTTGCGGCGCGGATGGGCTGGATGGGCGTCGATCTCTTTTTTGTTCTCAGCGGCTATCTGATTGGTTCACAGCTCATGCGACCTTATCAGCGCAGCGAGCGCCCGCGTTTGTGGGGCTTTTATCGGAACAGGCTTTATCGGGTTCTGCCTGCTTATCTGGTGGTGCTGGCAACTTACTTTATCCTCCCGATCTGGCGTGAAAGCCCCAACATTCCGCCGCTTTGGCAGTTCCTCACTTTTACTCAAAATCTCTTGGGCGATTATCGAGTCAACCAAGCCTTTTCGCATGTTTGGTCTCTTTGCATCGAGGAACACTTTTATCTGTTTCTGCCGCTCATTGTGCTCTTCATGATGTGTAAACCGTCTATGCGAAAGACCGCGACTGTTCTCGGCGGTCTTGTGCTTTTTGGAGTCTGCGTTCGCGCCTTCATTCTTTTTCATACGCTCCGTCCGCTGGCCAGCGGCGGTCAATCCTTCGGTTTCGTCTACCTCGTGCGAATTTACTACCCGACGTACAGCCGCCTGGATGGATTGCTGGCAGGCGTCACGCTTGCTCTGGTGAAAACCTTTCGTCCGGCATGGTGGAGCGTGTTGGCAAAGAGGGGACACGCGCTTCTCGGTTTGGGCCTTTGCCTGATTGGCGTTGCAATGTGGCTTTTCAAAGACCGCTGGATTTCTGTTACGGGCGCCTCCGCCTTCGGAACCGTGATTGGATTCCCTGTGCTGGCTCTAGGCCTAGGTCTTCTTGTGGCTTCCGCGCTCAGCGCCAACGGCCTGTTGAGCAGAGTCAAAATTCCCGGAGCAAATCTGATTGCCACGCTGGCGTACAGCCTGTACCTTACGCACAAGGAATTGATCCATCTTGTGGACCGATACATTCCTGATATTGCTCAGGACCGCGTCTTTCTGTGGCTTGTTGTTTATACGGTCTTTTGCCTGATAGTTGCGGCAGCGCTCTATCTGTGCGTCGAACGGCCATTTCTTAATCTTCGAGACAGAATGCCAGCTACGCGCTGAATCCTCTGGTCCCTCCAGCAACTTTCCCAGCATGATGGTCTGCAATTAGATTTCCTGACCCACCCAGTAGACAGGAAATTGCACGCAAGATTCGGGATGCTCCCGCGGCACGATTACTCTATGGTTTGCTTATGCACAAGACGATTGAACCAACCATTCTCTATTTCGGAACTCCCGTGGCGCTCATCAGCACACTGAATCCCGACGGCTCGCCAAACCTTGCGCCGATGTCTTCCGTATGGTGGTTGGGTTGGAGCTGCATGCTGGGGCTGGGCAAAATGGGCCAGACCTCAGACAACCTAATTCGCACACGCGAATGTGTCATCAACCTGCCATCACAGGATCAGGTCTCGCAGGTTGACCACCTCGCGCTGACCACGGGCAAGAATCCCGTGCCGGAAAAGAAACTCTCCTGGGGTTATCAATTTGAACCGGACAAGTTCGGCATTGCGGGCTTCACTGCCGTGGAATCAGAATCAGTCGCTCCGCCGCGTGTGCTGGAGTGCCCCATACAAATGGAGGGGGTGGTGCATGAATACCGCCCCTTTGGGAAAAACGTCAGCGCCAACGTCTTCGAAGTGCACATCGTAAAACTGCACGTTGATGAAGCACTGCTGGACAAGAGCGGAACTCGTCCGCACATTGACCCGCTGCGCTGGCGACCGTTGATCATGAGCTTCTGCCGCTTCTTTGGGCTGGGCGGCGAGGTGCATCCGTCGCGGCTTGCGGAGTCGGACTTCATGAAATTCGTCAATCAAGGCGCGGTTTCACGGTCCGAGGCGAGGAGTTCTTGAGTTTTAGCCGAAGCGCCTATCTCAGTTTTGCGCGGACTTCGGGGCGAATTAAATAGAGGAAGAATACGAGGTTGAGCAGGCCCTGTACGAGAAAGGATGGCTCGCGCAGGCCGGCGAAAGACCATATGTTGTAGACGACCATCAGGAAGACCGCAGCAAGAGCCATGGCCCAAGCCCAGCGCAAGAGCAACAGCAGGCCGGCGGCGGCGGCGATGAAGGCGGCGGTCAAGAGTAGAAAGAGCGGCGAATTGGTGTGGGGAACGACCACGCCAAAGATGATGCAGGCAGAGACAAACAACAAATAGAGGCTGATGGCGACGAGGCCGGGGAGCGGGAGCAAATTGCGGCGCGGTGACGGGGCGGGATTCATATTGATGCCGTTGTTCATGATACTGGATTACTCCGCGGCGGCGATGGCTTCGGCGATGCGGTCGATGGCTTGCAGCTCGGCGTTGCTGCCGGGGCGGTGTCCGTTGACGAGGATGGAGAAGGCTATGGTTTTGCCGCTCGATGCGGTCATGTAGCCGGAGAGGGCGTTGGCTTCGTTGTGCGTGCCGGTCTTGGCCCAGAGGCGGCCCTTGAGCGGCGAGTTTTGGAAGCGGTCGGAGAGGGTGCCGTCCACGCCGGCTACGGGCAGAGTGTTGCGCCATGCATCGCCCCAGGTCATGCGGGAAACAAAGGCCAGCATTTGCGTCATGGCGCGTGGAGCGATGCGGTCGTCGGGGCTCATGCCGGAGCCGTCATAGAAGAAGAAATCGTTGTCGTCCACGTCGGCGATAAGGAGGAACTGGCGGACGACGCGCGCTCCTTCGGCAAAACTGCCGTCGGCGCCGTTGACCTTGCCCAGCAGGCGCAGGAGCAGCTCGGCGTGGAGATTGTGGCTGATCTTGTTGGTGAGAGTGATGTCCTGGCTGACGGGCACGGAGACGCGGCTGGCGAGAACTCTGCGATTTTCTGTTGGCGCGGCGATGGTGGACAGGGTGGAGCGGACGAGCGTGAGCGGCTGGGCGCGCTCGCCGGAAAATTCGACGGTTGAGTTGGAGAGCCGGTGGCGGGAGACGGCGCCACCCCAGACTGTGATGTTGCGGCTGAGTAGCGCATCGCGGAAGGCCATGGCGGTGAATGCAGCGGGATCATTGACGGCCAGATCAGCATGATAACCGCCATGCGGAATTGTGCCCCAGGCGCGAACCAACGAGCTTCCGGGGCGGAGGTCGAGGGCGGTGTGCGCGGGCTCGCCGCTTTGCGCAAGCGTGGTCGAGTTGTTCAGCGTGTAGTAGTTCAGATTAGGAGACCACGCAGCGAATGTGGCTGACGGATTGTCGGGATCGGCGGTCAGCGTCAACTGCACGGTGTTTTCATTGAAGGTGAGTGCGGAGATGGGCGCGCCGTAATCCCATTGCAGATCGTCCCAAGCCCAGAAAGGGCCGTAGGGCTCGTTGAGAAAGAAACTATCATCGCCGATTATGCGGCCTTGGATGACGTTGACGCCGGAGCGCTCCACCTGGCGGGCCAACTGCAGGAGTGGCTCCGTGACATTGGGCGGCGGATTGGTGTTGGAGGCTGTGGTTGCTGGCGCCGGCATGCGATAGGGATAATTGCGGGCGCTTAGAGTGGGGTCGCCTGCGCCGAGCAAAATCAGGTCGCCATGCAAGACACCGTCGGTGTCGATCTCGCCATCGGCTACCACGTTGGTGGTCCAGGTGAGGGTATCGACGGGCAGCAGTGCAAATGCGGCGGCGGTGGTGACGAGCTTGGCATTGGAGGCTGGGGTAAAGAGGCGGCTCTCGTTCAGCCCGTAGAGCGGCTGTCCGTCGAGGGTGGTTACGCTGATGCCGAATTGAGCGTGGCACAGTGCTGGGTCGGAGAGGATGGTGTTGATGCGGTCGGCCAGAGTCTGCAAGGACTGAGCGGCCTGCGCTGGGGGATTGCTGGTGGGTTGCGTTGGAGGCTGGGCTGGTAGGCCAGCGGAAATGGTGAGTGCAAGATACAGCAAAAGCGCGGGGAAGAGACGAAAGGACTTCATGGGGGGAGTTTAGCAGGAGGGGAAGCACCCACGTCGTACTATCTAAAGGTAAGAATCTAATTCAAAAAACGGCGCTTGGATCAAGAGCGCATACTGCTTCCTATTGAGGACTGGTAAAGACATGATCGTTTCGGCACGACAAGTTTCGCAATGGCAACTGCGCAGACGCACGCTGGAAGTAGGACGGCAAACGCTGGTGATGGGCATTGTGAATATCACGCCGGATTCGTTCAGCGATGGCGGGCAGTATCTTGCGCCGGATGCGGCGGTAGAGCATGGGCTGCGCTTGCTGGACGAGGGAGCGGAGATTCTTGATCTGGGCGCGGAGAGTACGCGGCCAGGATCGTTGGCAGGCAGTTCCGCTGATTCTGCTTTTAGACCAGGAGTTAGTACGGAAGAAGAGCAGGCGCGGCTGTTACCTGTGCTGGAAGGGATTTTGCGCGCGCGTCCTGGAACGGTGATTTCCGTGGACACTTACAAGGCGGCTACGGCGCGGGCGGCGTTTGAGTCGGGCGCAGAGATTGTGAACGACGTGAGCGGGCTTGGGTGGGACGCGGAGATGGCCGCGGCTTGCGCGGAGGCACGTTGCGGAGTGGTGCTGATGCACACGCGGGGACGGCCTGAGGAGTGGGCAACGCAGCCACCGCTGCGACCGGATGAATTGCTGGCGACGGTGCGGGCGGGTCTAGCAGCGAGCCTGGAAAAGGCTGTGGCGGCGGGAATTCCGCTGGAGTGCATTGTGCTCGATCCCGGCTACGGATTCGGCAAACGCTTCGAGGAGAACTTCACGCTGCTGGCGCGGCAGGCAGAGTTACTGGCGCTGGGCAGGCCGCTACTGGCTGGGGTCAGCAGGAAATCGTTTTTGGGGCGGACGCTGGCGCCGCTGCATGGCGGCATCGATGTACCGGTTATGGCTCGGGAGATCGCCGGCATGGCGGCGATGGTGGCGGCCATTCTGCATGGAGCTTCGATTGTGCGGGTTCATGCTGTGCGGCAGGCGGTGGAGGCGGCTCACATCGCGGACGCAGTGGTGGCGGGGAGATAAGATCAGGATCGTCCGGGAGGTTAGAGGCAGCTTAAGGAATCTGACTGTATAAAGCGGTACTTACACGGCGAATAATTAGGCATATATATGAGAGTAAGTGCAGATAAGTCAGGATTGCACAAGGAAGAAATAACTGAGATAAGTGTGACCTCGGGGAAAGGATGCACCTAAAACAGTATGAAAAAGCTAGTGTTTGGACTTATGATTGCCTTCTGCCTCGTGGCACCACTCGCGTCGCAGGCGCAGGTGGTGGTAGTTGTAGACCCCCACCATCATCACCATCATCATCATCACCCCCACCATCCCCGCTTTGTGCAGTAATGCACAAATGCGATCCATGAGCGATTACGGCGCCCCTGGAGAATCTATGCGCTTCGAAGCGGAGGGCGCAGATAAGTCCAAAATAGGCACGAGATGAACAATCTCGCGCCTATTTCCGCTTTCTAGACTCGAATTATGAACATTCTGCTTATGGTGGTCTAGTTAGTACAGACATTAAGCTCATCAACCTGCTAGGCTCAGGCAGCGAAGGTGAGGTACGGCATTGATAATGGCCGGTCCAGCTTCCTGAAGGATCGTAGAAAGCCGCGCAGTTTGCCAGCCCACGAAATTCTGTTAGAAGCCAAAAAACTCCGCAAAGTTAGCGACAGCCTGGATGTGCTGGCGACGCAACATGCACCGCTGACGGAAGCGCTCACTGTTCTCTCAGGAAACGTACGCAACTCGGCCTCGCTGCTGGAGGTTCTGGTGGAGCTGAGGCTTGGGCCGGAGCCGGGATTGGAATCGACAAGTAACTAAAATAATTTATTGCAGAAAGAGGAGGGAAACCGTGAAAAAGAAGAGACAGATGAAAATAGATCGAGAGATACTCTCCAGCGTGAAGAAAGAGATGGACCGGCCGCGGCTGACGACATCGGTGCGCAACGCCCTGGAAGCCGCGGCCGCGCTAGCAGCCAAAGCGAAGGCGGTTCATCCCTCGAAAGCATGAAGCGGCGGAGTCCGGAATTACAGGCTAGAGACGGCGTGCAGTGTGGAGTTTATTGCCTTTCTGAGGCCAGATAGATCACTACGCCGCCGAGCAGCGCCAGGGTAGCCGCGGCGGGAATCATCACCATGAAACTCCAGCCGGGATTGAGAAGCGCGGACTGGCTTAGATTATCGAGATGAAGGCTGTAGGCCTGCGGGAATTGCTCGATCCATGAGAGCCAGCTTCGGCCTTGCCTCGCCTGGTAGGCCAGAAAAGCCACAACCATAAAGAGATTGACGGCCAAAGCAAATATCTGCGCGCCGAGGATGGGTTTGCCGAGGCTCTCGACGGCGGCGTTGCGGCGTCGCAGTTGGGCGCGCCACCAGAGCGCGCTGGGTGTAGCAATCCGTGCCGCACTGGCGGCCTGGGCTCGCGCGCGCAGGAAGGTATCTGCCACCAAAATCAGATCGCCGCAAGAACGGCAGGCGCTGACATGGCTGCGCAGCTCGGGCGCACAGGCTGCCAGCCACTGGCCACGGCGAAGCAGTTCAGCCACTTCTTTTTCGCGGGAACAGGGTTTCAGAATCATGGCTGCCTCCATTCTGACTGCCTGTGGGGAATTGGGCTCTGCTGGCGGAGCAGGCTGGCGATTCTGCGGCGCGCGCGAAAGAGCAGGATGCGAATGCTGGCCGTGGCCAGGCCGGTGATCTGGGCAATCTCGCGGTGGGAGTAGCCCTCGGCGTGGGCGAGCCAAAGCAGTTGCCGCTCACGGGGACGCATGTGGGCGAGCACGGGATCAAGCGCATCGGAGGGGAAAGAGTTGGCGGCAGCCGCAAGGAACTCCTCGGAAATCTCCTCAATGGAGGCTTGTTTGGGACGCCGCCAGTGGTCGCGGAGCAGGTTGGTGGCGATGCGGAAGAGATAGCGGCGGCCGGCGACTTCGCCTTCTTCAGGCTGCGACGCGCAGAGGAAGCGGACGAAGCTCTCCTGCATCAGGTCGTCGGCCAGCGAGCTATCTCCCGAGACCCGCGCCAGATAAGCCCATAGAGGCCGCGCGGATCGCTCGTAGAAGCCGGCAAACGCGTCGCTATCCATGGGCGGATTTTCCACCCGCGGCGCGTCGCCGGCTAATACATTCGGAAGAACGGATTCCCTGAGCATCGGCAGAGGCTCTTTCATCGAAATGGCCAGCCCTCCGGCTCACTACTGTTCCCGTGAGTCGACGGGGGCTTTGGGTTTCTCAGGCATGAGGCCGAGACGGCCGGCGAGCACCCAGGTTACGCCTGCGGAGATGATAAATCCCAGGCCGGGCATGAGGACTAGCGTTCCCAAGACCAGCATGGGAATATTCGTATCCGTGCTGGCGGAACGAAGAAGGAAGCAGCCCACGCCGAGCAGAACCAGCACGATGCCAATCTGGAGCGGGGTGAGCACACGAGCCAATGCGTTGGGCACGCGCTTCTCCTGCTCAAAGCTCACCGGTATGGGCGCAGCTTCAAGGAATCGCTTACCGGCTTCGGTCTCCATATAGGCCGCCAATTCCTGACTGGTGCTAAATTTGTCGATCAGCCTGCCGTGGACCTCGCTTTGCAGCTTGAAGATGCGGTTCCAGCGGCGGTTCTCCGAGATCTGGCGAATCAGCCAGATGAGCGCGCCAAGAAAACAAGCAAAGGCCAGAACGGGCGGCATATCGCTAATGAATTCCTGCGTGGCGGGGCGGCCGTGGTATTGCTGATCCAACTCCGGCCAGACGGCGCGTTGCAGAACCTGATCACGCCGACCTCCTTGTCCACCTTGATAAGTGAAGAGGTAGGGCTCGGGATTGCGGGCGATTTCAGGATGAGCGGCGAGAAACTGCGCCAACTGCGGATTGTTGCGGCTTACGTACTCCTGATTGGAGAGCAGCGACGGGTCGTGAGCTACGACGGAGGTCAGCGTGGGACTGAGACGCAGCAACTTGATGAGCTGCTCCTGATTCGCAGCCATTGAATCGGATTCTCTCTGAAGGTCCTTGTCGGTGGACACTGCGGATGCAGACTTGACGGGCGGTGCGGGCCGGGTCTGAGCAGCAGCAAGAACGGCGAGTAACAGGGCAGGCACAGCGACGGAGCGAAGAAGCCAGGGCAGGATGCGATGCGGACGATTCATGTGAATTTCCCTCTCAGGCGAAGCGCGCTCAAAAGCGCCTTCTACGATACAACGGATGAGGGGGGCGGTTGGTTAACAGGTTCGCGGCGAATCAGCTTAGGGTTTATCATCATAGATGGCGCCAACTAAGAATACTACCCTAGCCGCAACAACAAATACGCTGCGATGGTGGGGCACCCGGTTGTATCTCACACAAACGACAGACTCCAACGACAGGCTTCAGGAACGGGACGACATGCGAGCAAAGACGGCGGTAGTGTTAGGCGCCCAGTGGGGCGACGAGGGCAAGGGAAAGATTGTGGACGTGCTGAGCGAGCGGTTTACCGCGGTGGCGCGTTATGCCGGCGGACACAACGCCGGGCACACGGTCATCATCGGGGAGCAGAAGTTCGTGCTGCAACTGATACCCTGCGGAGTACTGAGGCCGGGTTGCCGGGGAGTGATCGGCAACGGCGTGGTGCTGGACCCGATCGCTTTTTTGAAGGAGGCTGCCAAGCTGCGCGAACTGGGCGTAGCTGTGGACGAGAGGCTCTTTGTGTCGAACCGTGCGCAGGTGATTTTGCCCTATCACCGCATGATGGAGCTGGGAGCGGAAAGCGCGCCGGGGCGGAAGAAGATCGGCACAACACACCGTGGCATCGGACCGGCGTACGAGGACAAAATGGCGCGCAGCGGGCTGCGGGTAGTAGACCTGCTGCGGCCGGAGTTGTTGAAGGCGCACATCGAGGCGGCTTGCGCGGAGAAGAACGCCATTGCCTGGGCGCTGTACGGGAACGAGACTGAAGCACTGGACTCGCAGCAGATGTACGAGGAGTACGCCGCGGCGGCGGAGCAGGTGAAGCCGTTTGTGACGGACACGGGCCGGCTGTTGAATAAGATTTTGGCCGAGGGCGGCAGCGTGATGTTCGAGGGCGCGCAGGGAACGATGCTGGACATCGACCACGGGACGTATCCGTTTGTGACCTCTTCTTCGGCAACGGCGGGCGGTGCGGCAACGGGAACCGGCGTGGGACCGACGAACATTGGCACAGTAATCTCAGTGACCAAGGCCTACGTGACGCGGGTGGGCGAGGGCCCATTCCCTACGGAAATCAATGATGCGGTGGGCGACCAACTGCGGGCGCGCGGCATGGAATACGGCGCGGTGACAGGGCGGCCCAGGCGGTGCGGCTGGCTGGACATTCCGCTGCTTCGCTACTCCAACCAGGTGAACGGCGCCGAGTGGCTGGTGGTGACCAAGCTGGACGTACTGGACGAGTTGGCAGAGATTCCCATTTGCGTGGGCTACCAGATTGCAGGACATGTGACGGACGAGATACCCGCCGACGTGATGGGCATCGAGGAGATCAAGCCAGTGTATACAAAATTGAAGGGCTGGCGGAGCTCGACCGAGGGGATCAAGGAGTTCGACAAATTGCCTGCGGCGGCGCGAGAGTATCTGCGTTTTCAGGAACGGGAAAGTGGGGCCAAAATCGGAATGGTATCGACCGGACCGGATCGGGACCAGACAATTCTTCTGCCGGAATTTACCGCGGCTCTGGAAAAGATTCACGCATAATCTGAGGAGTGCCCCGGAGATTCGCTGACAGCCTGGATGGCTGTTTGGATTGGTGAGGGCACGAGAGGAATCCGCTCTTATGATCAGCTTTGCCGTACGGTTGAAGTTTGCCTCAGAAGACAGGACCGAAGTTGCCGAATCGCTGCGCATGCTGGCAGCCGCCTCGCGTGAGGAGCCAGGATGCATCAGCTACATACCGCATCATTTGGAGGACGACCCGGACACTGTGCTGATCTATGAGCAATACGTGGACGCGAAGGCGCTGGAAGCACACCGCGCGTCGGAGCATTTCAAGAACCATGCGGTATGCGGGCTTTACCAGAAGATGCGGGAGCGCAGTATCGAGAACCTTGTAGCCCTGGTTTGAGGCGATTGCACCGGCTCGACCGGGAAATGTGAAGAATGCGGCTAGATTTGCAGAGAATTGATTGAATCGCCATGCGTTTACAGCTGAAATCGATTGACCGGCGCGACCTTTCGGAGATAGTATCCGTTTCGAGTATGCTTGCCGCCGCGCTTAACCCCTCTATGCAACTCTGCCGCCAAAAGCTGTGCGCCTATGTGTTTCTGCTGGCGGTGGGCGCTTATGCACCCGCGCTTTTTGCCGCACCACAGCACGGCGGCGCGCCCCAGCACAGCGGTATGCCCCGTGGAGAAAAGCACGAGAGCCATCGCGAGATCGACCAACTGGAAGAGAAGTGGCGGAATGCCGTGATGACGGCAAACACCGCGGCGATGGACTCCATGCTGGCCGACGATTTCATTTCCATAGGCGCCAACGGAACTCTGCATACCAAAGAGGAAACCCTGGCCAGATTGAGCAGCGTACAAAAGCATATCGCGTCCCTCGAACTTTCCGACAGCAAGGTGCGTTTCTACGGAACCACGGCGCTAGTGACTTCACTGGCCCATGTGACTGGCGTCAACCTCGATGGAGAAGCCATCGGAGACTTTCGCTACACCCACGTCTACGTACGCAATGCGCAGGGAAAGTGGAAGATGGTGAGTTCTGAGACCAGCCGGATTCGCGAACCCGGCGCGCGCAAGTAAGTGTAGATGGGTAAGTCGTCTCCTCACCGAACGAGAGATTCCCTTACAATTGAGCGATGCCGGAACTGCCTGAGGTGGAGACGATTGCCCGCGGAGTGAACGAGCGTGTGCGCGGAGACCGCATCGTCGAGGTCTGGTTCAGCAAGCATCCGCAGCCTTTCAAGACGCCGGCGGCGCGCCAGGCCAGGGGGCTGGAAGGGCGCGCGATTCTGGCGGTTCATCGCACCGGAAAGCACATCGTCTGCGAGCTGGGCATTGCGGACGGGATTATGCAGTCCCACCCTAGTGTTGTGAGTCAGAAGTTCAGTGAAGAACAACAACAGATCCTTCGACTCACCACCCCCAGGCTGAAGAGTACGCCTGGGGCCCCGTTCGCTCAGGATGACAGCAGTTTATGTGCTGTGTATTTCAGAGATCCGAGCGCGCAATGGATTGTGCATCTGGGAATGACGGGGAGATTGCTGGTAACCACGCCGGATGCTCCTGTTGCTGCCCACACCCATGCGCGGCTGAGCCTGTTGAGCGGCCGGGAGCTGCGCTTCGTGGACCCGCGACGCTTTGGGCGGCTGGAGTATCGCGACCTGAGCCACGCGGAGAGCTTTTGCGCGGCGGGCGCTGATCCGCTGACGGTGACGGCGGAGAAGTTTGCCCGGCTTTTCAGCGGGCGCAAACTGGCCATCAAGGCGGCGCTGCTCAACCAGAAACTACTCTCCGGGGTGGGCAACATCTACGCCGACGAAAGCCTGTTTCGCGCCGGCATCCGGCCGCGCCGGCAAAGCGGGCGGCTGACACAGGCAGAGCTGAAAAAGCTGAGGCTGGCTCTGGTGAAAGTGCTGAAGCAGGCGATCCGGCTGGGGGGATCTTCGGTGAGTGATTACGTGGATGCCGACGGCGAGCGCGGTTTCTTCCAACTGGAGCATAATGTCTACCAGCGCACGGGAGATCCCTGCCGCCTTTGCCAGACGCCGATCAAGCGCATTGTGTTAGCTGGACGGGGAACACATTTCTGTCCACACTGCCAGCGATGAGGGCGTTTCTATGGTTTATGGGAGAATGGCCCGCAAAAGACTACCAGAATTGAGAGTATTTGACGATTTTGGTGCACGTAAGTTATTGAAATTAAATAAATTTAAGAATGGCACCAGGATTGCATAAGGATAAGTGCCAGTGATATTCAGGCGCTGGAAGAATTCTGACCAGCCCAAAGAAGAGCAGGCACCCGGCTAGAGTATCCGCCAACGAAGCGGACCTCAACAAGAGGTAAACCGGCCAGGGTAGCTTGACAATATTAGTACGGCGAAGAGGCCAGCCGTCAAGAAATGATTTGGGAGGCCAGTGACAGCGCAATCTTAAGAAGCGCCACTCTTTAAGGAGTGGCGCTTCTTGCGTTTAGGGTACTTTTGAGTGCCTGGATGGGTACGAGCAATTGCGAAGATAGCTTGCCAGCGGCAAGAGTTCTATGTAGTATGAGAGTTGCCTATGAAGCGGCTGACGCGAGCCACCCGAAGGGGAAGAGCAAGCTCGCCGCGAGCAAGGGAACTTTGCCGGGCAGGAGATTATTAGAAATCTGCCGGCGGCGAAAGTTTCATAGGAAGTACAACACCCGAGAAGGGCGCTGGCTCACCGTCACGAACCTGACAGCCGTATGGAATAGACTTTCATGCTCCAGTGTGCGCGGTGGGCAAACAGTATTTCACAGAGGTCATAAAGAGTTTTTTCGGGAGCCGTAGAAGCCGGACCGGCATCTTCAATCGGAGCGACAGCAAGAAACGCTCGCCCCGGTTGGAATTCCGCTTGAGACTCCTGAGCATCACGGTGGATTGCCCGAAGCGCGGCATAGTGCAATTCGAAAGAGCCATGCACGGTTTTCTTCGTTCACCGTGGTGTAATCCGCGCAGAAGTGCGCAGCGACTGGCCAGGGGAACTCATATGGGAGAAGAACCTGCCGGCCGAATAAGGCTGAACGAGTAAACGGAAGACAGCAGCAAGCGAACCAACAGGACACTAACGCATGACGACAGAATTAACGCAGCCCCAAAGTGAAATGGGGCCGGCTCCTGCCAACGGGCAGGGACAGTCTCAAGGGCATCGGCGTCGCCGCCGCCGCCGCAAGAACAAGAGTAGCCAGGCAGCGAGCGCGACCCCGGCGCAACAGATGTTACAGGCAGAGCCTCAGGCGCAGTCACAGCGGCCTGCGGCGCAGCCTCAACGGCCTCCGACAAATCAGGGCAAGCGCCAGCATCAGGAAAGGAAGAAGAAGTTCTTCCAGAAGGGCGCGGCGTCCGCGGCGGCACAGCCGGGCAACAGCATTTCATCGCCTGCGCAGGGCAAGCGCAAGATGCGGCAGAAGGGGCCCAGAGAGTTTGTGGGCCCGATGGACCACAGCTACCGGCTGGTGAACGGCAACATAGCCGACGGCCCTCCCTCGACCATCCCCACGGCCAGCAATGGCCGCAATGGCGGCAGCTATTACCCGGATGCCTACGAAGCTCAGTCCGCAGCCGCAGTGCGCGAAGATGCTCCCACGCGCATCTACTGCTTTATCGAGGACATGTTCTTTTTGGCCAAGACGCAGGAGACGGCCCGCAAACTGGGCGTGAAGGTGGAGTTTGTGAAGAACGGCGACAAGGATGCGCTGGTGGCCAAACTGGCCGAGTTGCCGGAAAACGAGCGGCCCAAGCTGCTGGTCTTTGACCTGAACAATCTGAATGCCAAACCGTTGGCGCTGATTCCCAAGTTCAAGGCCAAGCTGAAGAAATCGACGTCGATCGTGGGCTTTCTGAACCACCTGCAGGGCGAACTGAAGGCCAAGGCCATCGAGGCGGGGTGCGACACGGTAATGCCGCGGTCGGCATTTTCGCAGAGCCTGCCCAACATGCTGCGCCGCTACGGGCTGGAAGAGGAAGAAGAGTACGCGCAACAACCAGCGTAGAGTGCGCAATAGGCATGACAAAAGGGCGCTTCTTTAGGGAGCGCCCTTTTTGCGTCAGCGCCAAACTATCCTGGGGGCCATGTGAGGGGACGTCCGCCGAGCAGGTGGACGTGGAGATGTTCGACGGTCTGGCCGCCATCTGCACCGGTGTTGACCACCAGGCGGTAGCCTTTAGCCAGGCCCTTCTCGCGGGCGATCTCGGAGGCGGCCCAGAGCAGGTGCCCGAGCAGCGCGCCATCCGCCTTATCGATGTCGTCCATGGAGGTGATGTGTTCGCGCGGCGTCACCAGCACATGGACAGGCGCCTGGGGGTGGAGATCGGCGAAGGCGTAGCACAATTCGTCCTCATAGACCGCCTTCGAAGGTATGCTTCCGTCAATGATCTTGCAAAATATGCAACTCATAGCGGGTCTAGTTTACAGGACGAAGGCACTTTTGCGTTCAGAAACTAGATACGTCCGGCGTATAGAATTCAGATCGAAAAGTTGGGTGCGCTCCTCCGGTCCTGCCGTTTTCCGTATTTGCTTTACCCTACAAAGTCAGCGAGGCCGTGACTCTCTCATCCGCGCTCTTTAGTGTTGCGCATACTTTTCCAAGCCTCTGAAAGGCCCAAAGAGCGAAGCCCGCAAAAGCAATGGTTTGCGCTACGTGCAGCCAAAACCATGGATCCGGACCTCCATCCCATATCACGCGTCGCGCGGCATCGTACGGCCACACCAGCGTGAAAAAGATCAGTAGCCCGATCACGTGCCCAGGAATTGCCGGCAGGATGGAATTGGTAAGGTATGCGGTCGCACCAAAGACCACTCCTACAAGAAAGTAGAAGAGCATCTTGGGCCACAAAAAGCCCTGCGTGGGACCGTGTGCCAGAGCAAACAGGGCGGAGGAGAGCAGGACCGCGGCCTGGCCCCTGAAGCTGCGTTCAAGAATGACCTGGCAGTAGCCACGGAAGGCAGGTTCCTCGGTGAGGGGGGCAGCCACCGAGCCCATCAGAATCATTGATGCCACGGTGAACCAGGAGTAGCGGGAAAGATCGGGAATGGCGTTTCCCGGCATCTTGACGAGTTGACACAAAACAATCCAGAGTCCGGCAAAGGCCACGACCGAAAGCGTGCCCGCCAGAGCCGACCAGGCAAAGACCGGCGCCGGAACCATGTTGGCCCTCATACAGAGGCGGCGTGCCTGCGAGGTGCTGCGCGGCCAGCCTTTGCCTCCCAGATACTGCCAAATCAGCCACAACATAAGAGCCATGGCTGGGACCGCCCAGGGGATCGACGGGGTGGCGCCGAGATTGGCTGCGACCAAGGCAGCCCAAAGACCCGCGCCGAAGAAGATGATCAGCAGGCCGAGGATTCCGGCCCACGCTGTTTTCAGGATGCGGTCAAAGAAAGAACCGATATTCATTGCGCCTCCTTAAGGGCGAACTGCCTGAACGAGGAATTCACGGCTCGTCCAATATTCCGCCAAGATTTGTTTTCTGAAACTGCACCCATATACGGTATCGATGAATATTTTGTTCCATCCTGCTTTCTGTTGATTTCAGAAGGTAATGGACAGAATTGCGGAGATTATTCTTCACGCCGTCCGGTGCGAGAAGAAGCCAAACGGAGTAAGCTAGGAACAATGCACTGGACAACAATTTGCATGTTTGTGGCCGTTTTTGCAGTTCTCTTTCTGCTTAAACGCAGCGGCCAAATCTCGACCAAAGAGGCGCTGGATTATCTGAAACGCGGAGCCTTGGTGATCGACGTGCGGACACCTGCCGAATTCAACTCCGGCCACTTGCCGAACTCGATCAACCTTCCTCTGGATCAGATTGCAAGCCCGCTGCCCGGCCGCCTGAAGAATAAGAGCCAGGTGCTGCTGCTGCACTGCCAGAGCGGCATGCGCAGTGGCGCGGCTAAAAAGAAGCTGAACGCGATGGGCTACTCGAATGTGTTTAACCTGGGTTCCTATAGTCGCGCGGAGGAGATTGTCGGCGGCAGGTAGGCCTTATCAGGATGCCGGATAGCGGACGCCCGGTCTGGAGAGGAGAGCGATGAAGAAGCAGATCGTTCTGGCGGGTTTGATTTTGCTGGGCGGACTGGGTTGCGCGGCTCAGACGGGCAGCGTGACGGGGGAGTGGCGCGGCATCTGGACCAATCCGGCGGGGATGGTGTTCACTGCCACGATGACTCTGGAGACAGGACCCAGTTGCAAGACCTGCGCGGTGATCAGCGAGGGCGACATCCGGGGACAGATTGTGTGGACGCTACGCAAGGCTGGTTCGAATGCGACTGCGGAGTCAGACGGTACTACATTTACGGAACAGGTGAAGGGCGAGATGAAGGGCAATGGGCTGCTGGTGCTGAACGGCTACGAAATCGACGACCCAACGCACATGAAGGGCACGGACCAGTACCGGCTGGCCATCTCCGACAACGGCAAGGTGGTGGGCGGCATCACACTGAATGGCGGATCGTGGACGGGCCAGTTCATCGCGGCGCGGGTGCAATCCCCGGCGCCGCGAGCTCCGCAATAATCACTTCCCTATAGGTGATATCAGTATCGATGCTTTTGGCAAAGACAGCACCTCCAGCGCTGCTGTTAGAATTTTTTAATGGACACCATCCAGTACAACCTTCCGCCAAATCGTATTCCCCATGCCTGGTATAACATTGCCGCCGATCTGCCTAAACCGATGGCGCCGCCTCTGCACCCCGGAACACTGAAACCGCTTGGCCCTGACGACCTGGCGCCGCTGTTTCCGATGAGCCTGATCATGCAGGAGGTGAGCCAGGAGCGGGAGATTGAGATTCCCGGCGAAGTGCGGCAACTGTACGCTCAATGGCGGCCCTCGCCTCTGTTCAGGGCGCGTCGGCTGGAGAAGGCGCTGGATACGCCTGCGCATATTTACTACAAGTACGAAGGAGCCAGCCCGGCCGGTTCGCACAAGCTGAACACCGCCGTGGCGCAGGCTTATTACAACAAGAAGGACGGCACCAAGCACCTTTCGACGGAGACGGGAGCGGGGCAATGGGGTTCTGCTTTGGCCATGGCCTGCGCGTTCTTCGGCCTGGATTGCAAGGTCTATATGGTGCGAGTGAGCTACGACCAGAAGCCGTATCGGCGCGCGCTGATGGAGGCTTTTGGCGCAACATGCATCGCCAGCCCGAGCAAGGAGACGGAGTCTGGACGGGCGATTTTGAAGGCGCATCCGGATTCGAACGGTTCGCTGGGGATTGCCATTTCAGAGGCTGTGGAGATGGCCGCGAAGGATCCGAACACCAAGTATGCGCTGGGCAGCGTGCTGAATCACGTGCTTCTGCATCAGACGGTGATCGGCCTGGAAGCTATCGAGCAGATGGCGCTGGCCAGCGACGATCCGGATGTGGTGATTGCCTGCGCGGGCGGCGGATCGAACTTTGCCGGATTGGCGATGCCGTATGTGGGCCGCAAGATCAAAGGGCAAAGCAAAGCGCGCGTGGTTGCAGTGGAACCGGCTGCCTGCCCCAGCATGACCAAGGGCAGGTTCGTTTATGATTTCGGGGACACCGGGCATCTGACGCCGCTGGTCAAGATGCACACGCTGGGCAGCACCTTTGTTCCTCCGGGAATTCATGCGGGCGGGTTGCGTTACCACGGCATGGCGCCGCTGGTGTCGCACGTGCTTGAGCTGGGATTGGCCGAAGCCACCACTGTGCAACAGTTGGACGCCTTCGCCGCTGGAATTACGTTTGCCCGCTCCGAGGGAATCATACCCGCGCCGGAGGCCAATCATGCCGTGGCGGCGGCGATTGCCGAAGCCCTGCAAGCCAAGCAGGAAGGCAAGCAGCGCACGATTCTCTTTGGCCTCAGCGGGCATGGGCACTTCGATATGCAGTCGTACATTGCCTACCAGGCGGGGAAGCTGGAGAACTACGAGTATCCGGCGGAAGAGATTGCGATGGCGCTGGCGGGACTGCCCGCGGTGGGATAAAACAGGGAATAGGGAATAGGGAATAGTCTGCTCGCGTGGTTGGTTGAGTGGAATGGATTCCCAGATACGAGAATCCGGACGCTTCGACATCGCTCAGGGCCGGCTCGGGACGCACATGCGATGCTGGATAATCAAGGAATGGGCCACAGGTCATACGAGGTCATCCCATGAAAACGCGGATCGAACGCTCCAGCCAAACCGTAGCCACTCGTCCACCCGAAGCCGCTCGGCCGAGCGCGAAGGGGCGCGACGAGGAAACTCCATATGAAACCATCGCCTCGTGGTGCGTACTGCTAGTGGTTTTGTTCTTTGCTACAACGCTGCTTGCGCAGAATTATCAGATTCCCTCTGGCTCCATGGAGAAGACGCTGTTGGTTGGCGATCATCTCATCGTCGATCACTCAACCTTTGCGCCGGAATCCAGTTGGATGCCGCTGGCCTATCATCGCGAGCCGCGGCGCGGCGACATCGTCGTCTTCCACAAACCGGTGGCGGATTATCCCAACGGGCAGCCGGAGTATACGATTCTGGTCAAACGGCTGATCGGCGTACCCGGCGACCGCATTCACCTGCACAACGGCGTGGTCTATGTGAATGGCGTCGCGCAGGCGCTTGCGAAAGACGCGCTGGAGTCACCCGCCTACGATCCGGAGTATGAGGACGAGTTTCCCGCCCTGTTGCCCACGCCGCAATCGCCGCACCGCGCAACCGCATCCTGGGCCGTGGAGATTGCCAGCCACATCGAGAACGGCGATCTGGTAGTGCCGCCCGGAAAATACTTCATGATGGGCGACAATCGTCACAACAGCCTCGACTCGCGCTTCTGGGGATTTGTGCCGCGCGAGAATATACTGGGCCGTCCACTCTTCAACTACTGGTCTTTCGATACGCCGGATGACCATGAGGAGAAGACCGGGCTCGGCGACAACCTTGCATGGATGGGCCACGTCGCGCTGCATTTTTTCTCGGAGACTCGCTGGAAGCGGACGCTGCAGGTGATCCGGTAATCCAGAGCGACAAGAACAGGGAGTTAGAGAATAGGGTACTCAAATCACTCTGAGAGACAATTCTACAAACCCAATCTCTGCGCTAATTAACAACCAGCACAATGGTGGTGGATTGGTTAATAGCAGTGACGCCGTTGCTGGCTTGCGCGGTGACTAGCACATTGTAGGAGCCAGGCGGGGTCGCGGGGTTGATGGGCGGGCCGTGGTTCAGGTAGTAGTAGCGGGGATTGCAGGCGGTGGTGCCCAACAACGTGACCAGACCGACGAGGGCCACGAGCATAAGACGGCTGAGCCAGCGACGGCGGCGCGCTCCAAAAGCCAGGCCACCCAGTCCGATAGCACCGGGCAATAGAAAGGCCCAGGCGATGGGATTGGAGCGATTGCCCGGCGTGGATGGGGGCGTGGCCTTGACGGTAGAAGCGGCGTAGGTCTGAATCACCATGGAGCTGGTGGGCGGGCAGATGGATGCGGCCGAACCACTGAGACAACTATTGAGGGTGGTGGAGAGAATCTCCAGATTTTCAGGAGTGGCGCTGCATGTAGCCCCGTCGGGAAGGCCGGAGCAGGAGAGGGTGACGAACATGGGGGCCGTCAACGTGGAAGTGAAGTCCACCGATGGGACTACCGTAATGGTGAAGGATCCCGACTGGCCGGCGGTGAGGGTAAGAGTGTTGGCGGTCGAGGCCGGAGAGAAATTGGATATACCAACGGTAAATTCGCACTCCGTGATGACGGTGGGGGTTACCGCCGATGAGGTGGAAGTCATGTAGGAACCGCTAGCGACAAAGGTCGCTGTGATGCTATGGCTGCCGACAGCCAGATTAACCGAGGGGCTGGCAGTGCCGGAAGAACTCAGCGCCACGGTGGCCAACAGGACGGCATTGCCATTGAATTCGTCATTGATGTTCACAGTGCCGGATGTGACCGGCGATCCACCCGCAATGGCGCTGACGGTAACGGTAAGGGGCTGCACACAACCGCTGAGTGTGCCTGCTGTCAGCGTGGTAGTCGTAGATACGCCAACGGGGGCCGCAAGCGCGGTCACGGCCAGCGCTATCACTAATCCTGCAATCAACACAAGCCGCGAATCGCGGCAGTTTAAGCCTCTCACTTGCACCTGCTCCCAAGATCAAAATCGAGTGCCGCCTGCCTGCCGCAGCCCAAACCCTATTGTATCCGGCGGAGGCGGACCGGGGCCAACCGACACGCAGCCAAATGCGCTGAAAAGTAAAAGATAAGCCGGGGCTATCCCTATTTTAGTTGGACGCAGCGCGCCGGGAATGGGGAGTGCGGAATGGGAATCAGCAGCCTATAACCGCAATAGGGAGGGGATATCGAACCACGGAGAATGGGAACAATGATATTCTTTCGCCATCGAATCTACTCGCGGACGCAAGGCCTTGAGCGAGGCGAGAGTGCGGCATGAAAACCTGTCCAGTATGCGATACGCCGTTTCCGGACCAGCACGCCACCTGCCCCACGGACGGGGCTGTGCTGATTGAGTTGCGGGAGCTGGAGCCGGGGCATATCGTTCGCGGCAAATACCGCATTGTGCGCCAGCTGGGCGCAGGCGGGATGGGCATCGTTTACCTGGGCGCGCACCTGATGCTAGGCGGTCAGGTGGCGCTCAAGTTTCTGGCCGCCGAGTTGAGCCGCAACCCCAAGTTCATCAAGCGCTTCCGCCGCGAGGCGAGGGCATCGTACCAGTTGCGCGATCCCAATATTGTTGAGGTGACCGACCTGGACCAGGACGAGGACGGCAGCCTGTTCATCGCCATGGAATATGTGAACGGGCCGAGCCTGCGTACTGTGCTGGATGAGGCGCGTCATGGGCTGCCCATCAAACGCGCCTTGCACATCGCCCGCGGAATAGCGGCAGGGCTATCCGCGGCCCACGCCCGAGGCGCCATCCACCGCGACATCAAACCGGAGAACATTCTGCTGGGAACGCAGCCCGATGGCCACGAACAGCCCAAGGTGCTGGACTTCGGCATCGCCGCCATGACCGACGTGATCACCAACAAGAGCCATACAGGCGGGCTGCTGCTGACCCCGGAGTACGCCGCGCCGGAGCAGTGGCGAGGGACGTTGGCCGAAGATCTGGACGGCCGCACCGACCTCTACGCTCTGGGTTGTGTGCTCTACGAGATGCTCACCGGGCGAACTCCCTACTATGCCGAGAATATGGAAGGCTGGATGTATCAGCACTTGCAGGGAACGCCTGCACCACTCGAGCTGTTGCGTCCGGAGCTGGCCCGGGAGCATCCCGGCCTTGCGGCCATTGTGATGCGCCTGCTGGCCCGCGAACGCGAACAGCGTTTCCCCTCAGCGGCAGCCGTTGTGGAGGCTCTGTCTGCTCCTCCGCCCCCACCCCGTCCCAAAACCCTTGCAGAAGCGCCAGCGCCGCCTCGCGCGCCCGTTCAGAGGCCCGCGCCCGCCCCGGAAGCCATGCCCAAGCCACAGCGCTCGGGAGGCCGGGTGTGGGTGATTGCGGCGATTCTGATGGGAATCTGTGTGGGAATCTGGGCTGGCTTGCGGTACTTGACGCCTATGCTGGTGACGGGGGCTCCGGTACTGACGCCGGGCGAAGGCACTTATGCCGAGGCGCAAGCAGTGACCATCACCGACGCAACTCCATTCGCCGTCATTCACTACACGGTGGACGGCAGCACGCCTACGGAGGCTTCACCCGTATATTCACAGCCCATTGCGGGGCTGCCCAGCGGCAGCAAGATTCGCGCCGTAGCCAAGACATTTGGCTGCGCGCCCAGCTCCGAAGCCAGCGGCGCGTACACATGGGCGAGTGCCAACAAGCTGCTCGCGGCCAAACCGCCGGAACCCAGCGCTTACGACCAAGGCAAAGCCGCCTTCAAGAGCGAGCAATACGCTCTGGCGCGGTTACTCTTTACGCGTGCCTGCGACGGCGGAGTGAATGATGCCTGCAACTATCTCGGCTACATTTATGCGCAAGGACTCGGCGTTGCGCCGGATGTGGATGCGGCACGCAAGATTTACGAGAAGGCCTGCGAGCAGGGAAACCTGCTTAGTTGCACCAGCCTCGGCTCCATGTACCAGGACGACCATAAGTACACTGAGGCGCGCAAGTACTTCAAGCAGGCTTGCGACGGCGGAGTGAAAGATGCATGCGAAATGCTGCGCGGCTTGCAGTAGGCCGTGGAGCGAAAGAATCCGTCTGATTAAGTGACGGCAACCGGCGCCCTCAGGAAAGAAGCTGAGGCGGACAGGACAAGTTGGAAGATAAGATGCGCGTAAGAACGATATCAGCATGGGCGATGGCAGCGGCGTTGACGGCAGCGGCCTTGCCGGCGCTGGCGCAACAGAATGAGGGACCGATTCTGCGGCCGAAGCCACAACCCAAACCGGCGCCGAGCACCACGCTGTTGGTGATTTGCGATCTGACCTGCGACTGGAAGCTGGACGGCGAGGCAAAAGGGCGCATAGAGGCCGGTGGCACTGCCAAGGTTAAGGTCGACGCAGGCCAGCACATGGTGATGGCAGTAACCGAAGATGGCATGGACTCATCGCAGCAACTCAACGAAGTCAAATCGGGCGAACAGACGGTGGTGAGCATCGCGCTTACACCAGTGCGTGATGTGCGGCTCAAGGCGGAGCAGCAGGCACGAGACAAGGCTGCACAACATGAGAGAAACAAGGCTATACAAGAGGCCAACGACAAAGCCGCACTGGAGGCTAGGAACAAAGCCACGCTGGAGGATGCGGACAAGATCTGGACAGACTCTGAAACCCTTTTGATGTGGACGAAGAAAGATAACGGCGGCGATGTGAACTGGCAGAAGGCGAGGAGTTATTGCCGGAATCTGCGCCTGGCGGGTTATTCCAACTGGCGCTTGCCGACGATCGATGAGCTGAGCGACATTTACGATCCAAAGGTCAACGTCGCGGGACAATTGGGCAGCGGCAGCGAAACTACCTGGCACGTGAAGGGCAACCTGCAATTGTCCGGCTGGCAATGGAGCAACACTCAGGGAAATACACAGTGGGAGGCGTGGATTTTTCTATTTGCAAATGGGAAGCAGTACTCCTCTCCCCTGACCGGCAGCGGCCTGGACCGCGCGCTGTGCGTGCGCCGTTCGGCAGAATAAGGAAGACGCATTTTTCTTATATTCTTTTCCCCACAACTTTTCCGATCGAGTGCGGGTTTATACGGGATACTGGAGTATTTTTGCGAATTGAGTCCGGAGGGTGGCATGATCGCAACGAATCGGGCAGCCATGGCGATGGTGATCGTGGTACTGGCGCTGAGCGCGGGGATGGCCTATGCACAACAACCACAACAACAGGATGAGGGACCGATTCTTCGGCCAAAGACGCCTCCTGCCAAGCCGGCATCCCCCACGCTGCTGGTGAGCTGCGACCTGGCCTGCAACTGGACTTTGGATGGCACAGCGAAAGGCCACATCGACGCGGGAGCCACGGTGAAGGCGAAGGTTTCAGTTGGTCAGCATACGGTGACAGCCGAGACCGAGGATGAACTCGACAATGCGGAAAACGATATAACAGTCAAGGCCGCGGAAAAAGCCAGCCTGAGCTTTGCACTTCAAGAAGTGCGCGACGCACGCCTCAAGGCCGAGCAAGAGGCAAAAGACAAGGCTGAGGCAGATGCGAAGGCCAAGGCCGATCAGGAAGCAAAAGACAAGGCCGACCAGTTGGCGCGAGACAAGGCTGCTCAGGAAGCACGAATCAAGGCAGCGAAAGAGGCACAGGACAAGGCAGACCAGGAAGCGCGGGAGAAGGCATTTATCGCGGCAAGAGATAAGGCCTCGCAAGAGGCCCAGGCCAAGGCCGAGCAGGAGGCGCATGATAAAGCCATACGCGATGAGTGGGACAAAGAGCAAAGGGAACGCGCGCGTGTTGCGCAAGAAAATGCCAATCGGGTCTGGACCGATCCGGCGACGGGATTGATGTGGACCGGTAATGACAATGGATTCGCCCTGAGATGGAAGCAGGCGGCGGATTACTGCAGCGGCCTTCAAGTTGGAGGATTTTCAGATTGGCGGTTGCCAAAAATTGATGAATTGAAGAAAATCTACAATCCCAACACCAGTGTTGCTTGCGGCCACGAAGGCAATCTGTCTTGCCAAATCAAAGGCGGAATTCGGCTCACATCCGGCGTGATATGGAGCAGCAGCGGCGGAGATGAAACTCAGACAATGCGCGGTTTTATCTTCCGCGGCGTCGGCGAGCCCAAAAAACACGTGATGGAGCTGGATAAGCGCGGGGCTGCTTTTGATCGCGCATTGTGCGTGCGCGCTGCCGGTCAATGATGCGGGCATCGGAACCGCTATAGTTGAGCGGCGAGAGGGCGCATGGCCAGCAGGGCGAGGCTGGTGGGGATCAGCAGGAGATAGCAGGCCGCGGCAATCAGCATAGTTACATTGATGCCAAATGACATGCTGAAGATTACGCCAAGCACAGAGGCAAGAACGCCGGTAGCTCCGTTGATGCCCCAGAACCACGGGGTTGGTTGCGCGTCTATCGCCGAGACCAGCCGCATTCCCGTGGGGAAGGCGAAGCCCAGCAGGAAACCTAGCGGCATGATTGCCACCAGAGATATGGCGATGCGCACCAGACGTTCACGATTGGTGGTGGACTGAAATACCGAGGGCAAAACGCGTTCCATGACCGCCAGATAGAGCACGACCATGCAGCCCCATAGCAGCAATTTTCCGCGCGTATTCAGCTTGAGCCAATCCGAAGCAATGCTGCCCAGGCCGGAGGCCAGGATGAGACTGAACAGGCAGACGCTCAGTGAGTAAGTGGGATGACCCAGATATACGCTGAAGTATTGCAGCAGCGCAATCTCGCCCAGCATAAAACCCATGCCGATAAGTGAAAAATACAGGCTACCGGCAATAGCCAGGCGCAACGAACATTTGCGCGCCGCGCTGCGCAGAGGTACGAGGATGACAGCGATAACCGCGCTCAACGAGATGAGCAAGATCAACACGAGCACAGTGGAGGCCAATAGATTGCCCATCCAAACGCCGCCCTCCTCGTCATTATGCATATTTCGCAAAACCGTGATGAGACCCGGGATATCGAAGATACGCAGTTGGTTGAAGAAAAACGGGCGCGCGTCGGTAGGCACGGTGAGATCGAGATAGGTGGAATCGAGCACGCGATTCAGGGAAGCTATGTCGCGACTCTCGACGATCTGACGCAGCAATGGGGAGTCTGACGGGCGGTCCGGCGAGACAAGTTCAGAGTATCCTCCTTCACGCACCGCTTCATGCAGTATGCGTAACTGCTCCGCGGTGAAAGGCGACTTAGAGAGCACCAGGGTAGCTAGCTTGCCGGTGTTGGCGACGAAGAGATGGGGGCGCGCATCTTTGACTCCGGCATCGAGCAAAGCGGCCGTCGCCAGACCAACCAATCGCCCCGACTCGTTGACATTACCGGGAGCGTACCAGCGGCTAACCGTGAAGATGCCTTCTTTGTTCAGGGTTTTGAGAAAGGCGCGCCAACCTTCCAGCGTATATAGCCCATTCTCGCTGAGGCTGAATGCGCCGGCGCCGGTGGCTGAGAAGGTGTCGATCATGCTCATCTGCACCAGATCGAATTTTTCGCCGGTGGCTGCAAACCAGCTTCGCGCGTCGTCCACGTGCAGCTTCAGATTGGGCAGGGCGGTCAGATTGGAAAAATTCTTATAACGAGGATTGCGCGTATGCAGATCGACAATGATGGGATTGATTTCCACGCCAGTTATATCGGTTACCCCGAAGAGATGAGCCGTCAAAGCATCCTGGCCGCCACCTAGACCGATTACCGCGGACTTATGAATGTTAGGAAGACGATATGCCAGACCTACGATTTCGTATTGTAGGAAATCAACAGAGTTACGCGTGCCATCATAGTGAAACAGGTTAGAGGAGTTATATAAGTCATCGACACTAATTATAGATTTCATAACACGCAAATCTTCGGGTAGCTTGGCAGAGGGACCGAATAACTCAAGAGGTAACATGCGAGGGCGAGTTACTCGTATGCGCGAATAAGTATTCCACTTTTCGTACTGGCTGAATCTGCCGTGAAAATCGAGAACATCCTTGGCCATGATAGGGCTGAAGCCGATAGGCGATAACGAATTTAGCGGAGCTAATGCCAGCAACACGATTACCACCGTCACCGGCTGTCTCCACCAGGGCTTTGAGTTGAGATACTTCCGGTCCTCGGAATTGGCGCTGGCGGCAAAAGTCATGGCGGACAAGCCGGAGATTGCTCCGGCAAAAATCACGGCAGAGGGACCGTCGAGAAGGTTCAGCAGCGCAAGCACCGCCAGGCATCCCAGCGCCGCGCCGAGTAGGTCAACGCCGTAAACCTGTCCAGTGGGAAAGTGGCTGCGCGTCAGCGACAGACTTACTACAACTCCGACAAAGATGTATGGCGTCGCCATCAAGATCAACAGCAATACCCAGGAAACTACCGTGGTGAGCGACATGGTTGGCGAAGTGATCAGGCAAAACTGCAAGATCATGGACCCCGGCATGGCTATCGCGGTAAGCAGCGCGAAGTTAGATAGAGTTACAGGCAGTTGCGCGGGCTGTAATCGATCACGCCGAAGATAGACCCAGACAGCGCCAACGGTCATGCCCAGCATGGCTACGCATATGGCGAGGAAGGCCATGGAATACCACTGGACAACCGACATAATGCGGGTCTGCAGAATTTGAAAGATCAGCGAGGAGAAGGTAATTAGAAATACGCCGGAGAGAAACGGGATCTTGCGCACGCCGCTGTTGGATGCCATGGAGCCGATGTCTCCTTTGATTTCAAATTCTTTCACACTCCAGGCTGGCGGCCCAAATCCGAGGTAATGGAGATTGATGTGTGGAACATTCGCGGCTGCGTTGCGTTATGCTTGATTGTTTGAGGAGAATGCCATGAGCCAGTCCCCTGCCCGCCCCCAGCTTGCCCACCTGACTGCCGCGCTGGACGAATTGCGCGCCAAGGGAACGTACTTCAAGTTGCGCATTCTGGACGATCAGCAGGCGCCGGTGTGCCACTACGACGGGCGGAAAGTGATCAACCTGGCCAGCAACAACTATCTCGGCTTGGCTAATGACCCCCGGCTGATTGAGGCGGCGCTCACTGCGACGCGAAAATATGGCGTGGGCTCGGGCGCGGTGCGGACGATTGCCGGAACCATGCGCATTCACATGGAGCTGGAAGAAAAGATTGCGCGCTTCAAGAACGTGGAGGCCTGCGTGGTCTTCCAGAGTGGCTTTACGGCCAACGCCGGCGCGGTCAGCTCGATTCTGGGCAAGGAGGACTTCATCCTGTCGGACGAACTGAACCACGCCAGCATCATCGACGGAGCGCGGCTGTCGCGGGCTCGGATTTTGGTTTTCCGGCACAAGGATACGGCCCACTGCGAGGAGTTGTTGCAGGAAGTGGCCAACGAGCCGGGCAAGAAGCTGGTGATTACTGACGGCGTCTTCAGCATGGACGGCGACATTGGGCCGGTGGACAAGCTGGCCGCGCTGGCGGAGAAATACGGCGCTATCATGATGGTGGACGACGCTCACGCTTCGGGCGTGCTGGGGCGCAACGGGCGCGGATCGGTGGACTACTTCGGAATGCACGGCAAGGTGGACGTGCAGGTGGGCACGTTGTCGAAGGCCATCGGCTGTTTGGGTGGTTATGTTTGCGGAACGCGCGATTTGATTGATTACCTCTACCACCGAGCGCGGCCGTTTCTGTTTTCCACTTCGCATCCGCCGGCGGTGGCGGCGGCGTGCATGGCGGCCTTCGACATACTGGAGCAGGAGCCGGAGCGCATCGAGCGGCTATGGGCGAACACACGGTACTTCCAGGGCGAGCTGAAGCGCGCAGGCTTTAACGTGGGCGGAGTCACTACGCCGGCCAGCGAGACACCTATTACGCCGATTATCATTGGCGACGGACGCAAGACGATGGAGTTTTCGCGGGCGCTATTTGACGAGGGCATAATGGGAACGGGCATCGCGTTTCCGACGGTGCCGGAAGGCAAGGCGCGAATTCGGCTGATTCTGACCAGCGAACACACCGAGGCACAGTTGGAGCAGGCGCTGGAGACGATTGAACGAGTGGCAACGAAGATGGGGATATTAGGGTAGCTGGAGGCATGGAAACCGCTGTTCCTGTGACCTGAAACTGGCGTAGAATACTCTTATCGGCACCGTGCGAAAGAAGCCCGAATGACGGCAAGTGACTGGAACTGGCTGTTGACCATATCGGGAACTGTGGCAAGCTTTGCCGGAGTTGTCTTTAGTTTGATGGCATGGGTGCAGGCTAAAGGAGCGAAGAAAGCAGCCGAAGAAGCTGCCAGAACGGTTCGGACAAAAGAAACGGAGTACGAGTTCTCAAGGTTAGCATTAGATGCCAAGGATCTCCTCGAGGCAGTACAGGAGAAGCAGAAGGAAAAGGCGATTGAAGCAGCCAACCATCTGACCCATTCGCTGATTATTGCTGGCAAGCACCGGGCAGCTTACCTGCCAGAAGGGTTTTCGACGGAACTTTGCGTTGAAATTTTGCGAAAGATTAGCACTTTTCTTGCATCCGAAGGCTTCTCGGAAGTTCCTCAGAAGATGGTCAGATTGCTTAACCGTTGTCATCAGATACACGAATCACTTTGTGGTATTTCAGGGTCGGAACAAAGCCGGACAGAGGGAGCGGAAGGATGAACTCTTCAATTGAAATCGCCGAAGCTGTGAAACTTGCCGACAAGCTCATCGCAAGGACGCACGAAGGAAGGCTACAGTGGGAAGTTGCTGGCATCACTGACCTGTGGGGAGCAACTGCCTTCACAACTACGCTTGAAGGCAATCTCAAAGCTACAGTTTCAATTGTGAAGCCTGAACAGGATACACAGATTGCCTTTTCTCTTATCGAATTCGATCCAAGGCGATATGAACGGATTGCAAGGCCTGGTGATGAACCCTCAAATCCAGATAAAGACGTTCTGAGCGTCTCAGTAGAAAAAGACCCGTCCTTCGGTTATGACACGGCGAATGAAAGAAATCTCGCCAGACTTTTGATAGACCTATACGGACTTGCGCGCCGATCGGCACTCAAGATTGATGGAAGTGTTGAAAAAGCTCTGACCTATCTGGACAGAATCGCAGTCTGACTGGCCTCCCATGATCGCTCATCTGCGCGGAAAGCTTATCTATAAACAGCCCGGCCAGGCCATTGTCGAGGCGGCCGGAGTGGGCTACGACGTTACGATTTCTGTGCCGACCTTTACGGCGATGCCCTCACTGGGGGCAGAGGCCGCGCTGCACATTCATACGCACGTCAGCGACGATCAGATTGCGCTCTTCGGCTTTCTCGACTCTCAGGAAAAGCGGCTCTTCGAGCGGCTGATTACGGTGAGCGGCGTGGGGCCCAAGCTGGCAATCAAGATGTTGAGCGGGTTGTCGAGCGAACGCACGGTGCAGGCCATTCGCAGCCAAGACCACGCGCAACTGACGCGGATTCCCGGCGTGGGCAAGAAGCTGGCCGAGCGGCTGGTGGTGGAGCTGAAAGACAAGCTGGATGACTTTGCCGTTGCACCCGCGCAACCGTCCGTGCAGGGACCGGCGGCTGAAGATGTTTTGTCGGCGCTGGTGAATCTGGGTTATCAGCGCGCTGCCGCGGAGAAGGCTATTGCGCAGGCGGTGGCCAAGGAGGCCGCGCTGGGAGCCGATTTTGATGGGCTGTTCAGAGGCGCACTGAAGGTGATTCGATAAGTGTTTCTGCTTCGGTGTATGCAGAACTATACTTTTGGCGGATTGACTTTGTATTCCGCGCGTTGTTACTCTCGCTTACGAACGGGAGTTAGCACGAAATGGATCGCAGAAAGTTTATTCAGAACTCACTGATGGTTGGCGGCGCATTGGCTGCCAGCAAGGGACTGGCCGCCGCAGAATCATCCGCGCTGCCACAGGTGACGGGCGCAGTCTCAGAATCGCAAATCGCAGCCGCGCGTTTCCCCAAGGACTTTCTGTGGGGAACGGCCACATCCTGCTATCAGGTGGAAGGCGCATGGAATGCCGACGGCAAGGGTGAATCGATATGGGACCGGGCCGCGCATACGCCGGGCAAGATTCGCGACGGTTCGAATGGCGATGTGGCCTGCGATCAGTACCACCGCTACAAAGAAGACATCGCGATTATGAAGCGCCTGAATATGAAGAGCTATCGCTTTTCGACTTCATGGACGCGCGTTCTGCCCACGGGAACTGGTCAGGTGAATCAGAAGGGCCTCGACTATTACAGCCGCCTCGCCGATGCACTTTTGGAGGCGGGCATTCGCCCCTTCTGCACCATCTATCACTGGGATTTGCCGCAGGTGCTGGAAGACCGCGGCGGATGGCCGAATCGCGATCTGGCCGGCTACTTTGCGGATTTTGCGGCGATCCTGGCCAAGAATCTTGGCGACCGCATCACCGTCTGGGCGCCTTTCAATATGCCCACTGACTTTACCCGCAACGGCTATGGAACCGGCGGGGCGCCTCCTTTCAAAACAAACATCTATCAGTTTCTCAAAGCGGCGCACACCGTCAATCTGGCGCAGGGCATGGCCTTCCGCGCCATTAAAGCTGCTTCCTCGAAAGCTACTGTGGGCAGCGCTTACGGCTGGGAACCGGTTTATCCCAAGACCACGAGCGAAGCGGATCGCGCCGCGGCGGCACGCTTTCACAACTACAACAATATTTTCTGTCTGGAACCGATCTTCCATGGCACGTATCCCAAGGCTTTTATCGGCGAGATTCCCTATGAAGCGATGGGATTCAAAGCGGGCGACGAGAAGATCATGAAGGTTCCGCTGGATTGGCTGGGAGTGCATTACTACTGCCGGCTGCTTGCTTCGGATGCCAGCAACGGAGCGCCGCCGGATGTATCGAGTCACGATCCTTTAGCGCAAATCCGCATCGAGTTAGCCGGCGATGGCCCGAAGACCGATGGCGGCCTGGAGATGTGGCCGCATGGACTCTACGATCTGCTGATGCAGGTTTCGCGCGACTATAACCATCCCATCATCGAGATCACGGAGACCGGCGGAGTTTTTATGGACGCTCCCGGCGCCGATGGCCGCGTCGCCGACTTGCGCCGCATCGAGTTTTACCGTCAGCATCTGGCAGAGTTGGCGCGCGCCATGACAGACGGAGCACGTGTGCGCGCCTATCATGCCTGGAGTTTGCTGGATAACTTCGAGTGGGGCAGTGGCTATACGCAGCGGTACGGGCTAACCTATGTAGACTTTGCCACGCAGAAGCGCACCATTAAGGATTCGGGCTACTGGTATGGCCGCGTCGCCGCCGCCGGCCGGCTGGATGTGTGATGCGATAAGTGAGGACTAAATGACTTGGCACGTAGCTGTTATTGCAGATGCAGATACGACTTTGCATGACATACAGGTATTGCTCGGTCAAATGCCGGTTTGGGCGTTGGCAACGCCTATCCGGAAGGCTGCGCTCCAGCAACTCAACAGTGAAGCTCCCTTATGGGATTCGGATCCAGCGTTGACTGTATTTAGCGGGTATCACCCGGATAATCCTGTCACTGAGATTCTCAATCTAATTCCAACCATTAAAGAACATCATTATCGCCTGTCTACACTGCGCTTGATGGGGATTGAATCTACCAGTCCACTGAAAGAAGGTATGGAGATACTGGGATATGAGCCAATTTCGGGCACGACATACCCAGGACTTGGCTATGCAAAACCTTTGAATCGTCTTGAGAATGTAACCGATATCCTTCTCAACGCTGATGGGTGGCAAACAAGCAACGATTTCTATAATGCTTTTTTCGCCGCGGTTGGCGCGCCATCTTGGCATGGACATAATCTTGACGCGCTCAACGACAGCATCGCAACAGGAGCAATCAATGAGAAGGAAGTTCCTTATCGAATCTCGATCAGAAACGCCGGTGATGTTGGCGATGATGCAGCAGTTTTCATCAAGAGAATTCAGGGCCTGATTCAGAAATTACAATCCAACGGCTGTCCAGTGGAAATGGTCATCGAGCGGTCATAACGGTCTTCGCGTTACACTTTTCTTGTCATGGTTTCTAAAAGTAAATCCGCACCCATCGCTCCCACCGCTCACCTTCGCCCCGAGGGGCTTGCCTTTCTGCGCAATCTCAAGCGCCACAACGACCGCGCGTGGTTCGCTCCGCGCAAGGCCATCTTCGAGGCGGAGCTGAAGGAGCCGATGCTGGCCATCATCCGCAAGGTCAGCGAGGCAATGGAGAGTTTTGCGCCGGCTTATGTGCGGCCCGCGGAGAAGTGCCTGTTCAGGATTTATCGCGACACGCGCTTTAGCGCCGACAAGAAGCCTTACAAGACGCACGTGGCCGCATGGTGGATGCTGGAAGGGCTGAAGAAGACCTCCGGGGCGGGATTCTACTTTCACGTGGACGACAAGGAAGTGATTATCGCCGCCGGGGCCTGGATGCCGGAGAAAGATCAACTGGCCGCGATTCGCCACTGGCTGCTAGAGCATCACGCGGAGTTTCGCAAAATTCTACGGACAACGGCGATTCGCAAAACTTTCGGCGAATTTGAAGGCAACGCGCTGACGCGTCCGCCGAAGGGTTTCCCTTGCGAGCATCCGGCGATGGATTTGATTCGCTGCCGGCAGTGGGGGCTGAGCACCTCTTTGCCCGCCAAGGTGGCGCTGAAGGCGGATTTTGCGGCGGTGCTGGCGCGGCATTTCCGGCTGGCCGCGCCGGTGGTGGAGGCGCTGAATTCGCCCATCATGGCAGCATCGACGCCGCGCAAAAAGGTGCTTTTCGGGCTGGATTAGAACAGTGAGCAGTGGTCAGTGAACAGTGGTCAGTCCATCCCACCCTTGATCACCCCAGCGAGCAAAGATCACTCCCCTCACTCCAACGAGCAAAAATCGCTCGTTGGGGACTCCGAATCCGCGCCAGAAATAGTGCGCAAGGATGGGGCACAGGGGACGACTTTACTGACGAGATTCTTCTGCGAAATACCAGAGCAAAACAGCAAATCCAGGCAAATATGGATAAAAACCGAAAAAAATAGCATAATACCCACAAAAAAGTGGGAAAAACACACCTTTTTGCCTTGACTTTACCTATTCAAATGTTGCAAGGTAACGAACGACGGGTACTCCGACCCGCATGAACACAGGGGTTTTGCGCAATCGTTGCCTGACTCCCCCCATGCGGAACGCATTTCGCGATGGAATCCCAGGCAAGACCGGCGCGCCCAAGGGCATGCCCAAAAAGGAGAACACACATGGCAACTGGATTGACGAAGACAGCATTGACCCGGCTTCTGGCAGAGAAACTGGAATTAACCAACAAGCAAGTCACAGCCTTCCTGGAGACGCTGGCGGAAACGGCCATCAAGGAAACCAAGAAGAGCGGCGTATTTGTGATACCCGGCATCGGCCGGCTGGTGAAGGCGGAGCGCAAGGCTCGCATCGGACGCAACCCGCAGACCGGCGAATCCATCAAGATCAAGGCTAAGACGGTAGTAAAGTTCCGCGTGGCCAAGGCCGCCAAAGACTCGATCGCCCCGCCAAAGAAGTAGTAATCCTGAACTGAATACGACGAAAGGGAGAAGCCTCAAGGGCTTCTCTCCTTTTTTATGGCATGGTGGCAAAGTTCTGAGTTCTGTAACTATGCTTACAGATTGCGGAAAGGTTTTCTGTGCGGACTCGAGAATCGGACTAAGTTTCTGCTTTGTCGCTTGGCATCACTGCCCGCACAATCATCGAAACACCAAAGCTGATGATAATCACTTTGATCATGAGCCAGTTGTTATAGCGCCAGGAGAAGACGGCCCAGGCGAGGAAGATGCCGATGGGGTTGATCTCGGAAGTGAACGCATGGAGCCATTGCGGCTTGCGGCCGGTGGGTTGGGGAGCTGTTCGCGCGAGAATTGTCCTCAGGTTGGGGAAGAGGCGCGGAACGGCGCGCAAGTAGTCCTGGTAGGGCTGACCAAGCTGCGCGGCGAGAAATGCTTCTTCGGCCAGAATCAGACGCAGGAAAAAAATGGACATCAGCGTCATGGTAAAAAGCGCGCCGGTGGGCGGCATGAGGAAGGATGCGGCCGCCGTCATGCACCATCCGCCGAGATAGAGCGGATTGCGCACGTAGCGATAGGGCCCATCGGCCATCACAGAGCCGGCCTGCATCTGCTCATGATGGACGGTGTCGTAGCCCAGGCAGGCCGCGCCCCAGATGCGCAGCACAGCGCCTTTGGCGGCGATCAGCGTTGCAACGATGATTACTATCGGCGCGGCAACAGCAGAGGAGACCAGGCCCAGGCGGTTCAGTTCGAGCGCCAGCCAAGCCCACAGCGGAAAGCGATTGCCTATGCCCCAGAGTTCTGTCCACGGCGCCCAGAAGCCCATAACGACGATGAGCGTCATGATGATCATGCGCAGACGGAATTCGATTCTTGTTGCTTTCATTTACTTCTTCCTATTGCCGGAGTGTACCATCCGGGTTGACAGAAGGTACACGCCTGGACAGGCGTGTTGGCCTTACTGCTTTGCTCTGCCGCGGGCTGCGAACAATCTGGAGGAACCTATGTGGTAGGCTGACGCATGAGGGCTTAGTGCCACCTTTCTCTGGAGGGTTTCCAATGTTTCTGCGTGCTTTTGTTCTGTATGCTGTGGCCAGCGCGGCTGCTGTTGCCATGCCGCTGGCCGCGCAAAGCCCCGCAACCCAAAATGATCTTGCCGCTTCCGTTGAGCGGCAGTTGCCTGCCCTCACCGAGACCTACAAACATCTGCATCGCACCCCGGAGCTCTCGCGGCACGAGGAGCAGACATCTACTTTTGTGGCCGGTGAACTGCGCAAGCTGGGCTATACGGTGACCGAGCACGTGGGCAAGTACGAGGACGGCACGCAGGCTTTGGGCGTTATTGCGGTGCTGGAGAATGGCCCCGGCCCGCGCCTCTTGCTGCGCACAGAACTGGATGCCCTGCCGGTGGAGGAGAAGACTGGCTTGGAGTACGCCAGCACGGTGAAGACCACCAACGCGCAGGGACAACAGGTAGGCGTAATGCACGCTTGCGGACACGACCTGCACATGACTGTGCTGCTGGGCACTGCGCGCGAAATGGCAGAGCGCAAGAACCAATGGCACGGAACGCTGATGCTGGTGGGCCAACCCGCCGAGGAGGTGACGCAGGGCGCGGCGGCGCTGATTGCCGATCATCTTTACGAGCGTTTTGGACGTCCGGATTTTGTGCTCGCCGAGCACGACTCGAACGACACAGCTGCCGGCTCGATTGAGTTGAAGGGCGGACCGCTGTTGGCCAGTTCTACAACCATCTATGTGACCCTGCGCGGCATCGGCGGTCACGGCTCCGAGCCACAGGCGGGCAAGGATCCCATCGTTCTGGCGGCGGAGTTTGTGCTCGTTGCCCAGACCATCGTCAGCAGGCAGATCAACCCGCAGCAGCCGGCAGTGCTGACCGTGGGCACGATTCACGGCGGCACCAAGAACAACATTATTCCCGACGAGGTGACGATGGGCCTCACGCTGCGAACTTATTCACCGGCGGTGCGCGACCAGATCATTGCCGCTGTGCGCCGCACAGCGAACGGGCTGGCTGAGGCCTACGGTATTCCGGCTGATCGGATGCCGATTGTGACGGTCAGTTATGGAGCGCCGGTGACCATCAACGATGCGGCCATGGCTGAGCGCCTGCGCGGGTTTGCCACGGCGGCGCTGGGCAAGGAGCATGTTCTGGAGGCTCGCGCCACCATGGCCAGCGAAGATGTGGGCCTGTTCTCACTCGACGGCAAGATCCCTGAGGTGATGTACTGGCTGGGCGCGGCCGACGCGGACAAGCTGGCGGAGAGCCGCAAAACCGGCGTGCCGCTACCGGGGCTGCACTCGGCGCTGTTTGCGCCGGTCTATGCGCCGGCCATCCAAACCGGGGTGACGGCGATGACTGCCATGGCGCTGGGACTACTGAAGTAAGCGGAGCGCAAGGCGCGGCCAATCCGCGGTGGCGAAGCGCCAGGCGCCGTGTATCCCGCTCAATAAATCAGCTTGAGCGAGAACTGAATCTGACGCGAGTTACCGGCAGTCTTGCTGATCTCGCCGAAGCCGGAGCCGGTGAGGATATTCGCGGGCAGGCCCATGGTGACGATGTTGAAGATATTGAAGAACTCCGAGCGAAATTGCAGATCCGTGCGCTCGGCTCCGCTGCGGCGGCGGCCGAAGGGCGTGTCTTTAATGAGCGCGAAGTCGAAGTTATAAAAGGCCGGGCCGCGAAAGGTATTGCGACTCAGTGTGCCGAAGCGGCCCTGATTAGGACCCGTGCCGCCGGGAACATGAATGGGAATGCTGAAAAAGGCGGTGGCGTTGTTGGCGCCTTCGCCAAAATAGTCTTGGCGGTTAATGCGCGCGGTGGAAAGATGCGGCACGGCTATCTGGTCGGGACGATCCGCGCCGTTCGAACCCGCGCCGGTTTGCTGGATGCCGCTGAAGACTGAGAAAGGCAAGCCCGAACTAATGCTGGATATACTCAGCAGCTCCCAGCCGCCTGTTACCTTCTTGCTCATGGGGCGCAGATAACTTATACGGTTCAGGTGCAAGTCCTGAGCCGCGCTCAAGCCGAAACCGTGGTTCACATCGAAGGACGACGGACTTTTTTCCGCACGCATGTCATAGGGATTCTGCGGAGGGCTGCCGCTGATCACTCCGCTGGCGTCGTCGATTGACTTACCCCAGGTATAACTCGCCTGAATGCCCGGACCGCCATGCTTTACGGTTCCGGAGAGCGAGGTTTGCAAAGCATGATAAGTGGAGTGAGCATCCGCGACGATGACGTTTTCCACGCCGAAGCCGCCGATGACGACTTTGCCGGAGCTATCGAATAGAGTATGCGGCGCAAATGCCGGTGTGGCTCCGGGATAGGCGTTGGGGAAGCTTGATCGCGGAAGTTTGACGCCGGCTGTTCCCACATAATTTGCGTTGGCGGTGAGGTTGCCGAATTTGCGCTCCAGGCCGGCCGTCCAGGTGTAAAGAGTTCCGTTGCCGAAGGAGCGGTCGATGCCGCTGAGATTCAGATCACTGACGACATGTCCGGGCGTGAGGGCGGCCACGTCCTGCTCATAACGATTTACATCCATCACCGTGTTGGGCGCGACGGCGCGTGTGTTCCCTGAAGCGAAAATGGCGGCACCGCCCGGCGTATAAGCTTGGGGAAGTTCGGCGGGCGTGATCTGAAAACCGTAATTGATGGGCGCGTTGGCGGCGGAGAGCAGGCGCGGATAGACCGCGAAGGGAGTGGAGCCGGTGAGGAAGTTATCCTGCCAGATATTAGGCGGAATAACTGTAACTCCTCCGCCCGCGCGAGCCGATAACTTGCTTGTAACTTGCCACGCCGCCCGGACGCGCGGTCCCCAGCCATTCCAGTTAGTGCGATAGCCGGGCTGCGGGTTTACGACAAACTCCTGCACGCCGTTTTCCGTGAGAAAGCTCGACGTACGGTGGGCGCGCTCAGTGATGGGAGTATATAACTCCCAGCGCACACCATAGTCCAGGTTGAAGCGAGGAGTTACTTTCCATGTGTCCTGGAGATAGACGTTGAAGTTATTGCGGTTGATGGCCGCCGGGCCAATGTGCGCGCCGTTGGAAAAGTAAGGAGGCGCAATGGCTACGGTGTAGACGAAGGGACTGCCGGTGAGGAAGCTGGAGAGTGTGTCCGGGAATGGATCGCCGGGGCTGATATTGTGCGTGCCGCTTTGGGATGTAATAGCCTCGTCGGCATAAGCTGCGCCGCCGCCAAAGTCATATTCGCCGTTGGGGCTGATGCCGAAGTATGTGGTATCGCGATTGAGTCGCGCCTCGAAACCGGCCTTGAAGACGTGGTGCGGGATGGTGAAGGAGACATTCTGGCGGCCCTGAAAAAGATTCCCGTAGGCCTGCATCACCGACCCGGCCGCGGAGTTGAATGCTTCAAACAAGCCATCGCTAAATTTAACAGCGGGGTCGGTGCGGTTGGGCGTGGGAAAGCCCGGCGTGGAACGAGTGATGCTCACGGAAGATTCCAGTGTCAGGCGAGGAGAAACAGTGCGCGAGTAGGTTGCCACCACGTTGCGCTGGTGGTCGATGTACTGGATACCGAAGGAGGGATCGATGGCCGTCTGGTCGGGGTTGGTTGTGGGGCCGGTAAGATTATCCCACGTGAAGCGCGCGAGGAATTGGTCCTTGGCGGAGAACTTGTGATCCAGGCGCAGTGAGAACTGATTGGCGTTTGTAACCACCTTTGATGCCGTAGCGTATGTATTCGCGCCGAAGGGACCAGTAAGATCATTCGGCGCGGGATAGCGTGCTAGCACGGCGGCGATGCCAGAATCGACAGGTACGTAAAGAGTGTCTGTGCTCTTCGCTTTGGTGATAGGGTCGATGTAAGTCACAAGGTCGCAAACGATTTGAGCATTGGGTTGACAGTTATTCCCAGGCCGTTGAGCTGCCGAAGGAACCGCCAACACCTGCGTAGTGCCCAGCACCTGGCGGAAGCCCTGGTACTGGGCGAAGTAGAAGGTGCGCTTGTGGCCGTCGAAGACTCGCGGAATATAAACCGGGCCACCGCTGGTGAAGCCGAATTCGTTGCGGCGGAAGGGCGGAATGCGGCCAGGATAAGCCTGCGTCGGATGGTCGAAGTAGTTGCGCGCATCGAAGGCGGAGTTGCGGACAAACTCGAAAAACGAACCGTGAAAGCCACTGGCGCCAGAGCGGGTGCGGATGTTGGTGAAGCCCGCGGCGCCGCGCCCGATCTCGGCCGGCATCCAACCGGAACTGGAATCGATGCCCTCGACCGCGTCCACGTTGAAGTTGGTGAAGGTGGCCCCGCCCATCTCCGGGTCACTGGTGTCGGCGCCGTCCATGGCGAAGGTCGCCTCGACGCCGCGCTGGCCGTTGATGGCAAACTGCGCGGTGAAGTTGGTTGCGCCGTTAACGTCAGTCATAGTTCCGGCGGCCAGCAGCAGCAGAGTGCTGAAGTCGCGCTTGTTCAGGGGCAACTCACTCACTGCCTGGCTCGACAACTGCTGACCGCCGGTGGCGGATTGGTCCTTGAGCAGAGCGACGGTGAGTTCGCCGCGGCCGGAGAGAGTCAGCACAACCGTGGGCGCGTCCGGCGCGAGATCGAGGGGCAGTGCGTAATCGAAGGTGCGGCCATCGGTCTTAACGGTGAGCCGATACTGGCCTCGGGGCAGGGCCGTCAGGCGGAAGCGACCATCAGCGCTAGTAACCGCCTCGGCTTGCGCGCCGTTGCCGGCCAGCCGGACCTTGGCGTCGGAAATAGGCGCGCCGCCTGCGTTGCGCAGCACTCCCTGCCAAACGGGCTGCGCGGCCGGCTGTGACCACGCTACTGTCGCCGGCAGAAGCAGCGCCGCAAACGCCAGAATCAAGAATGCCTTGCCGATGCAGCTTGCATTGGAGTTTGAAGTTACGCGCTCACCGCTCGATAGGATGGAGGAATTGCATCGATGAATGTCCGGCATTTTGATCACTTTCAGATTCCGCGGAGCATGAAAACCATTTTAGGCGATTTAGCCGTTCGTCATGAAAGCTGACCGAACTTTGGTGTCAGCCTCTACACTAATTGCAGATTATGATTGGCCGGGAATCGAATAACGACACTATTGCCGCTATCTCCACGCCGCCGGGGCGCGGGGGCATTGGGATTGTGCGGCTGAGCGGGCCACTGGCTGCGTCGATCTCGAATCAATTGGTCCGGCTGCGGCAGCCGCTAGAGCATGGACGAGCGCGAGTAGCCGACGTGCTGGATGAAGAGGCGAACAGCGATGCAAGCCGCATTGACGAAGCAGTGGTCACTTTTTTTAGCGCGCCCAATTCTTACACTTCCGAGGATCTGGTTGAAATAGCCGCGCACGGTTCGCCGGTGGTGCTGGAGCTGCTGCTGAGTCGCGCGCTGAAGATGGGCGCGCGGCTGGCTGAGCCGGGCGAGTTTACCCAGCGCGCATTTCTGGCCGGCAAGCTGGACCTGACGCAGGCCGAGGCGGTCCGCGATCTGATCGAAGCGCAGACGCTGACCCAAGCCAGGCAGGCCGCCAGCCAGATGGGCGGCGCGCTCAGCCGGCGCGTGGGGCCAGTGAAGCAATTGCTGGTTGAACTTATTGCGCTGCTCGAAGCGGGCATTGATTTTGCCGAGGACGATGTGGAGTTGACAACGCAGGCCGATATCGCCAGCCGCATCGATGCGCTGACGCCGCAGTTGACCGCTCTGGAGGCGAGCTTCGCGCGCGGGCGCATCGTTCACGACGGGCTGACGCTGGCCATTGTGGGACGGCCCAATGTAGGCAAAAGCTCGCTCTTCAATCGTCTTGCGGAACGCGAACGAGCCATCGTGACTGCAACTCCCGGCACTACCCGCGACACGATCAGCGAACGGATTTCACTGGAGGGCATTCCGCTGGAGCTGGTGGATACGGCCGGGTTGCGCGAAAGTCCGGACGAGAACCTACGCGAAGGTTTGGAGGAGGCCGAGCAGTTGGGCATTCGCCGCAGCCGCGAGGCGATGGCCGACGCCGCGCTGGTGGTGATCGTTCTCGACGCGACCCAACCGCTGAACGACGAAGAGCGACGGCTGCTGGAGGTTGTTGAGGGCCGTCCCGCGCTGGTGGCCGTGAACAAGAGCGACCTGGTCCAGGATCTACCCCAAGCCGATAGGCCGCTGCCCGATTGCGGCGACCTGCCTGCGCTGGCTACATCGGCGCTGACCGGCGAAGGGATTCCCGCGTTGCGCGAGCGCATTCTCGAGTTGGCCACCGGCGGAGCTGCCGCCGAGCCGGGAATGTTAACCAGCCTGCGCCATCAGCAGGCCATCGCCGCGGCCCTGTCGGCACTGGCCGACGCCGCGCAGGCTAACGCCGATGCGATTCCTCACGAGATGATTCTGCTGGACCTCTACCGCGCTCTCGGGGCGCTGGACTCGCTCACCGGCCAGACCACTCCCGACGATATATTAAATTTAATTTTCTCGACGTTCTGCATTGGAAAATAATTTTCAACAGCGCTTCACTCCACAGTCAGCACCAGCTTGCCGAAGTGCGCGGCTTGTTCCATGTGGACCATGACTTCGCGAACCTGGGACCAGGGAAAGAGTTCGGCGACGGGGCGCAGGCCAGACAGAGTGATGGCCTGGTTCATCTCCTCGAAATCTTTGCGCGATCCTACGTAGATGCCTTGGATACGGACCTGTTTGTGTAGGATGAGAGCGAGCGGCAGCGATTCGGCCGCGCCGGCGAGCACACCGATCTGAGCGATTACGCCGCCCATGCGAATGGCGCCGAGCGAGCGGGGCAGCGTGCCCGTTCCGCCAACTTCGATTACCAAGTCCACACCCTCGACGCCGGTCTGCTCCAGCACCCAGCGATCCCAAGCTGGAGTTTCGCGGTAATTGAGTCCGGCGTTGAGGCCCAGCGAACGGGCGCGCTGCAATTTTTCGTTGCTGCCGCTGATGCCCAGTACGCGCACTCCCATCGTGCGCGCCAGTTGCAGAGCAAAGATGGAGACGCCGCCGGTTCCCAGAATCAAAATTGTTGCTCCCGGTTTCAGGTTGCCCGCGGCCAGCGCATTCCAGGCGGTAACGGCGGCGCAGGGCAGAGTGGCAGCCTCGGCGTAGCTGAGATGCTCGGGCATTCGCACCAGGCCGGTGTGCCTGAGGACAACGTGTTCGGCCAACATGCCGTCGATGTCTCCGCCCAGCGCGCCTTTGGATTTGGCTGGGGTCAGTGGGCCGTCGAGCCAGTTCTGCATAAAAATTCCAGCCACGCGGTCGCCTGATTTCCAACAGGTCACTCCCTCGCCAACGGCGGCAACTTCGCCCGCGCCGTCTGAGCAGGGGATGCGCGGCAACTTCAATTTGGGGTTGTAGAGTCCCTTCACCATCAGCAAATCGCGATAATTGATGGAAATCGCATGGACGCGAACCAGAACTTCGCCGGGACCCGGCTGGGGTGTGGGACGCTCCGCAAACTCCAAAGAATCAATACCAAATGACGAAAACTGACCGACTTGCATGAGTAATCCTCCAGCGCCTCCGGGGCGCACCGCGTCATGAAGCGGGACGCAACGCTGCCACAGTCCCGTAGAATGAAGATAGGTCTCAAGGACGGAGAAGTAAATCCCTGGAGGAATAGATGGCAAGTGTTATGCAGCAACCTGAGGTTGGGTTCGATGACGGCCATGTGAGCGAGGATACGCGACGCCTGAACGATCGGGCACGCACGGTGCGAGAGCGCCAGATACAGTCGCTCCATTTGCAACGGGAGATCATTCTGCATCAAACGGTATCTCAGCCGGCGCGGCGCGCAGCACTGGAAGCCGCTCTGGCCCAGATTGACGGGCAGATCGCAAAACTGAGCTAAGAGGTAATGAGTCTTCGGGCTTTTCCCCGCCCGCTGCTACGCCGTGCGATGTACGAGAAAGGCGTTGGCCTGTTGCACTGGCGTCAGCACCACGCGCGCGATGTTCACATGATCTGGCCGGCTCGCGGCCCAGACAATTGCATCGGCAACATCTTCCGCGACCAGCGGCTTGATGTTTTTGTAGACATTGGCGGCGCGCTCCTGATCGCCATGAAAGCGGACTAAACTAAATTCAGTCTCCACCATGCCGGGGTCCACGCTGGTCACACGGATCGGCGTACCCAGCACGTCCTGGCGCAGGCCGTCGCTGATGAAGCGCTCGGCAGCCTTGCTGGCGCAGTAGACCGCTCCATTGGGATAAGCCATATCGCCGGCAATTGAGCCCAGGTTGATGATGTGCCCGCGGCCCCGCTCCACCATGCCCGGCGCCACGGCGCGAGTCACGTAGAGCAAGCCCTTCACGTTGGTGTCGATCATTTCATCCCAGTCGTCGATGTTGCCCTGATAGAGTTTTTCCAGTCCGCGGCTGAGTCCGGCGTTGTTGACCAGCACGTCGATAGCCGTCCACTCGGCGGGCAGCGCGGCGATGGCCTGCGCGACGGCGTTGCGGTTGCGCACATCGAGGCTGATGGTGTGAACGGCTTCGGCACCGCGCTGGAGAGCTGCTTTTGCAATGGTAGCCAGCTTGTCGGCACGGCGAGCGGCCAGCAGCAGGCGCGCTCCCTCAGCGGCAAAGGCCAGCGCGGTGGCCGCGCCAATGCCCGCCGAGGCTCCGGTAACGAAAACAATCTTTCCTTTGAGAGTCATGGTTCTATCCTATTGCTTCCCGTCATACTCTGAAAACGGCCTCGACCAATTCTCGTGCGCTCACAATTCGAGTTGTCTTCCAGACAGCGGGGAAATGCCGCCGGTTTCCTGTCACCAGATAGTCCGCGCCCGCGGATTCGGCACATTCCAGAAAGCGATTGTCCCGTTCGTCAGGCGAGACGGAGAGAGTCGATGTGGGCACGATATGGGTGCTGTTTTGCCGGATCTGCGCAAGAGATTCCGTAACTTTTCCAGGCAAAATTGGAAACTTGGGCCGGCGCAGAACAGTTTCGTATTCGAGAAGGATCGGCACAGAGACGAAAAGCAGAAGACGGCGATCTAAAGCAAGATTGAAGACACGGTATTCCAGCCCAAGCGGGCTGAGATGTGCCGAGACCAGAACGTTGGTATCAAGAACGACAGACGGATTCGGCATCTAACGCACTCTGCTCTGCCCTACAGGCGGCAATTTCAGCGTCGATTTCGTCCATGGTGATCTTATCGCCGCCGTTGGCAATTGAATAAGAGTGGATCTCCACCAGGAGCGGATTCGCCGGAGCGATGGTGTCAAGATAGTCTTCCAGGCCCATCAGAATCGCTTTGGGGCCTCCTCGCAAACCGATCACGAAGCGCTCCTTTTTCTTCCCTGAAGCGCGGCGGATGATCTGTCCGAGGTTGGAGCGAGCTTCTGCCGCAGTAATGGAGCGCGGGATTTGTGTGCTGCTGCTCATAAGAATCCCTTCCGGGCGCGTTTCGAATCGCCGGGGGTAGTTCTAGGATAGGACGAAGGTGGTTGCGGGTCAATGCGTCGGCGCAGTTGCTTGAACTCCGCGACGATTTCTTCTTCGTCCACTTCGGCCAGCGTAGCGGCGAGCCGGTCAGCGGCAGCCTGGAGTTCTCCAAGATCAGCCGACTTGATGTGCTTTCGCGGCGTAGGGACGTAGACGCCCAGAGTTTCGCCACGGCGCGTGACAGCCACCGGGGTCTTGGACTCCAGAAACCTGGAAATCTGCTCGCGAAACTCGCGCACGCCAACTTTGATTGCGGGCATTGTCTTCTCCTTGCGTACACCCAAGTGTACACAATATGGAGTCCAAATACAACTTACTCGCTGGCGGTGGAGGCGACTTCGCGCTGCCAGTCCGGGGATTTGAGGAGTTCGCGGGGACGTGGTCCGTCGGCGGCGCCGACCAGGCCGTCGTTCTCCATCATGTCGATGAGGCGAGCGGCGCGGCCGTAGCCGATACTCAGGCGGCGCTGCAATAACGACGTGGAGGCTTTGCGAAACTCGAAGACCAGGCGGACAGCATCGTCGTACAGGGCATCATCTTCGCTGGATTCTGGGTTGGAGCCGTCTGTAGCGTGATCCTCCTTGGGCGATTCGAGGAAGCCCTCGACATATTCGGCTTCGCCCTGCTCCTTCCAGAAATCGACGACCGCGGAAACTTCCTTTTCGGTAACGAATGGCGCGTGGAGGCGCAGGAGGCGGCTGGTTCTGGGAGGCAGGAAGAGCATGTCGCCGCGTCCCAGCAGAGCTTCTGCCCCGTTGGAGTCGAGGATGGTGCGCGAATCAGTCTTTGAGGCCAGGCGGAAGCTGATGCGGGTGGAGATGTTGGCTTTGATGAGTCCGGTGATGACGTCGACCGAGGGGCGCTGCGTGGCCAGGATGAGATGAATGCCGGCGGCGCGAGCCATCTGCGCGAGGCGCTTGACGGAGTCCTCGACGTTGGCGCGATCGAGCATCATGAGGTCGGCGAGCTCGTCGATGATGATAACGATGTAGGGCAGCGGGCGCTCATCTTCAGCGTCGGCGAAGAGCGAAGGCGTGGCTCCCTCGAAGAGCTTGTTGTATTGGTCGATGTGGCGCAGCCGGTGCGAGGCCAGCAGCTTGAGGCGGCGATCCATTTCGCGAACGGCGTTGCGGAGAGCGTTGGCGGCCAGCTTGGCCTCGGTGATGATGGGCGTGAAGAGATGGGGAATGCCCTCGTAGATGCCCAGTTCGACGCGCTTGGGATCGACGAGGATGAGGCGGACCTGCGCGGGCGTAGTGCGATAGAGCAGGCTCATAATCATGGCGTTGATAGCCACGGATTTGCCGCTGCCCGTGGAGCCGGCGATGAGCACGTGAGGCATCTCGGCCAGATCGGCGGTGCGGATGAGGCCGTTGATGTCTTTGCCCATGGCGATGGTGAGACGCGATTTGGCCTTGCAGAAGTCTTCTGACTCGATGCAGTCACGAAGGTGAATGGTCTCGCGGCGATGGTTGGGCACCTGAATGCCGACGGTATTTTTGCCGGCCATGCGCTCGATGAGGATGGATTCGGCGCGCATGGCGAGGCATAGATCGTCGTCGAGCCCGGTGACGCGGGAGTATTTGACGCCGGCCTCGGGGCGGAACTCGTAGGTGGTGACCATGGGGCCGGGATTGATTTGGACAACCTGGCCGCGGACATCGAACTCTTCGCATTTCTCGACCAGCACGCGGGCCTCTTCGCGCAGTTCGTCTTCGCGGACAGCCTGAGGACCTTCGCCGGGGTTGAGCAGAGTGCTGGGCGGCAGCTTGAAGCCGCTGACATTTTTAGGCGCAACGGCAGCCAGGCGCACGTCAGCATCGGCGCGTTCATGGATGGCGATTTCTTCGGTGGGCCGTGGCGCAGCAGCGGGAGGCGGCACGGCGGGCACAAAAACAGGATGGGAGGCGGGAGGCTCAAAGCGGTCAGCCGCGTAGCGTGAATTCACGGCGCGCGAAGTTGCGGGTTGCGCGGGCGCGGGCTGCGCGGTTGTTGCGCTGGAATCGATCGGAATCACCTCAGCCTGAGTGGGAGCAGATTGCTCAACCGTGCGTTCCCAGATGCTGGTCCGGCGCAACGGATGAGAGCCGGCGTCTTCGTCCTCTTCCGGCTGGATGGCGACACGCTGATAGGCAGGAATGTCCACGGGGTCTATCTCGGCGGCGCGGCGACGGAAGAGGCGGGCGAAGAAACTGGGACGCGCATCGAGCGAGGCCTCTTCAGCATGAGCGACTGGCATGGGATCAGGAACGAGTTGCGGGCCTGCTTCCGGGCTATTCTCCCACTCATGCCGAAACTCGCGCTCGGCCATGCGCTCTTCCCGCAGTTCCGCGCGCTGCTCGCGCCAGTTGCGCCAACGATCTCTGAGGGAAACGAAATTGCGCCAGCGAGCCTGGATCATCTCGGCGGCAGTGAAGAAGAAGACGGCGGAGGCAAAGTAGATACCCGCAGCGGCCAGCACTCCGGCCACCAGAATGGCGCCCTTGAAATTCAAATAGCGCACCAGCAGATCGGCCATGAGCAGGCCGGCTACGCCCGCGATGGGCCTTGCCTGCCAGAGCAATCGCCAGGGCAACAGCGCCAGAACGGCAGGCGTAAAGGCCAGCGCCAGCAGAGCGCCCATCCAGCGCAGCCAGGCCAGACCGCCGGGGCGCGAACGCATCCAGGTCCATCCCAGCCCGCACAGCCAAAGAGGAATGAAGAAGGCGGTGACGCCGAGAGTTTGCAACAGCAGGTCACTGAGCGATGCGCCGAAGGGGCCGATCCAGTTGCGCACGGCGGAGGGGCCAGTGGCGCCGGAGGCGGTGTTCCACGAGGGGTCGGTCGCATAATAGGTGGCCAGCGCCAGCAGAACAAGCAGCGCAGCCAGCACCAGCACCAGTCCCAGAAAAATGTTCAAAGGCCGGTTGCTCGTCGGCGCTAAAACAATGCGAAGGGGCTTCATGTCTATGGCGCTCCGTATCCGTGGACCCTCTGGAAATCTGCCGCGATCGAGCCGTTAGAGCGGACAAAGACTCCCAAATCAATCTCTATTATCAGGGCTGGAAGTGCGGGTTTTATGCAAAAGAAGGCCGGGGGAACCACGGTGTGGACCCCCGGCGGTGACGAAGCTTTGCGCAGTTCAATTTCCCAGATATTTTGTCCCCCATAGCAGCAGCGCCGTACCCAGGATGATGCGGTAGATAGCGAACATGGTGAAGCCGTGCTTGCGCACCCATTGCAGAAACCACTCCACCACGCCCCAGGCCACGACGAAGGAGACGACGAAGCCGATGATGAGCACGATCCAGTTGTCGGCGGTCATTACCACGTGGGCGGCGACGCCGTGACGGGGAAAGACTTCTTTATTCAGATCCCAGCATGTGGCAGCGATCATAGTGGGGATGGACAGCAGGAAGCTGAATTCGAGGGCCGAGGGACGGTCCATGCCGGCGATCTGACCGGCGGCGATGGTGGACATGGAGCGCGAGGTTCCGGGGAAGACGGCCGAGAGTGTCTGGCAGAGGCCGATCCAAATGGCCTGCGGAAGCGACATCTCTTCCACGTGCGTAATGCCGGCAACGTAGCGGCTGCTCCCGGTATCTACGATCCACATGATGATGCCGCCGATAAGCAGCGCCAGGGCAATCACGTTGAGGCTACCCAGGTTCTGATCGCTCCACTTGTGCAACAACAGCGCGGGTGCGGAGGTGCAGGCAAAGGCGATCAACGTCATCGAGATGGGGTGGGTGAACCAGTTGCGGTCGCCTTTTTCGCCCTTGGGGAAGGTGCGGGCGAAATCGACGATGCGGCCCATGAAGAGGAACATGAGCGCCAGGATCGCGCCTAACTGAATGACGATGGAGTACATCTTCCAGTAAGCATCGTCGAGGGGAATCTTCATCAGCGCTTCGGTGATGCGCAGGTGCGCCGTCGAACTGACCGGAAGAAACTCGGTCAAGCCTTCCACAATGCCCAGAATGATGGACTGAATGTAAACGTTCAAGATACCTCCGGTGCGCTGTTGGTGCAGTTTTCCAATGCGGTCTGCCTGCTATAAAAGACCAAACTCCAGTTTGGATCTACAAGAAAAGCATACATCATATCTATTTCTAGATTCGTCAAGAATTTCAAACTTCAGTGAGGATTTGGGCCAGCAACTCAGGTGCGACGTTGCCGCCGCTGACGATGGCTACGGCCTTTTTGTAACTCGGCAGCTCGGTCGCGTGAAAGAGCAGGGCTGCCGTGGCCACCGCTCCGCTGGGCTCTGGAACCAGGCGCGTGGCGGCGACAATGGCGCGCATGGCGGCACGAATCTCTGCCTCGGTGACGGTAATGACGCCGTCCACAAAGGCCTGGATGTGGGCGAAGTTGCGCACGCCGACGCTCTGGGTGCGCAGGCCATCGGCAATGGTGCGGCTGACAAGCTCGGCTCCCCATGTGACGATCTTGCCGGTACGAAAGCTTTCCGCCGTGTCGCCAGCCAACTCTGGCTCGATGCCAAAGACCTTGGCCTGGGGACGAAGCTGCTTGACCGCGGCGGCCACGCCGCTCAACAGGCCGCCGCCGGAGACAGGCGAAAGCACCAGGTCCACATCGGGGAGAGCTTCGATGATTTCCAGGCCGCAAGTGGCCTGACCGGTGATGATCTGCTCGTCGTCGTAGGGTGGGACGACCATGTAGCCGTGCTCGCGGACCAGCCGCTCGGCCATGGCCAGTCGCTCGCTGGAGGCGACGCCCACATCGACGACCTCCGCGCCCAGCGCCAGTGTGCCCGCGCGCTTGATGGCCGGAGCGTTTGACGGCATGACGATGACAGCTTTGGCACCGACCTCGCGCGCCACGTAGGCCACGGCCTGCGCGTGGTTGCCGCTGGAGTAGGTGATGACGCCGCGGCGAATTTCTTCCGGAGTGAGTTGCAGAATCTTGTTTGAAGCGCCGCGCATTTTAAATGCGCCAATGGGCTGGAGGCTCTCCGCCTTGAGCCAGATTCGTTTGCCGGTTCCGTAGCCGGAGAGGCCGGGAAAAGCGGCCTCGATCAGAGGGGTCTTTACGGCAATGGAGGCGATGCGGGCGGCGGCGGAACGGATTTCGGCGAGTGTGACGAGGGGATTGGCCATGGAATGATTATCAGCTATGAACGACGTTTGTAGAAACTGGCGATCATCGTGAACTCTAACGTTCCCATGTCTCAAGCGCGAGATCCGGAACACCCTCGAGGAATCTGGGAAACACGGCTGCTCCTGCCCACGGAATCTTTGATTTACTCATCCAGAAGTCGAAACTGCCGATAAACATATCCAGAGGATCCATCGGATGCTTGCATGGCAGCGATCTTTGAGTTCCGCCAATAGCGACCTTCGTTTCCTGCTGATGGATTAACTCTTGCAGTCAACAGCCGGGATGAATCAATGGATAGTCCGGTCAAAAGGATGAACGATGGCTGAGCAGATTCTATTTGTCGATGATGATATGAGTGTTCTTGATGGCATTGAGCGACTGCTGCATGGCGAGTTCAGCATCAGCAAGTCCCAGGGCGCGATCAAGGGCTTAGCCACGATTCAGTTATTCGGTCCGTATGCAATAGTGGTTTCGGACTTGCGAATGCCTGGCATGGATGGAGCCAGCTTTCTTGCACAAGTGCATCAGCAATCGCCAAACACCGTTACCATGCTGCTGACTGGATACAGAGATATTGATGTAGCGATAAACGCAGTGAACGAGGGTTACATCTTTCGCTACCTCAAGAAACCGTGCAGTAAAGAGGATCTTGTGAAGGCCATCCGTCAAGGTTTAGCGCAATATCGCAAGAACATAGCCATACCTGGCCTATAACCGCATAAACATGCACCGCATTTATGATTGCGCTATTCTGCTGTCCTCAGATTTCCAAAATTACCGGCATAATCATCGGCCTGCGGCCAGTGGTTTTCTGGATGAGGCGCTTGAGTTCGGCGCGAACCTTTTCCTTGACCATGCCGTAGTCGGCTTTCTCTTCGGTGGTGAGGCTGTTGAGGGTTTGCAGGACCGCCTCGCGGGCCTGTTCAGTAATGTCCGCGCCGCCAAAGCCGCGCATCACCACCTCTGGCTGCTGCTCCACCTTGCCGGTGCGCTTGTTGATGGCCAGAACGGCCAGCACCACGCCGTCCTCGGAGAGTATGCGGCGATCGCGCAGGACGAGATCTTCCACCACATCGTTGAAGGAGCCGGAGTCGATCAGCACTCGCCCGGTGGTGATTTTCTCGGTCTTGCGGATATCCTTGCTATCCAGTTCCAGCACGTCGCCATCTTCGATGACCATAGCGTGCTCCACTGCTCCGGTATCCATGGCCAGCCGGGCGTGCTTGTGCAGGTTGCCGTAGTTGCCGTGAACGGGGATGAAGTATTTGGGGCGCACCAGGTTGATGAGCAGGCGCATCTCTTCCTGCGAGCCGTGGCCGCTGACGTGAATCAGTCCGTTGGAGCCGTTGTCGTAGATGACGTTGGCGTCGCGGCGATAGAGGTGATCAATGACGCGAAAAATGCTTTTTTCGTTACCGGGAATAATGCGCGAGCTGAGGACGACAGTGTCGCCCGGCTCGACGCGGGCGTGCTTGTGGTTGTCCACAGCAGCGCGGCTGAGGGCGCTCATGGGCTCGCCCTGCGTGCCGCTGATGAGCAGCATCAACTGCTCGGGCGCATAGTCGCGCATCTGGCCGGGGTTGATGATGAGCCCGTTGGGTACATCGAGGTGGCCCAGGTCCTGCGCAATCTCCGTCGAGTCCATCATGGAGCGTCCGATGACGGCCACCTTGCGGCCATGCGCGCGGGCCAGATCCAGAGCGATGCGGATGCGATAGATGGAGGAAGAGAAGCAGGAGAAGAAGAGCTTCTTTTTGGTGCGCGAGAATATTTCGTCGAGACGGGGAATGACGGCCGACTCGCTCGGCGTGTAGCCGGAGCGCTCGACATTGGTCGAATCTTGTAAGAGGGCGAGGACGCCGCGCTTGCCGTACTCCGCAAAGGTGTGCAGGTCGAAGAGATTGCCGTCCAGGGGAGCGAGGTCGATTTTGAAATCGCCGGTGTGAATGATGATGCCGACCGGGGTCTCGATGGCCAGCGAAACGGCGTCCACCAGGGAGTGGGTGACGTGGATCGGCTCAATGGTAAAGGGGCCGATGGTGAACTTTTCCCGAGGCACGATCTCGATCAGCTCGGTCTCGTCGAGCAGGCCATTCTCTTCGAGGTTGCCCTCGACGTAGGCCAGTGTGAATTCGGTGGCGTAGACCGGCACCTTGATTTCGTTAAGAATCCAGGCCAGTCCGCCGATGTGGTCCATGTGACCGTGGGTGAGGATGATGGCGCGGACATGCGCCTTGTTTTCCACCAGGTAGCTGATATCGGGAACCACGATATCCACGCCCAGCAACTCCGACTCGGGGAACATCAGCCCGGCGTCGATCACAATAATGTCGTCTTCCCAACGGAGCGCGAGGCAGTTCATGCCGAACTCGCCGAGTCCGCCCAGGGGAATGATTT
>CAZFMB010000002.1:0-135167 GCA_964520005.1 uncultured Occallatibacter sp.
TTCACCACCAGCCACCCGCGCGACTTCACCCGCGACATCGTCGAGGCCATCGACGCCGTGCCCACGCTTTGCGACCATGTGCATCTGCCGGTTCAGTCCGGTTCATCACGAATCCTCCAGGCTATGAACCGCGAGTATACCCGCGAGAGCTATCTGGAGCGGATTAGTTGGATCAAGGCCGCGCGCCGCCGCATCTCTATATCGACCGACATCATCGTTGGCTTTCCCGGTGAAACCGCCGATGACCTTGCCCAGACCATGGACCTTCTGGCAGAAGTGGAGTACGATTGCGTCTTCGGCTTCAAGTACTCAAGCCGGCCCAACACCCCGGCCTTGACGATGATCGATTCCATCCCTGAGGCAGAGAAAGTAGCCCGGCTTCAAGGGTTGCTTGACCGTCAGCGGGAGATTCAGAGAATCAATTACGCCAAGTACTTGGGGCAAACAATGGAAGTAATGGTTGAGGGCCATAACCCAGCGCGAGGGCAGATTATCGGACGTTGCAGCAAGAACATTCCCGTTAATTTCACCTGCACACAGCCCATCGCCCCCGCTCCGGGAAGCTACCTTCAGGTGAAAATAACCGCGACGCATCCCAACAGCCTGGTAGGCGAAGCCGTCTAATATGTGTATGGGTAAGGAAGGGAAGCCATGGATAACGACTTGAAGAAGCAGATCGAGGCGTTGCGCACTGAGGCAGAGGAGCAGACGCGCAAGGGGCAACTCGACCGCGCTGCGCAGATCCAGTTTGGCGAACTACCCAGGCTCGAAGCCGAGTTAAAAAGGTTGACCGGTGAGCCAAACAGTCTGCAAAAGGACCGAGGCAGCATCGAGGTGCGGATTCGCGGGCTGATGATGGACCCTTCTACAAGTATGCCCATCGTGGTTCTCAAAGACATCGCTTCCGATTCGGTTATGCCCATCTGGGTCGGGATATTCGAGGCCAACGCCATCGCCTTGGAAATCGAGAAGGTTGCCGCGCCGCGTCCCATGACGCATGACCTCACCAGAAACCTCATCCGGAACTTGAATGCTCGTCTGGATCGTGTTGTTATTTCAGAACTTAAAGACGATACTTTTTACGCGACTTTGTGGCTTCAGCATGGGGATGAGCCCTTGGTTCTTGATGCCCGTCCGTCGGACGCACTTGCTTTGGCGTTGCGCGCGGATTGCCCCATCTACGTCACTGATGAGGTGATGCAAAAGGCCAAGCTGAGTACCACAGGCCAGGCAGAGAGCCCCACTGCCGAGCAGTTGCGCGGATGGCTCGAAGGCCTCAACGACGAGGACCTGGGCCGCTACAAAATGTAATCGGCGCGTATCCCCGGATAACTTGAACTCATCTAATCATCATGAAGAAGGGCATAAGAGGATTCTGGCAACGCATCACCGATGGCATGGCCCTCAGCCAGCTATGGAACCAATTCCACGCCGATGCCCGTTTCAGTTACAGGCTTTATTCGCAGGAAATTGATTCCCGCCGAATGCCCGGCGTCGGCAGGATAAGGCATGTTTTACGGATGATAAAGCTGTTCCTGTGGTCGATTGTTGATAAGCTCTCTCCAGCGCGCCGCGTTATCTTATTGATTGCATTGATATTATTTTTTCCCAGTATGCATCTGACCGGTTTCTCGACCAGCGGCATCTTTTGGGGCTGTATTTTGCTGTTGCTGCTGCTGGTGCTTGAAATCGCCGACCGCGTGGTCATGAAGCGAGACCTGCAGATCGCCAAGGAGATTCAGGCATGGCTGCTGCCTTCAAGCCCGCCGCAGGTAGCAGGCTTGGAGATCGCCTTTGCCACTCGTCCCGCAAATACAGTGGCAGGGGACTACTACGACGTATTTCCTCGCCCAGGTTCGCCTACGCCCGGAGGCACATATCTGATCGCCATCGCCGATGTAGCCGGCAAGAGCATACCCGCGGCCATGTTGATGGCCACCTACCAGGCAAGCCTGAAGACCCTCGCAGGCATCTCCACTTCGTTACTCGATCTGGTAGGCCGCATGAATACCTACGCTTGCACCAACAGCCAGAATGGACGGCGGTTCACCACCACATTCATCGCGGAATACGATTCTGCAACACACAGCCTGGTTTACGTCAACGCAGGGCACAACACGCCCATCTTGCGCCGCCAGACGGGAGCCATTGAGCGCTTGTCGGAGGGCGGAGTCCCGCTCGGAATCCTGGAGAATGCTCCGTACGAATCGGGAAGTACCACGCTTCAATCTGGCGACTGGCTCGCCATATACACAGATGGAGTCACAGAAGCGGAAAATTTCCGTCATGACGAGTATGGGGAAACGCGGTTTATGTTGCTGCTATATGCGAATCAGACGATGACGCCATCCGTGCTGTTGAGCACCATTTTTGCTGATATAGAACACTTTGTAGGGAACACGCCACAACATGACGACATTACACTGATGCTGCTGAGAGCAGTGTAGATGAGCAGACTACGTAATTCGACCCATTGAAGAATACGACGTTGCAGTATACAGAATATACGTTATCAGACATTATTGATAGTAGTAAGTTGTTGATTCTTATACATATTCCTCATCGTAATCAGTAGATTTCCGGAGAAAACAGGTCCGCCATCGTCTCCCGGCGTCGTATCAGCCGCGCCTTCGCTCCTTCCACCAGCACCTCGGCGGGACGTGGGCGAGTGTTGTAGTTTGAGCTTTCCGCCATGCCGTAGGCTCCGGCATCGAGAATTGCAATCAGATCACCCGGCTCGATAGGCGCGAGTTGCCGGTCGCGGGCAAAAAAGTCGCCCGTCTCGCAGATCGGCCCAACCACATCAACGGCTCTGGGCTTCCCTGCTCTCGGTCTGACCGGCACAATCTGGTGATAGGCCTGGTAGAGTGTGGGGCGAATGAGGTCGTTCATGCCGGCGTCTGTGATCACAAAGGTCTTCTTGCCGCTGCGTTTGACCTCCAGAACGCGCGTAACGAGGGCTCCGGCCTGGGCGACAATAAAGCGGCCCGGCTCCATGAGCAACTGTCCCTCGTAGCCATCCAGCGCCCTCACAATGGCGTTGGTGTACTCCCGCACCTTGGCGGCGGCGTCGAATTTGCCGGAGTGATAGTTGACTCCCAGCCCGCCACCCGCATCGACAGTTTTGATGGCGATGCCCTCGCGTTCCAATTGGCGCAGCAGCTTGCTCACCCGCTGCATGGCCTCGCCAAAAGGGGCTGCGGATAGAATCTGCGAGCCGATGTGAAAGCTGACGCCGTGCGGCTCAAGCCAGCGATTGCTGGCAGCACTCTTGTAAATCTTCAGCGCCTTTCGAATGTCGATTCCGAACTTATGCTCGCGCAGACCGGTGGAGATGTATGGATGCGTCTCGGCAAAAACATCGGGATTGACGCGCAGTGCAAAGCGCGCCCTCTTCTTGAGTTTGGCGGCTCGCTGTGCAAGCAGTTCCAGCTCCGCCTCGCTCTCCACATGGAATTCGAGGATGTCGGCCTTTAGAGCCAGATCGATCTCTGCAGCAGTCTTGCCCACGCCGGAATAAACAACCCTATACGCAGCTTCAGGCGCGGCCGCCAGCACCCTCTCCAGCTCCCCGCCAGAGACGATGTCAAAGCCCGCGCCATACTCCGCCAGCAGATTCAGAATGGCCAGCGCGGAGTTTGCCTTGACCGCATAGCAGACCAGATGCTCCCGGCCCGCCAGCGCCTGCTGAAACAGGCCCAGCCGCTCGACGATATGGTCGGCGGAATATACATAAAGTGGCGTCCCGTAGCTATTAGCGAGGGCTTCCAATGAGACTTTGCCGCAGTGCAGAGCGCTGCCCTTTTGCGGATGGACGAATGGCCGTGGCGATGAAGGCGATTGCTTGATCAAGGTTAGCTTCCCGAAAAGAAACTCTCTCTTGAGCCTACAGCATTTCCCTTCGTAAGCCAGAACTTCCCTGCCCCTCAGCCTTCGAACTTCCTCAACCACTCGCCCAGCAGCGCGGCAACCTTCCGCGGCTGTTCATAGGCGGCAAAGTGACCGGCGTCTGGCAGCAGGTGAAATTCGCAACCGCCTGGCGCGGCGTGGAAAGCTTGCATCTCAGCTGCGGTCACAACGGGGTCTTCGCCGCCGGCAAAGGCAAAAACAGGAACCTTCATGGTGGCCACGGTGGGTACGGAGTCTGGCCGCGTAGCAAGACCAGCCTGCACAGCCACCAATGCCTCCGGGGTGAGCGTCATGTGGGCGCGCAACTGAGTCACTATCTCGGGATGCCGTTCACGGGCAGTTGCTCCAATCAGAGTTTGAGCCATGCCGTCGAAGATCGCGCCTCTGCCGCCGTCTCTCGCCTGTGCGATAGTGGCGGCTCGCCGTACGAGGCCAGCCTCCGCGTCCGCCTGCGGCTTGGAGCAGACAAAAACCAGCCCGCGCACCCGCTCGGGTGCCTGACGCCAGATTTCCAGCAGCACGTAGCCGCCGATGGAGCAGCCTACAAAAAATGCCGCTGAAATCTTTACATGATCGAGCAATGCAAGAACGTCAGCAGCCAACCGCGCCACGCTCAGCACCGGAGCATCGGGAACCAGTGCGAAGCCGCCCACCGGCATGCTTCCCAGTTCAGATGTGCCGTGCCCGCGCAAGTCAGGTGTGATAGCGCGGACACCGGCCAAGTTCTCGGTCAGCAGGCGCCAGAATTCCCCATCAAGAGGCGTGGGATGAAGAAAAACCACAGGCAGACCTGTCCCGGTATCACGATAGACCAGCGCCGCTCCCTCAGAGTTGTACTTTCCCTTCATAGCAACAGAATACGCTCAGGGCAGCCGAACCGGCTCCTCGGGAATGCCGATCCAGCAAGCCAGGTAAGCCACGGCCACCAAACCGCTGGAGAAGATAGTCCCTAAAACCGTGAAGACCCGGACCAGGGCAAGATCCCATCCATAGGCCTGCGACAAACCGATGCAGACCCCGGCAAGCTGACGGCCTGCATGAGGACGCACCAGCGGCCTGCCGGGAATGTAGGGTGCAACGGGAACGGCCGCGCCACAGTTGGAACAGAACCGCGCACCCACGGGTAATTCGGTTCCACAGTTATTACAAAAGAAGGCCATTGCGATCCCTCCTGCCTCATCCCGAACATATAAAGATACGGCAGAGAGGCCGCAATAGTTCCGTCTTCTAAAACGAACTCCACCGGGCCTCACGATTCCCGATAAGGATTGCGCAAACGCTTTCTCGCGGTGTCGGCGCGCGACGTATTCGGTCCGGCGTCGATTGCGGCCTGATAGTCCTTGATCGCCAACTCGCGCTCGCCTTCCATGTCGCGGCACTCTCCGGCAGCCAGCAGCGAGCGGATTTTGAGTTCCGGGCCTACATCCCGGGTTTCGGCAGCCTTCTCGTAAGCCTGCGCCGCCTCTTTGAAGTGGCGCTGGCCACGCTGTGCGTCGCCCAACCCAAAGTAGGCCAACTCCAACTGCGCCTGCGCAAAATAGCCAGCTCTGTTGCTATCCGCGATGATCTCCCTGTAAGCCTCCACAGCTGCCATGCCCTCGCCGGCATCCTTGCGCAGGTTGGCCTCTTCCAGGCAAAAAAGAAAGTCGTGGGGATACAAACTCTTGAGGCCGCGAACCACCTCAATCGCCTCTTTGTACCTCGCCTCGCGGCGCAGAAACAGCGCAATCACGGTGCGCGATTCAATCGAGGTGATGACGCCGCGTTTGCCGGCATCGTTGAGCATCTCCAGCCCGCGCGTCTTTGAGCCGGTGATTCCGGCAAATCCAATCATCAGCTTGAAGGGCCAGGGCAGCGCGCCCACCACATATTGATACACCCCCGTTACCAGCTTGGCGTCTACATAATCAGGGTCAAGTTGAAGCACGCGCTCTTCATCGTCTTTGGCCTTCGTCGCCAGCCTGAAGCCAGCGCCATATGCCCGCTCCACCATGGCGATATAGGCGCACTTGAGGCTGCGTACCCAGCCGCGAGCAAATAGAGCATCGACGTCGTTAGAGTTTTTAGCAATGCGCGCGTCAGCCTCGTGGATGGCCTCGTCTGCCAGCCCCAGGATGCGGTCGCGAGTCTTGGGATCCTCCTCCGTCGCATGCCGCCCAGTGATAAAGCCGTCATTGGCGTAGAAGGTAGTGTCCAGCAGGTCGAGCCGATATAACTCTTGAAATATCAAGGCGTTCAGCAGCAGCGCCGTAGCCTGCGGATCGCCCGGATGCGCCTCATGAATGCGCTCAAAGCGCTCCACGGCTCCCGGATAGTCCAGATTGTAGAAGTGCTCATACGCCGCTCGTACCTGTGGCTCGCGGTTCAGCGGATTGGTGTGCACTTCCGATGCCCAGCCCACGTTAGCCGCCAACAGCAACGTAAATCCCAATCCACAAACGCGCATCAAGCGCGAAACACTCTTCAATCCCACTTCCCCTCCCTGCTCTCAGAATACGCTGCAGGATGTCTGGTTGGATGTTTGCAGATAATTACCCAATTTCGGCGCACACTGGCAGTATGAACAAAAGTGGGTTTATCCTCATTCCAATCTGTCGGACATCCGCCCGGTCCGTACCCCCTGAAGGGCTCCCCCACCCCCCTTATACCCCTGGGGGGTATAAATTTACCTTAAAACCTTGCAGATAATTTGTAAGCTCTTTGAAATCAACGTCTGTGGAAAAATTTCTGGTCCAAAATATCCCGCATGGTGAGATTTGGCCTCTGAAAATCGCCGGAAAATGCCGGAATTTCTCCGTTTTTTCCCGGGTGACAGATGCTCCATTCACAGCAAAATGGTCTCCTGAACGCGAAAAAGCCCGGCAATCGCCAGGCTTTTCCTAAAACCAAACTTCAATAGACGCTTAAAGCTTCTCGTAGAAGTCGCACGCAGAGCACGAGATGTAGACGCCGCCGGGGACGCCGCGCTCGCGGTCCTTCACGCGCTTGACGATGCGCGTCGGCTTTTTGCACTTGGGACAGTCGGTCGACTTCGTCGTGTCCATTTCCTTTTTGCGATCACCTGTTTTTGCAATCTTGGCCATCTGTCGGGTGTTTCTCCTTCTTTGGGTGTCTCTGCACACACGCGTAAAATACGCGCGGCTTCAACGGCGCGGCCAGTGACATACAAGTCAGCCTGACTCGCTTTAACAAGTTTACATCATCGCTGAGTCTGCCGCTTCACGGCTGACAGATACACTGGAAGCTGTGGAGACCTGTTCCGAATGACCATTCGATGGATGACAGAATCAGACGCTCGTGACTTTTTTGCCGCGCAGAACGAGGGCCGCTTGGCCACCTGCGACGCTGCCGGACAACCATACATCACGCCGCTTAACTATTTCTATCGCGATGGAAGACTCTACTTTCATAGCAAGCTCACAGGACGGAAGCTGGACAATATCGCCGAAAACAGCCGTGTCTGCTTTGAAGTCAGCAAGGTTGAGAAGCTGACGGTCAACAATGATCGTCCCTGTGCCTGCTCCACGCGATATACCTCGGTACTGGCCTTTGGCGTGGCGCGTGAAATCCCTGACGGTAAGGAAAAGGCCGCTCTGCTGAATCAGTTGGTGGGGAGATACGCCGACGGCAAGCCCTTTCAGCCTGTGGAGGAGAGCCAGGCCGCCGATTGCGCCGTGGTGGAGATTCGTATAGACAAAATCAGCGGCAAAAGGAACGTCGATCCGGAATAGTTGCTATTCCACCTTGGGCGGTTCCGAATTTGCTGACGGCGCGGCAACCGGCAGAATCTGCACCAAGCCGGGCGTGGCAGGTTCAGCCGTTCCCATGGCAGCTTCATGCTGGCGGCGTGCTGCCGCATCCAAATCCACCGGAATGCCCGCAGGTACAATCACCGGCGCATTCCAGCGATAGTCTAGTTCGCGCGTGAGGCGATAAATCACGGGAATCGCCACAAGTAGCAGAACGAACGCCATCCAACTGCCATCCAATCCATAGCCTCCGCCGGTGAGCCAGAACGGCCCCATCGGATTGCCTTGCACCACAGGCGAATGACTGCTGTCGCCACTGATGGCCAATCCGAAAACCAGCGCGCGGCTGGCCTTCCAGCCGAAGTTGATTCCCCAACTCAGCCACAGAGCGCGAGTGCGCACGTAAGCAGTTGAGAGAACGAGACTGAATGCGATGGAAACCGCAATACTGGCGTGGCTTGACCCGGGCAGAAGCGCCTGCACAATGGAATAGAAGGCCGCGAATCCCAGCGCCGCTCCCAGCGAACCCACGGCCTGCTCGAAGCGTTGAAATCCGTAGCCGCGAAAGGCAACCTCTTCGGCCAAGGCAACCATCGCAAAGAATGCGACATATACAGCGAGCCATCCCCAGGCCGAGTGCCCCAGGATGAGCACAATGGCGATGCCGCCGCCCACAACCAGCGGCAGAACACAGGCCACGGCCAGCGCCCAACCAACAGCCAGTCCCAAGCCAGCCTCGCCCAGCCAACCCTCCCGCATTGGCAAACCCTGCTCTTTTATCGGACGTTGTTGGCCATCAAGCGTAAATCCCATGCCCGCATAGCCCGCAAGCAGTAGTGCGAGGAAAATGACCTGTTCGACCAGAGGCTGCCACTGCTCGCTCGTCAGTCCCAGCGACTCGTGATGGGCAACAGCCCGCGCCATAAAGAACCACAGCACGGCGACGATAAATCGCATGTAAGCGCGGAAGCGGCTGGCGGTTGGCTGACTGAAACTCATCTATCCCTGACCTTCCGTATAGAACTGCGCGATGTTGCGGAATTTGGCCTGGCGCGCAGCCACCAGAGCATCAATCGGCTGCGCCTTGAGTTCGGCCAGATGCTTTTTAAGCACCATGCCCAACAGCCCCGTGCCTGCATCGCGGTCGGTGTGAATGCCATCCGGCGGCTCGGCGACGATTACGTCCACGCAGCCCAGCGCGGCAACATCCGGTGCAGAAATGCGCATGGCCTCGGCGGCTGATACCTTGTAGGCCGCGTCGCGCCACATGATAGCCGCGCAGGACTCAGGAGTAATCACGAAATAAAGAGCATTCTCCATAATCAGTACGCGATCCGCGACGGCCAGGGCCAGCGCTCCGCCCGATCCGCCCTCGCCGCTGATCACCGAGATGGTTGGTACGCGCAGCCGCGACATCTCCAGCAGATTGCGGGCGATGGCTTCGGCCTGGCCCCGCTCCTCTGCGCCCAGGCCGGGAAAAGCTCCGGGGAGATCAATGAAGCTGATCACCGGCCGCCCAAACTTCTCCGCGATCTTCATCGCGCGCAACGCCTTGCGGTAGCCCTCGGGATGGGGCATGCCGAAGTTGCGCCGCACACGATCCTTGGTAGATCCGCCTTTGCGATTGCCGATGACCAGAACTTCTTCCGTGCCCAGCCGCGCCATGCCGCAAGCCACAGCCTCGTCGTCGCCAAATGCGCGATCGCCGTGTATTTCGCTGAAATCTGAAAAAATATTCTCGATGAAATCCATGGGTAAAGGTCGCAGTGGATGCCGCGCCCGCTCAATCCTGATCCACGCCGGCGACGCTGCCTGCGCCTCAAGGGAATTCCCTGCTTCATGTTCGCTCATCGGTTCCTTATCGCTCAAGGTTGGGTGGGTTTCAAGATCAGCGCATCAACTGCTATTTCTGATTCTACGGGGCGAAGGCGGCTGGGACAAATGGAGGATGGAAATGACGGGATTTCGTACCTTGGTTGGAGTCACAATGGTCGTGACACACTACCCGATAGGTCGTCCGGAAATAAATAAGTGAATGTGTCTTACCGCGTACCGTTCGCGGAAACTGCTCTTTGCGTGGCAAGGCGACTGACGGCTTCGCTCTCCTTGACCATCTCCATCACGGAATGCCCCTTTTCCGCCAGCGCTCCGGTAGGACAGGCCTGCACACACTTGCCGCAGCTGGTGCAGTTGCTCGATTTGCCCCAGTCGTCCTTGAGGTCACTGACCAGGCGCGAGTAGATGCCACGCGATGCAACCTCCCAGACATGCGCTCCTTCCACCTCCGCGCAAACCCGCACGCAGCGCGTGCATAGAATGCAGCGATTCTGATCGAGGACGAAGCGTGGGTGCGTCATATCCACTGCAAGACGCGGATTGTTGTAGGCGTAGCGTACGTGGGTGATGCCCAACTCGCGCGCCATCGCCTGAAGCTCGCAGTGGCCGTTGGAGACGCAGGCCGCACAGATGTGGTTGCGCTCCACCAGAAGCAGCTCGACGGCCATCCTGCGATAAAGCGTCAGCTTGGCCGAGGCGGTCTTGATCGACATGCCGTCCTGGATGGGCGTGGTGCAGGCCGGCAGCAGGCGGTCGGTGCCGGCAAGTTCCACCATGCACACGCGACAGGCGCCCACCGCGCTCAAGCCCTTCAAATAGCAAAGTGTGGGAATCTTTTTGCCATTATCGCGGGCCGCTTCCAGAATGGTCTGCCCTTCCCTGGCATTCACCAGTTCGCCATCAATTCGAACGGAAATCGCTTTAGTCGGCACTGGGTCGCTCCTTATACTTCACATTTCAATTGGCACTGACGGGGGCTCGCAAATCGCAACGCAGGCAGCGGCGGCATTCTTCCAGCGCCTCTTTGGGGTCGAGGCCGGCGACCACTTCCTGCTGCGAACGAACCCTGACGGCAGCGGGCACATCGTGACCAACGTGGCGGCGGCTGAGGCTCGGCTCTCCCGGCGCCGTACGGCTGTATTCAAAGTCCGGTAATAGGCGCTCCCAGCGAGCTTCGCCCATCAGTCGCTCGTCCATCTTCTGCGCCGCCTGCTTGCCGCAACTCATAGCATTCGACACGTTGGAGGCGCCGGTAATCACGTCGCCTCCGGCATAGAAATTGGGCCGGCTGGTCTCGTATGTGAAGCGATCCACGATGATCGTTCCCTCTTCCTTGAGAGCCAATCCCGAGGCGCTGCAAAAATCCTTATCAAAGGTTTCGCCTACGGCCAGAATCACGCTGTCGCACTCGAAGCGCTGCACTTCATCGGTAGGCATCGGCCGTCTGCGGCCGCTCTTGTCGTACTCGCCCAGGCGCGTTTTGACAATTTCAATGGCCTTCACATTGCCCTCCGCATCGCCCATAATGCGGTGCGGCGCGGCCAGAAATACAAAATGCACGCCCTCATCCTCAGCGGCCTGAATCTCCTCGTCGATAGCGGGCATATCCTGACGTTCGCGTCGATAAAGGATGGTAGCCTGCGCGCCCATGCGCATCACGGTGCGCGCAGAATCGATGGCCGCATTGCCGCCGCCGATAATTGCCACCCTCGTCCCTATTGTCCCGGTGGTGACGTTTTCCTTGCGTGCGACGGATTCCAGAAAGGGCAGCGCGGGATGGACATTCTTCAACTCTGTGCCGGGCAGATAGAGCCACGATTCCTTCCATGTTCCAATGGAGAGAAAGACCGCGTCGAACTGGCTGGCCAATTCATTCAACGGAACGTCGAATCCGATGCGGGTGTTGAAGACCATCTTCACGCCGACGCCTTCAATGAGGTCCAGTTCGCGGCGCAGCACTGCTTTGGGCAGCCGGTACTCAGGAATGGCGAAGCGCAACATGCCGCCCGCCTCGCTGCGTTCCTCAAAGATCGTGACATCATGACCGAGCATGGCCAGGTAAAACGCGGCCGTCAGGCCAGTGGGGCCGGAGCCGGCCACGGCCACCTTGCGGCCGCTGTAAGGAAGCTGACGCGTGCGAATCCGCTGCAGCATCGGCTCAAAAAGGTCAGTCTGATAGACCGCGTCGGCGATGAAGCGGTGAACCTCGCGCATATTCACCACCTCATCAAAGGACTGGCGGCGGCAGCGATTATCACATGGATGCTGACAAACCCTTCCCGTGGAGGCAGGCAGTGGGTTGTCGAGAATCACGGACTCGAAGGCGTCTTCCAGCCGTCCCTCCTGATAAAGCTCCAAAAAGCGCGGAATGTTCATGCGCAGCGGGCAACTGTTTTCGCAAGGCGAAAGCGCAAGTTCCTGGCAGACGCCAGCGCGACAGCGATGGGCAACGATGTGGTCCTCGTACTCGTCGCGGAAGTGGCGGATAGTCGTGAGCACGGGATTGGGCGCGGATTGGCCCAGCGCGCATAGCGAGGACTCGCGAATCATGCGGCCCAGCTCATCCAGCAAAACCATCTGTTCACGGGTTCCGCTCCCGTTGGTGATCGAATTGAGAATGCGCAGCGCCTTGTTGAGGCCGACTCTGCATGGAACGCACTTGCCGCAGGATTCCGAATGTGTGAACTCGATGAAGTAGCGGGCCACATCGACCATGCAGTTGTCTTCGTCCATGACCACCATGCCACCGGAGCCCATGATGGAACCAATCGACGCCAGGCTTTCATAATCAACCGGCGTATCGAGCATCTCGACGGGGATGCAGCCGCCGGAGGGTCCTCCGGTTTGCACGGCTTTCACGCGGCGGCCAGCCACGGCGCCCTCGCCGATGTCATAGATGAAGCTCTTCAGCGGAGTGCCCAGCGGCATCTCCACCAGGCCGGTGTTCTGAATCTTGCCCACCAGTGAAAAGACCTTGGTTCCAGGACTCTTCTGGCTGCCGGTCTCTGCAAACCATGCGGGGCCGCGAGTGACAATCGGAGCAATGTTGTACCAAGTCTCGACGTTGTTGATGTTGGTCGGCTTGCCATACAAGCCCTTCTGCGCGGGATAAGGCGGTCGGGGACGCGAACGGCCGGCTCGGCCTTCGAGAGATGCGATCAGTGCCGTTTCCTCGCCGCAAACAAAAGCTCCCGCGCCCTGCACCAGCTGGATGTTGAAGTTGAAGCCGCGATCCAGAATATTCATTCCCAGCAGCCCATACTCGCGCGCCTGTTCGATGGCCCGGTTGAGCCGGCTCACAGCCAGCGGATACTCGGCGCGCACATAAATAATGCCTTCGGTTGCGCCCATAACATATGCGCCGATAATCATGCCTTCAAGCAGCGAATGAGGGTCTCCCTCGATCTCGTTGCGATTCATGTAGGCGCCGGGATCGCCTTCGTCCGCGTTGCAGATAATGTATTTGGTGTCGGCCTTGGCTTTGGCCAGAAAATCCCATTTATTTCCAGTAAGGAATCCTGCACCGCCGCGCCCGCGCAGCCGGGATGCCTTGATCTGCTCGATGACAGGATCCGTGCGCCCGTCGATCAAGACTTTATAGAGCGCCTGATAGCCGCCCACCGCAATGTACTCCTCGATGTCCGAGGGATTGATGAAGCCGCAGTTGCGCAGAACAATCTTCTTTTGCCCCTTGAAAAAAGGGATCGTATTCCAGGCTGGAATATCCGGATATCCCTGACCGTATTTCAGGTTCGCAGTGACGTGGTCCCATTCCTCGATCTTGCAGTAAACCAGCCCGGTAGGCATTATCCCGGTGGAGACGCTTTCCAGGATGCGCACGGCGTCATTGACCTGCACACGATGCAAAATCACCAGGGGATTTCCCGGCAGCCGAATGCTCACTAGCGGCTCCTGAAAGCAGGAACCGAAGCAGCCCACGCCCGCCAGCATCACATCGACGCCGCTGCGATGGATGGCCTCATTCAAGGCGTGAAAAACTTCCTCTGCGCCATTGCCGCGGCCACAGGTTCCCATTCCCACTGTCAGGCGCGGAACGGCCGGCATCAGCTTGGCAAGCCCGGCTTCACGAACCGCGTTGAACGCGCCTATATCCTGAATTCGAGGCATTATTTCCCCCTATTTGATCTTTCCGGTTTGGCCCAACGCTTTCACTTCTCGCTGCAAGGTGCGCTCATTTACGTGACTGAGAATATGGTGGTTTACCTCGACCACCGGGGCCAGCGCGCACTGGCCAAAGCAGGCAACGGTACGCACCGTGAAGCGTTGGTCGGGCGTGGTGAGAGCCAGCTTGTCAGCCTCGTTGGTATCGCTCGCTTCCTGCCCGCTCAGCCCCAGATCGAGGCAGACCTTCTCCAGCAGATCGCGGGAACCGCGCGTGTGGCAGGCCGTTCCCCGGCAAACGCAGATCAGGTTGTCGCCTTGCGGGTCGAGATTGAAGAGCGCATAAAAGGTGGCGGCACTGTAGATCGTGGCCGGAGGAATGCCGGTCTCCTGCGCGATATAGCGCAGCGCCTCCATCGACAGATATTTATGCGCGTTGGCCGCCTGGATCGTTTCCAGGATTCCCAAAAGCGCTCCGGGCTTGCCGGTGTGCTCTGCGACCGCCTGGTCGATCAGCAGCTTTTCGTGGGCATTCAGCACTTCAGGGGCGACACTCTGCATAATTCCTCCGCTTCCTAGCAGGCTTCACTGGCAACAGACTGTATTCCTCTTTATTTTCATGGATTTATAGACTGTTTCCGCGCGACACAAACCTGCGTGCGCCGCCGTAGAATCGGGACACACCTGCCGCGCAAACACTGTGAGGTGACGAAATGGAGAGGGTGACATGCCAGTACCCTGCTCATTTCTGGACTAGGTTCGGGGGTATAAGGAGATAAAAGAGCGTCCGCCTATGAAGCCCTGCATGTCCTGCAAATAGGCGACATTACACCTATTAGATAGGCACATTTCGCAGCGGCTTGCGCCCCAACAAATGTCCGCAAGGGAATTTGATACCGCGAACGCACATTGGGCTGTGCCTTGGATCACATCGGATTGTGATGATTTTCCATTCGCGCGATTCTCAGATTGGATCAACCGCGGTATCAGCCGGAGGTTCAGACTCAGAACCTGCCAGTTCCAGATGTTCGTTGGCCATGGCTTCATTGGTGGACGAACGCCGCAGTAGATCCACGCGATAGCCAGCAGCCTCTGCGGCTGCCAGTGCCTCCTCGATGGTTCTGCTCATCGTCCCAACCGCAGCTCGATTCGCCGCCATTTGGCTGGGTACAGTCTCGCCTGCCAGGCGCAGCAACGACGGCATGAGCAACCACCACAGCAGCTCCTCGTAGCGCTCACGCACCAGATAGTAGTGCCCTTCCGCCTCATGCACGCCGCAAAGCCAGCGCACGTCGGGATCAAGCCACAAATCTGGCGAAAACGCCACTCGTTCGGCAGTGACTGATACAGGTTCAGTCGCCTCGCTTGCCTCTTTCGGCTTGCCGGCCACAGCCCACGTAAGCAGTCCAACTTTGACGCGCGCGGCGACGCGCCACGCATCCTCTCCCTCGAATCCGAGCGCCATGAAGGCCTGGGCGAATGGTTCGCGCAGTCGCAGGCGGTCAAAAAGGTCCAGTGCCACGCGCTCCGGATTCTCAGCATCAATAGATTCGGCCAGCAACTCCAGCACACACCACCCAAGCACCGGCCCCCACATAGCCGTGCCGGTAAGCTGCGGACTGGGACTGGGAAGCACACGACGGGCAACCACAGGCCACGGTGCCGGAAAAAGCGATTCGACGGCAGGGATGCGCATGGCGGCGCGCAGGCGCACGCGATAGGCGGCACGCAACAGGCTAGGGTTGGCGGGTTGAACGCCGTCGTTACGTGATCGATAAGCTTGCTGAGTCACGCGCAGAAAGCTCTCGCAATGCGCCCATGCTGTCTCGAATAAACCAGCGCGTTCGTCCTCGATCTTCTTGTTAACGCCTACATCCAAGGTGCGTGGATGCTCTGCCAGATCGGCAAATTGGCGCACCATCCCGGAGTCAAGCACCGCGCGCAGCGCATTATGCACCGGCTGCAACTCCAAATTCACTAGCGCATCGTCCAGATTCACCACGCCCCGCCCGTTGAGATGATCTGAAAGCCGGTCCCAGGGCTGCTCCGCGGTCGAGGTTAGCTCGCGCCAATCGAGAAATACATGGCACTGGTATGCATGCAGATCAAGGGTCAGTCCGCGCTCTGCTAAATCTCCAGCCCGGCGCAGGTAGTACAGGCCAGTGAGCGAATCGCGACAAGCCAACGTCACCGAGGAATTGTCGCTGAGACCCAGTCCTTCACGGAGCCGCTGCTGGCGCAGTTGATTAGCGCCCTTGTCAGCGTATGCCGCGGACCAATCAATCGTTCCGTGCGTCTGTCCGTAGCGGTTGTTATAAACCACCAGGGCGCGCTCTCCTCCGCTACGGTTGGAGTAGGCAAAGACGTTTTCATCCACCGAGCCGTTGTCGCGGAACAAATCGTAGAGCCGGAAGTTGCCGCTCTCGGCAAAGAGCCGCCGGCGATGCAACAAGGGCGCAATCTCCCGCTCGTGGCGTTCCACCATCCAGGGATCAGGATTCTCGTCATAGCGTGGCCGCTGGTACTCCATGCCGTATTTTTCGGTGAATCCCTCGATCTGGCCGTGGCCAAACATAGGCAGGCCGGGCAGCGTGGCCATCATGGTTGCCACGCCGAAGCACTTGTCGCCTTTGCCGAATTGATCAATCGCCGTGCGTTCGTCGGGATTGCTCATGAAATTCACGTAGCGTTTCAAAACATCCGGATCGAACTCCACCGTGTTCTTGATGACCGAGCGGTACTTGGCGTTCTCCTCGTCGCGCAGCATCACCATAAAGGCGCTGTTGTAGACGCGGTGCATGCCAAGGGTGCGGACAAAGTAGCCCTCCATCAGCCAGAAGGCTTCCGCCAGCAGCAGCGTGCCTGGAACCTCCGCGGCCACACGATCCACGACCTCGCGCCAGAACTCGTGCGGCATAGCCCGGTTGAACTGTGCCTGGCTCATGCCGGATTCGGCGCGGGAGGGAATGGCGCCGCTGGTCCCCGGCCCAGGAAACCACAGCCGGTGAAAGTGGCGCTTGGCTAGGGTCATGGCTGCGTCAAAGCGAATCACCGGAAAAAGCCGCGCCACATGCAGGATGGTCTGAATCACCTGCTCGCGCACCGCCGGATTCAGGTAGTCGAGCTGCGCCGTGTCGTTCCAAGGATAGCTGGTGCCGTCGTTGCCGTGATAGATGTAGCGGGTCTCACCGCTCTGCCGGTCGCGGCGGCGAAAGACCACGGCGGCATCCGACTGTTCAAAGTAATGATCCTCGATCTTGATCTCCACGCGCCCGTCATGGGAGAGATCGGGGCCGTTGAAGCTATAGGCGGGATAAGGCGGCTCCGGCCGCGAGATGAACCAATCAGGATGCTCGACGACCCACGGCGAATCGATACCCATATGGTTGGGCACCATATCGCTGGCCAGGCGAATGCCGTGCCTGTAGGCGCGGTCGCGCAGATTCACGTAGGCCGTTTCGCCGCCCAGGTCTTCGGCAATCGCATAGTCGTAGAGTGAGTAAGCCGAAGCCACAGCGTCCGTGTTGCCGCAAAGCTGCTTGATGGTCTTCGAGGCGCGGCTGCGCTCCCACACGCCGATCAGCCACAGCGAATTGAGTCCACGGCGCGCCAATACGTCTAGTTCCTCGTCGGGAATCTCGTCCAGCCGCGCGATCCGGCGGCCGTATTGTCTGCTCATCTGCGCCAGCCACACGTATGTACTCTTGGCGATAAGCACAGCAGTAGGCATCCAGGCCATGTCGGAGGAGAACTTTTCGTATTCATGTGCCGCGTCGCTGAAATCCGGCACCTCCGCGCTGGCCACCACTGAAGGCTTCTTATAACCAGCCGCGCCTTGAGGATTGAACTGCATCCAGATAGCCAGCTCTTCCTCATGCAGAATCTCGCTCGCAATCAGCAGATACTGTTCCAGGCTGTCGCCCAGTAGCGGCTTCCAGAGCTTGAGGATGAGAGCCAGTTGGTCGGCCAGCGAACGAGGTGCGGCAATGGCCGGCGCACGCAACAACTCGAGCAGATTCATCGGCTTGGCCCCGGACAGCGGAATCAGTGGGCGTGTGGCAAAGTAGTCCTGGAAATTCCCGGTAACCTGGCGGTAAACAGTCTTTTTGGCCAGGGTCTTTTCCTTGAACAGTTCCTCAAAGGGCTGAAAGGCCTCGTTGCGGTTGGCAGTCCACAATAGCAGCAGCTCTTCCAAGGCCGCAGCCTTATGGGGCGCGCCATCGCTTTGCCCCTCAAGCCATTGCTTCGGCGTCTCGATGCCGCGAATCACTGAACTGCCGGGAAACTCCTCGACAAAGGTCAGCAGCAGTTTGTCCAATGCCTCAGCGCCTACCCTGGCGGAAAAGAAGTCCAGGGCGCTGGTCATCACCGCGGGGTCGAACTGCTCGCGATAGCGTGCCATCAAAATGTGGCTGGCCTCGTCGATTATGCCCATGGCGTAGAGTTTGCCGGCATGAACCGCCAGTTCTGGATGCTTTTCCACATCGCGAATCGTGTTCATGCGGTGAGCAAAATCTCGGCAGGCGGCCATATTGGCAAAAACCACGTTCCCTGTAGTGGAAAACAGCGACTCCGCGAACTGATACCGTTCACGCGCCTTCCGGGATATGTGGAACTCCATCACTAGAAGAGAACTCCCAATAGATAAAGGTACATCAAAGAGCTTAATAACGCTGAACCTTTGATACTCATTAGCTGGAAATCTATGCTGATTCGTTAGTCCAGCGCCTTGTGGAAGCGCAAGACCGCCGCCGTCAGCAGCGCGATGCCCAGCACTGCCATAGCTGCCATCTGCGGCCATAGAATATCCATCCCCACACCCTTCAGATACGTGCCTCGAATCACAATCAAAAAGTATCTCAGCGGAATCGCATAGCTGCATAGCTGCATCCATTGCGGCATGGTGCTGATGGGAAATCCGAATCCGGAAAACGTAATCGCCGGCATAATAAAGAAAAACGACGTCACCATCGCCTGCTGTTGCGTCGCGCTGACCGTCGAGATCAGTAAACCCACGCCCAGCATGCATAGCAGAAACAGCACCGCGCCCGTTGCCAGCACCCACATGTGGCCGCGAAACGGCACCTGAAACCACAGCGAGCCAACCACGGCAATCAGTGTCACATCGAAAAGGCCAATGATGAAAAACGGCAGCGTCTTGCCCAGAATGAATTCAACCGGGCGAATGGGCGTGACCATAATCTGTTCCAGCGTGCCGATCTCGCGCTCGCGCACCACCGCAAATGCGGTCAGCGTTACCACCAGAACCAGCGTCAGGCTGCCGATAATACCCGGCACAAAAAACCACCTGCTGCGCAGGTCGGGGTTGTACCACGGCCGCGGTGCAAGCTCCACCGACGGCATCACCTCCACTAACTGCGGCGCGATGCGGTATATGCGGTCCTTCTGATACTCCTGCGCAAAGCCGTTTGCGATCTGCGTAATATAGCCCGAGGCAATCAGCGCGGTATTGGAGTTTGTAGCGTCCACAATCACCTGTAATGGCGCGGTCTGGCCGCTGCGCAACTTCGCGGCAAATCCCGCATCGATCTCCAGGCCGGCCGTTGCATCTACCTGCTCAATCACATCTCCTAGCTGGCGCGAATCTGTTAGCTGCCGTTGCACATCGAAATACGGGCTGGAAGTAAATCGCGAAATCAATTCGCGACTCTCCTGCGAGTGATCCAAATCCAGCACCACTGTCGGCACATGGCGGATTTCGTAGTTAGCCGCATAGCCAAAAACCATCATCTGAATAATGGGCGGACCAATAAGGATGAAGCGCGTCCGCTTGTCGCGCAAGGTCTGGATGAACTCCTTGATGATCATTTGTTTCAGCCGGCCAAACATTGCTTCTCCTCTATTCCAATCTCTTGTGGAAGCTGTGCGTGGCCACCATCGCCAGCACGAGCGTAAAAATAACCAGTGGAATCAGGTCCGCATAGAGCATCGGCATGGGCGCTCCCTTGAGAAAGATATTCTTCAGCACCGAAACGTAGTAGCGTGCCGGCAGAATGCGCGTAATCCATTGCAGCACAATGGGCATCTGTTCGATGGAAAACAAAAACCCCGACAGCAGAAACGCGGGAAGAAATGTTATCAACAGCGCAATTTGGCTGGCCGCAAACTGGGTCTTGGCAAGCACGGAGATGAAGAATCCCAGCGAAAGCACCACTACCATGAACATCGCCGACGCAATCATCAGCGTAACCCAGGAGCCTCGAAACGGCACCTGAAACCAATAGATTGCGATCAGTGCGCTGATGATCGTGTCGAACATTCCCAGCACAAAATAGGGTGCCAGCTTGCCCAGCATGATCTCCATCGCTGTCACCGGCGTTGAGATCAGTTGCTCCATTGTGCCCCGCTCCCATTCGCGCGCGATGGTCAGCGACGTAAGAAACGCGCCGATGACAGACATCACCAGCGCCAGCACGCCGGGAATAATGAAGGCGCTGCTTTCCAGGTCTTCGTTGTACCATGTACGCGTATCAATGTTCATTGCAACCGGCTGAATCGAAACTCCGCGTTCGCGCAACCAGTCAATCTGCATGTGCGCCGAGTAGCCCTGTACCACAGCTTCGGAATAACCGATCATGACGTTGGCTGAGTTATCGTCCGATCCGTCGACCAGCGCCTGAATCTGCACGGGGCGCCCATCGCGCAAGCGCTGCGAGAAGTCCCACGGAATTACGATGCCCATCTTGGCGTGGCCGTCATCGATCGCCCTAATTAGCTCCGGATAACCGCTGACCACGCGCGCAATATGAAAATACTCGCTGGCCTGAAAATGTTTCAGCAGGTCCTGACTCTGCTGGCTGCCGTCCTGATCCAGCACATAAACCGGCAGTCCCTTCAGGTCGAGATTGACACCGTAACCGAAGAGCAGCACAAGCACCACGGGCATGAGTATGACAATGATCAGGCTGCGCGCATCGCGCAAAATCTGCACCACCTCTTTCCGGGCAATAGCCAGCAGGCGAGTCAGACTCATCGCTTGTCCTCCTCTGCCGCTTCTCGTCCCGTCGTCAGCGATACAAAAACATCTTCCAAGCTGGGTCGAATCTTCTCCATGCAAGTTACAGTGACATTGCGTTTGGCAAGATAGCTCTCAAGCTGTGGAATGGATTGCGCGGCATCCGCGACCACCAGATGCAGTGCATTGCCGAAGACCGCGGCATCCATTATGCCAGGTGCTGATTGCAACGCCTCCACCGCCGCGCCCAACGGCTCGCACTTTACGAGCAGCAGTTCGCCCTTCATCGAATCCCGCTTCAACTCCGATGGCGTGCCCAGCGCGACGATCTTTCCGCGAAATATCAGCGCCATGCGGTTGCAGTACTCTGCCTCCTCCATATAATGTGTGGTGACAAAAACTGTAACTCCCTCCCCGGCCATCTGATGAATCAACTCCCAGAATTGGCGCCGCGTAATCGGATCGACGCCCGAGGTCGGCTCATCCAGAAAGAGCACGGGCGGCTTGTGCAAGACGGCGCAGCCCAGCGCCAGCCGCTGCTTCCAGCCTCCCGGCAGCATACCGGTAATGAGATTCTCCTGGCCCTTGAGGTTAGCCATCGTAAGTGCCCATTCGATCCGTTCCTGTAGTATGTTCGCGGGCACGCTATAAAGTCCTGCAAACAAGCGAATGTTTTCGATAACTTTCAGGTCGTTATAAAGGGAAAACTTTTGCGACATGTAACCAATGTTCTGACGCACAGTTTCCGGCTTCTTGCTTACATCGAATCCCGCTACCTCCGCGCGACCCGAAGTGGGTTTGAGCAGCCCGCAGAGCATGCGAATCGTAGTGGATTTGCCTGCGCCATTCGGTCCCAGAAAGCCGAAAACCTCGCCCTTGCGCACTTCGAGATTGATCCGGTCCACGGCAATAAAATCCCCGAATCGCTTGACCAGGCTTTCGACTACGACCGAGTTATTGTTCTCAGGCATGATGGGATGCTCCCGCGCCGACTGCATCGACAAATAAGTCTTCAATGGACGGCGCCACCTGCTGTATCGCATCAAAGGAAATGTGGGCGTTTTTCAGCAGTGCCTCAAACTCAGGAATGCGGCGCGCGGCATCGTCCACCACTATATGCAGGCCATCGCCGATCAGCATCAGGCTCGATATCCCCACCGCGCCTTCAAGCTCATCGCGTAATCGCCGCGGCTCAACTGCGGTAATCGACAACACTCCTTTGCCAAACTGAGTTTTCAAGTTCGCTGGCGTGTCGCAAAACAACAACCTGCCCTGATGCATCAACGCGACGCGATGGCAGCGCTCGGCTTCGTCAAGGTAAGCCGTCGAGGTAAGAATCGCCACACCCTCCGCAATTAATTCATAAAGAATGCACCAAAAGTCGCGACGTGAAACAGGATCGACGCCGGTGGTCGGCTCATCCAGCAGTATCACCTTGGGCCGATGAATCAGCGCGCACACCAGACCGAGTTTCTGCTTCATGCCGCCGGAGAGTTTGCCCGCCAGACGCCTGCGAAACTCACTCATGCCCGCCGCCACAAGCAACTGCGTTGAGCGCTCGTCACGCTCGATTTTGCTTACGCCAAACAAGTCCGCGTAGAAGCGAATGTTTTCTTCGACAGTTAAATCTTCATAAAGCCCGAAGCGCTGCGGCATATAGCTAAGTGCGTGCTTCGCGCCCTCAGGATCGCGCGCCACATCATAGCCCGCGACCATGGCCTTGCCCGCGTTAGGCGGCATGATCCCTGCCAACATGCGCAACGTGGTCGTCTTCCCTGCCCCGTCAGGACCGACCAATCCGAAGATCTCTCCCGCGCGCACATCAAAGCTCAGTGCATCTACCGCGCGCACGCCGGGAAAGCTCTTCGTCAATCCCTCTACCACAATTGCGTATTGGAGCGGGTTCGTCATTGAATTGCCGGTGCCTTGCTCGCGGTCAGATCAATACGCGCGTCGGCGGGCATGCCCGGCTTCAATTCATGATTTGTATTATCAATGTCTATCTTGATGCGGTAAACGAGCGTTACGCGCTCCTTTGTTGTCTGCACGCTTTTAGGAGTAAACTCCGCATCTGACGAGATAAACGAGATGCGCCCGTGGTATTGCTTGCCAGGATAAGTATCTGTAGTGATGGTCACGTTCTGGCCCCAGGCTATGCGGCCCAGATCGGTCTCGGCGACATATGCGCGCAACCATATGTGATCGAGGTCCGCCAGAGTCACTACCGGAGAGCCGGGCGCAACCACCTCGCCTAACTCTGCCTGTCGCACAGTTACCACGCCCGCCGAGGGAGCGCGCAACAAAGTATAACTCAGATTTACCTGCGACAATCCGAGAGCTGCGTTAGCCTCATTGAGATTGGCGCGCGCAATATTGGTATCTTCCTTGCGGCTTCCTTCTACGGCTTCGTTGTATCGTTGCTGTGCGGCCTCGAATACTGCCTCCGTCCGTTTCAGCGCGGTCGCCGCCTGGTCGCGCTCTTGTGCCGTCACTTCATCTTTGGCAAATAGTTGTTGCGCGCGTTCATAGTCCAGTTTCTTCTGCTCCAGATCAGCCTCGGCGTCAATCATCGTCTGCTGCGCTGCTTTCACTTCCTGATGGCGTGTCCCGGCGAGCATAAGCGCAAGATTCGATTCGCGCACTCCTACTGTGGCTTCGTCGATGCGCACACGCTGCTTGTAATCGGCATCGTCAAGCCGCGCCAGCAGCGCATCCTGCGCCACCTGTTGGCCCTCCTCGACCAGCAGCTCGATGATGCGACCTGGCACCTTGAATCCCACCAGGCTTTCATGCGCTTCAATGTTGCCGGAAAGCGTAATCTGATTCTCGGGGGCCGTCATATTTCTCAGTTGCGAGTAATAGTAAACGCCCGCCGCAACGGCCGCTATCAGTAGAGTCACAATGGGAATAACTCGTTTCATCGCCTCAAACCTCTTCGCTTCTTCCGATTTCTGTGCTACTGCTATTGATTCCCCATGAACTCGAGAATGTTCTTCTCCGTATCGCCTATGGCGCGGGCCAGCGCAAACTTTGCGTCCACGTGGCTGCTTACAGCAAGAATGTAGTTCTCCTCGGCGCGCGCCAACTCGTCCTGCGCGGTGACCACCTCGACATTGTTGGCTGTGCCCAACCGAAAACGATCTTGCGCCATTACGAGCTCGCGCCGCGCCAGTTCCTGCCCTTCCCCAGCCACAACCACCTGATCTGTCGCAGAATCAAGATTCAGCATCGCTTCGCGGATATCCTCCTCAATGCCGCGGCGCAGATCTGCAATCTGATCGTCAATGCGCTTCACGCGGCTCGCCAGTTCCTGCGCTTCCCCATTTCGATCATGGTCAAAGAGAGTGAAATCAATCTGGCCTTGCAGCAAGCCCGTACTCGCGACGCTGCCGATGCTGCGCCCTATCCCGCCAAAATTCCCATTCACGCTAAACTTCGGATAGGAGCGCGCGTGGTTGGCGCGTTGCTGCTCAACCAGTCCTTGCCGCTGGCTTTGAAGCGACAGATAGTCGGCGCGGGCCGCAAGCGCCGCAGGTATAAGGGCATCTATTTCCGGCTGGCTTAAGCTACGATAATTAAGCGGTTCCGCGAGCTCTAGCGGCGTAGCGGGGTTCATGCCCAGGTTGCGCGCCAACTCCAGCATCGACTGTTTCAACTGGTTCTTGGCCACCAGTAGCGCTTGCTTATCATTGGCCAACTGGACTTGGGCGCGGAGCACGTCCACGCCCGTTGCAGTTCCTGCGTCATGTTTGTCATTGGCCAGTTTGTAAAACGCGCTTGAATCGGTGACGCGTGATTGCGCTGCATCCACCCGCGCCGCCGCCGACTGTGCGTTCAGAAAGAGCGCGGCAACGGCACGTACAATCAAGTCGCGCGCATCCCTCTCATCCATCTTTCCCGCATCGAGAGCGCGTTCGCTGGCCTTCAATCCGCGATAGCTTTGCAGATCGAACATATTCTGCTGCGCGTAAACTCTGAAATCATAATTCGAGAGCGGTCCAACCACTTTAGGAATAGGAATACCAGGAAAAAAGAGTCCCTGGGCCTGCAAGTCGTGATTCGAATAATTGGTATAAACTTGAGCGTTCACGCGTGGAAGCAGCGCGGCTGAGAGGCGCCGCATTCGCGTGCCTTCTGCCTCTTCGACCCTGGTACCTGCGGCCAACACGCTCAAATTAGCCTGCAGCGCCCTCTGAATTGCATCCTGCAACGTGAGCCTGTAAGGCGCGGGCTGCTGCGCCGCGGCAATCGTGTTCGCGGCCAGCCCAGTTAGACAAAGAAGTGCGGTGATGCGGTGTTTTGATTTCATGATTTCTGCTCTTGACCGGAGACCGCGATGGCTCTCCAGAAGTGTTGGAAGCTGTCTTCTATCCATACTTTGAGCGCGGGCCTTCCATGGGTCGACCACAGCAAAATCGTACCCATTACTGCCTGTAGAAGCTGTGTCGCTACCTTTTCCTTTCGTAAGCGGGGATCGATCTCTCCGCGCTTCTGGCCTGCGGCCACAACCTTTGCGATCATCTTGTGCCCCTCAAGCATATTTCCCACAATGATTTTGCGAACGCCCTCGCTGGCTAGAAAAGAGGAGATCAGCGCTCGTGCAAGGTCTGGGCTGCGTCCTGGCTCCTCGGCAAGACGCTGCATCAGCCGGTGCAACACAGAATGTATCGCCTGCTTGCCACGCTCAGTAGCAGAGATGGCTTCTCTCACCTTGCCAAGTTGTATCTCCGCCATTACGCCCAGAACATGGTTCTTGGTGGCAAAGTAGTTGAAGAAGGTTCCCTTGCCCACATCCGCCGCTTCGGTAATGTCTTCTACCGTGACGTTGGGGAAGCCGCGCACGGCAATCAACTGCAGTGCGCAGCGGAAGAGCCGCAGCCTTGTTTCGGCGGCGCGGCGCGCACGGCGTCCCGCGCCCGGTACGGCGGAGTGGCCGCCGGCAGCCAGAGCATGAACGATCTGCGAAGAGCGCTTCTTTCGACCATCCCTCATATATGGTTTTTGGGCATTTATGACCATGGGTCACTTATATCGCTAATGACGCTCGATGTCAAGAACCCTCTTTGCGCCTGACGGCGGCTGCTACTCTTACCTCCCCGGCCCCTCTCTGGATTGCGCCGTCCATATCGACTAATATCCGACCTTTCCCCGCTCTACCTGACCTTACGGTTCAATAACAGCATTGGTTACATTCATATCCCTGCTAGAGAAAAACCCGGGCGCAAGTCCTTGGGTTACATCGCTGTTAAAGCTCGACTTTTGGCATCATATTTTTCGACTTTTCAGTCTTTGTAAACTGCTGAAAAGTAGTATAATTAGGTTGTTTTAGAGCTGAAAGAAAAATACCATTTTTAGGGGTATTTTTTAACGCTTCCAGCATGTTGACAGATTCCGCATAGAGGTGATGAAACATGGCGCAGTCTAACAACCTCTACGATGCAATTCTCAACGGTGATGCAAAAAAGGCGCACGCAGCCACGCAGGCTGCGCTGACGGCTGGCGCCGCGCCGCTACAGCTGATTTCCGAGTCCATGGTGCCGGCTATGGATGAAGTGGGCCGGCTCTTTGAAGCAGAAGAGTACTATGTCCCTGAGCTTCTGCTGGCCGGGCGTGCCATGAGAAGCGCTCTGGAACTGCTTCGCCCGCTGATGACTGCCTCCGGCGAAAAGCTGTCCACGCGAGTAGTGATTGGCACGGTCAAGGGAGACTTGCACGACATCGGCAAAAATATTGTGGGCTCCATGCTAGAAGGCGGCGGATTCGAGGTGGTCGATCTGGGCACCGATGTTTCACCAGAGAAGTTTGTGGCTGCGGTTAAAGAACAAAAGCCTCAGATTGTCTGTTTGTCGGCGTTGCTGACGGTTACCATGCCGGCCATGAAAACAACCATTGACGCATTGCAAACCGCGGGGCTGCGTACGCAGGTGAAAGTACTCATTGGCGGCGCTCCCGTCACCATGCAGTATGCCAAAGAGATCGGCGCGGATGGCTATAGCGAGAACGCCAGCGGCGCTGTAAGCCTGGTCAAAAATCTCCTGGGGGTCTAGGTCTCGTGCCGCATTCCACTACGGCCGTGATACCAATCGCTGTCATATTATTTACAGCCTGCCCTGCATCGCTTTGAATATCGCTCTCTATAATTGGCTAAACGATGCAACGGCAGCAGCACCCGGCTTCTTCTTTTCCGTCTTCCTATCTTCCAGCTTAGGCCCGATCTTGCCTGTTCGGTACGCGCGGTTGTACTGCGCGCAATAGGGATCGATTCCAAGTACCGCATTGGTTGCATACAAGGTTTCCATCAATCCACGATCGGTTGGGTCCACGATCATGGAGTCCAGACCAGCATCTATCGCCAAAGTAAGAAACGCGCGGTTGAGAAGCGTGCGCGCGGGCAACCCAAAGGAGACATTGCTCAGGCCGCCGGTTAGGTGAGCCATGGGATATTCGGCCCGAATTGCACGCATAGTCGCCAAAGTAGTCAGACAAGCTTCACTCTCTGTACCCACCGACATGATAAGCGCATCCACGAAGACATCCTCGTCCTTCACGCCGGCTTTTCTGGTCTCTTCGAAAAGACGGCGGACGACTGTCATGCGGCCCTCGCAGCTCTGCGAAATGGTGCTTCCATCCAGCGCCAGAGCCAAGACGCGGCATCCATGCTTGGCGACGATAGGCAGAACTTCGCGTATGCGTTGTTCTTCCATGCTAATGGAATTGATCATGGGCACTTGTCTGGTGACGGAGATGCCCGCAAGCAGTGCCTCCGAGTTAGGACTGTCGAGGCAAAGCGGATTGTCCACTACATCCTGCACCGTATTGATCAGCCATAACATGTCATCCGGCTCGCGATCAGGCAAGGTGCCGGCGTTGATGTCCAGCACGTCGGCGCCAGCTTCAACCTGCGATACGGCAAGATGGCGAATGTGGACGGCGTCGCGTTCCAGCACGGCCTTATTGACCAGTTTGCGCGTGCCGTTGATCTTTTCCCCGATGATCAGCATTGATGAATCCTTTCTCGTTTCGCGCCACTATTTCGGATTCTTCTTTTTTGGATTTATCTTTCGGGCAACCGTCTCGATCTTGAGTTTCGGCGCTGAATGATCGCGTCCGAGGTAAAAGTTGATCCACGAGGATGTTTCGTTCAGATCGTAGTTCACCGGCGGAACCATGTTCTCCCCAAGCGATTGATCCGCGCCGTGCGCCTTGAGTCTCTCGTAGGCGAGTACGTAGATGCATTTGCGTTGGTTGGGATATGCTTCGCACCAGCCCTCGAAACTTCCTCCGCACGGACCATTGCGCTGATTTTTGGGGCATTTACTCATGGGACACAGATAGGCCAGATCCAGCATGGCGCAATCGCCGCAGTGTCGGCAGTCGTTAGTCAGGCCTTTGATGAGCTGTTCGTATTTCGTATATGAGCTCTCCAGTGCGGATCCGTCCACCATCCTGGCTAACGCGCGCATCGGCTTGAAGAGCGCGCCTTCCTTAGTGAAAGCGAGATGATGAAGCATTCGCAATGTGGAATAACCAATACCGGCGGAAGAATGTGCTTCTCGCGAAATCGGCGTCATCGTATTCAATCCAGTCATATTATCGCGCTCGAAGAAATACCAGCCATTCTCCTGGGGATAATCGAATTCATGAACGAAATCCGGCCAGCGCTGCGATAGTTCTTCGCCGAGCTCAATCACTTCCAGCAGATCAGGAACACTCATGCCGTTTCCGCTGATATGCGCGCCAGCATATCCCATTCCCTTGAGCAGGGCGTACATCTCTGCAGCGCGCTCCACGCGTTTCGCTCTTCCCTCATCTCGGCCTGCCGCTTCCGCCTGCACTTCCCTCAGCAGTTTGTCCGCAACCACGCAGCCCGGCAATCCGTTGCTCTTCATCAGCTTTGCCGCGCCCCATGAAAGCAGATAGACATTGCCTACAACGGGTATATTCCCGAAACCAAGCAGCTTCACTACCTGGAGCAGTTCTTGCATCTTGCGCGCGTCAAAGCCTACCTGAGAAACTACGAACCTCGCGCCAGCCGTAAACTTCTTCCTCAGTTTGTAGTATTGCCCCATCTGCTCGGCTTCTTGCGCTTTGAAGGGGCTTGCCGCCACCCCGGCAAAGAATCTCGACTTCCTAAGCGTCGCTTTACCTCCCGGCTTCGGGACCTCTTTACCCTTATTGAGTTCGGAGATAAGGCCAAGCAGAGTGATCGGGTCCAGATCGAAGACCGGCTTGGGGGCGCCGCCATACCCTGCCTTGGAGTAATCGCCGCTCATTACGAGTAGATTGCGAACATCCGCCCGCTCCATTCCATACAGCAAACTTTCCAACTGGTTGCGATTTTTGTCTTTACAGGTCAGATGAACGAGCGGCTCAATGCCCAGGCGGCGGATTTCGGCGCCAAGCATCTCGGCCGAGATCGCGGGGTTGCCGCCGGGATTGTCGGTGATGGTTAGTGCGTGTATCCGGCCGCTGGCGGCAGCTTTCTTCGCGGCGTCGATCATGTCAAGTTGTGCCTTCTCGAAGGCTCCTCGTCCGGGAACGAGTTCCCAGGTGACGCTGAAGGTGTTTGCGTCGTGGAGCGAGAACTCGTACCTGCCGAATTGTGCTACTTCCTTCGATTCGACCTTCGACTCGTCCATCTTGAAACCGCCCTGGGAAAAAGATTGATGCGCTCAACACGTTTGCCTGCTGATCCGATATATTATATTTTCTTAATATATTATATAGTGTTATCATAGTATTTATTCTGCATTTAGTATATAGTATGAAGAAATCGTTTCAAGCTTGTGGAACGCGAGTCTCCTGATCTACTTGTATATTGCTGAGGGAGCTTGAGATAGCTGCGGAGTTTGCGAGCATGTCTACGGACACATTGCCTTCTATCGGTACGGCTGAAGTTCTTCATATTCGGGAGCAAAATAATACTGTTGTTCTCAGTGACATTAAAATCGCACAAGCCGCGTCTCCCATTCCCATTGGCCGTGTCGCGCATCAGGCTGGCATTCTCGCCCATGAAATGGAACTGTACGGAGATACCAAGGCCAAGGTCCGCCTCTCGATTCTAAATCGCCTGAAGCGCCTGCCGGGCGGCAAGTACGTCGTGGTGACCGCAATCACTCCCACTCCGCTGGGAGAGGGCAAGACGACCACCACCGTCGGACTCAGCCAGGCGCTTGGGGCGCATCTTGGTAAGAAAGTCTTTGCCTGCGTACGCCAGCCGAGTATGGGGCCCACATTCGGAATTAAAGGGGGCGCGGCTGGCGGTGGATACAGCCAGATCGTCCCCATGGAGGATTTCAACCTCCACCTCACCGGCGACATTCATGCCATTACAGCAGCTAATAATCTGCTGGCGGCGGCCATCGACGCACGCATCCTGCACGAGCGCGAAATCCTGGATGACGATGTACTGTTTGACCGGCTCTGCCCACCCTCTAAGAACGGCTCTCGTAGATTTACGCCGGTCATGCTTCGCCGCTTGAGCAAGCTAGGTATCGAAAAGGACGACCCCAACGAACTCACCACAGAAGAGCGTTCCCGCTTCGCCCGCCTCGACATCGATCCAGATACTATTACCTGGCGTCGCGTAACAGACACCAACGACCGCCTGCTTCGCGGCATTACCATTGGGCAGGGACCGCAGGAAAAGGGATTGACGCGCGCCACGGGTTTCGACATTGCTGTGGCCAGCGAGATCATGGCAATCCTTGCCTTGACAACCAGTCTCGCGGACATGCGTGAACGCCTGGGACGTATCGTTATCGGAAATGACCGGCAGGAGCGCCCCGTGACCGCCGACGATCTTGGCGTGGGAGGCGCGCTGACGGTCCTGATGAAGGACGCCATCATGCCGACCCTCATGCAGACGCTGGAGGGCACGCCGGTATTTGTGCATGCAGGTCCGTTCGGCAACATCGCACATGGCAATTCTTCCATCATCGCCGACATGATCGCCTTGAAGCTTGTCGGCAGAGAAGGCATCGTGGTTACCGAGGCCGGATTCGGCACCGAGATGGGATTTGAGAAGTTCTGCAACATCAAGTGCCGCGTAAGCGGGTTGGTTCCGAACTGTGCCGTGCTGGTGGCAACTGTTCGCTCCCTAAAAATGCAGGGCGGTGGGTCCAGAATTGTCGCTGGCAAACCTATAGCCAACGCATACGCGGAAGAGAATCTCGAGTTGCTGGAAATTGGATGTGCGAATCTTGTAAAGCACATCGAGAACGTGCGCAAGTTTGGCGTACCGGTGGTGGTGGCGGTGAACCGCTTCAAGACCGACTCCGAGGCCGAACTTGCGCTGGTGCGCCGCATCGCTTGCGAAGCCGGTGCCGAGGACGCGATCACGGCGGACAATTGGTCCGAGGGAGGGGCCGGAGCCGAGGCGCTCGCCGAGGCTGTGCTTAAGGCTTGCAGCAAGCCAAACAACTTCCATTTCCTCTACTCGGCGGAGGCTTCGATCAAAGATAAGATCGAGTGTATTGTGCGTGAACTTTACGGCGGCGCGGGCGTCGAGTACTCTCCCGAAGCGGAGAAGAAGATTGAAATCTACACGCGACAGGGATTCCACAAACTCCCCGTTTGCATGGCCAAGACACAATACAGCCTAAGCCACGACCCTGAACTGAAAGGTGTGCCGACGGGCTTTATCGTGCCTATCATGGACCTTCACGTCAGCGCCGGTTCCGGTTTCGTTTATCCGCTGCTGGGCAAGATGAGCACCATGCCCGGCCTGTCGACTCGTCCCAACTTCTACGAAATCGACCTTGATACACAGACTGGACGCGTCATTGGACTTTCTTAGGCGATCTTGCCATGCTGTTTATCAAGGCTAGAGGCATCGGAGATTTCCTCGGGGTGAGTCATGCGCTTGAAAGCGATCTGTTGTCAGGTTCTCACGCATGAAATGAACGGCGTGATATCCCGATCTCCGCACTCGGTCGAATTGGAGATTTTGCCGATGGGCCTGCACGATCTGGGTGCGTCGATGCGCCCGCACCTGCAGGAGCGGATCGATGCTGCAGACGGGGATGGATTTGACGCCATCCTATTGGGATATGCACTCTGTGGCAGGGGGAGCGAAGGCCTGCGCGCGGGAAAAACGAAGCTTGTGTTGCCGCGCGCGCACGACTGCATCGGCCTGTTGATGGGCGACCGCCATCGTTATCAGGCTTATTTCGATGCCCATCCCGGCGTCTATTTCCGCTCTCCCGGCTGGATTGAGTTTCAAACTCCGGGCCAGACTCTTCAGCCAGCCTACGCCTCCTCAAAGAATGTAGTCGGTGAACGGCGTAGCCGCGAGGAGCTTATTGCCCAGTATGGCGAGGAGAATGGTAGCTTTCTCTTCGAGCAATTCCAAGCCTTTCGACGGAATTATTCCGGGCTAACCTACATCTCCACCGGGGTTGATTCCGAGGATGTCTTTCGCGCTGAAGCTCGCGCCGAAGCGGAGAATGAGGGATGGCGCTTTGAAGAAGTTCCGGGTTCACTTGCGCTGCTGGAGCGCCTCGTCAATGGAGAGTGGAATGCGGCGGAGTTTCTGCTTGTGCCTCCCGGCGCGACCGTGCAAGGCGCGCTGGGTGAATCCATAGTGGAAGCAATATGAGCAACGATAAGGTGCGAATTCAACTAGAGCCATCGTCGGCAGTGGTGGATGTTCCGCGCGGCGCAGCGCTCGCCTCGGCGCTGCCGGAGCTAGGCGTTGAGTTTCCCTGCGGAGGAACAGGCCTCTGCGGCGCTTGCCGCATCCGCGTGCTCGAAGGCTCGCTCACAATTACAGAATCTGATCGTTCAGTCTTCTCAGCAAGTGAACTCGCCAGCGGATGGCGTCTCGCCTGCCAGGCGCATGCGGAGACCCCGCTGGTTCTTGATTGCGGCCAATGGCGCATGGATATCCTCACCGACAATTCCAGCCTCGCCGGTGCGGGCAAATCCGGCCTGGGTATTGCCGTCGATCTGGGCACAACCACTATTGCCGCGCAGATGATCGATTTAGCCTCGGGCAGCGTACTCGGCGTCGAGACCGCTCTCAATCCGCAGGGATCGTTTGGGTCGGATGTGATGAGCAGGATTCGCGCGGCCTTGCATGGCGCTGACCTGACCACCATCGTGCGCCTCTGTCTGCGTAAGATGATTGCCAAACTGGCCAGAGGCCGAGCAGAAGAAATCGTCGAAGTAGTCCTGGTCGGCAATACAGTGATGCATCACCTGTTTTGCGGGCTCGATGTCGAGCCGCTTTCGCGTGCGCCGTTCCACTCCCCCCATTTGGGAGCGCAGTCTTTCCGTGCGCAAGAACTGGATTGGCCGCTGCCTCCGAGTTGCGGCATTCGCTATGAGCACTGCCTGGGCGGTTTTGTGGGATCAGACATTCTCGCTGGAATTCTTGCCACCGGCATCGCGCACAGCGAGGATCTGCACGCCTTGATCGACTTGGGCACCAACGGCGAGATTGCCATCGGCAACCGCGACGGCATTGTCTGCGCCTCAACGGCGGCGGGACCGGCCTTTGAAGCCGGCTCCATCCGCATGGGAATGCGAGCGTCCACAGGCGCCATCTCGCGCGTCTCGCTCTCAAACGGCGAACTACACGCTACCGTGATCGGAGACGTGGAGGCTCGGGGCATCTGCGGCAGCGGTCTCGTGGATGCGGTAGCCGCAGGCCTTATAAGCAAGACAATTCGACCGTCCGGACGCATTGCCGATGGCACAAAGATCTTTCCGATAAAGGCCCCGGTCGTTCTTTACCAGGCCGATATTCGCGAACTGCAACTGGCCAAGGCCGCCATCGCCTCTGGCTTCCGTCTTCTGCTAAAGCGCTTGGGCGCGACTGCTAGCTCTCTCAAAAGCATCTATCTGGCCGGCGCATTCGGCAATTATGTACAAGCCCAGAGTGCCATCGGCATCGGTTTGCTTGAAGCGCCCATCGAGCGCATCCACGCCAACGGAAATACAGCGTTGCACGGAGCCAAGATTTTGCTTCTATCCACCGGCGAGCCCGCGCTGCCCAGGATCGAGCACATAAGCCTTGCCGCCGTCCCAGGATTTCAGGATGAGTTCGCCAGTTGCATCGCTTTTCCGTCATGAAGCTTTATCGTTCCATAAAATCTGGCGCTATACTGGCATATGCCACAGAGGAGAATATCTCTGCTCTACTGACCGCCATCCACGTATTCAAAGGAGTTCGCATGACTGATCTGCATAAATTGAATCAAACCGCAAGCAATCGAGACCGGAAAACCACATGGCCGCTTGCGCGTAAGCGGAGGCTGGTATGAGCCGTCTGAGCGCGTGGCTGACGAACGGCCTGCTGATTACCGACGGAGCCTGGGGAACAGAGTTACAGGCGCGCGGTCTGCCCCCCGGCAGCATACCCGACACCTGGAACCTGATCCATCCCGAGCGTGTGGAAGCGGTAGCGCATGCCTATGTGGACGCTGGCAGCCAGGTCATCCTCACCAACACGTTTCGCGCCAATGCAATTGCCATGCACAGCTGCTCTGAGGACGATCTCGATGCCATCAATCGCGCCGGTGTCTCACTCTCACGACACGCGGCAGGCAATGCGCTGGTCTTTGCCTCCATCGGGCCTACGGGCAAGATGCTGCTCTCGGGAGAGATCGACAGCGAAGATGTCACCACGGCCTTTGCCGCGCAAGCACAATCTCTTGCCGCGGCAGGCGCGGATGCGTTGCTGGTCGAAACCATGAGCGATATCGAAGAGGCGCGCCTCGCTGTGGATGCTGCTCGTCGCACCGGTCTGCCGGTTATCGTTTCCTTCGCATTCGATACCGGCAAGAGCAAGGACCGCACTATGATGGGCGCGACGCCGGAGGCCGTGGCCGAGGCAATGGTGGAGGCAGGAGCAGACGCGGTCGGCGCAAACTGCGGCGTCGGCGTCGAGCAGGTTGTGCCTATTTGCCGGCGGCTGCATGCGGCCTGCGATCTGCCCATCTGGATCAAGCCCAACGCGGGTCTGCCCGCCATGGAGGGAACAGCCATCCACTACGCCACGTCAGCAGAATTTTTCGCGTCGCATTACACTTCCCTGCGTAATGCAGGTGCGGCATTTCTGGGCGGCTGCTGTGGTTCCACGCCGGAGTTTATTCGAGCCTTGGCGAACGCCCAACACGACGCATCGTGATTCGTCGAAGCTGCCTGACCGCATTCATAAGTCATCTAAATACGAGTGTGACCTTTTTGTAGCATCTATACCTAGAGCAAAAAAACCCGCGCCGGAAGTTTTCAAACTCCGGCGCGGGTGGAAGCAAAACGAACACATTCAACAAGCTAGAAGTTGAAACGTCCGCCAAATTGTAGCGCGCGGGCGCCTTGTGTTTGAGAGTAAGCGGGGCCGAAGCTGGTGATATACCCAAAGGTTGAACCACCAACTGTTGCGTTCGGGTTGTTGTTCAGCAAAGCGTGATTGAAAACGTTGAACGCTTCGAAGCGAATTTGGAATTCGCTCTGACGGTATACGTGAAAGCCCTTAAAGAGGCTCGTGTTGAAAACTGAATTGCCAGGTCCGCGGAATTCGTTGCGATGCGTGTTGGCGAAGACTGGTGAGACGTTGTTTGGGTTTCCTGCTACGCTGGATGCCGGTTCTACTGGATTGGCGAACGAAGCTGGATTGAACCAGGGCAGGCCTCCGGTTACTCCAAAGTCGCCCGGCGTCCTCTCGTGGCCCTTATACGTCTGGTAAGGCGCGATCAGTTGAGCATAGACCGTAGTGCCTGGAGTGTTGTAAGTGATGCTGCTGGTGGCGGCTACTGAGAATGGCTGACCGCCATAGTAGCTGTACTGGCCGTTCAACTGGAAGCCACCGACGATCTCGCTGAGCACGCCCTGGTTGGCCCACTTCTGCCCGTGGCCGAAAGGCAGGCTATAGACGTTCCACACCTGCACATTGTGCTTTACATCGAAGCCCGATGACGCCCGGTTCATTTTGTAGTACGCCGGATTGTTGAATTTGGTGCCTTCACCACCCGTTCCGGCGCCATTGTCTTCATAATCGAAGGCGTGCCCATAAGTGTAGACCGCGCCAACTGACAAGTTCTTGCCCGCGTTGCGCGTCAATTGCGCCTGCAGCGCGTTGTAATTCGCGCTGAAGATCGGCGAGTTCACGGTAATGCCGCCCGTGTTGTAACATGCCAGGTTGTTTTTCGACAAGGGGCTAAGGGAGGTGTTCGCCGGGCAATTAGCGGCGTTGATGATCTCATTGATGGCAAATCCGCCTATGCTGCCGCTGCTGCAGGGCAGTCCGGTTCCGGTGGGGTTCAAGCCCGTGGATGGATTCACCTGGCCATTGGGCATGCAAGGTGAACTTGCGGTGGGTAGCAGCGCCGAGTTATAGGGCGAGACGCCAGCCATTTCGCGGACAAATAGATTGCCCACGTAACCGATGTTGGCGACAAACTGCTTGCCTACTTCCCGCTGTACAAAGAGGTTCCAGCTCTCGATGTAGCCGCGACGGAAATCCAACGGGATAGTGTTGGTTCCCCCGGTAATCGGCAACGATGCAAAGCCGGAGGAATAGTTGGGAACGACCGGAATCGGGATGCCATAGCAGTGCGTTGGCGTAGCCGCAGAGCAATCAGTTATGGGCATGGCCGCGTTGCCATTCGCCGGATCGGTCGTGATGGTTCCAGAACCGCCGTTTGCGCTATAGCTCTCCGCCAGGTCCATGGGGAACGAGTCGCGCTGATAACGCATGGAGTCCGGATCAACGGTTATACCGGCACCGGTGCGAATCACGGTTTTTTCGTCGAGGCGATACACGAGGCCGGCGCGGGGAGCGAAGAATCCTGGCCCCACACTGACACCCGCATTCTCAGGAAGGCCGTTCACTCCGCCCACTTCAACGTTGGAAGTTTGCGGCCGGTCCACTCGTACGACATAGATGCCGGTGTGATCGCGGTACGCCACCGGATACCTCTCGTAGCGCACGCCGTAGGAGAGCGTAAGTTTCGGAGTCACCGTCCACTGGTCCTGCGCGTAGGCGCCAAGCTCCGTCCAGCGCAACGCGTTGGGGTCGAAGGTCTGCTGCGATTTTGCAATTGAATTAGTCCCATTGGGAAGACCCAGCAGCATGTCGGCCAGAGAGTTGTATCCGATGCCCGTGCACGTCGCCGAGCCGCCGCAGGTCATGCCGCCAGCGAATAGGAAGCCGCCGCGCGCTTGCTGGACGCCGCCACTGTTGGACGGCTGGAAGTGGTTCAGGTCGAAATGGTAGTAGGTGAAACCGTACTTGGTTGTGTGTTTGCCCTTCACATAGCTCAGGTTCACATCCCCGGTAAACTGGTTGTCGCGGAAGATGAACGGATTGCCGGTATTGGAGTTGCCAATTGAGCTGAAGGTGCTGTTAAAGCTGAAAATCGGCTGGCCGTAATAATCCGGATCATTTGTGCCGAGGTTCGTTCCTGGAATTTTCAATACGTTCAAGCCGTAGTCGCCCAGTGAAAGATCCAGGGTGGATTGCGCTCCCGACCACTGGCGGGTGTAACCGAAGTCGGCGTCGACTACCAACCTGGAAGTGATCACGTGGCTTACACCCAATCCTACGTTCTGGATCAAGCCGTGTCCCGCGCCCGGCTGGCCGCCATCAAAGGTGCCGCCGCCCGCTGGCCCCAATTCCTGTGGGTCATTCACCTGGAACGGCTCAATACTGTATTTGCCGAAGATCTGCGTGTTCTCGCTCGGAACGTAGGTGATCTTTGCGTCGTTGCTCGTGCGGTTATAGGCGCCTGTAGCCGCGCCAAAGTAGTCGTTGGCAAGCTGGTTATTGAGCTGCGTCGCGGTCGGTGTGCCAATCGACGTCGCGATGGCGCTCAAATTCGCAATCATCGTCTTTGTGGCCGACGATTGACGGCCTGAGGGGATGGTATTGACACCGGTTCCCGTCTCGCCATACTCAGCGGTGAAGGTCGGGCGGCAATTAAAGTTCACATAACCAGCCGTTGAATTCCCGGGGTCATCGGGACCGAGGCCAGTGAAGCCCGGAGTAACCACTGGGCAAAGGGTTGGGCTGACCGAGCTTTCCCAGCCAGTCACCTGCGGAAAAGGATCGTAAATGTGAGTGTCATAAGTCTTCGTGCCACTCGTTATGCTCGTTGGAACTTCCGAGAAGATACCGTTGATCATGTTCAAATCAGGCACCGTCTGCAAGCCACTGATCAACTGGCGGCGCGTGGTGCGCTCCCAGTTATCGAAAAAGAACAGCTTCTTCTTGCCGGTTAGGATTTTGGGAAGATAGACCGGGCCGCCGATGTTGCCGCCGTATTCCTGAAAGATGTTTTTGGGAAGCGACGGCGACACTGTTCGTGTTGTGGTGTACGGCCGCGCGTTCATCGCCGCATCCTGGTAATACTCCCAAGCGCTGCCGTGAAAATCGTGCGTGCCGCTCTTGGTCGTGATCTTGATCGAAGCGCCGCCCGCCTGTCCTTGCTCCGCATTGAAGTCGTTGGTTGTAATGCTGACGTTCTCAATCGAGTCCGCTGGCGGCACGTAAGCAATAAGATACGGCAGGTAGCCATAGTAGTTGACTGCGCCATCGATACGCGTCGTGTTGCCGTTCATGTTCATGCCGTTCACATTGGCCGACATGGCTCGCGACGGATTGGAGCCGGTTGAGTTTTGCTCCTTAACATTGGCCGCGCCGGGGACGATCGTGTAAAGCGACTCAAAATTACGTCCTTGGCTGGAGGTCATCGGCATTTGTGTGAGCTGCGTCTGGTTGATCTCGTCGTTGACTTCCGCCGTTTCGGTTTGCAGCAGCGGCGGCGCCTCGGTCACCGTGATCTCGGTCGAAACCGACGCTGGTTTTAGCGCAATGTCTACACGCACCTGGCGGTTGACCTCGACCTGGATGTTCTTTACCGAAGTACCTGCAAAGTTCCCCTTGGCCGGAACGGAAACCGTATACGCTCCTGGCAGCACGTCGAGAAGCAAATATGTGCCACTGCCGTTCGCGGTGGCGCTGCGTACTGCGCCCGTGCCTTGGTTGGTTAACGTTATGGCTGATCCGGGAATCACCGCGCCGACCGTATCGGTGACCGTTCCAGTGATCGACCCATAGAGAATCTGGGCATTTGCGGTCATGCTTCCCAAACAAATCGCGAGAAGCGCAACCAACAGCAGGACGCCGAACGCACCTGCTTTAAACCTATGATTCATATCTGGCCTTCCTGACATGAGTTCCTCCTGAAAGCTGTGAATTGTCTTTGTTGTTTCTGCCAATATCAGCGAGGCTTCTCGCTGAGGTTGACCCTTAAATCTGCCGTAACTCATTGATTCCATTTGATGTGTAGATCGTTTTAGCCTAAAACCGCCCATTCCGGATAATTTCGGATACAGTCTTGAAAGCGGTTTAATTGGCGTCTCGAACTATAAAAGCGATTTAGTGGGATTGTCAAGAATAAAATCATTTTATTTTATGCTGTACCTGAAATACTCAATCTTGAACATGGGGCATAAACCCTCTCAAATGCTTATAAACATGGTATATAAATGCTGTTGGATCGCATCCTACATGTTTTGTATGAGTTTCAAAGTTTATCTAGGTACGAGAGATATGCTCTACATTCACAAGGAACAGAAGAAAAGACCCTTGCGGTTATGATTTTTGGAATTATTTGATGATTGAGGTGCCTGGTTCCTCATTTCTTTCGACCGCAGCCTACCCCGTCACCTCGGCCACTGTCGATATCAACGCCTCAATATTCTCCGTGGGAGCATGAGGAGGCATTCCTCCACCACACGAAACAATCAAGCGTGAACGGTCATCAAGAGCGTTCAGCATCTCCCTGACCGAGCGCTTCACGTCTGCGGGTGTTCCTTCGGCCAGCACATCGCGTGGAGGGATGTTACCCATCAGCGCAATCCGGTTGTTCGTCCAGGTCTTCATCTCCTTCAGCGTATGTTGAATGCCAAAATTGAGTAGATTGATTCCTGCCTCTTCGAGTAAAGGTGCGCTAGCCTTCGACGGCGCATCGTTGTGGAAGAACCTCACAGTTACGTCCACGCTGAATGCGCGCTGCAAATAAGGCAAGCCGAAGGTCTCGAAATCGCGGCGGCTCACAAATCCAACAATATCGTCGAGCAAAAAGATGCCATCAATCGATGGGAATGCTTCGCGTTGTACTGCGATCCACTCCACTAAAAAGTCCGTAACGATGGTGAGCAGGCGATGCATCAGCTCCGGTTCTGTCTTCAGAGCTTCCAAAAACTCTGACGTTCCCATCAGGAATGAGGCTATATTGAGCGGGCCGCGGGCCACCGCGAAACGGATTTTGTGGCCGGCCTTTTCGATCTCCGGCTGCAAGTGCTGGAGCCGCTTGATCACAAAGGGCAGCAAGCCATGTTTGCGCGGATCAGGCTTTTCCAAACGTTCGATGTCGGACGGAGAATGCAAAACTTTACTGGCGAAGGGAAATTCGTTCTCCCCCCAAATGGAGACAGAGCCGAAGGCAGAAGGTTCCGTGCACATCCCGTATTCGGACCAGAAACCCGGCAGGAAAATCGCTTCCGGGAAGGCGCGAATGGCCTTGAGGTTGTCTTCCAGATAAATACTTTCGCTTGTGAAGTATTCCAGGATCGTGTGGCCTGCCCAATTTGGGAGCCAAGGACTATCGATGATGAATGCTGTCGGTAGAGGTCGGATGGATTCTTCTCCGCGTACGACAGCGACGAGAGTCTTCCAATGCTGGTCGGTCATGGCTTGTCCTTCCTCGTACAACTCTGCTACGAGCTCATGATATTAAGCTTATGTCAAACAATATGCCAGAACGTCGGTCACCACAGTGCTTTCAAAGTGCTCGCCATGCCATTTATCACAGCCGTCAGAGTATCACATCCCGTCGGCCTGCTTGATAGTTCACACATTCAGGCACATTTTCGGGAATATTCTCAGATAATGGAATTGCCCTGCGTCTATTATTTAAATGCAAAATAAAATGCTTTGAGCCGCGCTAACTACTGGGTGTATGCGGAGTTTTGCCTCTGCTTGATTTTGACCCTGAACGCTGATAGCCAGAATGGCGCTGCAAGACAACCGCCGCGGCGCCACGCAGTCTGGCAAATTCTCCGTCGCTGGTGATTCCCACCTGTGGCGCATCCCCGGCCAGCATGGTGGCTTCCAATTCTGCTTGAATGATGGGGCCTATGCGAGTCCATGAAGTGGTAATGTCGCCCGCAATCAGAATCACTTCCGGGGAGAGCGAGGCAGTCACCAGCCGCAGGCCGCGGCCCAGATAAGTGGCCTGGCGAGTCAAGGCTGCAATCGCGGCAGGATCTTCTTCTTCTGCCAAGTGAAGCAGTTCATGGATATTGATGGACACCCTCTCAGGACGTGTCTCCGCGTAGTATCGAAGTGCCGCATTGGACGATGCAAAGACCTCCCAACATCCGTACTGTCCGCAACCGCACATTGGTCCGGTGGGGTCAATGGGAATGTGGCCAAACTCGCCGGCCAGACCGTTACGGCTAGTTACAATCTGTCCGTTTGCTAGAATGGCCCCGCCAACCCCCTCTGAAACCGTAATCAATACGGCGTTGCGGATGCCGTCGAGCTTGCCTGACCATAGCTCCGCAAGCAGGCAGGCATTGGCGGCATTGGTAAGTTCAACCTGTAGACTCATCTCCCTTTCGATGTCACTTTTGATGTCGTAGCTGTCCCACTTCAGGTTGGGAGCAAGAATTAGACGCTGCGATTCCGAGTCAACGCGGCCGGGCATACTAATGCCTATACCCTCAAAGGAGCGATTGGTGTTGCCTGCGCGCATTGCCTTCATACAGGTGATGATTTTGCTGATGGAGCTCTCCGGTTCCGAGGCAAGTGGCACTACTTCGCGCGCCAGAAATCGCCCATTCAGATCGAGTAGCGCGACAATGGCCTGCTTTGGCCGCACATCGGCTGTCAGAATCACCAACCCGTCGTTGAGCGCCAGCAGCGTGGGATGCCTGCCCCGAGGCCGCCGTTCAATGGCGCCCTCCTTTACCCATTTTTCGGCGATCAACTGCTCCACAATCGCCGAGACTGTGCTAGGTTGTAAGCCGGAAGCCCGCGCAAGGTCCGCACGGGATACTGGCTGTTGGGATCGGATGATCTCCAGAACCACATCGCGATTGATATCGCGCGCGCTTTCGCTGGTCGCCAACTGTACATAGGCCAGATCGATGCGCTTGATTCCGCGAGTTGTAGGTGTCGACAGCGAGGTTGATTTCATTCTTGCCTATTGAGTCCGCATGTCACTTAAACCACTTTTCAGGATAGCAGGTTTTTCATCTGCCTACTTCGCTACCTTCTACTGGCTCATCATGTACGGAAAACGTTGCGGACGCGACAACATGCTGTTCGCTTCATCATCATTATGGAAGCGCTCTCGGACCGGGTCCCAGTGCAATCTGCGTCCCGTCTTCATGGCAATATGATGTACCAGGCAAGTGGAGCACGCGCGATGCCCAATCTCGGCCGGCGCGATGGGAGCCTTGCGGCTGCGTATGCATTCCAGCCAGTTGCCATGCTGGTCATCGCTTTGATACAGATGAACTTCATCCGCCCCGATCACGCTCTCCAGAATCTTTGGGTCGCTCGCCATCAGCGGTTGCAGGGTTTGCGGCTTGCCACTCGGATCGCTGGCCGTGACTTCAACATCGCGTGTCACAAAGATCCATCCCTCGCTGCCATAGAACTTGATGCCGTTGGGAAACTCTCCGCTGATATCCATGGTGACGCCATTGGCATAGAAGCCATGGGTCAGGAATTTGCCGTGAACATTCCATAATCCATGCTGTGGAAACTCCGCCGTACCCCACACCTCCACCGGTCCAGTGTATTCCGTATTCATGCCCCAGTGTGCGGTGTCCACATGATGCGCGCCCCAACCAGTAATCATCCCGGCCCCGAACTGTTCGCAGCGCAGCCAGCCCGGGCGGTCGAAACCCTCCTGCGGATGCACGCGCATCTCTGTGTAATAGACCTCGGGCGTGGACCCCAACCATGCGTCGTAATCGAGGTTGGCAGGTGTCGGCATGGGCGGCGCTTCAGGCCCGCTGGGGTCTCCAGGCAATCCTATTTCTACGTGTTTGATCGTCCCGATGCGTCCATTGCGCACTAGCTCACAAGCCCGGTGAAACTGTTTCCACGACCGTTGTTGTGAGCCAATCTGCAGAATCTGCCCCGACGCCATTACCGCGTTGCTCATGGCACGCCCCTCGGCAATGGTCAATGATGCCGGCTTCTGCAGGTATGCATCCTTGCCGGCGCGCACCGCATCCACCGCCAAAATCGCGTGCTGATGGTCGGGAGTGCTGATTACTACCGCGTCTATGTCCTTGTTAGCCAACAGCTCGTGGTAGTCATGGTAGCCTGTTACACCGTCGTATTCCTTGCCGGTCTGCTTGGCATAGTAGCCGTTGACCAGCTCCCTGCCCTCTTCCATCCGCTTCGAGTCAAGATCGCAAACCGCCATGATGCGCGCCTGATCGTACTTCCAGATTCCCGGCAGATCATGGCCTCTCGAGATGCGGCCCACGCCGATCGCTCCGATGTTGATGCGGTTGCTGGGAGCCTTCTGCCCCATCACGCTCGACGGCACAATCGCCGGAAAGCCCGCCGCCGCCACCGCTCCCGCCGACATTTTCAGAAACGTCCTGCGCGGGAACTCCGCATTCGTGCCGATGGCTCTCATAATTCTCTCCTGCTCGAACTTCAGTATGTCCCCACCTACGCCGGCTTACGCAGTAAAACTGAGTCGCTTGGCGCGTTTCTGCGCATTCAGCACCAGCTCGGCAGCCAACAGCGATTGCTGCTGATCTTGCGCCGTGTGTGTGCGGTTCACGATATCGGCAACAAACTGCGGCCCAAAAGGCAGCATTACGTTGCTGCAATCCATGTAGCGGGCCTGCTTCTTGTCCACGATAAACAGATGGTTGCCGCCCGGCCGTCCTGCGATATCGATATACTTTCGCAATTCGATATAGCCTTCGGTTCCCAGGATGAACAACCGCCCATCGCCCCACACGCCCAGGCCATCCGGAGTAAACCAATCCACCCGCACATAGCCCGCGCCGCCATTGCCCTGCAGCATCATGTCGCCGAAGTCCTGAAACTCCGGATGCTCAGGATGATTCACATTCGCAATCTGCGACGCCGTCACGGATGCTGTCGTCGAGCCGGTATAGTAGACAAACTGGTCCGCCTGATGCGATCCAATGTCACACAAAATGCCGCCAAACTGCACCGGATCCCAAAACCAATCGGGACGGATGGGGGCATTCACCTGGTGGGGCGCAATATTAATCGTCTGCACCACCTTGCCAATAGCTCCAGCCTTGACCAGATAACCGGCCTGCACGGCGGCGCGCACCTCCAGCCGCTCGCTATACATGATGGCAAACATTTTTCCGGTCGCGGCGGAGACCTTGCTCACCTCGGCCAGTTGTTCCAGCGTGGTGATGGCCGGCTTGTCGCTGAGAAAGTCCTTGCCGTGTTTCATTACGCGGATGCCGAGCGGAGCGCGCAAATTTGGAATCGACGCGCTGGCCACAAGCTGGATCGATGGATCATCCAGAATCTCCTCCTCGCTCTTCGCCAAACGCGCCTGCGGATAGATCTTCTGAAATCCGGCAATCTCCCTGGGAAGCGTCGAATAGAAAGCGGCCAGTTCCCCGCCGCCGCGAATCACGGCTGCCGTGATGCCCATGATGTGGGCATGGTCAAGGCCGATCACTGCAAACTTGATAGAGTATTTCGGCTTCGCTTCCTCGTCGGCTCCAGGCGCGGCGACCTCATGCGCAATATGCCCGCCTCCCGCATGCAACCCAAAGGCTGTCTCCGGCAATGTTGATAACATGCCCGCTGCTCCCATGGTCTTCAGAAAGTTACGCCGGCCTATTGTCTCAATTTGCATAAATCCAGATCCTTTCCATGTATCGCCGCGCCGGCTCAGTGTTGCTGCGCTTCTGGAGTAACGGCGGATTTCCAATTGATGACGTGATAAACGGCCTCACCGGTGCCTACGTTTCTCAACCCGTGTAGCTGGTTCGAGGCGTTGAAGATCACCGAACCCGGCCCCACCCGCTTCCACTCGCCGTTCGACAGGGTTTCCACTGTGCCCTGCATCACGATGATCAGCTCTTCATTCGGGTGCCTGTGCGGGGGATGCGAAGCCTTGCCCGGCAGCAGCGTCGTCACGTGCATCTCCAGTTCGTCCAGCGTTGCCGTCCGCGCCTTGAAGAACGAGCGCACCGAGCCAACCTCCGTCGGTTTGGCTGCAATCGTCTTCCAATCGAAGACCGCCGAGCCCATCACCGGAGCCTGGTCGGCAAGGGCCATAACCCCGGCTGTGCCGGCGATGGCGAACAATGCAACAAACAAATCTCTTCGAGTAATCACCATATCTCCTTGTCAGACCCACGGTGCTGCCAACTCACGAAGGCATGAAACTGTAGCGCCGGCCTCCCGGCCGGCTGTAGCGTGGACCTCCCGGTCCACGATTGTTTCTTTCTAGTCCAGCTTCGCTCGCAGTGTGCAATCGCGTTCGCTGCTGCCCACAAGCGATAACCCGAAACTTCCCTCCTTACTGTATCAGCAGTTCTTAAGTCCGTCGATATTCTTGAAGTCCACCATGTGAGCCGTATTATCTGCCAGCGTGATCTCCGCTCCCAACACGGAGCCGGAAGAAGTCACCTCCGTAATCCGGATCGCTTTCACCACATCCAATGCTTCCGGCGTCCATGGAGTGTCATCGGTCTTATGCAGCATCGCCGTAATCATCAATTCCATCGCCGGATTCTTGGCGGTTCGTTTGCGATGGACGAACAGCACGGTGCTCTCCTCCGCTTCCGCATTGAAGCCGCTATGAACCTGGCTCTGAATCGTGTCCCAGCCGCCATAAGCGATCATCGCCACTGATCTGCCCGGAATCGAGGCTGTGATTCCCTTCTTCTTCTCGTCCTCAAATGCCTGCAACGTGGCCTTCTTCCCGCCAAAATGCGGCAGGCCGAAATGGCCGAGCGTGAGCTCATGCTCAAACGCCAGTCGGCAGCGGTCGACGCGGATCACGCCACCCGGTACCGTGATCTCCGCGAGGTCAATGATGTATCCAACTCCGTTGTTGGGCGGTTTCCGCATGATCAATTGGCGGTATAGCACGCCATCCCGCACGCCGTTGAAGAGAATGCTTTGCGAGGTTACGTAGGCGGCGCTCTTCGATGCGGCGTTATCGACCGCGCGTCCTGTGAGGTAGAAGTTGATGTCCACTCCTCTCAAATCGCGAGGATCGAGGCTGCGAAAACTATACTCCTGGGATGTGCCGCCATTGGGATTGTGATTTTCCCATGGGAAATGTGTATTGAAAACCAGCTTGGAGTAGTTGTGATCGCTGTCGTACACCTTGCCGGAAACGATCTCGGAAGAGCCGCTGCTGCCGTGGTTCACCAGAACGATGCCCGGCATTTCGAGCACCGTCCGTTTCGAGCGATTTCCTAAGTCTTCCCACATTCCATCATTCTCTTTAGCCGTCCAGAAGGGAGAATCTTCCGGCAGAGCAAGGCTGATAAACGGTAGAAACATGATGAATGGGCTTGCCGAACAACTGTATCTTTGAATCGCAAATTCCCGATGGGGATAAAAGCCGAGGCTGGGTATATCGTTCTCATAAAAGTCTTCCCGGCCAGTGAATTGCAGAAGCGATCCGGAACAGAGCCGCCTCGCCCAACCGGGATCGATCGGGGGTTCCGAGGTAAGCAGAAACGACACCGGAAAGCCTCCAGAAATCCATAGGCGGTAGCAGATGCTTCTGGCCCACATATTGATATAGCCGTCACGCCCGAAGAAGCTGGTATACGTCTTGAATAGTTCCTGGAAACTCTTTTCGAGCACGCCGGCAATATCAGGATAATGCTCGCGGCCAAAGGCACGGCTCCATATCGTGCCGTAAACGACAAACAAGCTGATGGTGTAGTAGTTGTAGCTCTGCTCCAGATACCAGCCGTTGCCCGCATGATACGACGCAATCCACTGCAGGTGGCTTTTCAGCAGATCGTCGTCGATGTCATATCCGTTTTTCTTGAGAAACGAGAGCGCGCAAATGTTGAATACCCGCCAATTGTTCTGCGTCGTGCGGTAATGCGCCCATTTGGAAATTGTTACGGCCATTTCATCGCGCTGCTTTTCGGTCAGGTACGGCCGCAGAACATCGGGCATCAGCAACAGCGTCTTCGCCAAACCGCCGAACTCGCAGGTGAACTGATAGGTGGCGTCCGGCAGATCCTCGGGCATGGGCAGGCTGTTCACATGCCCCGGCGTCATCGCATTGTAGAAGTGATGGGTGTAATAATCGCGCAGTTTGATGCCGTTGATACTGGCCTCTGGATCCACATGGATCAGCGGGGCCGCCAGATTGAAGGTCCTCTCCAGTGCTTCGAACTCGTCGGAGCGATGACGCCATTCCGGGGCATTTGGCTGTGGATACGACTTGCCCGGCACGTGCGGAAACACGATGGGCGAGTCGAACGACTTCACGTGCCGGAATGCCCGTTCGAGCACATACTTCGCGCAGTCGATGTAGTGTTTCCTGGTCATCCCGGTCATCGGGCTCAGATTCCAATCGGGATTCCCTACTTCATAAGCATTTTTCATCATCGTCTTGGTCGGTTAGCCTTCCCGGTCCTCACTTAAATTGTAAGGTCATACTATCTTGTGATTCAGCGGCCCACAGGTGCGAAAGATCAAAGCCAGCAGGGAATAGGTCTCATCCGATTACACCGCGCGACCCATTCGCTCAAGTCGAATAACGTTCGACACGTGAACTAAATCATATCCACGCGACGTTCTCTGACAGTGGTCCGCAGAAAACCATGGACTCCCAGGGTTGAGAAGTTATTCTATCACTACACGCTCAACTACTATAATATAGCACTTAACGCGATCCTATTTCCGCAGCGTGATCTGTCATGACCGGCCGCGTGGAAGCCCTATCAATAACTTCGATGAACGAATAATACCCTACAAACGGACTGCTATTCTGGCAATTTCAACGAACCGGTGATGGAGAAAACGGCAGCGGATTTCGCTTCGGTGTCCTGCGGTTGGGAGCCGCCCATACTCAACGCGTATTTGCCGGGCAGGATGGAGCGGATGCCCTGATCATCTACGCTCGACAGCGAGCGGGGATCGAGGGTGAGGCTGACTTCGCGGCTTGCTCCCGCCTCAAGGTGTACCCGCTGAAAGCCCACTAGGAAGTGAATTGGGCCATCCGGTTGTGGGGTCTTGAGGTAGGCTTCGACCACCTCGTCTCCTGGGACAGTGCTCGTGTTAGTGACTGTGACTGTCGCGGTAATTGGGTCGCCCGCCTTGAGTGTCTTAGCAGACAACTTCACCGGGCCGTACTTAAACGAGGAATAGCTGAGCCCATAGCCGAAGCCCCACAGAGGCTTGCCGGTGAAATACCGATAAGTGCGAGCCCCCGTTGTATCGTGAAGTGCATAGTCAGTAAAGGCGGGCAGGCCGTCGAGCGAGGCATAAAACGTCACCGGCAAACGGCCGGCGGGGTTGTTCACGCCGGCGAGGGTGTGGGCTATAGCCGTGCCGCCCTCGACGCCGGGATACCACGCTTCAAGAATGGCATCGGCGTGTTGGTTGGCCCAGTTCAGCGCCACCGCGCTACCGCTCTGCAAGACCACAACCAACGGCTTGCCCGTGGCGGCAACAGCTTCCAGAAGTTGTTGCTGAGGCGCGGGCAGCTCAAGGCTGGTGCGGTCGCCGCCCTCGAAGCCGTCGATCTTGATGCGCATCTCCTCGCCTTCAAGCTGCGGCGAGAGGCCCACAAACGCGATCACCACATCGGCTTCCCTGGCTCGGGCCACGGCTTCGTCGAGCTGCACCTGGGCGGGAGCATTCCACTTGAGGGTGATGCCGCCGCCAGCCTGGTCCCCGGCGTGGGAGTACTCCAGGCGGAAATCATGCGACTTGGTGTCGGTAAAGTCGACCGCAATGGAGGGAACTATGGAGAACTGCATAACCGGCGGAGCAGCTATTGATGCGCCAGGAATGATCTGGAACTTGCCCATCACAGAAATATCGTTCCCCTGGCGCAGACTGCCTTCGCCGAGCACTTTGCCATCGAGAACAAAGCGATAACTCTCCACCGGCGAATAGGGAAAGCTGTCTCCCGCTTCGAGTGTGAAAACGTAGTGGCCGGGGGCGGGCACTGTGATCGTACCGCTCCAGCGCACGGAGTAGTCATACGTGGCCAATTCCGGCACCGGCAGAGCGTTCTCCCAGTCGGTTTGCACGTTGGGTTGCGTCACGATTGACACCGGGCGGCCAGTCCAGTTGGAAGTGGCAAAAAATTCGGTTTTCAGGCCCTTATTGAGGCCGAAGGCTGTCCTCGGCACAGGCACGCCAACACCCTCCGCCAGCGTCGAGCCCTGTGCGTAGAGAATCGGCGAAGTCTTGAATTGAGCCCTCACTCCGTCCAGCGGCGTGACAGGATTGACCGGCGTTCCGACATAGTTGCCCAATATAGACGGTAGCAAATCTGCCGTAGGGCCGATGACCGCAATGTGGCCGGGCGCGCTCTTCAACGGAAGAACGCCATTGTTCTTCAGCAACACGATGCTCTCTTCTGCCGCCTTCAGCGAAATTCGGCGATGTTCGAGCGATGCATCCTCGGAGTATGAAACTAGATCGCCCCAATCTGCGTCTAGCGGGTCAAAAAGTCCAAGCTGAAAGCGCGCTGTGTAGAGCCGCTCTGCTGCTTGGGTAACCAGCTCTTCGCTAACCAGCCCCTGGCGAACCGCATCGGCCAGTGTGTTGAAACCGGGGGTCCAGATGCTGCACGAGAGATCGGTGCCCGCTTCGAGCGACATGGCGGCAGCGTGGGTGATGTCTGTAGTCTTCTTGTGGCCCTGGTTCACGTCCACGATAGCGCCGCAATCTGAGACCACAAAGCCCTTAAAGCCCCACGCGTCGCGCAAATGCTCCTTGAGCAGCATCTTGTTGGTACAGGCCGGCCAGCCGTCGATGGAGCTGTAGGCGCACATCACCGACTGCACGTGTGCCTCAACAACGGTAGCGCGAAATGCTGGCAGATAAGTCTCTTCCAGATCGCGCGGCGAGGGATTGACGTTGAAACCGTGGCGCAGTGTCTCGGGCCCGCTGTGCACGGCAAAGTGCTTGCTGGTAGCCACCGCGCGCAGGTGATTGAGGTCGTCTCCCTGAACGCCGCCGACAAAGGCCACGCCCAGCCGGGAAGTGAGGTACGGGTCTTCGCCGTAGGTTTCCTGGCCGCGTCCCCAGCGGGGATCGCGAAAGATATTGATGTTTGGCGACCAGAAGGTCAGCCCATAAAAGATGCGATGGTTGCCCTCTCTCTGGGCTTGGTTATACTTCGCGCGGCCCTCGGTGGAAATAGTTTTTCCCATCTCACGAACAATACCAGTGTCCCAGGTAGCGGCCATGCCGATGGCCTGGGGAAATACGGTCGAGTAGCCCGCGCGGGCCACCCCGTGCAGAGCCTCATTCCATGTCTGGTAGTCAGGAATCCCTAGGCGAGGAATCGCCGTGGCCCAGTCTTCAAGCTGACTAGCCTTTTCATCCAGCGTCATGCGGCCAACTAGGGCGTGTGCGCGCTCCGCCGGAGAAAGTTTGGTGTCCAGCCAGGCCTCCTGTTGCGCGGAGGCGTATGGAGCGAAGAGCGCAAAAACTACAGCGACAACAGAAAGCCAGCGGCGAGACAGCATGAGTGGATTTCCTCCCGGGTTTGCTCATCCTCCCGGCTTTTTCTCTGAGCCGGGTCTTCGTCTGGAACTCTACTAGTATAGGGCGTTATTGGCCAGTTTTATTGTGGGGAGCAACGGGCGTAACCTCGATGTAATCGAGCACGGCGCGATCGTCTTTGTCCGGTGTTCCTTCCACGCGCAACACATCCCCAGGCTTGAGTTCAATGCCGCAAACGGTGTGGCGCGTGGAGTTGTCGCCGTTGGGGCGTCTGGAGGGCAGCGCAGCGTCAGCGGCCCATGATTCTAACGGATGGCCATTAAGCAGTAGTGTGAACTTCGCAATGCCGCCTTGCAGATCGAAGTACTGCACGGCGATGTTGTACATGCCTTCTTTACCGTTCCAGGTCCACTCAGCAGTGCAATATGGTTTTTCGTCACTTCTAAGGTTGGGTGTCACCGGCTCATCACAACTGACCGCTTTGCCCCTGGAAGCATCCTCCCACGGATTCACGTCGATCACATTGTAGCCGGTGAGGCGGGAGTCTTCAGCTTCCATGCGTCCGGGGTATTGCCCGGCGCGTCCCCTCTCGTCGTGGATTCCGCTCAATTTCAAAAAGTACTGCACAATGGCGTCGCGCCACACAATGGCATGTCCCTCCTGATATTCCAGCCGTGCGCGTACATCTTCGTAGAGTGGCTGGTCGATCTTGCCTTCGAGCGTAGCCCACTCGCGGACAAACTGTGCAGCCTGCTCCGCGCCCTCGTAGTGGCTGTCGTAGATGTACTGAATCACGCTCTGGCCCGTATGCAGCTTGTACGTATAGGGCACGTGATGAAAGAACAGCAATAGATTGTCCGGTGTGGTGTTCGGCAACTCATATTCACGCGCTAATTTACGCGGGTACTGCCCCGCGAAGCCGGTGCCGGTCTTTACGCTGCGATCCATGCCCACGCCCAGGTGGTCAGCGCGGTGCCACATTCCCCAGCCGTTGCGCTCGCTGGACTCGATGTTGGGGCCGTAGTGCGAGCCAGTAATGTCGGTGAGTGTCTGCATCCCCAGTGGCCCGGTGTAATTCACATACGCAGACCAGGATTCCATCAGTATCTTCGTTACAGTGCCAGCCACGGCGGGATCGTTGCTGATGCTCTGCCGCGTCCACTCGGCGGCAATCTCGTCCGCTGAGAGATTGGGATTCCACGCCAGCCTCCCGAATGCATAGAGATTGGCGATAGCCAGCGGCGATCCGAGCCAGCCGTCGCGCCCGATTCCGGCCACGGCCACCATGCCTCCCAGAGGCTGATGAAATGTCTTTCCCGCGAGGGTCTCCTTCACCGGCGTAGATCTGTCACCGGCACGCAGATCGAAATCGAGAACCCACTTCCACATGGGCGCGAGATAAACCAGGTGCCGCTGCTGGCCGGTGTATTCTTGCGCTACTTGAACCTCCATCGCCTGACTGGTCTGGTGAAGGCCGGCGAAAAGCGGCGAGACCGGTTCCTGTGCCTGAAAATCAATCGGCCCTTCCTTGGTCTGCACTATAACGTTGGGTGCGAATGTGCCGTCAAGGGGGTGGAATATGTCGTAGGCCGCTTGCGCGCGGTCGGCCTTCGGGTCGCGCCAGCCAAGGTGATGGTTATAGACAAAGGCGCGATACAGAACCACGCCGCCGTGGGGTGCGAGCGCTGCGGCCAGCGTGTTGGCGGCGTCAGCGGGCGTGCGGCCAAAGCTGGCTGGGCCGGGTTGGCCTTCAGAGTCGGCCTTGACGGTAAAGCCTGCGAAGTCGGGAATGAGTGTATATATTTCGTTGACCTTGGCCGCCCACCAGGCCTTGACCGTCGAGTCAGCAGGGTCATAGGTTGCAAGGCCGCCAATCTTCTGCGGGCTGGCAAGCGCCACGCTCATTGCCACGTGTACGCCCCAGGGACGCATCGAGTCAGCAATGCGTGCAACTTGCTTGAGATGCTCTGAGTCGATTAGCTGCGGAGCGGCATTGACGTTATTAATGTTGCAGCCATTGATGCCCACCGAGGCCAGTAGCCGTGCATACTCGCCTACCGCCGTCAGATCTTCTCGGACATTTCCACCCTCGAAAAATATCGACCGGCCAGCATAGCCGCGCTCAATCGACCCGTCCGGATTGTCCCATTCATCCACCCAGCGGATAGGCATGGCCGGATGCTCGCTCAACGGGTGGTCGTGCAGATTGAAGGCTTCGCCTCTGGCGGGAATGCGGAGTAGAGCAAAGACGCCGTAAAGAACGCCAGGCTGATCCGCGCCGGCGATAATCAGGGTCTGATCGGCGCTGGCGCCGCTCCAGTAGATCCAATAGCCCTCCGCTTCAAGATCTGTGGGCACCGGCAGCTCCGGAAAGGCCTTGCGCACTTCCTCCACCGTGCCGATGATGGTTTCCCCGCCGATGATTTGCCTCGTGCGCGCCGTCAGCCCCAAGTCGGAGATTGTTGGCAGGCTGCGTTGCAGTTCCTCAACGCCGGATTTCTCCAATGCGCCATTTCCCAGAGCGCGCACCTTGACGGGTATGAAGATTCGGCTGTGCGAGTCATCGTATCGCAGCCACGCCTGGCCTGCCGTTTGCGCGGGAGTAACCAGCCCGCTTGCCAGAACCAATACGGCCGCAAGGCCTGCTAATAAATCGATCTTCTTGCCTGACATGCCTGTCTCCCCGGCCTCTTTCCAGCTATCTCTTCTTTCTATCATCTTGGCATACACCAGGTCATCGTCTCCAGCCTGATCGAATCTACTTATTACCCACGCCTGTATGTCGTATGCTGATAAAAGATCAATCCGGTATGCGAGGAGTCGGAATGGTTCGGCGTAGATTATCCATCAAACATAGTTGGTTGTTACTCACGATAGTAGCTGTCTTCACGGCCGTTTCGACTAACGCGTTCGGTTCATCCTCTGGCTGCGATCCGCGCACATATGGCGCGAAGGGCGACGGGGTTAGCAAAGATACAGCAGCAATTCAGGCGGCCGTCGACGCTTGCGATAAGCAAGGCGGCGGCACGGTTCACCTGATTGCCGGCACCTATCTGAGCGCTCCCATCATGCTCAAGAGCAACATCACGCTGCAACTGGACAAAGGCGCCACGCTGCTTGGCTCTCCCGACCACGCGGACTATCCGCCCATAACCATGTTTCATCTGCCCGATCTGCAACCGCTGGTCGGCGCCGTCAACGCCGTAAATGTCGCCATCACCGGCGAAGGCGTGATTGACGGCAATGGTGAGAGTTGGTGGCAGGAGGCGCGCGCCCTTAAAAATGCCGGCGTCCTTGGCTCGGGTCATCCGCGCCCCAAGCTTATCATCTTCGATCATTGCAAGCACCTCCGCGTCGAGGGAGTCACCATTCAGAATTCGCCCATGTGGCAACTGGTTCCTTATTATTCCGACGATGTAATCATTCGCAACATCAGGGTTCTGGCGCCTGCACGCTCGCCTAACACCGACGCCATCGATCCCTTCTCCTCCTCTAATGTGGTCATCGACCATGTCTTTGCCGACGTGGGCGATGACAACATCGCCATCAAATCAGGTCCCATCAATTCTCCGGGGCCGGACGATCCCAGCCGCAACATTACCATTACCGATTGCACCTTTCTGCACGGACACGGCCTCTCCATCGGCAGCGAGATTGCCGGGGGAGCGCAGAACATCCGCGCCGAGCGCATTCATTTTGAGGGCACGGACAACGGCATTCGCGTCAAGGCCAACCGCGACCGAGGCAACGATGTCAGCCATCTGCTCTTCCGCAACATTACGATGAAGGACGTGAAGAACGCTCTGGTAATCAGCGAGTACTATCCTAAAATTCTTCCGCCGGGCACGGAAACGGCGCAACCCGTCACCCGGCTCACTCCCCACTTCCACGATATTGTGCTGGAAAATGTGACAGCCACTGGCAGCACTGCTGCGGGAGCGATTGTCGGCTTACCGGAAGCGCCCATCTCAGGCGTCGTTTTGCGCAAAGTATCGATCAGTGCCAAAACTGGCCTGGTAATTGCCTATGCTGAAGTGACCGGAAAGCACGTCACAGTGCATCCCGAAACCGGCGAGCCGATTATGAGTCAGGCGGGCGCGAAGGTTCAATTGCGCTAACCTAGCGGCAGCTGGGGTTATGCGCCTTAGGCAAGGCCAGAAATGTAATGCTTGACGGGGCAAACACTAGCGCTCCTGAGTGGGTTGCAATTCCCTTCAACTCCGGCAGCGTATCATCCGCGCCAAGCTCCAGTTCCTTCCCATTCAGTTGCACATTCGTATCCTGAAGGTTTTGCGCGGTAAGTGTGTAGCGCTCCGATGCGACAGGAAATACGAGTGACTGCGCCTTGGTGGTGTCTGCATTGATAACCAGAAGAGCTGTTCCGCCGGGCTGATTACGCATGCATTGCGCGTACACATATAGGTTTGGTGCGGGTGATGCGCCAGCATCGAGAACCGTAGTCCCCATCAGCTTGTGCCACAGCAGCGCGGCCCAGTAGTTTGGGCGTGGCTGATATGTCTTCTCATCGAGCAAACCGTAATCGCTGGCCGCCAGCGTATTGTGCATGTGCACTTGCACGCCGCGCTTTGCCAGAGTGCCCAGTTGATTCAGATATCGAAAGCTATCCAGGAAAGTCGATGCCCAGCGATCTCCGCCGCACGCAGCCTGTGCAGTCTCCGTTAGCCAGAGTTGTTTCCCAGCTTCAAAGCGATCGCGCAGGCCGCCGTAGAATTCTTCGATGTGCTCGGTGCGTGCGAGCCAATCCTCCGTGAGCGCCGCCGCGGCTGATGTCGTTGCGGTCATGCCGAAGCCTGCGCAGCGACTCGATACTCCGCCATAGAAGTGATAGGAAATTGCATCGAAAACCGGACCCGTGGCTGTGAGCATGTCGTCGCTGGTGAGCGTGTGCATGGATGACGGCGTCAACCTCTGCGTGCCTTCGCCAGCGGACCCGGGACCAAGGAACAACATTCCGGGAAGTTCTTTCTCCGCGAAAGCGTGAAAGATTTTGACATCACGGCCATAAGCCGCCGCATCGTAGCCCTTCGGCGCGCCCCCAATCTCTGCAAGATTCGGTTCGTTCATGAACTCAGCCGCGGCAATGCTGCCGCCAATCGATTTTGTGTACTCGGCGATCTGCCGCGCCTGCTCCGGGGTCCATACGCCGTCAGCGTTGCGCGTTCCTGCTGAGACAGCAAAGGAAGTCACAATTTCCGCGTTCACAGCATGGGAGAAATCAACCACGCCCTTCCATTGTTTGCGGGGCAGAACTCCCTTGAATCCATCTGGTGGTGTGGCCATCGCAGATTCATCGGTGTTCTGGAAATACGTGGTATTGGCCCAGGTTCCGCTGACGCGCAAATACGCCGGCCCCAGAGCTGCTGCCAGTTTGCGCAGCCGGGCGTTGCTCAAATCGATTGGAGACCGGTATTGATACAACGATGGGTCCATGCCGGTTGGCTGATTCGAGTTGGTCTGCTTTACCGCTGCCGGACTCTCGTCAACCTTGCTGGCATATGGCTTCCAAAAGCGCCCGCCCGTTACCTCCACCATTTCGATGTTGTAGGACTGAAAGCGTTCATCGACGACGGCTATCCGCGGCATTGCTTTGGGATTGAGACTGGCTGGCGGCGTGGCTCCCTGTCCTGCGAAACAGTTTGCCGCTCCTAGCAGAATCAAAACTCCGCCTGCAAAAAGCTCCACCTTCATCTTCATCCCCTTATTGCTCACACTCCGCTGAATGCGGAAAATCCGCCGTCGACTGGAATCACCACGCCGGTCACGAAATCCGAAGCCGGCGAGAGCAGCCAAAGCACGCACCCCAGAAGATCCTTGGGCTCGCCCAGGCGTCCCATCGGAGTGTGTCCCACAATGGTTTTGCCGCGCACCGTCCACTCGCCTGTATCCTTGTCGGTCAGCAGAAAACGGTTCTGGTTGGTGAGAAAAAAGCCGGGCGCGATGGCGTTCACGCGTATCTGTGGCGAGTATTCCTGCGCCATGTGCACGGCCAGCCATTGCGTAAAGTTGCTCACCGCGGCCTTGGCCGCGGAGTAAGCGGGAATCCGCGTCAGAGGCCGGAAGGCGTTCATCGACGAAATATTCAGAATATTGCCATGCCCTTGATCTGCCATGATTTTTCCAAATGCCTGCGAGGGCAGAATCGTTCCCATGATATTCAAATCGAAGACCCAGCGCACCGCCTCGGGCGGTAGGTCGAAGAATTTCAATTCCGGGCTGGTCGTGGCCTGAGGCTTATTGCCTCCCGCGCCGTTGATCAAACAATCCAGCTTGCCCAAACGGCTTACCACCTCTTCAGCAGTCCTGAATATATTTTCGCGATCGAGAACGTCGCACTTGAAAAGAGAAATCTGCTTCCCGCGCGCTCCCATTCGCTCCACCAGCGCCTTGCTGGCCTCGATATTTACATCTAAACTGGCAACATTTGCGCCACATCCGACCAGCGCGCAAACTATTTCGCCGCCCAGAACTCCGGAGCCTCCGGTGATGGCCACCGTCTTCCCGCTAAAGTCGTACATCTTCGTCAGTTCTGCCAGATCGAAGACGCATTGTCCGCATCCCTGCTTTTGTTCTTTGCCCGCAGCTTCCGTTTTACCCATTTCGCACTCCCTTTCGTATTTCGTATCTTCGTCCAGATCAAAGGATCATAAAATTCAAACGCTTCGTCCAAGAAAAACAGGAGCGATGTGCCGGTCGTAGAGATTCTCGGTCACGTTCTTAGCAATAACGGCTTCATTGGCTTCGAGCAAATCCAGATAACGGCGTCCCATCTTGGCTGCAACCTTGAAGCCGACATGCAGCAACTGGCGCAGGCTGCTGTTATAAGCCGCCGCTCCGCGCACATGGCGCAAGGCCGAGATGTACTGTTCTGAAGCCCAGCCATTGACTTCCGCGGGCGATGGCAGCTTGGCCGTGTCGATGTCGATGACAGTAGCGTAAGGCGCGCACAGTTCTTCTTGATGCGCAAAAGCCCTGGCGTAAATCTCCTTGGCTAGTGCTAGTCCCTCGCCCCCGGCTTCAGCCAATCCAATCAATTCCTCCAGCCACGTCGTTCCCGCTGTTTTAAGGTGAACGCCAGCGTCAAATTTCTTCATCGTCGCGTGAATCGCCGGATAAATGGAAAACTTGTCGCTCCCTGAATGCACGCTCAGCTTGAGATTCTCCGGCAGATCAAAGTGTTTTACCGCGTAGCCGATAGCCGCTACATCGAGCGCAAACTCGCGCTCGAATTGCGCCACGTCTCCCACATAATCCACGCCCTTGTTGAAGCGGCCGCTGAACTTGGGCGCAATGGTCTGCACGGGAATGCCTTCATCGCTAATGGCCGCCAGAATTATCAGCAGTTCCACGGGGCTCTGCGCATTGTCGGTCTCATCCATTGAGACTTCGGCGATAAACTTCCCTTCCCCCTTGGCGGCCGCGATGGTGCGATAAATCTCGCCGGCCTTCTTTACGGCGGTCAGATATTTCTGCGCGGAATGGCGCAGAATCTCCGTCGTAATCTCGAAGCTGGCGCTGACTCCTTCGAGCTGAATGTGTCCCAGTAATCCTTTATGCTTGCCTACAAATTGATCGATCTCAGCTTCCGGCGAAGGTTGGCCGATAAAGTCAGCCACGTCGTGCGTGTAAAAGTCGCATGCGTCAAGAAACCGCCCAACGGTCTGAAGCGTAATGTGGTCGGCGTCGCAAAAATAGGGCAGCTTCCAGCTCAGCGCCTTGACGGCGGCATCAGCGGCAGCGCGTGTCGAGGCCGGCTTGGAGCCGATGATGCTATGTTCCCGGTTCGATTTGTTCCACACCGGAACCACTTCAACGCCTGCCTCTAGAGCCTTGATGCAGGCCTGCAACTGCGCCTTGGCCTGGTGCGCGAACCGGTCTCCGGTACCTACGGAATATTTCGGAAGTTTCATGCCTCTCTTTTCACACTCTCTTCCAATTAAAAGCGGCTGCGGTGCGCCCACAGCCCCAGCCCTGGGTTGGAAATAAAGAAAATCTCTTCGCCACCGGCCTTATTGGGTCCCAGCGAAAGCTTGCTCGGGTCGTAGCGCTTGAGCATGGCATTCAAATCTCCATAACTGAAGCCCACGCCCTCAACTTCTTTCTGAGTTAAAAAAGCAGGGCACCAGGTTATCCTGAAGCGCCCTTCAGACGAACCGTGAATCAGGTGCGCCGCCGCGCTCAAATCGTTGGCTAAGTCAGCATTGGCTTCGACAGCCTTGAGTGTTGCCGGAGTGCCGCGGTAGCCGTATTTGCGGATCAACGCATCGATGGTCTTGTCTTCACCGAATTCCTTCACGCCCGGAGCAAGCACGATCAATTCAGCACCGTCGGCCAGAGCCATGCGCGTGCGATAGATGGCTTTGTTCCCCAGCCATGTGGAGTGAAACTCCTCGGGATCGAGATAGACGACAGCCTTCTTGATCGGCTCGTCGAGCATCTCAAAGTTCACCTTAAGGCTCAACTCCGCAGCCTTCGTGAAGCACTCCATATCATTGCCGATGTACAGGCCGCGCACCGCCAGTCCGCCATCCGCCCTGCGGCTCACCACGGTCTGCACATAAACAATGGGTAATTGCTTCAAAAAGTGATCGGCGGCGTAGTTCAGCACGTTGCGCACAGGATTGACGGCGCGGCCCATAATCCGCTCCATCCCGTAGACTGCGCCCAGATAGTGGCTGCGATTGATGCCGTCGCGGCCTCCCGTGCCCACCAGAATGTTCTTGTTGTAGTTGGCCATGCCGATCACTTCATGAGGCACGACCTGCCCGATGGAGAGAATCAGATCGAAGCCGCCCTGCGAGATGAGCTTGTTGACCTGCGCCGGCCACTCATAATTCAGCTTGCCTTCCGACTGCTCGCGGATGAACTCCGCCGGAACCTCGCCCAGCGTCTCGATGTCCGTGCGCCAGTTATGCACCTTGAAGAGATCCAGCGGCATATCGCCAAACATTGCCGCAATCTGCTCGGGCTTCATCGCTGTGTGCGTTCCCAGCGCGGGCAGAACCGCCTTCAGCCGGTCGCCATAGTGCTTCCACGCGTAGCGCGTCAAATCGCCGGCGCGCGAGTGCGCGCGAGTTTGATCGGGCGGCACGGCCAGCACTTTGTTGCGTGACCCTAGCTTGGCCAATCCCTCCACCAGCAAATCGTTCAACTGCCGTGGTGTCAGATCGGTATCGGTACTTCCTACTGAGCAATAAAGACTCATGCGGCGAATTCCACCCTTTTCAGTCCCGGAGCAAGCAGGACGTTGATGAGCAGCGAAACCAGATAGACGCTGGCGGCTATGATGAACAAGATCGAATAGTCACCCTGCGTTAGTTGCAAAATATGGCCGATATATCTGGCAAACAGGAAGCCCCCCACCGCTCCGGCCATGGTACCGATGCCCGTAGCTGATCCTACGGCGCTGCGAGGAAACATATCCGACGCCGTGGTAAAAAGGTTAGCCGACCAGCCTTGGTGTGCGGCCGCTGCCAAGCTAAGCAGCCCGATCGCAGCCCACTGAGAGTTTGTGTAGTTGATCATAAAAACCGGAGCTACAAGGCAGGCGCACAGAAGCATGGCCGCTATCCTGGCGCGTGTTGCTGATAGGCCAATGCGAATGAAAGTCGCGGGTAGGTAGCCTCCATAAATACTGCCTATAGCCGACGCGTTGTAAACAATCAGAATCGGCAGACCTAGGCCAAAAAGACTCAGATGAAATCTGTCGCTGAAGTAGCCCGGCAACCAATATAGATAGAACCACCAAATGGGATCGGTAAGAAATTTTGGGATGGCATAGGCCCAAGTCTGACGGATGCCAAACAACTCAACCCATGGCATGGATGGGCCAGGCTTCTCCGGGGGATCCTGGTTGATGTAGGCAAGCTCAGCCGCGGACAACGTGGGATGTTCCGTGGGCTTGTGATATTTGAAGAACCACAAAAGAATCCATGAGGCTGAAAAGAATCCCGTGATCAGAAATGCAGAGTGCCAGCCAAAGTAGTGGACAGCGATCGGCACCAGGAGTGTAGCTAGGATCACGCCAATGTTAGCGCCGCAGTTGAAGATGCCGAAAGAGAACGACCGCTCCTTCTGCGGAAACCACTCAGCATTGGTCTTGTTGGCGGCGGGAAAGTTGCCGGACTCGCCGATTCCAAGGCAGGCGCGGGCTACACCGAGTTGAAATACTGAGTTGACCAGCGCGTGGCACATCGCCGATACACTCCAGACGGCCATGATGACCATAAAGCCGATACGCGTTCCTATTTTGTCTACTAAGCGTCCCGCGCCCAGCTGGCCAAGCGCATAGAAAAGAGTAAAGAAAGCAATAACCGTTCCGTAACTGTTTTCGGTCAGGCCGATGCCGCCTTGGTCCGAGCCGAGCATCAGGGTGGGCTTTAGAAGCCCCAGCACCTGCCTATCCATATAGTTGATCGTGGTGGCGGCGAAGAGCATGGCGCAGATGCCCCAGCGCACATTCCCTATCCGCGCGCCGGCAGATGTAACTGCTCCCAGTTGTCTTTCTAATCCCACGCTCTCCCCCATATCTTGCCCTTACAGTTTGTAAGCCTTCTTCACCAGCCCGTAGGTCAGTTCGTACGCTACCTCATATGCTTCATCTTCGTCTAGCCTATGTTCGGCAACCAGCCGGGCCAGGAATGCGCAATCGATGCGTCGTGCCACATCGTGACGCGCGGGAATGGAAAGAAAAGCACGCGTGTCGTCGTTGAACCCGACCGTATTGTAGAAGCCTGCGGTCTCGGTTGCCTGTTCACGGAAGCGCATCATGCCCTCCGGACTGTCGTGGAACCACCACGATGGACCCAAACGCAGACACGGGTAGTGCCCCGCCAGAGGAGCCAATTCGCGGCTATAGGTCGTCTCATCCAACGTGAATAGAATGATCGTCAGCTTGCTCTCGTTGCCGAAGCGGTTCAGCAAAGGCCGTAGAGCATCCACATAATTGGTTGGCCGGGGAATATCGGCGCCCACATCGCGGCCATACTCCTCATAGACCTTGAGGTTGTGGTTGCGCGTGCTTCCGGGATGAATCTGCATCACCAGCCCGTCTTCCATGCTCATCTGCGCCATCTCCGTCAGCATCTGCGCCTGAAACATCACTCGCTCGCGCTTGTCGGCCTTGCCAGTGAATACCTTCTTGAACAATTCGGTGGCTTCGGACAAAGGCAGATCGGCAGTCTCTGCTGTCATATGGCCGTGGTCCGTTGAGGTGCAGCCAAGCTCTTTGAAGCGCTGACGCGACTTGCGAAGCGCGTTCAGGTAGCCTTTCCAGCTAGAGGTGTCTTCGCCGGTTTGTTCGCCCAGTTTGACAATCGATTGTGAAAATCCGGCAAATTCTGGATCAACGACCAGGTCAGGCCTGAAGGCTGGCACAATCCTCGCTTTCCATCCCGACGCGCGTATCGCCTTGTGATCGTCCAATGAGTCGATGGGAGAATCCGTGGTTGCCAGCACCTCCAGATTGAATCGCTCATAGAGGGCGCGCGGCAAAAACTCCGGCGTCTTCAGCTTTTCTGCGATGGTGTCATAGAAGAGATCGGCCGTCTTGGCGGAAAATCTCTGCTGCAATCCAAAGACCTCCTGGAAGACATAGTCCATCCACATGCGCGTCGGTGTTCCGCGAAACAGGTAGTAATGGCTGGCGAAGATGCACCAGACTTTGCGCGGATTCGTCAACTCCGTCTTGCCAATCTCTAGATCCGCCAGAGAGACTCCCTGGCTGTACAGCATCCGGAAAATATAGTGATCGGGCTGCACCAACAGCTTTGACGGGTCAGGAAAAGCTTCGTTCCTAGCGAACCATCCCGCCTGCGTATGCCCGTGAGGGCTGACGATAGGCAAGCTGCGAATGTGCGCGTACAGTGCTTTAGCTATCTTTCGGGTTGCTGGATCGGCAGGAAATAAACGATCTTCGTGGATTAACATGACTTATCTCCGCATTTCATTTAAATCTGTGATTCTGGACCGCCGCAGAGGTCAGACCACAGTATACACATCTTTCGAATACTCGGCACGACGCATAATATCTTTCCGTCAAGCCAGGCATTCAGTGTTAACCTCGTTTTATCCCCCGATCGGCAAAGCAAGAAGGTACCAATTCTTTATGCCGCGGACTAAACAGGATTTACCCGATACGCAGCGCACCATGCATGTGGTCAACCACATTCGCTCGCTCATTGAGAATGGTACGCTGCAAATGGGAGACAAGATTCCTCCGGAACGTGAGTTTGCTCGCTCTTTGAAAATAAGCCGCGCCAGCCTTCGAACTGGTATCGGCTACTTGGCCGCCATGGGGGTAATGAAGGTGCGGCACGGCGTCGGAACCTTCGTCGCCGACGGCCCGGCTGAGTTCGGCAAGGCATCCTTCAACCTGATGGGCGTGCTGCACGGCTTCAAATCCTGGCAGATGTTCGAAGTGCGTTTGATTCTCGAAAGCCATCTTGCCGCTTTGGCTGCCGAACGCGGCAAAGAAGAACATCATACCGCGCTAGCAGAAGAGGTCGCCGAAATCTTTGCTTCCGTTGACAATCCTGCCGATTTTCTAATCCACGACGTGCTCTTTCACCGCATTCTCTCCCAGGCTTCCGGCAATCCTATATTGGCCGCGCTAATGGAAACTATTACATCGGCGCTGTATGACAAACGCAGCAAAACTGTCGATCGCTCCACCGACATGCGTGAAGCCGCCGAGATGCATCGCAAAATTTATCGCGCCATTCGCGCGCGCGACCCCATAGAAGCACGAAAACTTATGGAGCAGCACCTGCGCATGGCGCGAACGGCGCAAGGCATGGAACGCCGCAAGTCAAATCATAAAGCCAAAGCAGTTTCAGGCCTACGAGCCTCGCAGGGGCCGCAACCGTCAGGATGACTAATTATGTGGGCCAGTTGGAAAAGTCTCTCAGCAAAGCACGCTTCATGCTTTTATCCGTGAATGAACCGGTAAATACTGTACTATTTGATTCATCTTCTATTTCACCATGCTACGCAAACAGCTCATTATATAGACACTTAAAGGATTTTCTCCCTCACCAGCATTTCTCGCTTGACAGACACATATATCGTGCAGGACACTAGTCTCGCTTCAGAAGTGGTCTGACCTCTGTCGGCAAATCAGCCTGGCCGAGATATTCTGTATAGACCGCATTCCGAAATAGCGAGTTAGCAATTTTATGGAGGCTGTATGAGAAGTATGGCTGTTGATGTAATGAGTGGAACATCGAGGGGCCTGAAGAACCGGTTCCTGCGTTGCTCCAGGTGGGGATGGCTGCTGCTTCTGGTCATCACTATGTTGACGACCGTCTGCGCCAATGCGCAGATGTCAGGTAAAGGTGCTATTACCGGCACAGTAGTGGATGCTACAGGGGCAGTGATTTCTGGCGCTTCCGTTACCGCCACCAACGATGCCACCGGCATCACCACCAAGACCACCACAACCGGCGCGGGAGACTACAACTTCCCCAACCTGGATCCCGGCATTTATTCCGTATCCGTTAGCGCCACGGGATTTGAAAAGATCACCCACAAGGGTATCCACGTCAATGCGTTGGAATCCCAGTCATATAACCCTGTCCTCACGGTTGGCGGCAGCAGCGTCGAGATTACCGTGACCTCCGCCCTTCCGCAGTTGGAAACCAGCAACGCCACGGTGGGCTCCACCATGGAAAACGAAGTCTACTCCGAGTTGCCCATCGAAATGGGCGCTTATGGCCAGACCGATCAGCGCCGCGCCACTGACTTCGCCTTTCTTATGCCGGGCGTGCAGGGTAATAACACCAACGGCAACCCCACAACAAACACCGGCGTGGTCAATGGCTCTGGTAGCCGCGGCGCTGCCTCCGCTGTCTATGTTGACGGTGTTGTATTTGTGCGCGCAGGTGGCAACGGCGACCCGCGCTATGTATGGACCGCTATGTCAGTCGACGCCATCGACCAGTTCCAGGTGCAGACAACCGGCTACTCGGCCGTCTATGAAGGCCAGGGCGTCATGAACTATACCGTCAAGCAGGGCGGCGCAAAGCAGCACGGCTCCATCTACGAGTTCGTTCGCAATACCGCATTAGATACCTGGGGCTTTTTGGCCCATGCTCCCAGCCCGATAACAGGTTTTCCTATCAAGCCGGTTGAGCACAGCAACGAGTACGGCATCAACCTCAGTGGCCCGCTCGTTCCCATCGGCAAGTGGAAGGAAAAGGTTTTCTACTACGGCAACTACAACGGCTTCCGCTATACCGCCAACACACCCACAGCGATAACCTTCCCCACCATCAGCGGCGGTACGACTGGTAAAGGCCAGGTGGGAGGCGATTTCAGCGCTGCGGGCAATCAGCCCATCTACGACCCGACGTCACAGGCCGCTTGTACCGCGCATAACGCCGCTACGACTGGTGGCGCAGCCAACCATTATCCTTGCCGCTATCAGTTCGGCTATGGTGCACCCACTACGGGCACGGGTCCAAATGGAGCTCCTGTTCTAGGCGGCACCGGCAGCACCACGGCAGGAGTGAATGTGATCCCAGCCTCTTATATGTCCGCCTTTGCATTAAATATGCAGGCCTTGCTGCCCACGACGGGCATCTCCTCGACTCTGCAAAACAACTACATCGCTCCCAACGCCACCGGGCTCATCAACTGGTCCACCACGGACAGAATCGACTTCCTGCCAACTTCGTCGGACACCATCACCTTCCTTTTTGCCGATGGACGTCAGGCCAGCTCCAATCCTGTAGGCCAGACTACTGCAGGCCGCAACGTTGGGCCGGTTCCATTCAACTACGGTCAGACATACGCTCCCAAAACCGCCGTGGGCATCATTGAAGAGACCCATATCTTCACTCCACACCTCATCAACCAGGCTAAGTGGGGCTATGCCCGTTACAACGGTCCTACCTTCAATCCCGACCAAGCGCCGGCGTATTCCGCTACGCAAATGGGACTGTCCAACCTGCCCATCGGTCAGGCGCAACAGACCTTCCCAATAACCACCTTCGCTGGCACCAATGCCCAGACAAACTGGGGTGGCACCACTGCCAATGTAACCCTCGCGGAAAACTACACCGCCCTCGATAACTTACAATGGACCTTCGGCAAGCACTCCTTCACCTTTGGTGCACAGATGGCGTGGTTGCTCTACAACACTTACAGCGCTACCGGCGGAACAACCCCATTGACCCTTGCTACAGCCGTCACGGAGACCGCAGGCATAGCCTCTACCAGTACAACCAGCTATACAGTAGCGAGCGGCACTGGTATGTCCTACGCCAGCTTCCTGCTGGGACAAATCGACAAGGGCAGCTTGACGGATTATTCGCTGCATCCGGGCTATGGTGCGCGCTTCATCCCATTCTCGCCTTATGTCCAGGACAACTGGAAGGTCAGCTCCAAGCTGACTCTCGACCTCGGCCTGCGCTACGATTTCTTCCCATCTGTCAGGGAAGTAAAGGATGACGCCAGCTTCTTCGATCCCAATCTACCCAACCCGGTAACCGGCATCAATGGCGCGCTGAACTATTTGGGGGAAACAAACATAGGCAGTTGCAACTGCGACTCGCCCGTAAAGAACTATTACCGGAACATTGCGCCGCGTCTTGGAGCGGCCTATCAACTCAATCCCAAAACCGTGATCCGCTCCAGCTGGGGCGTCATGTATACCCATGGCGACGCCGTCGGCGGTCTTGCATCAACTGTTGGTACGCTGGGCTTTGCGGCTTCACCTTCCTTCTCGTCGACCAACGATTTCACCACCATGACGGGACTGACGAATCAGACCACTTCTGCGCTCAGCGCAACTCAATACACGGGCGCAGTTAACTCCTACACGCCTGCGGCTGGCAGAGCCTCGGGCCCGCAATACGGCACCGGTTACACCACCAATACCATCAGCGGCAGTCCGACCACCTATACGGCAGCGCCTTCGGCCTCCAACTATGACGACCCGTACCTCGGTGGACGCGCTCCTGAGTACATCAACTGGACACTGGGCATCCAACGCCAAGTAACCAATGAACTGGCGGTTACAGCCACCTATGTCGGTTCCGAGGGCCATTTCCTGCAACTCGATAGCATGACAGCCCGCGGACAGTATTCCAACCAACTCGATCCCAAGTATCTGGTTCTGGGATCGAAACTTAGTGACACCGGCGCCACTGTCTCCACCGATTGCTCCGGTATCGTAGCCACAGATGGCTTTGCCTGCAACACTGCGGCTTTGTCTCAGTTCGCAAATTCCACGGTGAAACAATCCTTGGGAACTTTCTTGAAGCCCTTCCCCTTCGAGGCGCCTGCTGACTCCTTCGGGTATGTTGGCAACTCCAACTACCACGCTCTGCAAACCATGGCGAACATGCGTGCATGGCGTGGTTTGACACTCAACGCCAGCTACACCTTCTCGCGCACCATTGATGACGGTGGAACCTTCCGCTCCGGCTACGCCATTCCCGCCGGAACCATCGCCAATCACTCTGCTTTGTCCTATCCGGTGGACCGCATCGAGCGCACCTTATCCACATCCAACCAGAAACATCACTTTGTGACAACTGCGGTTTGGGACTGGCCGCTAGGCAAGACAGCGCTCAATTCCAATGCCTATGAGCGGGCCATCCTCGGCGGATTCAAGTTCTCCGCGGTCTATCAGCAATTCTCCGGCTCGCCGCTGCCGATTACCGCATCCGCTTGCCAGACCAATCCCTCGTTGGCTCAGAGTTCGAGCTCCTGTGCGCCAACATTGAATCCTAACTGGAGTGGAAATGTGCGCCAGGGTGGGAGATGGGGCAAAGGCATTACTTCAACTTCAGGACTTCCGAACAGTTACAACACCCTCAGCTACATCGTTCCCAGCGTAGCCGGCGCTATCATCGCAAATCCAACCAGCGCGGCTCCAGCAATTAGTTATTCTGGACCGTTCATCTCTCCAGTGGCAAATTTACCTGGTTACACCGTCGGTACAACCTCAGGCACTCAGGAGTCGGTACTCGGTCTTGTGGGAGGTCCGGCGCCTGCTTACACCTTCGGCGATGCGGCACGCACCGCTCCCTACGGACTCACGGGGCCCGGCACTTACCAGCTTGACCTCGCCATGGTGCGCGCTTTCCCGCTGCACATCACGCAAGCATCCAAGCTGGATTTCCGCGCCGAGTGGTACAACGTCACCAACCACACCTTCTGGTCTGTTGCCAGCACCGTGCTTGGATCATCCAACTTCGGAACAGTTACCCCTTCGGGTAGCAACAACCGCAAGGCCGCTCAGTTCTCGGCTCGTATAGAGTTCTAGCCTCTAACCCTTGCAACATCACAAAAGAGGCTGCCTTCAACGGCAGCCTCTTTTGTGTTCACTCGTGCATCACAAATTCATTTCGTACGAATTCCCTGCCCTTGCTTCGGAGACAACCTTCCTGATGAAACGATATGCATCCAAGCTGATGTTTTTGCAATCCATCGCCCTACTCATCTTTACCGGAGCCTCAGCCGCCGCCACCATCGGCGTCAACCCTCCGGTCGAGCCGCTGGCCCGAGAGCGCCTCGCGCTCTTGCCTCCCAAGGATCAGCGCGCCTGGATCGCCTACCTGGACCACTCCCAACGCCAGCGTCAGGCAGACAAGGACTTTTTTCAAGCCGAGTTGAAGCGCGCCGGAATAAAAACTCCAGTCGATCCGCCGCATGGCTTTTCCGCCCGATCCATTCCGCTCGACCGCGACTCAGCCTGGTATGCCAGCCCCGAAGCGCGCCACATCGCGGACGTAATCGTCTCCTTCCAGACCCCCGCCGGCGGCTGGGGCAAAAATCTGAACATGAGCAGGGAGCCCCGCCGTCCCGGCGTGGCCTTCACGCCCAACAATCTCTCCCACTTTCTTTACCCTGGCGATTTCGATGCTCCGCTCGAGCCGGATTGGAATTACGTCGGTACCATCGACAACGATGCCACCACCACCCAGATGAACTTTCTCGCCAAAGTCATCTCCGCCGCCGGAACCGCGGATGTCGCGGCCTATCGCGCGGCCTTCCTGCGCGGAATGGATTATCTCTTCGCCGCGCAGTTTCCCAACGGCGGATGGCCGCAGGTCTGGCCTCTCGAAGGCGGCTATCACGATGCCATCACCTACAACGACGACGCCATGACCCAAGTGGTCGATCTGATGCACCATGCAGCAGAGGCCAAAAACGAGTTTTCCTTCGTCCCAGAAAACATTCGCAAACGCGCCGCTGCAAGCTTCGCGCGCGGAATCCACTGCATCCTGTCTTCGCAGATCGTCGCCAATGGTACGCTCACCGTCTGGTCGCAGCAGGTCGATGCCCTGACCCTCAAGCCCGTTTCAGGCCGCAACTACGAGCCACCCGCTCAATGCGCCAGCGAAAGCTCCGCTCTGCTCATTCTCCTGATGAACGATCTGCCCCATCCCACCGCGGCCGAGCAACGCTCCATCCGCGCCTCCGCAGCCTGGTTCAAAAAAACCGCCATCTACGGCCAACGCTGGCAGCGCTGGCAGGAGCCATCCGGGCTTGTCCCCACTCCCGGCGCAGGACCCATCTGGGCGCGCTACTATAAAATCGGAACCGACATTCCCATCTTTGCCGACCGAGACAAATCCATTCACGACAATGTCAATGAGTTGTCCAAAGAGCGCCGCCTTGGCTACAGTTGGTACAGCGCCGATTCACAGCGCGCTCTTGACCGCTTTGCCCAATGGAGCGCAGAGCACCCGGAGTCCCTATGAAATATTTCCGCCTTCTTGCTTGCTTGATCGCTTTCGCCGCAATCGTAGGCTGCCTGTCTTCTGCCGCGCAATCCCAACTGCGCCCTTGGTCCGAGCGCGCCGCCACCGCCGCCATCACGCGCTGGCCCGATGGCCGCTTTGCTCTCCCCGGAGCCCATTGGGCCTGGAATTACGAGTTGGGCACCCTGCTCCAGGGCATGGATGCCCTCTGGTTCAACACTGCCGATCCGCGCTACTTCAACTACATCAAAATCTCTGTAGACCAGTTTGTCACGCCTGACGGCTCTATCTCCTCATATAAGCCGGAAGAAAATCAGCTCGACAACATCCTCATGGGCCGCCAGCTCCTGCTTTTGTACGGTGCCACCGCCGACCCGCGCTACGCCAAGGCCTCCTCGCTGCTCTACAACCAGCTTCAGCAACAGCCGCGCACCTCCTCCGGCGGCTTCTGGCACAAGCAAAAATATCCCCATCAGATGTGGCTCGATGGCCTCTACATGGCCGAGCCTTTCTATGCCGAATATGCCTCCACCTTCCATCATCCGGAAGCATTCGCGGACATCACTCATCAATTTGTGCTCCTCGACCAGCACGCCCGCGATCCAAAAACTGGCCTGCTCTATCACGGCTGGGATGAATCCAAACAGGAGCGCTGGGCCGACAAGCAGACCGGCCTCTCCTCGCAATTCTGGGCACGCGCCATGGGTTGGCAGATGATGGCGCTGGTCGATACGCTCTCTTACTATCCAAAGGATGATCCCGGCCGCCAGCAGTTGATTGCTCTGCTCCAGCGTGATGCCGAGGCATTCGCGCGTTTTCAAGACAAACAATCCGGCCTCTGGTTTCAGGTGCTCGACAGATCTACCGAGAAGGGCAATTTCCCCGAATCTTCCGCCTCCTGCATGTTTGTCTATGCGCTGGCCCGTGGAGTGCGCCAGGGCTATCTTCCCCCGCGTTATCTCGCCAATGCCGAGCGCGGATACCGAGGCATTCTCAGCCATTTCATCCAGACTACCGGCGACGACGTCTCCCTTACCGGAACCGTGAAGGGCGCGGGCCTGGGCGGCGATCCTTACCGCGACGGAAGCTATGCCTATTACATCGGCGAGAAGGTCACCACCAACGATCCCAAGGGCGTGGGCGCGTTTTTACTCGCCAGCGTTGAGATGGAGAACGGCGCCAACGCCAAGCTGGGCCGCGGCAATACGGTTCTGCTCGACGCGTGGTACAACAGCCAGAAGCGCCCCGACTCAACCGGCCAGCAGGTTTACTTCCACTACAAATGGACCGACCTCAGCAATAGCGGCTACTCTTTCTTCGCTCACATCTTCAACAACTTCGGCGCCGATACCAGCACTCTCTACACCACGCCCACGCTCGCGGCGCTTCGCCAGGCGCAGGTCTACATCATCGTCTCTCCGGATATTCCTGTGAAGAATCCCAATCCCCATTACATGCAGCCTGATGAAGCCACGCAGATTGCCGACTGGGTTAAGGCTGGCGGTGTATTGATGATCATGGAGAACGATTCGGGCTCCGCCGACATCGACCACCTCAACCTGCTCTCAGAAAAATTCGGCATCCACTACAACAGCGTGCTGCGCAATCAAGTGGACGGCAACAAGTTCGAAATGGGCAAGGTGCCAATCCAGGGCGGCGGACCCATCTTCCACGTTCCGCACACCGCATACATGAAAGAGATATGCACCATCTCAATCAAGTCTCCAGCCATCGAGCTGCTGCGCGATCACGGCGATATTCTCATGGCCAGGGCAAAATACGGCAAGGGAACCGTCTTTGCCACAGTCGATCCCTGGCTCTACAACGAATACACCGACGGCCGCAAGCTCCCCGCCGAATACGACAACTTCGCCGCTGGCAAAGAACTGGTTCGCTGGATTCTTCTACAGGTTCCGCGCAAACCGGTTGCCAGCGTAAAGCAGTAGTGGGTTCTGCCCAGTTCCACGTTCATTTCACCTGCGGCGCACCGATCACGTCGGGCCCCAGTTCCACGCAGACTTTCGCCAGGCTGTCCGCCACCATGCGTCCGAACACCGCCGCCCCGGCCGCATTCAAATGCGTTCTATCCGGGCCTTTGTCTCGCGCGTCGGGATGCACCGCCGCATCAAACTGGTCGGCCTGTTCCTGCGTCATAGTGTCCAGCAGTTTCACGCTTTGCGCATTCAGGTCAATGACCGGAACATCTTGTTCCCGGCCAACTCGTCTTGCCGCATCGGCGTATGCCTTCAAATCCTGGACCAGCTTGCCATCCTTATATGTACGCCGCGACAGTGAGGTCACAATCACAGGTTGCGCCCCAGCTGCTCGCGCCTCCTCAATATAACGCCGTATATTCGCCGCATAAGTCGTATCCGCGTCGGTCTCGCGCAGCGGGCCTTTGCCTGGCATGTCATTATGCCCAAACTGAATGAGTATGTAATCCGGATGCTTGCTCAGTGCATCCTTCCAAAGACCCTCATCGTAGTAACTCTTGGAACTGCGGCCGTTCTTGGCCAGATTTAAGCACTCCACATTGGGCGTCATCATGCCGCAGAAGGCCGCGCCCCATCCTCCACCGAGAGCCACTGTCGAGTCGCCCGTCAGCACAATGCGCACCGGCGCGCCATGGAGGATTGCCATGCTGCGCACGCCCGCCGGCGGCAGTGTCGCGGCAACCGGCCTCACGTACTGCGCCAGTGCCGGCACAGCCTTGCCCATATCCACTGCAACTATCCGCCCAAAAACATACGCCCCTTCATAGTTCACATGCGTCTTGTCCGGGACCGTCTTGCCTTCCGCGTCCTTCTTTGTGGGTCCAAGCGCTAGGCCCTGCGCCTCGGTCAGTGTGTTGAGGTATGCCATGCTGTCGGCATGTAAGTCAATCAGCGGCACATGCATCTTCTTCGCCACATTTTTCATCGCCACGGCATGGGCCAACAAGTCGGCGCGAACCTTTCCATCCGCTTGGTAATCTCGTCGACTCAGCGGCGTCACCAGGATCGGCGTAATTCCATGCGCGCGCGCTTCCTTCACATAGCGCTTTAGATTCGCCGGATACTCGGTCTTGAGATTCGTCTCGCGCGACAGATGCGCCTTCGATTCCTGATCGTTATGGCCAAATTGAATCAACATATAGTCCGGTTTGTCCGCCAACGCCTTGGCCCAGTAGCCTTCCTGGTAATAAGTCTTAGTGCTGGCGCCGCCCCTCGCGTCGTTGATGCAGGTCACACGCTCCGTTAGGTTGGCGCAGAAGCCCACTCCATAGCCGGAGTTCCTGGCCTGCGTGGAATCTCCCACCAGCACAATCCGTACGCCTGCGGTTGAATGAGCAATAGACTGAGCAGGGGTCTGTGAGTTTCCCATGCAGCAAGCGGAAAGAAATGCGTAAAGAAAGCAAAGTGTAACCGGTTTCATGCGGGATCTGTTCTCCTGAGTTCTCTGCTACACGAAATGAAGTTACCTGCGATTCTACTGCTTCAGCGGTCTGACCAGCAACCTCGCTCGTCATCAGAGTAAAAAGGATAAATAGTCATAAAGTAACACTGAGCATAAATGCTGCATCTTGTTCATTATATATATTTTACCGTCGCAGATAACACGGGTGCCTCTCTGCGCGCCATCATCTCTTGACGGTTAACAGACCCTATCCTGTAAAGTTAAGTGTGCAAGTGGTCAGTCCTCTAACACGGCTGGCTCCACGCCCAAAGGAGTTCAAATTGCGCTTCCTTCGTTTCGCCTCCCTTCTCGCCGCTGCTCTTCTCTTCACCACTTCGTTCTTACACGCTCAAGACACACGCAAGGTCGCCGAGCCGGTAATTCCTCCCGCATGTGTCACCCTGAACGCAAATATCGCGGCCTCTCACGGTGTAATCGCACCCGGCGATGAGCAGAAACTGGATACCGAACGTATCCAGCACGCCCTCGACACCTGCGCAGCAGGCAAAGCCGTAATCCTCCGCGCACAAGGCCGTAAATATATCTTCCTCTCCGGCCCGATCACCCTGCGCCCCGGCATAACCTTGGTCGTCGATGCCCATACCGCGCTTGTTGCTTCGCGTGATCCCCGCCTCTACGATCTCGCCCCCGGCAGTTGCGGTATTCTCAGTGAGCGCGGCCACGGATGCAAGCCGCTGATCATGGGCGATGGCGCAAAAAACGGCGGCATCATGGGCGAGGGTTCCATTGATGGCCGCGGCGGAGCCAAGCTGCTCGGCCAGGATGTCTCCTGGTGGGATCTGGCGCACCAGGCCAAAATTCTCGACAAGTCGCAAAGCGTGCCGGTGATGATTGTCCTGCGCCACGCGGATAACTTCACCATGTACAAGATCACATTGCGAAACTCTCCCAACTTCCATGTCGGCGTCAACGAGACCGACGGCTTCATCGCATGGGGCGTAAAGATCATGACGCCCAAGACCGCCCGCAACACCGACGGCATCGATCCCAGTTCTTCACGCAACGTGACCATTGCGTATAGTTACATACACACCGGCGACGACGATGTTGCGGTGAAGTCAGGCCGTGGCGGACCCTCCTCAAATATCTCCATCCTCCACAACCATTTCTATGCCGGCCACGGAATGTCCATCGGCAGCGGCACAGATGGCGGCGTAGATCACATGCTGGTCGAAGACCTGACCATCGACGGCGCGGACAACGGCCTTCGCATCAAGAGCGATCCTAGCCGTGGCGGTCTTGTGCATGATGTCGCTTATCGCAACGTTTGCATTCGCAATGTAAGGAATCCGCTGGTTTATACCCCGCATTACACCGTCTTCAAGGGCGACAGGCTGCCTATTTATCGCGATATAACGCTTGAGAATGTGCATGTGCTGACACCTGGTGCTTTCACCCTCCTCGGCTTGGATAAGGACCATAAGCTGGGCATTAAGCTCGACAACGTCTTTGCGGACGATCAGCAGCACTCGCTCTTTTATAGCCAGGACGCGGAGATTACCATTGGCCCCGCGCGCGGCAACCTCACGCCGTCTGGCGACGATGTGTCGATTTCGCAGGCGTCCGGCTCGGCAGAGGGCAAACCATTGGAATGTGACTCGCGCTTCGTTCCCTTCCCTGCCCTGCCAACCGCGCCGGAGATAGCGGGTAAGGTTCCCCCCGAAGATAACAATCTCTACATTGCCGCCGATGGCACCGGAGATTTTTATTCAGTTCAGCGGGCGCTTGATGTGGCAAAAGAGGGACAAGTGCTGTTGGTCTCCCCCGGCGTCTATCGCGAGGTGCTGACTGTGGACAAGAAGAACATCACCATCCGCAGCCATAATCCTGACGCCTCCAAAACAGTGATCGTAAATGATCGCAGCGCGGGCCAGAACGGCGGCACGCTCCATTCCGCTACCGTGAACGTAACCGCCGACAATTTTTTTGCCGAGAACATCACCTTCGAAAATGATTTCAACGCCACTCATCCGCAGCTTCCCGCCGGCTCTCAGGCTCTGGCGCTGCTGGTCACCGGCGACCGCGCTGTCTTCCACAACGTGCGTTTTCTAGGCAATCAGGACACGCTGTATGCCAGCAGCCGCAACTGCTCTCCCGATGGGAAGAACTGCATCCCCACACGTCAGTATTTTTCCGATTGTTACATCGCCGGCAACGTCGATTTCATCTTCGGCGATAGTAAAGCCGTCTTCGACCGCTGCGAAATTCACAGCACCGCTCATGCCGGCGGATTTATAACCGCACAATCAAAGCACTATCCCGACGAAGACTCCGGCTATGTTCTCAATAACTGCAAGCTCGTTGCCGATGCTGGCATAACAGGCCTTGTATACCTCGGCCGCCCCTGGCGTCCTTATGCCACTGTGATTTTCTTGAACACGGATATGGGCAGCCACATAGACCCGGCCGGATGGCGCGAATGGCATCCCGGCGAAACGCATTCCATCGAAACCGTCTATTATGCCGAATTCAACTCCACCGGCCCCGGAGCAAATACAGACAAGCGTGACCCTCACACGCATTTCCTGACTCCGGAACAAGCCAAGCAGTACGAGCCCTCTGTCTTTTTGCGCGGCACTGACAACTGGGACCCCACGCAACTCCCCAAGCAGTAAAATGGAATTGTTGAGATGAATGAATGGGAGTAACGATGAAAACTATGGTGATGGCTGACCCTGTGCGATTTCCGCGCATGACAACGGCGGAACTCCGCGAAAGCTTTCTGCTCAACGCGCTCTACGAGCCAGGAAAAATTCATTTCAACTATGTTGTGGATGCCGACCGCGCCGCCATCGGCATGACCGCGCCCGTTGACTCCCCGATTGCCTTGCCCACCTACCCGCAATTGCGCGCCGATTATTTTACCGAGCGCCGCGAACTGGGCGCTTTGAACATCGGCGGCAGCGGCGTCATTAAGGTCGGCAGCAAGAGCTACGAGCTGAACAATCTCGATGTGCTTTACGTCGGCCGCGGCAACGCCGATGTCAGCTTCGAATCAAAGGACAAGAAGAATCCCGCCATCTTCTATCTGTTGAGTTACCCCGCTCATGCCGTTTATCCCGTTGCCTTGGTGCGCAAAGAAGAAGCCAATCCCACCGATCTCGGCAGCGCTGAAACCTGCAATCACCGCACCATCTGCAAGTACATTCACCTTGAAGGCGCAAGAAGCTGCCAGTTAGTCATGGGAGTAACTCATCTACATCCCGGCAGCTCGTGGAATACTTTGCCGCCGCACACCCATGATCGCCGCACCGAAATTTATATGTACTTCAATCTCCCCGGCAATGCGCGCGTCATTCATCTCATGGGATCGCCCGACGAAACGCGCCACCTCGTGATGGCCAACCGCGACGTGGTCGCTTCCCCCGTCTGGTCAATTCATGCAGGCGTAGGCACGCAAGCCTATAGCTTCTGCTGGGGCATGGGCGGAGAAAATCAAGTCTATAGCGACATGGACCCCGCCCCCATCGAGAGCCTGCGCTGACAGCAGTAACGAGCATCAACAAACCAAAGGCCAGCCTCTCCGTTAATCGGAAAAGCTGGCCTTCTGATTTAGAGTATAAATTCCTGAGCTCATGCTTCTGCCACATGGCATAGCAATGCGTTTAATACGCCTCATAACAAGCTAGAAGCTAAAGGCTAAAAGCTAATAGCTGCCCTAAACCGTATACGTCGACGACGAAACCCGTCCTCCACGTCCCGTCCAATTCGTGTGGAAGAACTCGCCGCGCGGCTTGTCGGTACGCTCATAAGTGTGCGCGCCAAAATAGTCGCGTTGCGCTTGTAGCAGGTTTGCTGGCAGGCGCGACGTGCGATAGCCGTCAAAGAACGCCAGCGCCGTAAAGAATGCCGGCGTCGGCACGCCCAGTTCCACCGCATGAACCACGGCCTTGCGCCACGAAGCCTGGTAGTTATTGAGCGCCGTGGAAAAGAAGCTGTCCAGCAGCAGATTTTCGATTCCCGGATTCTTGTCAAAGGCTTCTTTGATCTTGCCCAGGAAGCGGCTGCGAATGATGCATCCGCCGCGCCACATCAGCGCAATCCCGCCCATGTTGAGGTTCCAGCCATGTTCTTTGGCCGCGGCCCGCAGCAGCATATAACCCTGCGCGTAAGAAACCATCTTGGAGCAATAGAGCGCCCTCCGCACATCTTCGATGAATGTAGCTCGGTCGCCGACTGAAGCCTTTCCCGCGGGCCCCTGCAAAATCTTCGCCGCCTCGACGCGCTCTTCCTTCAGCGCCGACAGGCAACGCGCAAAAACCGACTCGCCGATCAGTGTGACAGGCTGCCCCAGATCAAGCGAACTGAAGACCGTCCATTTGCCCGTGCCTTTCTGCCCGGCGGTATCCAGAATCTTATCCACAATCGGCTTACCGTCCTCGTCCTTCTTGCCGAAGATGTCCCGCGAAATCTCAATCAGGTAGCTATCCAGCTCGCCCTTGTTCCACTCCGCGAAAACCTCATGCAGTTCGTCGGCGCTCAACCCCAGCCCGCGTTGCAGCAGGTCGTAAGCCTCGCAGATCAGTTGCATATCGCCGTACTCGATGCCGTTATGCACCATCTTTACAAAATGTCCGGCGCCGTCCTCGCCCACCCAGTCGCAGCAGGGAGTTCCGTCCTCCACCTTGGCGGCGATGGACTGGAAAATATTCTTCACGTGCGGCCACGCAGCCGGATTCCCGCCCGGCATAATCGACGGCCCGCGGCGCGCGCCCTCTTCCCCGCCAGAAACGCCGGTGCCGATAAACAAAATGCCTTTAGCGGCCAGATCCTTGGTCCGCCGATTGGAGTCGGTAAACAGCGAGTTCCCGCCATCAATAACAATGTCGCCCTTTTCAAGATAAGGCGTCACGTGGTCGATCATCTGATCAACCGTGTCGCCCGCCTTCACCATCAGCATCACACGCCGGGGCCGCTTCAGCAATTTGGCAAACTCTTCCAACGAGTGCGCGCCTGCCACCTGCGTCCCCTTGGCTTCATTGGCCAAAAAGTCGTCCACCTTGGACACGGTGCGGTTGAAGACGGCCACCTTGAAGCCATGGTCGTTCATGTTGAGGACTAGATTCTGTCCCATCACAGCAAGGCCGATCAGGCCAATATCACACAATGCTTCCGGCATACAATCTCCCCATCTTCCTGAATAGTTATTTCTTCACTTCTTCACTACTTCACTTTTTCACTTCTTCACTTTTTCACTTCTTCACTACTTCACTTTCTCGTTACCGCTGAATGCGCGCCGAGCCGCCTTTGGCAAAGGCTCGCACCTGGTCCAAGGTTGCCATGGTCGTGTCACCGGGGAAGGTGGTCAGTAGCGCACCATGCGCCCATCCCAGCTTGACGGCCACTTCCGGCTCTTCGTCGGTCAACAGGCCATAAATGAATCCCGCCGCAAAGCCGTCGCCGCCGCCCACCCGATCCAGAACATCCAACTCCGCCGTCGGTGCGGCATACGTATTTCCGTCAATCCATGCCACCGCGCTCCATCTGTGCCGGTTGGTCGATTGCACCTCGCGCAGCGTAGTCGCCACCACCTTCACATGCGGATGCTTCTGCACCACGTTCCCGATCATGCCGAAAAAGACGCTGGGGTCCAGCTTCGATTTTGCCGCCACCTCAGGCCCCGGAATGCCCAGCCCCTTCTGCAGGTCCTCTTCGTTGCCCACCAATACGTCCACGTTCTCCACGATCGTGCCGATGGTCTCCACAGCCTTCTCCGCGCCGCCATGAATATTCCACAGCTTCTCGCGAAAATTCAAATCGAACGAAGTAATGGCCCCCGCCGCCTTGGCTTCCTTCATCATCTCCGCGGCCAGCGGTGCGGTGGTCGGCGACAGTGCCGCGAATATCCCTCCGCAGTGCACCCACTTCACGCCCTTCGAAAAAATCGCTTTCCAGTCGAAATCGCCCGGCTTCAACTGCCCCGCCGCTTCGTTGCAGCGGTTGTAAAAAACCACCGGAGCCCGCATCCCGTACCCGCGATCGCTATACACGGTGGCCATGTTGGGGCCGTTCACCCCGTTATGCTTGAAGTGTTTGTAAATCGGCTTCACCCCCATGGCGCGTACCCGCTCCGCAATCAAATCGCCGATCGGATAATCCGACATCGCGGATACGATTGCCGTATTCATGCCAAAACAATTCGACAGGTTGGCAGCCACGTTAAACTCGCCGCCACTGACGTGTATCTGGCACTCCGTCGCCTTGCGAAAAGGAATGATTCCCGGATCGAGCCGGTGAACCAGCGCGCCCAGCGATAGAAAATCCAATTCCGCATCCTTGCGGATATTCAATCCATAACTCATCCGACGTTACTCCTCAAAAAGAATGTCTGAAACCTGCAAAATTCTGAGCGACTCTCCGTCAAACCTCAGTTGTACCATGCCGGTAAAGGCAGTGCCGTGTGAATATGAGGTCTGACCACTAGCATACACGCACACCATGCATGTTGCCAATCAAAGAAGATAGTATTGTAAAAGCCAGTTTTGGTGCTAATCTGATAATGTCCGCATCTCTCGCAATCTGATTGGAATCTTGCCCTTATGACCCGTCTAACGCACGACGCGCACGATACCGACCGAACCCGTAAAGTGGTCAACCACATCCGCACGCTCCTGGAAAAGGGCGCTCTGCGGCCGGGTGACAAAATCCCTCCCGAGCGCGAACTGGCGCGTACCCTCAAAATCAGCCGAGCCAGCCTGCGCACCGGCATCGGCTATCTCGTGGCCATGGGGGTCATGACCGTGCGCCACGGTGTCGGTACCTTCATCAAAGACGGCCCGGCGGAGTTCAGCAAGGCATCCCTGGGACTGATGAGCGCGCTCTACGGCTTCCATTTCTGGCAGATGTATGAGGCACGATTGATTATTGAATGTAGCCTCGCCGCCCTGGCTGCCGAAAGAGGCAAGGAAGAGCACCACGCCGCACTCTCCGAGCAGGTCGCCGAGATGTTCGCCTGTATCGACAGCCCCGCGGAATTCCTTGTGCATGACATGCTCTTTCACCGCATCATCGCTCAAGCCTCATGCAATCCGATTCTGGCCGCCCTCATCGAGACCATCACCACTGCCATGTATGAAAAGCGGCGCAAAACCGTCGAACGCACCAGCAACCTGCGCGAAATGGCCGATATGCATCGCGAGATTTACCGCGCCATCCGCACCCACAATCCTGTTGAGGCGCGCAAAATAATGGAACGCCACCTGCAACTGGCCGAAAGCGCTCAGAACATGGAACTTTCTGATGTTAGCCATGTGAATTCAATCCCCACAGGCGATTTGAAGCCACCAGTCCTCATGGAGAGCGTGTCCGCACAATAACATCAGCCCCGGCTCCCCCTGCCCTTCCGTGACAGGTCCCCCTCTATCGCGCTACCCTGATGTGTACGCGTAAGGCGCACCAAGGAGCGCTCTAAACCCATGCCTATCCAACCCACCTCCAAAATCTGGCACAACGGCAATCTCATTCCATGGGAACAGGCCAACATCCACGTGATGAGCCATGTCGTCCACTACGGCTCCAGCGTCTTTGAAGGAATTCGCTGCTACGGCCAGCCCCATGGCTCGGCCGTCTTCCGCCTGCCGGAGCATATGCAGCGCCTTCTCGACTCCGCCAAAATCTACCGCATGGAGGTTCCCTTCACCCTCGACGAGCTCTGTGCTGCCGTCGTGGATGTGATTGAAGCCAATGGAGTTGCTCCCTGCTATATCCGCCCCATCATACTCCGCGGCTACGGCGAAATGGGCGTCAGCCCCAAGGGCGCACCTATCGAGGTCTATATCGCCAACTTCCCCTGGGGCAAGTACATGGCTGGCCACGGCGGCGTCGACGTCTGCATCTCCAGTTGGAACCGCCTCGCCCCCAACACCATGCCCGCCCTCGCCAAGGCTGGCGCCAACTATATGAATTCTCAGCTCATCCGCATGGAAGCCGACGCCAACGGCTACCAGGAGGGCATCGCTCTCGACGTCAACGGCCTGGTCAGCGAGGGCTCCGGAGAAAACATCTTCGTCGTCCGCAGCGGCGTTCTCTACACCCCGCAGTTGGGCAACTCGGCGCTCTCCGGAATCACCCGCGACAGCGTCATGGCCATCGCTCGCCACCTGGGCTATACCGTCATCGAGCAGCCCATCCCGCGCGAATTACTCTACATCGCCGACGAAGTCTTCTTCACCGGCACCGCCGCCGAGGTTCAGCCCATCCGCTCCATCGACCGCATAGTTATCGCGGACGGCAAACCCGGCGAAATCTCCAAAAAGATCGGTGACGAATTCCTCGGCATCGCCAACGGCCTAAAACCCGACCGCTTCGGTTGGCTCACCCCCGTCAAGGTTAACGCCGCCGTAGCAGTCAGCGCCTAGTGAGCGTCCTGGTATTTGAGGACTTGTGCACACCAACAGAAGCTCCGTGCCCCATCCATCGCCATGCCTTTAGGCAAATGGGTGGGAAGCCACTGCGCTCAAGTGGCCTTCGTATGCTCTTTACTTATGAGAAGCTGACTGAGAGCTGGTTACACGTTCAGAACGGATCGAGCTGATTGGGCTCTCGAAAGGTTTATTGCGAGGATAATCTTGATCTCGCGGCCGACACACCCGCAGAGGCCCTCTTCCTGTTCACCGCTGCATCAACGCACTGCCAGCGTATAGCCGACATCGGACTTTAGCGTGTCGTATACTCCGAAATCGCAGCTGTAAACCGTCCAGGCCTCACTGACGTTAGCCGCATCCGTAGTTGATGTCCAGTAGTATTCACTCACCACAAAGTTGGTAAAGATCGGCAATTCGTAAGTCGAACCGTTGAGATTCACCAACGTGTCATTGAAGAAGTCGGCGTGATTGTTCTGCATTCGGTCGGAGAGGCTCTGCATCTCGTTACGATTGGGCATTCTCCAACTTCCCGCCGTCGAGCCGTCTGTCAATCCGCATTGACCGCTGACCAGGGAATTGACTTGTGCCAATGCGTCTGCCCAGTCGGTATTAATGCAATCGGCTTTTTTCAGCCAGATCAGTCCGGTAACGGTATCGGTAATTGTTCCGTTGCCGTTGTCGATCCAGCGTTGGTAAGTGGGCGGAACACCGGCCTGGATGCTTCCGTCGTCACCGCTGGCGTAAATGATATATTGTCCGGTCGATGACAGTTTGACGGTCCCGCCTCCGCCACTCTTCACGGCCCAGACACCGTTGCTCGCGGTTGTCTTGGCATTGGATACGGAATCGTTGATGTATCGGCCGTCACTCATGCGAATGGCCCAGGCATTGGGTGAACCTGTTTCTCCGCCATAATAACTGGTGGAGGACCAGTAGATTGCATTCGACACATTGATGAATGGGTTGCCGGCCGTCAGAGCGGGGTTGCTGGCTGAGACATCCACAACGCTCTCTAGCTCGTTGAGATTAGGCATGCGCCAATCTCCCGCCTTCGATCCATCCGTCAGGCCACAAGCGCCGCTGGCCAGTTGATTGACGTCGGCCAGCGCTGTGGCGAAGACCGTTGAGCTAAAGCATCCAGCGTTTTGCAGCCAGACGAGGCCGGTGAGGCTGTCGGTGATAGTTCCATCGTGGTTGTTCACATAGCGCGTGGAAGGCCATGCGACGCCCTCCTTCAAAGATCCGTCATCACCGCTGACGTAGCTTGTTGCCTGCCCGGTGCCTGGGAGACTCACCAACGAATTGCTCCCGTCATAGGCTGTGAAATCGGCCCCGGACACTGAACCGTTTGCCAGAGAATCAAATTGGATCACGGTGAAAACTATTGGGACATTGGTCGACCCACCGCCCTGAAACTGGCTGTTCTCTTGGGCTCTGGTCACTGTGGCGCCGCTACCGACAGATGGATAAAACCCGTAACCCGTCTTGCTGACCCAAAACTGATAGACCGCAACCGCATTGCCTGAAGTTTGGAGTCCGGAAAAGCTGTAATTGCCGCTGGCGTCGGTTGTGGTGGTCCCGAAGACCGTCGAAGGATTGGAATTCGTATTCCAGGCTGTTATTGTGGCTCCGACAAGAGGCGCGCCTTTGAAAGTAACCGTGCCGGAGAAGGTGTCGGTGGGCGGCGGCTGAGATGGATTGGTGTTTCCGTTAACACTGGTTCCTCCACCACCACAAGCAGCCATTAGGCTAAGACTCACCGTAGCAACAGATAATTCGATCCATCTCATCATTTTCCTATCTCCTTAGGACCGAGTTCATCCCAGGCTAGACTTAGGGACGAACGAGCGGCGCGGGGTATCTGGAAGTGGTATCGGCAAAGAGGGAGTGAAAGTTTAGTGCTGGATGAAAATTTAGTGTAATCAGGCGGACTTAAGTAGAACCAAGCTTCCAAGACCTATTTTTGAATGTTCCCAACTCCACACGCTATGGTTAACTCTGGTCGATTAGTCGCCAATCCGTCAGTAACTCTCCGCTCGTGCGTCCAAACCCACCCAAGTTGAACTATCTGTAACACTCCCCTATTTACAATCGCCCCATGCAACCGTAAACCCGTTCCCTCCCTGCCCTGCATCTCTGCCTGATCTCACTTCTGGCCGTCCTGCTGCTCGTTACCGCTCCGGCATTTCCATTGGTTGTTGCATGATGACATCTTGCGCTATTACGAAGGCGAATGTGACTGTAAAAAAGTCGATCGTCAAAGCCGTGATGTAAACCGCGGCGCTGTATTCAAAGCCTGCTAAAACGTAGCCAAGCATCGCTAGTGTCACAGCCGAACCCAATACAACGAAGACCGCGAATACTGCGAGTGGTGGGCCATTGCCGATCACCTTGCGGCGTCGGCGCGGATAGGTGACCTGAAGAGCAAGCATTGGTAGTGCGAAAAGCACGCCTGAGCCTCGCCAAATCCACTCTTCCTGAATGCCGTAGAGCGCAAACAGCGCCGGCAGAAGCGCTCCCGCCGTCAACACAAAAATGTGCGTCATAACCGTTCTTGCAAGGTATCGGTCAAGCTGTGACAACCTCGCTCCAGCCGCCGGCCGCAGGGCCAACAACAGCGTAGTGAAACCCGCGAACGTGATCATCAGGCCAGCCAATGTATACAAAAGGGTTGCACCCTTCACTTCCATGTTTTGCTCCGCATATGTACCAAGATCGTGTTAGTACGTCCATGTTCGTACCACAAGTTTACCTGAAGATCCTCGTTTCTCTTACACCTGGTCATCGCGTCGCATCCGGCCTCCCTCGTCTCAGCGGATTTTGTGAAAAATTGACACAAATAAATGACATTTCAATGACAGAAAGCAAAACGAGATCGCTCTGCTATGTGCTAGTTTATTTCTTAGAATAGTTTTTTTATCGCGATATCTAACACAGGGGAGCACTATGCATAGAAAATTCATTGTCACTGCGGCCGCGGCGGTCGCGTTTCTGGTTTCGGCCACAGCTACGGCGCAGCAGCCCGTGCAGATCAAGAACATAGTCATCGTACACGGCGCCTTTGCCGACGGTTCCGGATGGCAGAGCGTCGTTAACATTCTTAGCAAGGATGGCTATTCGGTCAGCGTGGTGCAGGAACCACTGACATCTCTTGCCGATGACGTCGCGGCGACCAAACGCGTGCTGGATCTACAACAGGGTCCATCCCTTCTGGTTGGCCACAGCTATGGCGGCGTGGTCATAACCGAAGCGGGTAATGCGCCAAATGTCGTCGGCCTCGTCTACATCGCCGCCTTCATCCCCGACCAGGGCGACAGTGCCGTCAGCTTGCTCGCGAAGTTCCCCGCCGCCAACAATGATATGCATGCCACCAAGGACGATTTTCTCTACCTTGACCCATCTGCCTTCCCCGCTGATTTCGCAGCCGACATCCCGCCTGTCGAGGCTAAGTTCATGGCTTATTCCCAGCCGATGTTGGCCAAGGCCGCGGGGGGCGCGCCGGTGACGGTAGCCGCATGGCGTCAAAAGAAAAGCTGGGCGCTGGTCGCCACACTCGACCACAACATCAATCCCGATCTCGAGCGCAGCATGGCCAAGCATGCCGGCAGCGAAACGATCGAAGTTCCCGCCAGCCACTCGGTCTATATATCCAAGCCGGTTGACGTGGCTCGATTAATCGAACGAGCGGCAAGGGCGTCGGCCCAATAACCCATCCATCCAGCATGATCGTTTTTGATACGGACGGCGCGGAACCTCGGACAGGTTCCGCACGGATCGTCGCCAATTCATCAGTAACCCTCCGCTCATTCGCCCCAAATCCCCGCAATTTGAACATCCTGTAACACTCCTTATTTACAATCAACCCATGCAACCAAGAACCCGCTTCCTCCATGCCCTGCTTATCTGCCTGATCGCGCTTCTGGCTATCCTGCTGCCCGTTGCTGCCCCAGCCCAGGCCTACGTTGGCCAGCCCAAGCTGATTGTCATCGTGGTCATTGACCAGTTTCGCGGCGACTACCTCAACCGCGACCGCGCCGAATTCAAAGGCCGAGGCTTCAATCTCTTCATGAAAGAAGGCGCCTGGTTCACCGATTGCTATTACGACTACGCCAACACCAAAACCGCTCCCGGCCACGCCACCATCGGCACCGGCGCATACACCGACGGTCACGGCATCGAATCCAACGAGTGGTGGGACGCATCCCGCTCCTACGACGCCAAGGTGACCTCCGTACAAGACGAGCGCTATCAGCTCGTCGATCTGCCCCACGACTCCATCCCCGCAAATATGCCCGGAGCGCCCTCCTGGGCGCCCGCGTGGGCCATCGGTGCATCCCCGCTCAATCTGCGCGCCACCACCCTGGGCGACGAACTGCGCCTGGCCACCAACGGCCGCTCGCGTGTGTACGGCATCTCCCTCAAAGACCGCGCCGCCATCCTGCCCGCCGGCCAATCCGCCAACGGCGCATTCTGGATCGACAACTCCAGCGGACAATTCACCACCTCTACCTATTACATGCAACACCTGCCGGAGTGGGCGCGCGCCTTCAACGCCGGCGACCGTCCCGCCCAGGCCGCTCGCGAAGCTAATGCCGAAGGAACCAGGCAGTTTTTCGAGTTGGTGGGAAGAACGCCCGCCGCTAACAGCTATGAGCTGGACTTTGCCCGCGCCCTCATTACCGGAGAAAAACTTGGCGTCAACGGCGTCACCGACCTGCTCGTTATTTCGCTCTCCCCCAACGACATTCAGGGCCATCAGTTCGGTCCCGACTCCGATTCTGAAGAGCAGATGATTCTCAGCCTCGATCGCGATCTCGACAGCTTCAATACCTGGCTCGATCAAACCATCGGCCTGGGCAACGTCTGGCTGGCGCTCACCGCCGACCATGGCATTGCGCCCATTCCCGGCGATGCCGCCAAACTCGGCATCCACGCCGCCGCCATTCAAATGGACAAGGTCTACGATTCTCTCAATGTGGAGCTCAACAAGCGCCACTCTCCCGGCAAGAAACTCAATTACATTCTGCCCGAGCCCGACCTGCCCTACATCGTGCTCGACAAGAGGGTCTTCATCAATGTGGGAATCGACGAAAAAGCCGCCGAGGACGAAGTCGCCGCTCTGCTGCCCGCCGCCGTGGCCAGCCAGGACCCCACCCCGCCCAGGTTTCTCGCCGGAATCCCAACTCCCGTTGTCCAGCCCTCACCGCAGCGCCTGCCCACATCACCCCACGTGCAGGCCGTCTACACCCGTCTGCAAATGGCCAATGGACCGATGCCTCCATCCGAAATGGGCCGCCTTCTCGCCCACAGCTATGCCGATCACGGCAACTGGTACGTGATGGCGGTATTCGACGCTTATCAGTTGCAGGGATCAGGCCCCTTTGCCGGAACCACCCACTTTGCCCCCTGGTCCTATGACCGCCACGTCCCGCTGGCCTTTTATGGCGCGCCCTTCCTGCCTGGCGAGTATCATGGACGTGTAGCCCCTGTAGACTTGGCCGCCACACTAGCCTCGCTGGCCGGTGTCAATCAGCCATCGGCCTCGGTGGGCCGCGTGTTGACCGAGGCAACTAAGCCGGTCAAGTAGCTCGCGGAACAGCAGGTTTATCATTGTCAGGATGGTCAGCTTGCTAACGCAGCCGATCCCTGATCTCTGTTCTCTGATCTCTGTAGTAAAGGAATCCCGCGCGTGAAACCTGAGATGAAAGTCTCGCTGGCAGGCCTGGAACTGGCCAGCCCCATCATCGCCGCCAGCGGCACCTTTGGCTATGGCATCGAGTTTGAAGACATCGTCGCCCTCGAGCGCATCGGCGGATTCGTCACCAAAGGCATCTCCCGCGATCCCATCCCCGGCCACCCCGCGCCCCGCATTATCCAAACTGCCGCCGGCATGTTGAACGCCATCGGCCTCCAAAATGTTGGCGTTGATGAGTTTATCGTCAAAAAGCTCCCGCCCCTTCGCCGCTATCCCCGCTGCAACGTTATCGTCAACATCTTCGGATACACCGTTGGCGAGTACATCGCGGTCATCGAGCGCCTCAACGAGGCTGAAGGCATCGCTGCCTATGAATTGAACGTCTCCTGCCCCAACGTTCACGCCGGCGGAATGGCCTTCGGAGCAGAACCCACTGAGCTCGAATACCTGGTGAGCCGAGCCAACACCGCCTCCACCCGCCCGCTCATCGTCAAGCTCTCACCCAACGTAACCTCCATCGCCCACATGGCTAAAATCGCTGAAAACTCCGGCGCCAATGCGGTCAGCGTCTCCAACACATTTCTGGCCATGTCCATCGACTCCGAAACCCGCCAGCCGCGCCTTTCCAACATCACCGGAGGCCTCTCGGGCCCGGCCATCAAGCCCATCACCCTGCGCATGGTCTACGAGACGGCCAAGGCTATCTCTATTCCTGTCATAGGCATGGGCGGCATCACCACTCCAGAAGACGCCGTCGAGTATCTGCTAGCTGGAGCCACTGCCGTCCAGGTAGGTACAGCCAGCTACGCCGACCCCCGCGCCGTCGAGCGCATCGCCCGCGGACTAGAATCCTGGTGCCGCAGCCACAATGTCAAGCGCGTCTCCACCCTCACCGGAGCCCTCGAAATACCCCCCAACTGAGCGCAAAATGCAAATGGCACGTCACGCATAGGCTGAACCAAGCCGTAAGTGTCATTGCCTTTAACCATTTACGGCTATATCTTTCCCTTTCCTGTTCCGCCAAACTGATAGAAGATCGAGCCAGATAAATCCTCTACATTGACTGTGATGATTTGGTTGCCGTGACCATTGATTATTGCCTACATTCTGGGGTGGTAGGGCGACTATAGCGATGGCCGGTTGAAGTTAAAAATGGTGCGTTTGAACGCACCGGTTTTTGGAGAACGTGAAGCTAAAGCGCACCGGTTTTGAAGAAACGTATCAACTGGCACTTTGACCGGATTCTGATTGCGCAGGCGATGAGCGAGCCGCTGCATTTTGTTACGACGGATGAGCGGTTGAGGCCGTATAGCGAGTTGGTGGTGCTGGTGTGAGGGGGGTGAGCAAAAAAAACAGCGAGTTGGCTCCCGCTGCGCGGGAATAGCGAGTTGGCAAGTTAGCGAGTTCACGGCTTATTGCATTTTTCATTCTTGCATGGAACTCGGCGTGGACCGGGAGGTCCACGCGACAGCCGGTCAACCACCCCAAAGAGCAGAGATCACTCGTTGGGGACCCCGGCCGGGAGGCCGCGCTACGGGGCGGGGCGGGACACACGACATTTCAATCGCCCCTACGGGGCTAGAGATTCTGTTGGGGATGCGTTCCCCGGATTGCGCTGCGCTCCATCCGGGGCTATTTACCGTTCTCCCTACGGGAGAAGCGACAAACATAATGACGTGGAGTGGATGGTTCATCATTCCCCGGTCCCCAAATGCGAGGGACCTGGACCACCCAGTCGTTTGTGGATGGTCAGATGCGGACTACCCACGCCTTTTCAAAGCAACGTGCTCGATGTCTGCGAGCGCGCGGCGAAGGCCCAGGTGTTTCCCAGGCAGAAGTTCAGGATGGAGCAACAGAGGATGGCGATGATGTTGGAGGCGAGCAGGGGAAGGTGAGCTGCTCCGACAAGCAGGCGCATGATGGCGAGGTTGCCGAACATGGAGACTAAGCCGTTGGAGAGATGAAAGCGGAGGAGCTGAGCGAGCAACTGAGAGTTGTGGCGGCGGTCGCGCCAGGTGTAATGCAGGTGCGCGATGAAGTTATGAAGGAGCGTGAGTTCGAGGGCCGCGGCTGAGGCAAGGAGATAATGGCCGGCGAAGCAGCGATTGAAGAGAGCGAGCGCGGCGAGTTGCACGGCCATGCCCACGGCTCCGACGAGATTGAATTTTCCCCAGCGGATGAGCGTACTCACGGCAGCGGCTCCTGGCGATAGAGTTGCGCGGTGTGGCGGAGGGTGATGTGAACGGCCATGGCGAACATGGCGAGGGCAGCGATGGCGCCGCCGAGATCGAAGAGCAGGATTTTGCAGCCGAAGAGATTGGCGTAGGGATTACGCAGCAGGGCGAGGTTGCCGATGATGAGGAGAAGACGAATCTCGGTGGGGCCGAAGATTCCCTGCGAAAGCTGGAAACAGGAGAGCGAATAGGTGGCGAGAAAACTTTCGGCGGAGAGGATGAGAAAGGCGATGAGCATGGCGATGGCGATTTGCCAATGGAGATAGCCGGAGAGGGCGAGGCCGGAGATGAGAGCGACGGAGCCGAAGATGTCCGCCATGTGATCGACGTAGAAGCCGTAGCGCGGGCGCTCGTGATGGCGGACGCGGGCGAGGGTTCCGTCGAGGCTGTCTCCGAGCCAGTTGAGCGCGAGGCAGAGGATGACGAGAAGCAACGCGTAACGGTTGAAGCGCGAGAGGGCGTAGAAGAGGCCGGCGGCGAATTGCGCGCTGAGTCCGAGGAGGGTGAGCTGGTCGGAGGTGAGCCAGAGGGGGGCTCGCGAGGCCATCCATTGCAGGGCGCGCTTTTCGAGAGAGGCGGTGAGGGAGTGGTTGATGCGGCGCGCGGATTGGAAGGTCGCGAGATGGCTGGTTAGTGCGGATGGGGTGGACATGGTCGGCTCCTTTCGAAAGGCAGTGGGTTAGTGAGAAAGTGAAAAAGTGAAAAAGTGAATGAGTGAAAAAGTGAACGAGTGAAGAAGTGAATGAGTGAAGAAGTGAAAGAGTGAAAAAGTGAACGAGTGAATTAGTTGAGTTAGTGAATTTGCGCTATCTTCTCAGGGCGTTGCAGGTGGAGCGAAGGGTGAATTCGAGTGATTCGCGGGGAACGCTGGAGACGAAGGGTCCAATGACCCAGCCGAGGCCGGCGGGGATGGAGCGCGTGAGGGAGACGGATTCGATTTGCATGTAGAGGCCGCCGTCGCGCTGCTCGTAGCTCCAGTAGGTGTAGAGGCGCCAGAGGTAGCCGTGTTCCTCGGTGGATGTGAGCGCGCGCTCATGGGGCGAGCCGGGGGAATCGATCTCGGAGATTTGCGTGCTGCGCGAGATGCTGTAGCCGTGGATCGGGTCGAGATGGGCAAAGGTGACGTCGTAGGTTGTATCCATGACTACGGTGAGGACGTGGCGCTGGCGGACGCGCATGATGACCTGGTAGTGATCGTCTTGCTGAGAGAGGATTTTTGATTGGAGGACTTGGGGTGAGTAGTACTGCGGATAGGCGTTGAAGTTTTTCATCAGGCGCTCGAAGTCCGCGGCTGTGGCGCCGGGGGCGAAGGCCGTGCCGCGCCAGTGGTGCAGCATTGCTCCGGGGAGATCGATTGGGGTGGAGGGTTTGATTTGCTCGATGATCAACTCACCTTGATGCAGGCGCGCTTCACTCTGAGATATGGGAGCGATGAAACTGTCTGGCGAGCGATGCTGCTGAGCCAGGCGCGACTCAACGGTAGTGATATAGGAGTTGAAGGCTGAAACGGCGGCGGACGTGGGTTCTGCCATGATGCTTACGGGCGCGGCGGCAAGGAGCAGGATGCCGCTGAGAATGAAGAGACGTTGCGAATTTGATGTGCGTGGCGTCATGAACAGCACCTTATCCTGAGACGGGGCTGAGAGGCAATGCAAGGAATCTCACATATTGAAGATTGTTTGTCACGGTGCAAGTGATTGATGCGGTTAGACTTGATAAAAGTTGTACATTGCGTAAACGATGGGGATTGAAGTTGCGATCGGTTACACTGGCATGAGCATGACGGACACAAGGCCAGCACGGCGGTATCGCTTCGGAGTTTTTGAGGCGGACGCGGCATCGGGAGAGCTACGCAGGCAAGGACTGCGAGTCAAGATTCATGCGCAGCCGTTTGAGTTGTTGTGCATGTTGCTGGAGCGGCCCGGAGAGCTGCTGACGCGAGAGGAGATTTGCCGGGAGTTGTGGCCTGACGGAACGTTTGTCGACTACGAGCATGGCGTGAACTCGGCGGTCAACCGGATACGCGAGGCGCTGGGAGATACGGCGGGGAATCCGCGATTTGTAGAGACACTGGCGCGGCGCGGCTATCGATTTGTGGCTCCGGTGGAGCGGATGGATGCTGGCGAGGATGCGGGGCACGGAAGGGCTGAGTTCCCTGCCTCGGCGGCAAGGGGGCAGAGGGACGTTGACGAGTTGCAAGCGGCGGAGGCGGAGTCTGAAACGGAGCCCGAGACGGAGACTGGTTTTCGGATTCTGGCCACGCCGGAGGAGCTGCCGAAGGTTTCGCATCGCGTGGTGACGACGCTGTTCGTGCTATTGCAGATTATGTACCTGGGATTCTATGTAGGGGCGCTGGCGAATCTGGCGGAGATAGAGGAGCTTTTTTCGCCGCTGCCGTGGGCGACGGAGGCTTTCGTTGTTTTGATTGTGACGGCGGCGATCCTGATTCCTGTGCGCCTGTTTGTAATTTTCGCCACGCTCTTCCATGCACCGGGGGCGCACGGGAATTTTCTTAAATTATGGCCTTTTCTGCTGCTGCTAGATGAGATGTGGGCGCTCGCGCCATTTCTGCTGCTGCACCACATCAACATAGGGGTGGCGCTGGCTTGCATGACGCCGCTGGTCTATTCGCCGTTCGCGCAACGGTCGCTGGTGTTGATGGGGGCGGGGGAGAAGGTTGCGGGTTAGCGAATGTGCGCGCACTTCTTCGCGCTTGTTGGTTTGAATAAAGTTTTGATGCAAACCCATGTCCCCAAATGCGAGGCACCCAGAGCCGTCAACATTTTCTCACCATATTCCTTTCACTTAAATCTGCGAGGAGGGGAGCGGGCTGAGGATGAGGTTGGTGATGTTGCTGACGATGGGCTCGTAGTTGTAGCGCGGGTTGGAGGAGAGTTTTTTCCAGTCTGGGTAGTTGCGGAAGGCGTCCCAACGGGCGTTGTACTCGTCGAGGCTGGCGAGGCTGAGCATGTAGGTGAGGCAGGGCATGCGCGGGCCGATGAGAGTGTCGCCGAAGAAGACGGGATGAAAGCCGGCGGCCTGGAAGCAGGCGAACTCGCCGCTGTTGAACATTTCGACTTTGCGGATATGGGCCTGCTCGCTGGGGCTTTCGTAGGTGCGTAGTTGGAATATGCGTTTGGAGTTGGCGGCAGGGGGCGTGAGGCGTGGCCAGCCTGTAAAAGCTGAGAGGAGTGAGGATTCGACGCGGTCGAAGGAGGGGGAGGAGGCGGGGGCGTTCCAGAAGGGGCCGGCGGCTTTGAGGAAGGCGGCGTCGGCGGCGAGGCGGAGAGTTATTTGCGCAAGGGCTTCGACGGAGGAGGCGGGGATGAGCAAATAGTAGGCCGGTGACTGAGTGCCGATAAGCGATTCAAATGCGCCGATGGGGCCGAGGTTGAGGCGGATGAGGGCGGGGATGAGCGCGTCAGCAAAGTAACTTTGGGTGATTGCGGTTTGCGGGCCGGAGTGCAGTTGGTAGCGGCGGATTTGGTAGTACTCGGGAGTGCTGGCGGCGGGAGTGGGTTGGGCGGCGGCTTCGCGCGTGAGGGCCAGAGCTGAAGCAGCTAGAGATGCGGTGAGGAAATTGCGGCGATGCATGGAGTCCTCCGGATGAGAGTGATTGTACGCGATGAGCGAGTCAGCAGGTTAGCGGAATCAAGTGAACCCTGGTCCCCAAATGCGAGGGACCAGGGGCACCCAATATTTTGATGATGAATTGATGGGAATTACAAAACATGGGCGAGCCAGTGGCCGGTGTGGGAGTGGAGATTGGCGGCGATCTCTTCGGGAGGGCCTTGGCAGACGATTTTGCCGCCGGCTGCGCCGCCTTCGGGACCGAGGTCGATAACCCAGTCGGCGGATTTGATGACGTCGAGATTGTGCTCGATGACGATGAGTGAGCCTCCGCCGTCGATAAGCTTGCGGAAGGCGGTGAGGAGCTTGGAGACGTCGTCGAAGTGCAGGCCGGTGGTGGGCTCGTCGAGGATGTAGAGTACGCGGCTGGCCTGAGAGGGCATGGCGGTGGCGTTGACGGCGCGAACTTGGGCGAGATGGGCGGCGAGTTTGACACGCTGCGCCTCTCCGCCGGAGAGCGTGGTGGCGGACTGGCCGAGGCGGAGATAGCCCAGGCCGATCTCGTCGAGAACGGCGAGCTTTTCGAGGAGGCGGGTTTGGCCGGCGAAGAAGCGCAAGGCTTCTTTCACGGTCATTTGCAGGACTTCGTGGATGTTCTTGCCTTTGTAGGCGATGTTGAGGATTTTGGCTTGATAGCGGGTGCCGTTGCAGTCCTCGCAGGGCAGTTCGACATCGGCGAGGAATTGCATTTCGACAGTGACGGTGCCGTCGCCCTCGCAGGTGTTGCAGCGGCCTCCGGGGACATTGAAGGAGAAGTGGCCTGGAGTGAGCGAATGGCGCTTGGCCTCGGGCTGCGCGGCAAAGAGCTCGCGGACGAGATCGAAACCTTTGATGTATGTGATGGGATTAGAGCGCGGAGTGCGGCCGATGGGGGTTTGATCGACGAGGACCACGTCGTTGAGTCGCTCGACGCCGGTGAGGGATTTGTAGACGCTGGAGGGGTCGGCACCTTCCGACTGGCCGAGGGCGCGGGCGACGGCGCGATAGAGGACCTGATGGACGAGGGTTGACTTGCCGGAACCGGAGACGCCGGTGATGGCGACGAGCAGGCCGAGGGGAATTTCGACATCGAGGGAGTGGAGGTTGTTGGCGGTGGCTCCGCGGAGGATGAGGCGGTCTTTTCCGCCAGGGGGGCCAGGCGGACGGCGGCGCGCGGGGATGGGGATGGAGAGCTGGCCGGAGAGATAGCGGCCAGTGAGGGAGTTGGGGTTGGCTTCGATTTCGGCGAGCAGGCCCTCGGCGAGAAGCTTGCCGCCCAACTCGCCTGCGCCGGGGCCGAGGTCGAGAAGATGATCGGCAGCGCGAAGAATGTCGGCGTCGTGCTCGACGACGATGATGGTGTTGCCCAGGTCGCGCAACTCTTTGAGGATGTGAATGAGCCGGGCGGTATCGCGGGAGTGGAGTCCGATGGAGGGCTCGTCGAGGACATAAAGCGCGCCGACAAGTTGCGAGCCGAGCGAAGTGGCGAGCTGAATGCGCTGCGCCTCTCCGCCGGAGAGCGAAGAGGCGAGACGGTCGAGGGTGATGTAGTCGAGGCCGACGGCGTCGAGAAAACCGAGGCGCGCGCGAACCTCCTGGAGGATGGGGCCGGCGATCTCCTCGTGCATGGGGGAGAGCGTGAGCGCGGCAAAGAAGGCTTTGGCTTCGGCGATGGTGAGGGCTGTGACCTGGCAGATGCTCTGGCCATTGATGCGGACGCTACGAGCTTCGGCGCGGAGACGCTGGCCGCGGCAGTCAGGACACTCGGCATAGCCGCGATATTTGCTGAGCATGACACGCACATGGAGCTTGTATTTTTTGCGTTCCATCTGCGCAAAGAAACCGAAGACGCCGACGAATGTGCCCTTGCCGCGGAGAACAATTTCGCGGGCGGCCTCGGGCAGGTCGCGCCAGGGAACGTCGAGGGGGACACCGAGTTCGGGAGCCTGGCGGCGAAACTCCGTGAACCAGGGACGGTACTTGGGACGGTTCCAGGGGTCGATTGCGCCGTCGTTGAGGGTGATGGATTTGTCGGGAATGACCAGGTTAAGGTCGAAGTCCATGGTGTTGCCGAAACCCTGACAGCGGGGACATGCGCCAAAGGGATTGTTGAAGCTGAATAAGCGCGGCTCCGGCTCGCTACCGGGGCGATGGCAGCTCTTGCACTCGTAGGAGGCGGAGAAGCGGTGGCGGGGACGGGAGGCGGCATCATCTCGGGGGAGTTCCTCGAAGATGACTTCGCCGGATTCGCGATAGGCAACCTCCGCGGCATCGACGATACGGGCGCGGTTATCAGCGCTGACGACGACACGGTCGAGGAGGACGAAGACAGGCAGCGTAAAGTCCAGATCGAGGAGCGACTCGGGAGAGGAAAACTCGAAGATGCTTCCCTGCTGGTAGAGACGATTGAAACCGGAGGCGCGCAACTCGATGAGACGCGCTTTTAGGGCCTCGTTGAGCGGGGATTCGGAGGCGGACTTGGCGGCGGATTTGCTGGCGCGACGAACAGGTTTGGCTTCCACCTGCGGCACGGGCTCGGCGTGGCGGACGGGAAAGAGCACGTTCAGGCGAGTTCCCTCCCCCAGAGCGAGCGTGGCTTCGGCAATCTCGTCGATGGAGTCGCGCTTGACCAGGCCGTCACAGTGGACGCAATGGACTGTGCCGCAGCGTGCGTAGAGCAGGCGCAGGTAATCGTAGACCTCGGTGGCGGTGGCGACGGTGGAACGCGGATTGCGAGTGGAGTTTTTCTGCTTGATGGCGATGGCCGGGGCGAGGCCGTCAATCTCATCCACATCGGGCTTTTCGATGCGCTCGAGAAATTGGCGGGCGTAGGCGGAGAGGGACTCGACGTAGCGGCGCTGCCCCTCGGCGTAAATAGTGTCGAAGGCCAGCGAGGATTTGCCCGATCCGGAGACGCCGCTGATGACAGTCAGCCTGCCGTGGGGGATCTCGCAGGAGATGTTCTTCAGGTTGTGTGTCCGCGCACCGCGGATGATGATGGCGTCATTCAAAGGGAAATCACCGGGCTGGAAGTGGGCCGGCCGCGTCTCAGAAGCCTCAGTGAGGCTCGGAGTGCAGATAGCCATTATTCATTATAAGGCTGGAAGCGCTGAGGGAACACGGCCCGAACGGGGCCAAATGAGTTCAGAAGATTGCGGCTCACGACCTGCCATGGGGGTAGTTGCCTACAGAATTGCAATGCTGTCACAGATACGTAAAATGTGATTTATGGATTGGAATATTATGGATTGACTTTTGATTTTTGGTTGAGACATAGGCCGGCAGTATCGGGGTGGGCACCGGCATATCCCAACAGTGAGTCCTTTATTAAGGTTTCCCTATATGATTGATGTGCAAAGAGATACAGCCAGATGAATTTGGACATATTTGCCCCATTTTATGCAAACAAGATACTATGAAGCTAATTTGAGCAACGAAATTTGCAGTTCATTTATTTCATTGACCCATTTACGTTTCTCCGTTCATGGCACCCATATCCCCGTGAATGATGAAATTCCCCCATTCGTCGAAATGCAGGCGGTAAAATGCCTCCATCATTTTCGTAAACCTAACGGACACACGGCAGCTTCTCCTGCCGAGGTTCCTAACAACTGATGTTGAAATTCAAAGGAGACAGTAGATGCGCAAGTTAATCGGAATTTTCATTTTGTTGACGTTGTGTTTGACGATTTCATCGGCACAGAAAGCTAAGCAGACAGCGACAGACAAATGGGATGTGTTCGGCGGGTACTCATTTTCAAGAATTTATGTAGCGAATGAAACTCCCTTTCCCATGAATCTGCAAGGCGGGCAAGGCGCGGCTACATACAACTTCACCAGGCATCTTGGCGTGACCGGCGAGTTTGCCCTCTACACCAAAGATGTCGATGAGACCACCTTCCGCACGGAGGGCTACCTGTTTGGACCGTCCGCACGTTATCATTTCAAGGGATCGCCAGTCAGCATCTTTGGCCATCAACTGTTCGGCGTGACTCACATGTCATTTACGGCAGACCCCAGCGCTGATTGCACGGGAGTCTGCTCAATTACGACACATCCGTTTACCATGGCCTCCGGTGGCGGCCTGGATGTGAAGGTGAGCAAGCATTTTTTAGTGCGCCCGATGCAAGTGGAGTACTTCAACGAGGCGATCTCGATTGACAGTATTGAGGCAGAAATAGGGGCCGTTCGCGCAACAGGCAGCCCACGGGCGTTGGCTGAGGATCCTTCTTCGAGTACCGGCATTCATATTACCGGACAGGGTCTGCGCTATACCGCAGGCGCAGTCTACCACTTCTAATAGAAGTTTGAAGACAGTGAATGAATACTATGTGCCCCGGCGCAGTTGATTCGCGCCGGGGCAGATTTTTTTTAGCTTGATGGCGCGCTATTCCGGCGGTCCGACGGCGACGACAAAGTAGGATGCAGGCTCGGTCTTGCTGGCGTTGGTGATGTAGTGATCGTCTCCGGCAATACACAGACCCATTTCGCCGGCCTTGAGGGTGCGGGTGACACCGGCGGTCATCAGGGTCACAGCGCCTTCGCGGATAAACCACATTTCAGAGTGCTTGTGATGTTCGATAGGCTCGGCGGGCGCGCCGGGGGCGAGCACCGTGACGTGCGACTCCAGACGGATATTGTCTGGCAACATGCCGATGAGTAATCGGTGCGAGGTGCGTACAGGCCGTTGAGCACCGTAGGTTTCGCCCCAGACATATTGTCCCGAGGCTAGTTTGGGCAGTGTGGCCGCAGAGGCAGGGCTGGCAGAGTTTGACGCCCCAGACGCTTGAGCATCGGCAGCAGGCGCGAGGGCTGGAGCCGCGAAGAGCATGGGCAGCAGAGCGGAAAACTGGCGACGATCCATGAGACCTCCTCGTCGTAATCAATACTTATTTTAGCCTTCGAGGCAACAACGCGCCGACTGTCGCGCTGCTGCCTCGAAGGGATTGAAAGGACGGCCTACTGGAACTGAGAGAGTGCCAGCAGCGCCTTGTCGATATGCTCAATGCTATGTTCGCGGAGGCCATGATTCTCGGGCAGATCGCGTCCGTGTTCAATGTCAGCGCGCGCCTCTTTCATCAGCCTGATAGCGGAGTGAATGGGCGTATTGGCACTGCCCGCGCCCTGCGGCGGCGGCGTGACATTGGGGTCTCTTCCATAATCGCTAACAGCCTTTGCAATATCGTCGATGGCGCGGCTAATCTCCTTGACGGCATGTTTGCAGGCATCTCTCGTCGCCGGCCGGGCGGGCATATTCAGGTAGCCGCGCGCCGTGCGCAAGTCGGAGAGGGCATGAAGGTAAGCGGGGTGCTGGGCGCGCGCCGGAGTTGCCGTCAGCAGGCATAGGAAGGTCAACAGCGCGAAGGCTGCGAGGATAACAGATTTGAAGTTACGCATTTCAGTATCACCTTTCCGTGAAGAATAAAACCGGTCTCATCAACCATCGGCAATGGTATAGAGAGCGGGGGGTATTGTGCAAACGCGATTCAAGTGCAGAAGTGGAAAAGGCTCAGGCCGCGGGGAGAATCAGTTCGATTTATTGGCCGTGGGGCTGGAGGGCGGCGCCCATTTGCACTGCAGTAGGATTTCATTGAAAAGGTCTTTATATCCATATTGATGAATACTCTTGATATCATCCAGACGATGATGGACAACCTGGACTGACGAATCATCGTTGACCGTGGAATCATTGGTAGAGAGGACGGTAATATCCGTGTCGGTCTCGTCCATCAATAGCCTTGGCTTGCTAACTTCTCCGTTTTTATAATCTATAGTGACCACCGGGTAGGTGGTGGGGTAGATCATTTTGCCATACATATATAGGAGCATGACGCTGGCCAGTGGCAGCAGGAGCACACAAGCAAAGATTCTGATACCTCTGAATACCTCGTCAACCAGCGTTGCCTCTTCGACCGGCGCGCGGAGATAGAGGATCAGCCATCCGGCAATGCAGAATACGACGGACCAGGCATATATGGCACTCAGGTAGTCCTGGGCGGCCTGAACGGGTTGTGCGGCTTTCAGATGGGGCTTGAGTGTAGGAGGGATGGCAATTTTGCAGACGACGCCGTTTTGATGCGCCACATTGTCCATCTTGGAGACGAGCAATGTGGCCTTCAGGTCAGAGACACGCGCGGCGTGCAGACCTGGACGTGGAGAGGTCAATTGCACGCCTAAATCCTGTGTTGGCCAGCCATTCATTTCCGCAGTGGGTATTTCGCACCAGAGCAAGACAAACAGCAGCCCCGTGGCGGCGACACCGACACTCATGTAAGTTGTGAATCGAAGGGCGGCATGTTTGCGAGGAAGATAAAAGGAGAGGAGCGGGGGAACCAGCAAGAGAAGAACGGGAACCCCGAAGAAGATCGGGTGACCGAGGATCTGATCCATGACCAAGCCGATGGTATCCATGGCCCAGCGACCGGCGAAATGACTAAGATCGGGAGCGGTCCAGTGACTCAGCTCGATGCCGAGGAACTGCTGTAGCGCCAGTTTTCCGATGAAGCCGGCAACGGCAAGAAACGCGGTGAGCTTTAATGCGCCTAGCCAGGCGCTGGCTCCAGGCAGAGCGTCGGATGCTGGAGTCGGCGGTGGTGGCGGAGTGCTAGATACTGGCGTTCCCTCTTGCGGGGGAGGGACGGCATTTTTAGACAGCGAGCCTGCAGGCTGCTTGAAATTCCAACGAACTCTACTCATATGACCTCCGGAAGAGGGGAAGCTCTTCCGATGGAGTGATCATAAAACATTCGTTTGATTTTAAACAGGAAAATTCGATTCATATATGTGGAGAGGCGGCGATGGAAGATGGGGCCTGATGCCATCCGCAATTGCGCTTCGTCGAAGTATTGGCGGTTGTGGACAAGGTCCGCGACGGTAAACTGTAGATTGAGGTATTTTGTGCGTCGAATTGTTCTTTTCGTTTTGATGTTGGCGTTGATTGCGGGATTCGGGCAGAGTTCCGCGCAGAATGCGGCAAAGCCGGAGCCGGATGCAGCTGTGGCTCAGCCCATTTCCGATGAGGTGGCGGAGGCTGAGGCGGCAATCGTTAAATCCGATTGGAAGGCGGCGGAGGCCAAGCTCGATCCCTGGCTGGCGGCGCACCCGGCGGATGCACGCGCGCTGTTTGACGCAGGCTATGTGGCCGATGCGCAAAATCGACTGGAGGCCGCAGCGGGATTCTACCGACGTGCGGTGGAGGCGAATCCGCAATCGTTTGAGGCGCACGTGGAACTGGGGCTGCTGCTGGCGCGGCAAAACAATTTGCCTGATGCGCGGACGGAGCTGGAGGCGGCTACACGGCTGGACCCTGGCGAGGCGGGCGCAGTCGCCAAGGCGCGTGCGTGGCGGGCACTGGCGGAGATTGATCGAGGGGACGATCCGGCCAAGGCGTCGGCGGATTTGCTGGAGGCTCTGAAGCTGACTCCGGAGACGCCGAAAGACACGTTGCTGGCCGCGGAACTGGCCGCGCAGGCAGGTCAGCTTGACGCCGCGGAGCAAGCCTATCGCCGCGTATTGGCGAAGGATCCGAAGTCTGCCGCGGCTAACGCCGGACTAGCTCACCTGCTGATTGCGCGCAAGCAGTATGCGGAGGCGGAGACGCTGTTGCGTGCGGCGCTGGAGCAAGCTCCCGAGGACACGGCGCTGACTACGCAACTAGGCACGGTGTTGGCCGCCGAAGATAAGGCTGAGGCGTTGCCGCTGTTTCAGAAGCTGCACGAGGCGCATCCCAATGATTTGGCGATTACTCGCCTGTTGGCCGCGGTGCTGGACGATGCAGGTGACGTGGTGGGCTCGGACAAATTGTACGTTTCACTGCTGGCGGCCAGCCCCGACGATCCTGCGCTGCTGGTGTCGCACGGACAGAATTTGATTCGACAAATGAAGAATGCCGAGGCTTATGCGGCCTTCAACAAGGCAACTCAACTGGACCCAGCTAACGCCGACGGGTGGAGCGGCCTGGCCTTTGCGGCATCGAATACCAATCGGCCGGCGGTGACGTTGCATTCTCTGACCATGCGGTCGAAGTTTCTACCAGAGATACCGTCTACATACTTCCTATGGGCGACGGCTTACGACACGCTCCACAACAAGGCGCAGGCGGTAGTTTACTATCACCATTTTCTGGATGCGTCTGCCGGGAAGTTTCCGGATCAGGAGCGGGAGGCGCGGCAGAGGCTGCTGGTGCTGGAGAAGAAGTAGTGAATGAGTGAATAAGTGAAAAAGTGTAGAAGTGTAGAAGTGAAAAGAAACCAGTAGCTGATCACTGACTGCTGACCACTGTAAACTGTACTTAGTGGCTGACGATATTATTGCTATCTTTCAAGAGGAGTACCGGGCGTTGCGGCCGCGGGCGCCGATGCCGCCTATGACGGTACGTTTCCGGCGGTTTACCTCGCTGAATACGCGCATTCGGCTGCGCGAAGGGCAGATTTCGGTGAGCCTATCGGACCTGCTGGAGGGCGCTCCGGAGTCTGTGCTTCGCGCCATCGCGCATATTCTGCTGGCTAAACTTTACGACAAGAAGAAACTTGACCCGGCGCAAGAGCTGCGCTACAAGCGGTTTACCTGCTCGGCCGCCGTGAGCCGGCAGACGGAACTGATTCGCGGGGCACGCGGCAGCAAACGATTCTCTGGGCCGGAGGGACGCTTCTACCATCTGGAGGAGGTCTTCGACTCGCTGAATGCGCGGTTTTTCGGCGGGATGCTGGGGCGGCCCGAGCTGACCTGGAGCGAGGGGATGGCCAAGCGGGCGCTGGGCCACTACGACGCGGCACACAACACGATTGTGGTGAGCCGCGTCTTCGACCGGCCATCGAGCCCACGCTACGCCGTTGAGTACCTGCTGTTCCATGAGATGCTGCACCTGAAGCATCCGGTGAAGATGCGCGGGGTGCGGCGGTGCGTACATTCGCGGGAGTTCAAAGCGGAGGAGAGGTTGTTTCCGCAATTGAAAGAGGCGCAGGCGTTTATCAAGCGGCTGTAGGAAATTCAAGCCAATCTCCAACGGCTTGAAGTGAAGATACGAACGGTGTAGCATCAATCTAGGAATGGATGGACTTGATTCGATGAACGAGATCATCTTTGATGTACGCGAGGACGAAGCAGACGGCGGCTACACGGCTACCGCTCTGGGGTACGGTATTCATACCCAAGGGGAGACTCTGGAGGAGTTACGCGCGATGGTCAAGGACGCCGTCCGCTGCTACTTCGATGAGTCGTTGCAGACACCGAAGATTATCCGCCTTCATTTTGTGCGGGATGAAGTGCTGGTCTAATGAAGTTGCCTCGCGACATCGACGGAGTGCGGCTGGTAAAGGCGCTGAAGGTTTTTGGTTATGAAGCGACGCGGCAAACCGGATCGCACATCCGCTTAACTACACAGCGGGACGGCGAGAACCACGAAGTCATTCCCTATCACGATCCGATCAAAACAGGCACACTTGCCAGCATTCTGAAACGAATCGCCGCTCACCATCGTATCACTGCCAATGAACTCCTGAAGAAACTAGATATATAAGCACTCGCAATTTTCATTCCTATTTGTGTCTGATGTGTTAAAGTCTCTTGCAGAATTCCTGGAGAGATTTATGCGGCGTTTATGGCTGATTTCGATAATGATGGCGCTTGGGACGGTCTTGGGATACGCACAGCAAAGCGCGCCGACAGGCTCAGAAATTAATCAAATCAATGCAAGAGATGTTCATTTTCCCGTTGTGATTAGTCACCCAGTTCCTAAAGTTCCTCCAAGATTTGCGGCGAAGGGCATCAATATCCGATGCGCTGCATCTGTAACTGTGGATGTGGATGGGATTCCGAATAATATCAAGATAATACGTTGCTCCGATTCCGAATTTGCGAAGTATTATGTGGATTTAGTATCACAATTTCGATATAAGCCGGCAACTACGCTGGACGGAAAACCAATAGCTGTCAAAACCACTGAAAGGGTTGATTTTCGGTTCAATGGTGACGTCTACCCTGGGGACGTAGTCCGCTTGGGATTTGGTACTCCACCAGGTGTGCTCTCTCCCGAACCAGACGCGAACGGTGTATATCCTCTCACAAAGAAAGCAACACCGCCCACCCTGGTAAAGTTTTCCTCCAAAGACTATGGTGATGTGGCCTTCATGAACACAGGGAGTAGTCCTTGCGATATTGTGCTCACGATCAGCGAAAAAGGAAAAGCCTCTGAACCTGTGGTGACTTACTGCGAAAGGCCGTTGTTGGAAAAGCCTGCGATTGATTCGCTGCTCAAATCGACGTACAAACCGGGCAGAGTGAATGGGAAGGCTGTGGCGATGCGTGCTTCTGTTCATCTTGAGTATGGCGACGTTCCTGCCAAGCTGTAGGGACGGTAAAGTTGATGTTCACAACTGAAAGAGGCGCAGGCGTTTATCAAACGGCTGTGAGGAGCAACTACGCCACCGGCTATTACGGCTTGCCGAGCGGAATACGGACCAGGATTACATCGTAACCGGGTTTGTCCTTTTCATGATTCACGCGCACAATCAGACGGGAGAATTTATCCTCGCCCACATCGCTCAAGGCTGGATAGCGCGGATTAATCGATTCCACGATTGCCGATAGCGGAGCCTTGGGGTCAGCGGGCACGTCAAAGTTGACGCGAATATCGGGCTGGCCGTCGCCATCGATATCTACTACATCGGAGACATGATGCGGGAGGGCGCTGACGGGTTGCCAATCAAGCTGCACGAAGGGCTTTTCACTTTGCAGAAAGTGCGGATAGACAGGGCGGTGAACGTTGATGGAGTAAGCACCCATGGAAATCGTGCGCGCCTTGGGACCGCCGGAGTAGACCTCGTCCACGTGAATAGGGAGTGCGGCAACGCCTTTGGAGAAGAGTCCCATCAGCAGAAATGGAGTGAGCAGCGCGGCGAGCAGCGTGAGAGCAGCGGCGGTGTAGCCGAGAATAGGACGGAGTTTCATTAATACCTCCCTATATTTGGTGAAACGAAAGTTCCTTGAAAATCAACAGCAGATCCTTCGACTCACTACCCCCAGGCTGAAAAATACGCCTGGGGCCCCGTTCGCTCAGGATGACCGCTGTTATTCTACAGCGGATTTCGAACTCATGACACTAGACGACAAAGTGCAGAATGGTGGCAATGCCCTGGGCGATGATGGTGCCGCCGAACATGACGGCCAAGGCCCAGGCGCCATAGAGAAACATGAGACGCGCGCGCTCCGGCTTCCAGTTGATTTGAGTTCCCTTGATATGCCAGACAATCGCTTGCCGCGGACAGGCATCGACACAAGCGCCGCACTTCATGCAGGAGAGCAAGGTCTCGCCTCGGTCGACGGATTCCTTTGAGAGGGAGAGATTGGGGCAGGAATTCTGGCAGACCAGACAGGGCTTGCAGCGATCTTTGTCGATCTTCATTTCGAAGATGCTTATCTTGTTGAAGATGGATTGAAATGCGCCGAAGGGGCAGAGCCAGGAACATTGGGTTCGCTTTTTGGTCAGGAAGGGCAGCACGATGACGAGACCGGCGAAGAGCAGGACAAAGATTACGTTTTGGATCAGGCCGAGCAGGTTGCGGGAGGCGACGTATTCCGTGACGGCCTTGAAGGGGCAGAGCCACATGCAGTAGGCCGGCTCAAAGAGGGCTAGCGAGAGCAGGACCATGGCCAGCAGCACCGCCCACGGAATAAAGCGCAAGCGTGGATCGAGCTTGCAAATTTTGGCGCGCGCGGGAATGGCGGCCACGCCCTCTTCGATGCCGCCGAAAAAGCATGCGTAGCTGCACCAACCCTTGCCCATGACAAGCGTAAGTGCCTGCCAGAGACCGACCATGGCGGCGATGCCGTGGCTGGAGCTGGCAATAGAACCTGGGAAGGCTATTGTCTTGGTGAAGACTGCCGGAAGAATGAGCATGGGGATGGGCATAAAGCAAAAGGGCGTGCGGCCGGCGATCATCTCTTCAATGGGTATGCCCATGGTGCCGCGCGCGAGGACGAGGTTGTAGATAAAACCAATGGGAAAGAGGACTCCGAGGCTTACGAAAAAAATGCGACGCCAGCGATAGGTGCTATGGGTGCGCACCATCATGAAGAAGAGTACGGTCATGAAGAGCGTGGTAAAGATGGTCGCAGTGCTCGAGACCGGATCGAATTTGGCGCCGGGATGAAAGCCCGTCATGAGCAGCGACCAGATGAAGATGGGCAGGGTCATCAGCAGAGAGCGGAAGATGCGAGCGTCAGTAGCCATAAGTTTTTTTCCCCAACAGCATGGCGATTCCCATGGAGAGATAGTAGAGGGCAATAAGCACCATCGCCATGCGCGCAACGGTGATCACAGCCTGGTTGCGCACGATGCAGCCCAGGCCCACGAAGGGCACAAACCAAATGGAAGTTCCTAAAAAGAATACCGCAAAAAAGATGAGGGCGGCGGCCATGCTGCCCAATTGAGCTGCCCTGATGCCGGCAACGAGAAATGGCGGGCAGAGATTCAAGCCGGTGAGGAGGCCCAAAGACGCCGCTCCGGCAAGGACGCGAATCTTCTTTTCACCGATTTGGACCAGTTTTGAATCCGCGCAGGATTGAGCGCACGCGCGACGTGCGGAAATTGCGTACCAAATGAGTATGCAAGCAAGCAAAAGATAAACAATTCCCATCATCAGCAGGCGCTGCGCGGGCGGCAGCGAGATCAGCGCGCCTAGCTCCCAGGCCACAATGGCAAAGAGCATGTAGCCCAGAAGACGCACAGACAGAAAGACGGAGAGATAGCGAGCGTGATGCCGGAAGCCTGCGCGCTCGGTGAGCAAAGAGGGGACGAGGACGGGGCCGCAGGCTGCGATACAGGCAGGACCCGAGGCAAGACCCAGGAGCAGGGCTTCGCCGACTGAGGCAAAGACAGGCATGTGGGGATGATCTTTGGAGTTACGTGCAGGGGTCAGTGATGGATGGCACAGGGTGGCGAGGTGGCACCCGCAAGTGAAAGAGAAGATTGCGATTAACTTGCGGGTGTAGCGAAATGGGACAGTGCTGTCATTGCTAGCATTGCTTGCATTGCTAGCAGAATTGAGTTATATTGGATTTATGGCAACCCTTACGATTCGCAATGTCGATGAAACGGTCAAGCGCAGGCTACAGGTGCGCGCGGCGCTGAACGGGCGCTCGATGGAGGCAGAGGCGCGAGAGGTACTTGCTCTACTCCCAGATCCTAATTCCGCATTTACAAAAGTAGAGTTGGAACCAGAAGAAGACCTGGGGACGGCGATTCGCAAACTATTTGCTCCGCTAGGTGGAGTGGAGTTGCAAATTCCCCCACGCCGAAAGTCTCACCGCCCCATACCCACATTTGACTAATGATCGTACTCGACACGAACGTCATCTCGGATGTATTGAGGCCAGCACCTAAGCCTGAAGTACTTTCCTGGCTTCGATCTGTTCCTCGGCGTGAACTCTGGACTTGTACGGTCGTGCTGGCAGAGTTATTTTCAGGTGTAGACCTGATGCCGGCCGGCAAGCGCCAACAGCTACTTCGAGAAAAGATGGAACAATTAGTTTCCAAGCTTTTCGTGGACCAGATTCTACTTTTCGACCTATCAGCGGCCCGTGCCTATGGTCCAATTCTTGCGGCACGTAAGGCAAAAGGCCGTCCTATCGATGAAATAGACGCACAAATTGCGGCAATCGCCAAAGTTCACAATGCCGCATTGGCTACACGCAACATTCGCGATTTCGAACATTGCGGCGTCCAGCTTATCAATCCCTGGTCCGACAACCCGATGGAATTACAGCTTTAACAAAACAGCTATGCGGCTTTTTCCAGCGGCTTTGCAGTTTGATCGGGGCTGGTGGCGGGGCGCTTAGCGGCCCAGACGATCAGGGCAATACCTGCAACAACGGTGCCGATACAGGCCAACTGAGCATTGGATAAGCCCCATAGAACCTTGGGGTTGCGGCGGATAAATTCAACCAAAAAGCGAGCTATTCCGCTGAGCAGCAGGTATTGGCCTACGATGGCGCCATTGCTGTGAGGCTTGCCGAGCCGCCACCAGAGCCAAGCGCCAATGAGCAGTCCTGCGGCCAGTTCGTAAAGCGGGGTGGGATAGACGGGTACGAAGACCGGCTCGAGGCCTTTGGGAAAGCTCATGCCCCAGGGGCGAAAAGTGAAGGATAGAAAATGCAGCGTGGTGATGGGGATGCCGTAACAGCCGTCTCCGGAAAGAAAACAGCCGATGCGTCCGATGCCGTAGCCGATGGCGGCGGCGGGAGCGGCCAGATCAAGAGTGCGCAACATGCCGATCTTTGCCCACTTGCCCTGGATGAGCAGCGCGCAGATGCCGAAGAGCAGGCCGCCAAACCAGGCGTATCCATCCCTTTGCCAGAGAACGCTCCATCCCAGGTAGCGAAATTCATAGGGCGTATCGATGACGTGCCAGAGCTTTGCGCCCACGATTCCGGCCACCACGGTGACGGCTACGATGCTCAGGGCATCGACGGTTACGAGCGCGCGGTGGAAGCCGCGGTCCATGACAAAAGCGGCTGCCACGGCAGCCAGCCATAGCATCAGCCCGAAGGTGGGCAGGTCGAAACTCCATAAGTGGATATAGGGAATCATGCTTCTCAAGTATAGACGGGCGCGGGCGGAGATAGCGCTCAACATCCTTCCGACAATGAAATGACAGGATTTTCACAGGCGCGCTTGCCTTGGGGCGCGGGGTAGAGGCGATACTGTGTGCATGGCAACGAACTTCCCTCAGGGAATTGAGGTTCTTTATACCCGCCAGCAGATTGCCGCACGCGTGGCCGAGATGGGCGCGCAGATCACTCATGAACTTAACGGCGAAAAGCTGGTGATGATTGGCATTCTGAAGGGTGCAGCACCGTTTTTGGCCGATCTGTCGAGAGCCATACAGGCCGACGCCACCTTTGACTTTGTTGCCACCTCGAGCTACGGCAAGGGGACGAGGACTTCTGGCGCGGTGAAGCTGGTGAAGGACCTGGATGAGTCGATCGAGGGCAAAAACGTGCTGGTGGTGGAGGACATTCTGGATACGGGGCTGACGCTCAGCTACCTGCGCAAGCTCTTTATGCAGCAGAATCCCAAGTCGCTGCGCATCGCGGTGCTGCTGGACAAACCCTCGCGGCGCCTGGAACCGATCAAGGCGGACTACGTGGGCTTTTCCATTCCCAACCTTTTCGTGATTGGGTACGGAATGGATTACGCGGAACGCTACCGGAACCTGCCGGACATCTGCGTGATGTCGCCCGACCATCCTGAGTAGATCATTTCTAGGGAACCTCTGATTCAGTTTTGATTGCGAATCAGCATTCCCTCGGTGGCTAAAGCCAAAAGGTAATCCCTTTTACATAGGTTTTGGGAAAATCGCTAAAGGTCAAAAGGAACCAGAGTCTACGATGATTGATTAGTCTAACTCAGACAAATACGGACCCCTTCATAGAGGATGTATTTAGAACCTTGAATAAGCACGTCGAACGCATATGACTGGGTAGACCTATTGCGCGTCGATTTGCGATGGGCGAAATAGGCTGCAAATTCTAGTGAGTATAGTCCCCCTCGCCTTAGATACCTTTTCGGCTATTTCAAGAGGTCCGATACCGCTGCAACTGCGTAACTTTTGTTTCATACATGCCCAGAATGTGTTTTGCATCGCTTTTCTTTCCTAATAGCTCTGCAATAACCATCAGAAGCAAAAGGGTTTTATCGTCCGGTTGATTGGAATTCATGAGACTTACCTCACGCAATACAATACACCCATGAGCGATAATCAGCACAGATAATTTGACGCAATTCTAAAGCGTATGTTGAGCGCAAAGTCGCTCTCAAAGACGGAGATCAGCGCCAGGATTAAGGCAGAGCTGGAAGCAAAGAAAGCAGCCAAACCCAAGAAATAAGCAAATAGATCACTTTCCGCGAATCCAGTCCACACACGCCAACAGAGTTACCACAAGGAAGACCGGGACAAAATAAACCCCGGAGTTCCCCCATATGCAAGCCACAACCGCAATACCCGCTCCGATGAATGCGCCCCGTATGAACCTCCACACGCCTTTAGGTTCTTTGGGCGGATCAAGTTTGAATTTCGGACCGCCGAATGGAAATGGGTTAAGGTTCTTTTCTCCGGATTCGCTCATTCGGGCCTCCATACAATTTCCGGTTATTGGACAGGCCGCACCCCCGGCTTGCGCCGGGGGATTGGTTAGTGATAGCTGAGTTTGATCTTGACGGAGAATCGCAGCTTTCGCAGGAATACCGCAAGAACCGCTCCCAGCCCAGCAAGTGAGGTCATAGATAGGCCTTTGATCGAAGATCGGCTTGCGCCGGTACAGCGACACTCTCCCTTGCGCGGAGGGCTGGACTCAATTTATCACTGTCCAATATCTGGATTTTCAAACTTGACAAAATGTTTGTATGGCAACGGTTTACGTACCTCTTAACATGTGCCAAGGGAATAATCATTTAAAGCCCGCGTTGATTTTGCAGGGTTTATGTACAGGCTAAAGCCCGTACCCTTCAAGACATAGACTTATTCTGAGATTCCCTATCGCTTGACGACCTCCACGATTGCGCTATCAGGGCCACTCCAGGCATCCGCACCTTCATGAGTGAATTTGCCTGCCGCGTCATCCCAACGCATGCGCGTGATGGAGCCAGTGCCTTGCTCGTAGGCGTAGGTTGTGCCGTCGTCGGAAAATAGCGTGAAGGCTGCGTCCGCGCCCGGATATACGCGGATCTTGGCGATGGATTGAGTTTGATGCGTGCTCTCGACCGGCGCTCCCAACGGAATGATTGAACCGGCGCGCACGAAGAGCGGAATGGTATCAATGGGTGCGGCTACGGTGATGGTCTGGCCACCCTTCACCCGCTCATTGGTCCAGTAGTTGTACCAATCCGCGCCGGCGGGCAGATAGACCTCGCGGCTGGTGGCTCCCTGCTCTGTAACCGGCGCAACCAGAAATGCCGGGCCGAACATATATTCATCGCGCAGGCCGGAAACCTTTGGGTCGTTGGGGAAATCGAGTGGCAGGGCACGCATGAAGGGAGCGCCGGTGAGCCAGGTCTGATAGCCAAGCGAATAAATGTAGGGCATGAGCTGGTAACGCAGGCGCAGATACTTCTCCAGAATCGGTTCGGCCTCTTTGCCGTAGGACCAGACTTCGTTGGCGGGACGGCTGCCGTGTGTGCGGAAGATGGGCAGGAAGGCGGCGTATTGGAACCAGCGGGTGTATAGCTCGGGATAGTCATCGTAGCCACCGACAACGGCGCGCGCGTCCGATGGGTCAAGCAACGGCGCGTGGGCGGGATGATGCGTTTCGGGAAGATACTGCCAGCCGCCGGTGTCGTTGGACCAGTAATTGATTCCCGATGCGGCGACATCGAGGCCGGTGGGAATCTGACGGCGGAGCGTGTCCCAAGTGGGATCGATGTCAGAGGACCAGAAGATGGTTCCGTTGCGCTGCGCGCCAATGTAAGCGTCACGGGAGAGAATCAGCGCCCGCTTGTTCGGCTCATCCTTGCGGAAGCCGTCAAAGAGCGCAGCGGTGTGGAAGAGCGGATAGACGTTGAAGAACTGCGTTCCGGGGCCAATGTGGAAGTAGGCACCATTGGGAGGCAGGTCTGGTTCGGTCTCATCGGCCCAAAGCGAATCGAAGCCCTGGCTGATGATGTTCTCATGCAGCGTCTTCCAGAACCATTGCGCGGCTTCGGGATTGGTGGTGTCGATGTCCGAACCGGCGCGGTCATAGGGCAGGCCATCGATGGGCTTGCCGTCAGCTGTGTGGATGAGCCAGCCCTTCTTGAGCAGTTCCGCATAGTAGCGATCTTCGGGCACAAAGCGCGGCCAGACGCTGATCATAGTTTCAAAACCCATGGCGTGGAGCTGTTTGTTCATCGCTGCCGGATCTGGCCAGAATTTGGGATCAAAGTCGAACTGGCCCATCTTGGTGAAGTAGAACCAGTCCACCACCATCACGTCGGCGGGCAGATGGCGGTCGCGATAGCCTTGCGCCACGTCGAGCACTTCCTTCTGGCTGGCGTAGCGCTGCTTGCACTGGATGTAGCCGTAGGCGGCCTTGGGCAGCATATGCGTGGATCCAGTGAGGAGCTTATAGCCCGCGTAGATCTCGTCCGCGTTGTCGCCTGCGATGACGAAAAAGGAGACGCGGTCGCCCACCTGCGATGTCCAGCGGGTTTGCTCGTTGAAGCCCGGTTCGATGGTGGTCTTGGAGGGGTTGTCCCAGAGCAGGCCGTAGCCCTTATTGGTTACGAGAAAGGGCACGCAGAAACTGGGAGCGGCGGGAGCCAGGTAATCGGCCCAGCAGCGAACCACATGGCCGCGATGGTCGAGGAAGCCTTCGTGGTTCTGGCCCAGGCCGTAGTAGTGCTCGTCGGCGGGCGATACGAAGGTTGCGCCTACTGTATAGAAGTGCGGGTCGGTGGAACGACGGTCGTGGAGCACCTCGGCGGTGCCGTCCTTCTGATTGGGCTCGCCCTGCATCCAGCCGGTCAACTCCAGGAGCGTTTTGCCGTCGGGGGTGCGCAGCGTGATGTGCGCGCCAGGAGCCGAGCCGCGGAAGTATTTGCCGAGGGCAGCCTGATTTGGATCGGGCGGCCTGGTGCTGGGCTGGTAGCGGTCCACGGCGGCTACGATGCGCGCTGATTGATAAACATCGGCCTGCGCGGTCTGGCTGGCGCTCCATCCGGCGGCGGCGGGCGTGGCCAGGACGCCATAGCCCGGAGGGGCCAGCGCGGGAGCGCGATCGAGGCTGAGCGTCACGCGCAGGATGTTGGGCGCATACGGCTCGAGAACAATGGTGCTGCCGCCCCGCTCAAGAACTACCCTGCTCTCTTGAGCAATGAGTGTGGAGACGCTAACAAAAAAAGCTATTCCATAAAGAAGAATGCTGCACTTGTGAGGAAAAGAAACCATCCTTGAAGCCTCCTCTTGACGCGTATTCAGTCTACAACCCACACGGTCTCCGCGCAGCAATGGGCGGTTGAATATGGCAGATACTATACTCATCTGCGTGATGATCGGAATGGTGTGCGCGTTAAGCAGGAGCCGATGACTGATACTATTCATTCAATAACAAATGCAACATGAAGGAGAGCGACACTATGGAAAGAATCATGAGTGTTCTGGGTACAGGAGCCCGTCCGCTTAAAATTGGCTCAACCTACGGCGGCACCGCGGTTCGACTGGATTACGTATGTCCTTTCTGCAGACAAAGAGCAACCATATATTGTGTGACTCTTTGGCGGGATTATCTCAGCCTCTTGTATTTGCCCTTGTTCCCCCTTGGGCTTTGCACTGTAGACTACCATGGCGAATGTAAAAAGGAATATCGCATTCCGCTGGAATCACATCACAAACATTTGATCCTGCAGAGAATGAATAGTTGGATTGACAACCATCATCGCCCGTCTACAAGAAATCTTTTTGGCTATGGCACGTGGAAACTGGCCGCGCGCTATTCATTGATAGGCGGCCTGCTGGGTTGGTTTGCTCTAGGCTGGATATTTGGCAGGGCATGGCCCTTCTGGGTCATTTTACCGGGATTGATAGTGGCTTCATTCCCACGACTATTTATGCTTCTTGAGAATATGGCCTGGATGGGACAACGGCATCCGCGGACAAAGTATTTTCCGGCTGTGGGATGGTGCATTTTGACCCTGCTTACCTTGTGGAAAGGCTCCGCTTATCCGCATACATTCGGCCTGCTTTGGGGATTGATCCTTCTGACCAGTCTCTTTCATATTCGGGCATCGTGTGAAAACATGAGATAAAGCAAGAATCCAGTCTTAGACCCGTTTTCTGCGCCGGCTCTAGCAGACGTGTCGAAGTATTTGTTCCTCGTTCCTTCGCGCACTATACTTATCTGCGGCAGTACTCTCGGCAAGCCGTCGGCTGAGAACGGCGCAGAACTGCAAGGAGTATGGACTCATGAGTGCACACATCCCTAATCCGGACACGGAGATCAATAAAGGGAGTTATGATTCCGCAGCATTTGCGGCGGCAACGCTTAAGAACTGGCAGTCGCTGGCTACGGTGATCGACCACACTCTGCTGAAGCCCGAGGCCACCCGCGCGCAGGTGGAGAGCCTGTGCGAGGAGGCGGTTCGCTATCGTTTTGCGTGTGCCATGGTGAACCCGGTATGGGTTTCGACGGCAGTGGGGGCACTGAGTGGCAGCGGCGTTGCGGTAGGCGTAGTGATCGGCTTTCCGCTGGGCGCATCTCTGGTGTCCACGCTCCACCAGGAGGCAGCAGCATTGAGCAAGCTGGGAGCGCGCGAGTTGGACATGGTGATTCCTATCGGCCTGCTCAAGAGCGGCGACTACAAGGCCGTGCAGAACGCCATTTGCTCCACGGCCGATGTGGTTCACCATCATGACGCGCTGCTCAAGGTGATTCTGGAGACCGCATTATTGAGCGTGGAAGAGAAGCTGCGTGGATCGGAGTTGGCTATTCAGGCGGGAGCGGATTTTATCAAGACGTCTACTGGATTTTCTACTGGCGGGGCAACTGCGGCGGACGTGTCTCTGATGCGCGGCGTGGCCGGCTCACGCTGCGGCGTGAAGGCCTCGGGCGGCATTCGCACTCTGGCCAATGTGAAGGAACTGCTGGAGGCGGGCGCCAACCGCATCGGAGCTTCCGCCTCGGTAGCTATCGTACGGGAGTTGGGTGCGGAGTAGTATATTTTACAATTAAATCAAATACCAACCTGATTTGGTAAAGGACCGTTGCAGAAAGAGGAATTTTTTGCAAAAAGGGATTCCGAGTGAGAACGCGGCCGCACAACGAACCAGCCTGAAACGAAATGCGGTACATCTTGGCATTGTCTGCCCCATGGCGAATGAGGGAGACAAGGCAGTGCGTTTTTGTCAGGCGGTGTTGCAGCAGACTTCGGGTTTTCAAAAGGCCGTGTTTTTTGCGGTTTTTGATCGGGCTAACAAGGACGAGAGCCTGGATCAAATGCGCGCGCTGGAGCAGACCGAGCCACGGCTGCGCGTGATATGGGCTCCTGAAGACCGATGCGTGGTGGATGCGTATCTGCGCGGCTACAAAGAGGCGTTGGATGCCGGATGCGAGTGGATTCTTGAGATCGACGCGGGATTCAGCCATCAGCCTGAGGATATTCCGCAGTTTTTTGACGCCATGGAAGAAGGTATGGATTGCGTGTTCGGGAGCCGCTTTATCGGTCACTTCGAGCATAGCTCCTTCAAGCGCCGCGTTATCAGTTGGGGTGGAACCAAGCTGGCGAATCTACTGCTGGGCACGCGGCAAACGGACATGACCAGCGGATTTGAATTATTTTCTCGCGATACACTTAACATGGTCCTGGGACGCGGCATTCATTCCAGAGCGCATTTTTTCCAGACCGAGATCAAGACTTATTGCAGGAAGCTGAAGTTCGTGGAAGTACCGATTACTTATCGGAGCGCGAGCCCGCGACTTGGTTTATCCGCGGTGAAGGAAGCCTTCCGGCAACTATGGCGGTTATTCCAACTTCGCCTCAAGGAGCAACTGTGACCGATTCGATCTTCGAAGGGCCAGTCAGCGTGGTCGTCACTTCCATCTCCGCGCCGAACGCCGAGCTGCGAGAGGTAGCGAGCCAATGCAAGACCCGCGGTTTTTCTTTTTTTGTGATTGGAGACGTGCCCAGCCCGGAAGACTTTTCCATCGAAGGCTGCGAGTTTTATGGTCTTGAGCGGCAGAAGGAAACAGGTTTTAAAATAGCGGAGATCACACCCAAGCGGCATTACTCACGGAAGAATATCGGCTATCTGCTGGCTATGCGCGCGCGCCCCGCGATGCTGCTGGAGACCGATGACGACAATATGCCGCTGGCAAATTTCTGGAATGAGCGCAAGTCGCTGATGCGCGTGCCGACGCTGGCCGGCAATGGCTGGACCAACGTTTACAAGTACTTTACCGAGGCAAATATCTGGCCTCGTGGACTTCCGCTGGACGAGGTTCAGAGGCAGTTGCCGGAGTTTGATTCGCTCCCGGAGACCGAGTTAGATTGCCCCATTCAGCCGGGGCTGGCCGATGAGGACCCCGATGTGGACGCAATCTACCGGCTGCTGTTGCCGCTTCCGATAACTTTCCGGTCAAACCGTCAACTGGGACTGGCATCGGGAACCTGGTGCCCTTTCAACAGCCAGAACACGGCATGGTTTCCCAAGGCATATCCGCTGCTTTATCTGCCTTCTTACTGCTCGATTCGGATGACGGATATATGGCGGGGCTTTGTGGCGCAGAGGATTGCATGGGAAAACGGCTGGGGCGTGCTGTTCAAAGGACCGGATGTTTACCAGAGGCGGAATGAGCATAACTTGATGCGGGATTTTGCCGATGAAGTGCCGGGGTATCTTCACAATCGCACCATCGGCGCGCGGCTGGATGCATTGAAGCTGGAAGCAGGGACGCAAAATCTGGGAGACAACTTGATCAAGTGTTACGAGGAGTTAGTTCAGCTCAATTTGATAGGCAAGGAAGAACTTCCTTTGGTCAAAGCGTGGGTGCTGGACGTGGCAAATAACACTAGCTAGCGCGGTTAATCGAAACTAATCGCACTGGGAAGATCTTCTGAGATGATATTCAATAGCAAGACCGAAATTGATGATGGCTTTGCCAACAAGTTGCGAATCCTACTACGATGAAATTGATATGCAAATCTGGACTCGATCATATCTCTGCCACAGCTATGCCTGCATCAGCCTGCTTTTTCGATGCGATGATGACAGCACCAGTGAGACGATCACAAGAGCCGTGCCCAGTGGATTGATGGAATCGAAGAACCTGACCGCATGCGGGAATAGGCTTGTCATAATGGGATAACCGAAATACGAAGAGAACGCTGTCTGCTGAAAACCAACCAGGCAAAATCCCATTAAGAACAATCGGTTTGGGATAGTGATCAAGCCTCTCTCCGCCATCTCGCGGCTCTTCAACGCCAGTATAGGCAGCAATAAAACGCCCGTGTAGGGAAATACCTGCAATGGCATGGCAAGCATCCAGGCAAGGCTATACACGGCCTTCACCGTCAGATCGGATTCTCGATTTCTGAACAACATAATCGCATAGGTTACTAACCAGAATGCCAGATACACAAGAGTCACAGCGTGGCTCAAAGCGTAGTGCTGTTGCGCAGTGGTCACGTTGATGGGGCTGAGTATTCCGATGGGGCAAATATTCTCCGCCCCCAGCATTTGCGCGCTCCGTCTAGTCTGCGAAAGGACGAAGCTCCAGAGAACAGAGTGGAAGGGAAGCATGAGTAGCGCCAGCAGCAAGAAGACCGCGATGACCCGCTTCCATAGACGCGCCAGCATCAACGGAGCAAGCAGCAGTATGCTATACACCTTGAACCCGATGGACAGACTAAGAGCAATATCTTTGAGCAAACGATTTTTTGCGAAAATCGAAATCAGGATGAGTCCCAACATAATCCCATCCAGATTGCCGCGCTCCAAAAGGAAGAGGACGGGGAAATAAATGAAGGCTATGCCGAGGAATATATTGCTCTCCCGTTGCGTCATTTTGCAGTAGCGGCAAATACTCTCAATCGACATTACTACGATAAAAAGATCAATGAATAAGAAGAGGATGCATCCCAACCCATCACTAAGAATCTGAAACGGGAGAGCTACCAGAAGCGATGGAGGAGGGGTCACAAACCTAATATTCATGTATGGATTAACTCCGTGCAGCCAATCCGAGGTGGCGGTAACGAAGCCAAAGAAATCAAGTTGAATTCTAATCTTCTCAACAAAGGCTGGCGTGAGTCCTGTAATCAGCGAAACAAACAAAATAAATAGCAACTGCGCAAAGAGAGCATAGAATACGTAGAATAATACGCTCTCTACGGTGGTCTCGCTTCGTTTGGAATCTGCGCCCCCAGCCGAACTCAACCTCTGCTTTGATTCAGTCACCTTGAGCTCCTGTCAATCCATGATTGTGCCGCAACATCAACACCCAGCTCCCAATCCCACGCGCCAGAAGACTTGTCTCCCGGTAAACCTGCATTTGGTAAAAGCCACTCTCGAACTGTTGCATTTCAGATCGAATAAGCATATATTACCGAAAGCTTTATTGACAATACTTTTCGCAGGAGGAAATGCTGCTTCATCTAAGAGTGCGTTCTCCGCTGCTTACATGATATACTTGGGCATATTTCACTTGCATACAAGGAACGAACCGTGCGATCCATTGACATTGGAGCACTGCTACCCGTCTATAAGAGGGCGAGACCATTGAGACGACAACCCGATAAATTTATGCGGAGCTTTTCCGCACTATGAAGCCAGGTTTCGTTATCTGCGAGGACGGAAGCAAGTGCGATACCGAGTCAAAAAAATCTTTTTAATTACCACTTTGTTAGCCTTTTGGAGTTTTTTGGGGGGGTACTGGCGCTCGTACTGATCTTCAATGTCGTGCTATGTCTCGATGAAAGGATGAAGATAGAAATGCAGCTAGTTGCTACAAAGGATACGGAGAAGTTTACTAGTAGAACTGAGAAGTTTGACCGTACACTTCTGGCTGCCTTGACGGCGCTTTTTGTGTGGCTGATAGCTTCTTACTTAGTTGTGGATTTCAACTCCGGTATTATGACCTGGGCTTTACTGACGAGCATATACTTACAAGCCCTTTCCCATGCAAATTGGCGGTATTGGCTTGCCGCGAGTCTGCTTGCTTTGCCTTTCTTACTATTCAGAGGAATATATTTTGCGCCGCTGGGACTGGCTGTAGGCTGCACCGTAATTTGTACATATCGTGTCGTATACGGATCATTGAATCGATTTTGCATGATGCCTTTGGCAATTATGCTCTTCATGTATAGTTACGGTTTTACGCAAATTATTGTTAGAAGGCTGGGAGGATATCCCATCGATAACGGTCTGTTGGCTTTCGATAATCGGTGGTTTTCGGGAATAAGCATTCGAATCTGGCATTTTGCTCAGATGAACTACAGTATCGGCAGGTTTTTTGACTTTATATATCTATTTTTGTCATGCGCGGCGGTAATTGTCATGGTAGATCTAAACCGAATCGAAAGAATCCGTATCTGTTTTATTCTGTTCCTTGCGGGACTCTGCGCTGTCCCCTTTTATATTCTTTTCCCCGCAGTTGGTCCCACACATATTGGAGAGCCGTTCGCTATGCGCAACTGCATTCCATCTATGCATGTTGCATGGGCGATTCTATTGTGGCGCGCAGCGCTTCCCGGATGGAAGCGAAAGGCCATGGCATTGTTTGTGCCCCTCACTGCAATATCGACTTTAACCACGGGAGAGCATTATCTCATAGATATTATTGTAGCGATTCCCTATGCCGCCTTTTGGTCTTTATGGATTAATAGACCCAACAAGGTCATTTTGCATCATGTTGACCGGACGTAGCACAGGCCATTTATGCGCTATGATTTTCTTATACACATATGGCAGACGAAAATACATCTCCGCGCACCGAACCCGAGTTTGAGGGCGACTATCGCCCTGCCGACCTGGCAAACCCTGGCACGTATTATGACCCAGGGGAAATTCGTGTGGAAGCGGCGGATGTGGCTTACCTTATGCAATTGGCCGATGCGCTGAACACCACGCTGGACCTTGAAACCCTGATGAAACGCACCGCGGAGCTGGTGGCCGCGGTAATTCCTTACCGCATCTTTGCCATACTGCTGGTGAACGACCGTACGAGGGATTTGCGCGTAAGGTTTCAGATCGGCCACACGACTAAGATAGAGCACTTGCACGTTGCCATGGGTAGAGGCGTGGTGGGCCAAGTGGCGCTGACCCGCCAGCCAGTTCTGCTGAATGACGTGACCACATCTGAGGTCTATGTTGAGGTAAATTCCGAGGTACGCTCCGAATTGGCGGTGCCGCTGATTGCCAAGAACCGGCTGATCGGGGTGCTGGACATCGAGAGCGAGCAGACCGGCTACTTCCGTCCAGAGCACCTGCGGCTGCTGACGCTGACCGCTTCGCGCATTGCCCAGGCGATTGAAAACGCACGACTGTATGCGCGCGTCTCGCGCCAGGCGCAGACGCTGACGGTGCTGAACGAAATCGCCGTGGAGCTGTCATCGATTTTGGAGCTGGACCCACTGCTGGAGCGCGTGGGACAGCTATTGCGCCGGCTGATCGACTATCAGATGTTCACCATCCTGCTGCTTGACGAGAAGGGCGAGACGCTGATCACTCGCTACGCGTGGCGGTTTGGACACGCGCATGCTCCGCAGCGGCGGATTCCCATTGACAGCGGGCTGGTGGGCGCGGCGGTGCGCGAGTGGAGGATGGTGAACGTGCCCGACGTGCTGCAGGATTCGCGCTACGTGGAAACCAATCCTGAATCACGCTCGGAACTGATTGTGCCTTTATTTCATAAAGGACGGATCATCGGCGTGCTGGACCTGGAACACACGCGAGTGGGATTTTTTAACGAGGAACACGAACGCGTGCTGACTACGCTGGCCGCTCAGGTGGCCATCGCCATCGAGAATGCGCGGCTGTACCAGGCAGTGCGCCGACAGGAAGCGCAACTGGAGCGGGACATCGCCATGGCTCGCGAGGTACAACTGCGGCTGCTGCCCGCCTCTGCTCCGGTGATGACGAATGCCGAGATGGCGATGCGATTTTTGCCTGCGCGCACCATCGGCGGCGATCTATACGACTTTGTGGAGTACGGACCGGGACGCACAGCGATTGTGCTGGGCGACGTGAGCGGCAAAGCAGCGCCGGCGGCACTGTTTGCGGCGCTGGTGAGCGGCATCATGCACTCGGCGGCGCAGCAGCAGCCGGAGCCGGCAGGGATGCTGGCCCAACTGAACGACGCGTTGCAGGAACGCATGCTGGATTCGCAGTACGTGACGATGCTGTATGCCCTGTGGAACGATGAGAGCCGCACCATGCAGGTGGCCAACTCGGGCGCGGTGCAGCCGGTCTTATGCCGAGCATGCGAGACTGAGACGGTGCGCGCCGAGGGCTTTCCGTTGGGGATGTTTCCTAACGTGAGCTATGACGAACTGACGATGACCGCGAAAGCTGGAGACGTGATCGTCTTTATCTCGGACGGGATTCTGGACGCGGAGAACGCTGAGGGCGAGATGTACGGGCAGGAGCGGCTGTCGGGTATATTGTGCAGCCACCGCGAGCAGGCCGCTCAGGAGATAGCGGACGCTGTACTGGCTGACGTTAGCCGCTTCCAGGGCGATCAGGAACGGTTTGATGATGAGACGATTATTGTGTTGAAGGTAAGGTGAAGAAGTGAAAAAGTGAAGAAGTGAATAAGTGAAATAGTGAAGAAGTGAAATAGTGAGTTGTTTGCAAGCTCGGCAATATGCGTAGCATTTCCCTCATGGTGCGCCTTTGACACATCAATGTGAAATTCTTTATTCACCGTCCACTGTAAACTTGATGAGAGGATCGGACTTGACCGAAGAACGCATCATACGCCCGGCTAAGAATGTTTATGGCAGCTTGCGCCTGCCGGGCGACAAATCTATCAGCCACCGCTACGGAATGCTGGGGGCGTTTGCGGAAGGCACTTCACGGTTTACGAATTTCTCAACCGGGGCGGATTGCGCCTCGACGCTTAGTTGCATGGAGGCGCTAGGGGCCAAAGTGCGGAGGCTGGAAGATGGCTCGGTGGAAGTGACAGGGGTGGGGGGGCGCGTAACGCCTTGCGATGCGCCGCTGGATTGCGGCAACTCCGGCTCAACTATGCGCATGATCAGCGGATTGCTGGCTCCGCAGGAGGGCCGCTTTACGCTGGTGGGCGACGAGTCGCTCTCGCGGCGGCCGATGGAGCGGATCAGGAAACCATTGACTGCAATGGGCGCGCTGCTTACGCTGACCGATGGCCATGCGCCGCTGACGATTGAAGGATGCGCGTTGACGGCCATCGATTACACGACGCCGGTTCCCAGCGCGCAGGTGAAGACATGCATTTTGCTGGCGGGATTGCAGACGGCGGGCGTGACCACGGTGCGCGAGGCGGTGAGGACACGCGATCACAGCGAGCTGGCGCTGAGGGCATTTGGCGCGAAGGTTGATCGGACGGTGGATTCCATTTCGATTCGCGGGCCGCAGAAACTGCACGCGACAGAGGCTGCTGTTCCGGGCGACATTTCTTCGGCGGCTTTTTTTCTGTGCGCGGCGGCGTTGTTTCCCGGGTCGAATTTAGTCGTTGATGCGCTGGGTATGAACCCCACACGAGCCGCCTTGATGGATGTGCTTACAACGCTGGGGGTGCGCGTATCTGTTCTCAATTTAGAGGAGAAGAACGCGGAGCTGGTGGGCACGGTGCAAGTGACAACGCCGGCCGCAGGCATGGGGACGGCGGAGATCAGCGGGGCTCTGGCGGCGCAACTGATTGACGAGCTGCCAGTGCTGGCGGCGATTGGGCCTTTCACCAGCGGCGGCATCCGCATTCGCGACGCAAAAGAATTGCGCGTTAAGGAGTCGGACCGGATTGCGCTGGTGGCTAAGAATCTGCGCGCCATGGGGGCCGAGGTTGCGGAGTTTGAGGACGGACTGGATGTGCCGGGCGGACAGAAGCTGCATGGGGCGACGATTGATTCTGGAGGCGACCACCGCATCGCCATGGCCTTCAGCGTGGCCGCGCTCAGAGCCGAGGGGGAGACGGTGATTCAAGGGGCTGAATCGGCAGCGATCAGCTTTCCGGAGTTTTTCAATTTGCTGGACCTAGTGGCGGAACGGTAGCGAGCCAATCAGCAAGATACCACTGAAAAAAAGGCCCGGCAGTTTGCCGGGCCTTATCGTTGTTGAGCTGTCAAAGTGCCTACTGGTTGGCTGGCGGATTGGTTGCTGGCGCGACGGCTTCCTTTGCAGACGAGACGCCGTGAATGACGGGCGCCGACGTCACATCGCCTGAGGCTGCTTCATTCAAGTTGATGCCATAGTGCTGCAAGGTGGTGGCCAGCGTCTGGTAGAGGCCGGCGCGGTCCTTGGCGTAGGCGGCGTGGGCAGCGATGAGGTTGTCCTCAGCCGTAGCCAGGCCGCGTTCCTGGAGCATGACAGTGGCAGTAGTGGAAGCGCCCAGGCGCAGCTTGGTGTACTCCGCCTCGACGTTTTGCTTGTTGTAGTCGCGCGCGGCGATGGCCGCCAGCACCTGTGCCCGGTCGTTGATCAGCGCGAACTGAGCGTTGACCACCTGCATGCGAATCTGGGTGTATTGCTGTTCCAGCCTAAGTTCCGATTGGCGGTATTCAAGAAGCGACCTCGCCTGGTCGGCCTGCGCCGTCCGGTTGCGCAGCGGGATGGTAAGGTTGAATCCGATTCCCTTGTCAGGGGCGGTGCTGTTGCCCAGATCCTGAAGCACGCCACTAAAACCGCTCGGCGCTTGATTGCCCAGGACGACGCAGGAAATGCCGTTAAAGTTGCAGTTCGGGTTGACGATGCCGCCAATCACACTGGCCCCGTAGTATCCGTAAGCGTCAAGGGTGGGCAGAAGGTTATTGCGCGCCCCCTTAAGCGTGATCTCGTTGTTTCTGAGTTGCAGAACGGCCTGCTCGAGTTCTGGCCGCTGCCGAAAAGCCTCCTGCACCAACTCCTCGACCGGCTGTTTCTCCTCAGGAATCTCTTCCACGGTGACGCGGTCGGTGGGAATAACCGGGGCAATGGACAGCGCCGCATCGTTTAGGTTGCGGGCCACTGCCTGCTTGATGATCTGCTGCTGATAGTTCAAGGCGCTCTGCGCGGTGATAAGGGCCTGTTTGTCGGCGTTAACATTCGAATCGTCCTGCACCACCTGCAGCGGGGCCACACTGCCGATCTCCAACTGCTTGCGGTCGTCGCTGGCCAGTTTGGTGCTTTGTGCCAATGCGCGCTCCTTGGCCTGCACATCCTCATAGGCTTGCACCAAACCCCAGTAGATGCTCTCCACCTGGTTGACGGTGAATAGAATCTGCTGGCGGAAGGAGGCATCTGTGATGCGGCGGTCATTCAGCGCCTGGTACATGAAGCGCTTATTTACCCAAATACCTGCGCCTTGCAGCAGGTGCTGCGTGACTGTGGCTTTGAAGGTCGAGGAAACCTGAGGTACGTAACTGGCAAGAGTGTTGTTCGTGGCGTTGCGGCTGTTGTTCCAGGCGACGGCCAGCGAAGTACCGGGGGTAAAGCCCTGGGTGTAGGTGAAATTATATTGCTCTGTATTGGTCTTGGAAGCCGGGCTGAAGAGACTGGTCTGCTGCGTCTTGTCCCGATCGAACTGGATCGCGCCGTTCACGCTGGGGTCGAGGTTCTCCGGATTTGGGCCGACGCCTGAGGTGGAAAGCACCAGGCCGGAACTACCCGAGGCCGCACCGCCTGAACCTCCTGTGGTGCCGCCAGGGCCGCCACCCGAGGTCAGCGTTGTGGTAGAACCGCCTAGTGTGTTGGCTACAACACCCGAATTCACACCGCGTACGAGGCCTCCCGCGCGTGTCCGCAATACGTCGGTGTCCGCGATATCCAAGTTGTAGCGGGCAATGGCAATGTCGTAGTTATTTTCCAGAGCCAGCGCCAAGGCGTCGGAGAGGCTGAGGTAGATTTTGCCCTCCTTTACCAGGTCAGTCAGCCGCACGGAGTTTGCAAAGCTGGCCTTGCCGATGCTGGTGGGCCGGTAGATATTGATTGGATTTCCCAAAAGCCTGCCCGCGGGCTTGGAATAATCCCGCAAAGAGGGACGCAGATTGACCGGCTCCGTCAGCACCACCGAGGGCGCCGAGGGCAGATCGGAAGCCGCCTTCTCGGGAGCCGAAGCTCCAGCTCCAGCCTGGGCATAGCCGGATGAAATTCCCACAGTCCACGCCAGCAGGACTGCCGCTGCCGCGCACAGACATTTACCTACTTGCCGGCGCACAGCCAGTCCACGACGGCTGACCGCAATCTTCTCCTGCTGCTCAAATACACAGATACCGAACAAATGCATGTTTCCTCTCCACGACATGATTCCTCTTTAGGATTTGCTGAGGCATGTGGGCACTATTGTTATAGACGCTCGGAGCACCTCTCCGGACGCGGGTTTTTGACTACCCATAACAATTCTAACGTGCAGCCCGGCATACGTCCTTCCGCCTACTGTGACAATACGCGGGCGGAGGCCAATTGGTTCCCTGATTAGGCCGGTACACTGTAGCCAAGACCTGATTTCGTGACTGAAGCCCCCCAACCCGCGCCCGCGCTCCAGACCTGGAAGCTGACCCTGGCCTACGATGGGACCGATTTCCGCGGCTGGCAGGTGCAGCCGGGGGAACGAACCGTGCAGGGCGAGCTGCAGGCGGCGCTGAGGCGGATTTGCGGAGAATCGCCACTGCCACAGGGCTCCGGACGCACTGACGCCGGCGTTCATGCGCTGGGCCAGGTGGCCAGTTTTTCTCTGGCTGCGCCCATTCCGGCGAAAAACCTGCAACGCGCACTGAACCGGACGCTGCCCCCGGCGATTCGTATTCTGGAGGCGAGAATTGTGCCGGATACATTTCATGCGCGGCACTCGGCCGTGGCCAAGACCTACGAGTATCGGGTCTACAGGGGCGCGATTTGCACGCCTTTTTTGGCTCCTTATGTCTACGCATGCTGCTGGCCGATGGATGTAGAGGCGTTGCAAAGGGCTGCGCAGATTTTTGAGGGCACACACGATTTTTTGAGCTTTGCGGCCACCGAGCCGGAGTTGGCCAGCCGGGAGCTGGATGAGGATGCGGAGCCGGAGGAGCGGCCTCTGCCCAGGCCGGAATTTCAGATGGAGCCTCCGATGGCGGCGACGGTGCGGACAATTTTCTCGTCTGGATGGGAGGCGCGTTCGATACCGGAAGGCGAGTTGCTGGTTTATCGCGTGCGGGGCAGCGGTTTTCTGCACCACATGGTTCGCAACTTTGTGGGAACGATGCTGGATGTGGGGCGGGGACGGACTGGCGTGGATGAAATTCCTGGGATTCTGGCAGCGCGCAACCGGGCAGCAGCTGGACCGACGGCGCCAGCGCGGGGATTGTTTTTACATTCTGTGGAGTATGAGGAGGGGAATTAAGCGAGGAGAACTAAATATAGTCTTTATTTAATACGATAAATAGTCTATATTTAGTTCAAGAGAGAACTTTAGGAGGCTTATGTGCGTTTTTCAACCCAGATCAAGCCCATCAGCTATGTAAAGGCTCATGCAGCCGAACTGCTGGACCGGATTACCGAGGAGCGGGAGCCGATTATCATCACCCAGAATGGCGAGGCACGCGCGGTGCTGATGGATGTTCACTCCTACGAGAAGTCACAAGAAACCATGGCGCTATTGCAAATTCTGGCTATCGGTAAAAAGCAATTCGAGGCAGGCCAGACATATCCTCTCGCTGAGGCTGTCGAAAAAATTCGAGGTCGTTATTCCGCCAAGATTGAGCCGCAAGGAGATGGGGTCAACCGGGAACCGGAGGCCAATGAGGCTTCTCTGTCCAAATGATTTATTCTCTGCGAATTACAAGCTCGGCTTTGCGGGATCTCGAAGAGATTCACGACTGGATAGCGGAAAACGACACGATGGCGAACGCCGATCATGTATTGGACCGGTTGAGCGAAACGGCCGAAACCATCGCGGCTTTGCCTCACCGCAGCTCACGGCCTTCTGAACTGCCTCACAACATGGAAGGGGAATTTCGGCAAGTGTTCTTTAAGCCGTATCGCATAATCTACGAGATCATTCTGAACGAAGTAGTGATCCATCTTGTCGCCGATGGCCGCCGTAATTTGCAGACGCTTTTGTTGCGAAGGCTAAATGGCGATTGATGCCGCAAGGTTGACAGATTTTGTTTTCAGACTTGTCACATACTGCTTTGCTACCCTGAAACCAACCGCATGGCGCCGTTTTCCAACAATTCGGCCTTCTCGCATGTGACGGCGCTCGCCGAGCAGCGGCCGGTTCATGCGGCATTTGCTTGGCTACACGGCAATCCCAAGACGATTATGGATTGGCAGGCGGAGTTGGTGGCTATTCCCGCACCACCCTATGGCGAGCAGGCGCGGGCCGAGTGGATCAGCGAGCGCTTTGCAGAGATTGGCCTGAGTGAAGTGGAAACCGACGAGGCCGGCAATGTTTTTGGCTGGCTAAGGGCCGCAAAATTGCCGCCGGAGAGCAGTGGGCCGGTGGTTGTGATCTCCGCACACTTGGATACAGTGTTTCCTGCTGAAACGCCGCTTAAACTTGTGGTGGACGGCGACCGGATTACGGCTCCCGGAGCTTGCGACAACTGCGCCGGAGTGGCGGGAATGTTGGCCATCGCCCGCGCGCTGATGGATGCGAAGGTGGATATGGCAGCGCCGCTGGTTTTTCTGGGCAACGTGGGCGAGGAGGGTGAAGGCGATCTGCGCGGCGTGCGGCAACTCTACCAGCAAAGCGCGCTCGCCGGACGCATTGCGGCGCACATTGTGCTGGACGGAGCGGGGGCTGACTCGGCAGTGACGCAGGCGCTGGGCAGCCGCCGCTACCGGGTCACGATCACCGGACCGGGCGGGCATAGCTTTACCGACGCGGGAACTGCGAATCCGATTGCCGCGCTGGCTTCGGCGCTGGCTGTGCTGACGCAGACGCAACTGCTGGAGGAGCCGCGGACCACACTGAATCTGGGGACGATCAGCGGCGGCACCAGCGTGAACTCCATTCCTGAGAGCGCGCAAGCTGCGATCGATTTCCGCTCCACCAGCGCGGTCGAGCTGCTGCGGCTGGAGGTGGCGCTGCATCGCGCCGTGGAAGATGCCGTGGAGCAGGTGAACGCTCAGGCGAAGGCGGCGAAGGCGCAGGAGCGTGGATTGCTGAAGTTTGCAATTGACAAGATAGGCGACCGGCCCGCCGCGCAACTACCCGCTGATTCGCCGCTGCTGGAGGCGCTGAACGCCGTAGACCGGCATATGGGGTTGAAGACGGAGCTGCGGCTGGGCTCGACGGACGCTAACATTCCGCTCTCGCTTGGAGTTCCGGCGTTGTCGATGGGCGCGGGCGGCGAAGGCGGCGGCGCCCACACGCTGGCGGAGTGGTACTCGGCCAGGGACCGCGAGACGGGGCTGAAGCGGGTGCTGTTGCTGACGCTGGCGATGGCGGAGTGGGCTGCGGGACAGTAGTATGAGGTCAAGCGGATGCGCCCCATCTTGCGTCCAGTAAATGCATTCGAAATTCAATCCGCATTCAGGTGGAACAAGATGTGTTCTCGCTTTAATTGCGCATTTTTTGCCGGCGTCCTTCTCTGTACGTTGCCGATTTACGGGCAGGTTCATCATCGCCACTCCCGCTACCCCAACGCGCCCTCCAACGACCCCCAGTTGCAGATTCCCGCCGACCAGGCGCAGTCCTGCTTTACGCCGGAGAGCAGCACGAACACCAACGAACAATATCAGCAGTTCGATACGTATCCCCAGCCGGCGAGCAAGGGCTATTTGTGCATCGCCATTCCTGCGGGGAGAACCTTTGTCATCGACCATCTCTTCGCGGAGGCCGATTATGATCGAGAGCTGCCCTTCGCAGCGGAGTGGTACCTCGACACGGTTGTTGGAGACTACGAGTCGATGACCGGCTTCGCGGCAAGCCGGGTTGGTTCCGAGACCGCCAATCCGCACTACATGCTTTCGCAGCCCGTGCATATTGCGGTGACCGGAGGAACCAGGGTGACGCTGATTATGCACAACTACTATGTGAGCGCCAGCAGTTCGATCACGGAAACGCCGGGAACCGCCAGCCTGCTGCTGATTGGGCATTGGGAGTAGAGTGGCTCGTGAAGTTTGATTCTCCGCGCGCCGGAGTCGACTGGCTGACAGCAACCACACGGCCTCGGCTGCAATAATTTATATGATGAAAGTTCGCGCCTATCTGCTGATGCTGTTTGTGGTCGCCGTGTGGGGATCGACCTTTGTGGTGGTCAAGGGCGCGCTGGTTGATGCCACGCCGGCGGCCTTCAACCTGGTGCGGATGACGCTGGCCTTCGCTGTGCTGGGCGTGGTTTATCACCGCTACTGGCGCGCGATAACGGGCTGGCAGGTGGGAGCCGGAGCGCTAGTGGGAGCGTGCCTGGCGATGGGCTACCAGTTTCAAACTACGGGACTGGCGCGCACCACGCCATCGAAGTCGGCGTTTATCACCGGGCTGATGGTGGTGATGGTACCACTGTTGTCGATGATTCCCGGGCTGCGCCCGCCGGGAGCTAGAGTGCCGCGCTGGACCGTTTTTATTGGAGCTGTGCTGGCGTTTATCGGAATTGTGCTCCTGACTGCGCCTGCTGCTATTGCGAATTCTGGTTCGAATTCACTCTTGGGAGAAACGGCGCGCCTGCTGCCCGACATGAGTTCCATCAACCTGGGCGACGTACTCACTTTGGGCTGCGCTCTGGGCTTTGCGTTTCATTGTATAGCGCTTAGCCACGTCTCGCCGCGCATCGCCTTTCAGCCTTTGGCGCTGTTGCAGGTGGGTTTTTGCGCGGTTTTTATGGCGCTGAGTATGCCACTGATCGAGCATCCGCAGATTACATGGACGCCGCGGCTGGCCGTTGCGCTGGGTGTTGCTGCCGTGCTAGCTACTGCCGCGGCGTTTTCCATCCAGAGCTGGGCGCAGTCTGTTCTGCCGCCAACACACATTGCGCTTTTGCTGACGCTGGAGCCGGTCTTTGCCTGGATTACTTCATTTCTGGTGACAGGTGAGCGGCTGGGACTGCGCCCCGCATGCGGTGCGCTACTGATTCTGTCGGGGATTGCGCTGACGGAGTTGATGCCAATGCCGCATGTGGCCGCGGCGCATGAAGCGTAAAAAAACAGAGATCAGAGATCAGGGGTCAGAGATCAGGACAAACCCCTGTTAAGCTCTGCCGCGGAATTGGATGATACGGCGGCGGTCGCGCTTGGAGGGACGGCGCTCGGGCAAGGGAGCAAATTGCTGCATGGCCTTGCGCTCGGCGGCTGCTTTGGCTCGCGCTTCCCTGCTCTCTTCACTCTCGCGATAGAGCGTCTGCGCCACCGCCGCCGGGCCGCGCATTTGGCTCAGTGCCAGAACTTCGATTTGGAAGTCGCCGCCTTCGTTCTTCACTACGAGATGATCGCCGACATGAATCTCGCGGGAGGGTTTGGCCTCATGCCCATTGGATAGGATGCGGCCCAGGTCGCAGGCCTTCGATGCCAGCGCGCGCGTTTTGAAGAAGCGCGCCGCCCAGAGCCACTTGTCGATGCGGATGGAGTCCATTCTCCCATTGTCGTACAGCAGGCCCGCGCTGCAACGCAAGAACCCGGTTGCTGATCTGGATTGCCCTCAGAACGCAATTTTTACATATTTGTAACAATCGCCAAGCGTTTTATTCCTTATACTTACCCCACTATGTTAAACGACGCACCGTTATCCATAGAACGCGCGGAGGGCAAAGTACACGGCACGATAATCTTCCGATTTACCGGCCCGGTCACCTTGCGCAATGTCTTCGGAATGCAGGATCAGTTGCGTGGCAACGAGCCGCCAGCCCTGACCATCCTCGACTTCAGCGGCGTTCCCTACATGGATTCGACAGGCATGGGCGCTCTGATCAACCATTACGTCCACTGCCAGAATCGCGGCGTCCGGCTGGTCGTCGCCGGGGTCAATAGCCGTGTGATGGAACTGTTCAAGATCATGAAGGTGGATACGGTCATTCCGCTGGTTGCGACGGTGGAAGAAGCGGAAGGCAAGGCGTAGGCCGCCATCTTCTGTAGAGTCAACTGCATGATCTTCGCTGGCATGAGATTTCTTAATTCCCAGGTTACAGAAGCGGGATCTCCGACCCACGAACCTTGGGCGCCCGACAGAATCTGTGGCAGCCGGCGAGAATTGGTCTGCAACGAAAACATCATGGATTCGTCTTCTGCTCCACTGAGGCGTTGATCAGAAAACGGAGAATCTTTGGCCAACTATCCGCCTGCGCATTTGCCGCACCTTGCGGTGTGCCGCCGATCATGAGCTTCATCTTTTGTCTATCTCCCGCAGTGGGAAGATATTCGCAGGGAATCGAATGGCCGGTGTCGTCGTAAGACAAATGCTCATCGGCATATGAGTGCTTATTCCGCCGCAGCCTTTCCATGATTCGCGTTGCCATCATGGATGACGGCCAAATCTGATCGTCCTTACCGGACAATATCAATATCGGCCCGTGAATATTTTCGACTGGAATCTCGGCGCTGGCCGTGTCGCCGAATTTTTCCAAATCGTACAAGAAGAGCGGAGTCTGCCGTACCGGATCTCCCGCTATAGAATCCCACAGATATTGCGCGGCAAACCAAATAGGGATTCGGATGGGAACGTATGTCAGCGGCTTGCCTTGCCAAGTCCAGGCTGGGCCGCCAGGAAGCTGCCTTGCTGTAGCGCCTTCCCACCGGACATAACTCGGGGATCGCACGACGACGGCCGACACATCCGGATAAGTCGCTGCGAACTGTAAGGCCAATTCCGCACCGCGAGATACACCGAAAACGGCAACAAAATGGGAGTCTGTTTCCGGCCGCGCTCGCATCCACTCCAGCGCTTTTCCTAGATAATCAAGCGGGATGTTTTGCAGCGTTGGCGGAAGGCCCTGGGCGCCGAAATATGCGAGGGACAATGTTGTAAAACCGTGTGACGCCAGTAACACGGCGGTGTCGGGCATGCCGACTCCACCTTCCGAACCACCGAGAACCACGACACCGGGATGCCTGCGGCCATCTCCGGGTTCACATAACATGCCATCAATTCCATCCTCTGCGATTACCTTGCAACGAACACCCGGCTTGGTAAAGCGGCGTTCGATGACCACAGCGCCAAGCGCCTGGTTTGCATCAGTGGCCTCAATTTCAGTGATGATGGGCTGGAACCAGTCTGTGATGGCGAAGAAAGCATGATCCCCGCTCTTCACATTGGCATCGGGCTTCATCGACCAGAATAGCCCCATTCCGTCTACGCCCTGGTATGTGCCGGAAACGGAGGCTTCTGTATTCAGATCAATCTTTCCATTCGGGCCGGAATTGAAAACAGCTTCGCTCTGCCACCAGAGCTGGTCCTCCGCTTTCGACCTGGCCTTGACGGTGATGAACCGGTTCGGCGGCAGCCCTGAGATTGAGATGCTGAGCCGATCATCCATCAACGGCTGTGCTGGGGCAACCACAAACGTGGCATGTGGGGATTGATTAGCCGCTGCAATGCTCGCGTACAAGAGAAGCGACAGTCCACTCAAAAATTTGATTACAGAATATTTCATAGAGTCTAGGAACAACCTACCATAGTCATAGAGAAAGTTGCACCGCCGCCTCTCAAGTACACTGACGAATGGGAGCCTACTATGCCGAGCCTTTGGGCCAGGACGCGGACGACGCTGGAGATGATCAAGTGGGAGCACTCGATCTTCGCGCTGCCGTTTGCGCTGACGGCGGTGCTGCTGGCGGCGAATGGACGGCCGGAGTGGAGGACGCTGGTGTGGATTCTGGTGGCGATGGTGGGAGCGCGCTCGTCTGCCATGGCGTTTAATCGCTGGGCCGACGCGGAGTTGGACGCGGCCAATCCGCGAACAATGAACCGCGCGATTCCCGCAGGATTGCTGACGCGCCAATTTGTGCTGGGATTTACGATGCTCATGGCGGCGGTGTTTGTGCTGGCCGCGGCGGAACTGAACCGGCTGGCGCTGGTGCTGTCGCCGCTGGTGCTTATGGTGCTATGGGGTTACAGCTATTTGAAGCGCGTGACGCGGTGGTCGCATCTGGGGCTGGGGCTGGCGCTAGGTCTGGCGCCATCGGCGGCGTGGATTGCGGTACGAGGATCGCTGGACGCGCGCATATTGGTGCTAACGGCGGCAGTGACACTGTGGGCGGGGGGCTTCGATGTACTCTACGCATGCCAGGACTATGAGCATGATCGGGCGGCGGGGCTGCACAGCCTGCCGCAGGCGGTGGGAATTCCGACGGCATTTTGGGCTGCGCGAGCAATGCATCTGTTGATGTTGGGATTGCTGGTTTGGTTTGGGGAACTTTTTCATTTTCAGAGAATAGGCTGGGCTGGAATTGCTGCTGTTGGACTGCTGCTGGCTTATGAACACTCACTGGTTTCGCCATGCGATTTACGCCGGCTGAATGCGGCTTTTTTCACTATGAACGGAGTGATTGCCACGGTTTTTATGGGATTTGTAGCGGCGGATTTGTGGTTGAAATAAATATCAGATAATTGAGAAACGGAGAATCAGAAATCCTATGAAGATTGCAATCCAGGGCGAGCCTGGTTCCTTCAGCCATGAAGCAGCGATGAAACTTGTGCCCGATGGGGAGATCGTTCCCTGTTCGCTTTCGGCCGATGTCTTTGCGGCGTTGGAAAGCGCAGAAGCGGATGCGGCAGTCATTCCCATTGAGAACAGCCTGGCAGGCTCGGTTTTGGAGCACTTTGACCTGTTGCTGACCCATGAAGTGCGCGTGGTACGGGAGACGCTGGTGCGCATCCGGCACAACCTGATCGCCCTGCCCGGCGTAAAGATCGAAGAGATTGAGGGCGTCTCATCACACCCGGTGGCGTTGGCGCAGTGCCGGAAGTTTCTGGCCGCGCATCCCATGATGACTGCTCTCGCCGCCTACGACACCGCGGGAAGTGTAAAGCAGTTGGTAGAGATGCACGAACGGCGCGCGGCGGCTATTGCCAGCGAAGCGGCGGCAAAGTATTACGGCGCGCAGATTCTGGAGGCCGGCATTGAGGACAATCCGGAAAATTTTACGCGCTTTTTTCTTGTGCGCCGCGTGGCGGAGGCCGTGACAGATCCGCAGGCCAACAAGATCAGCTTGGCGTTTTCGCTAGAGCATCGTCCCGGATCGCTGGTATCGGCGTTGTCGGCGATGGCGTTTATGGGCATCAATCTGACCAAGATCGAGTCTCGGCCGGTACATGGCAAGCCTTGGGAATATATATTTTTTGTAGATTGTCAGATTCACTCGGGCGGCGAGGGCGACCGCGCGTTGGAGGCGCTCAAACCACATTGCGCGATGGTCAAGGAGCTAGGGCGCTACCGAGAGGCAGGAGATTGAAAAGACGAACGGCCGGGAACGCAGACCATGCCCTAACTACGTCCCGGCCGTTCGAGGAGGACTGTCACACTCTGTCTCTGTGATTACCTATTACCTACTGTTGCACAAAGGGAGATAATTATATGCAAAAGCGCGGCAAATATTTTCCTGTGATCTCTTTATGTCGAATACTCCCTGAGTAAACGTTTAGCTTCTTCCTGTGATGCCAGACTCACATTCAATCCCACTTTAGTCTTGATTACGCACTTCAAATAGGGAATTGCCTTCACAACTTGATTTCTCTCCCGAATATAAATCTTAGCGATCTCCAGGTTTGCATCGGTATCGCCTAGCTTCACGGCTCGCTCGAACCAAGCCAAGGCCCGTTTTGTATCCCCTTTATCCCGAAAGATTGTCCCGATATTGTTTGCTGCTGAGCCGTGACCTTGGCGGTAAGCGCGTTTATACCAATATATCGCAGCAGGTCGGTTCGGCTTAATTCCTACACCAACATCATAAAAATATCCAAGATTAAGCTGAGCGATCACATCGCCGGCCTTAGCTACAGCGAGGAAGACACGAAAGGCGGATCTTAGCTCGCCACTTTCCCACTGTAGTTGAGCTCTCGACAACAACTCATCAATTTCGACTTTCGATGAATCTGTCTTACTCTTGACAGTCTTAATCATCTTGTTTCTGCCTCCGCTCAATATACGGACTATACTCTCAATGCTTCTTGTTCCCTTATGCATTCCTATGCTACAAAATACTTTGCCTGGGGATGATGAACAATGATGGCGTTAGTGCTTTGCTCGGGCTCCAGGTGATACTGCTCGGTGAGGCGCACGCCGATGTTCTCCTCCGGTTTGAGCAAGCGAAAGATCTTGGCCTGGTCTTCCAGATTAGGGCAGGCGGGGTAACCGAATGAGTAGCGCGAGCCGCGGTATTTCTGGTGGAAGAGATCGGAGATCCGCGGCGAGTCTTCGCTGGCGATGCCGAGCAGCTCGCGCGCTTGTTTGTGGACTAACTCTGCCAGGGCCTCGGCTGTCTCCACCGATAGGCCGTGCAGATAGAGATACTTGGTAAAGTCGCCGGCCTCGAATAACTTTGCGGTTTGGCGACTGGCTTCGTCGCCGATAGTGACGATAGAGAAGCCGACGACATCGCGCTGTGGGGAAGTTATCGGCTCGAAGAAATCGGCGATGGAAAGGCGGCGACCTTGCGCCTGGCGCGGGAAGGCAATGCGCTCTAACTCGCGGGCCGGATCATTAGGGTCGAAGACGACTAACTCGTTGCCGTCTCCGGCGCATGGATAGAAGCCTATGACTGACTTAGGCTCGAACCAACCCGATGTTATCACTTCTTTCTGAAGGTCTAGTAAGATGGGGCGGTACTTTTCTTCAACCAGGCGCAGGTAATCGCCCTGGGCGGCGGTTTTTAGTTGCCACTGATTCTTAAAGAGCGCGGTTTCGTTGAGATAGGGGAAGATATCTTCGAGCTTGTAACTCTTGAAGACTTGCGCGCCCCAAAAAGCGGGCTTGGGAATCTCCGCGATGCGCTCTATGACTGGCGAACGGCCCTCTGGAGTTAGTTCAACTAGGGTTAGTTCGGGAGCAGCGGAGTTACCTTTGGCGAAGACCTTCACCGTCTTGCCTTCTGCTTCCCTGCTCTCACGTACAGCAGCATCATCGGAGGTCAGATCGGCCATGGCATGCAATCCGGCAAAGGCGTCTTCGGCATAAAATACGGGGCCGGAGTATTCCTTGCGCAGGTCTTCCTCGACGTACTTGCGGGTGAGCGCCGCGCCGCCGCAGATAACGGGGATGGTGAGGCCCAACTGCTCTAGATCCTGCAGGACATACTTCATTTCCAGCGTAGACTTTACGAGCAGTCCGCTAAGCCCGATGGCTTCGGCGCTGATTTCGCGCGCGGCGGCGATGATGGCGTCCGACGGCTGCTTGATGCCCAGGTTGACGACACGATAGCCATTGTTAGTGAGAATAATGTCCACGAGATTCTTGCCTATGTCGTGTACATCACCCTTGACCGTGGCAAGCACCATGGTCCCTTTGCCGCCGCCGTCGGATTTCTCCATCTTAGGCTCGAGATAGGCGACCGCGGCCTTCATCACGGAGGCGGAATCGAGTACTGAAGGCAGTTGCATCTTGCGCGCGCCGAAAAGATCGCCCACCGTTTTCATGCCGTCAAGCAAGACGGTGTTAATCAGATCGAGCGGAGTGTGAGTTAGAAGAGCCGCTTCCAGAGCTGCTTCCAGAGTTTGTTTGTGCTCATCCATACCAATGGTCCGCTCGCCGCGAATAATCATCTGTTTGAGCTTGTCTTCGGTGGTGAGGTTTTCTACGACTAACTCCTCTTCCACAACGGAACCTTTACCGAGACTGGCGAAATAAGCCATGTAAGTCTGCAAAGGGTCGCCGTTGCTACGGTCCTGAAAGATGAGTTTGCGGGCCAAATCAACTTCTATCTCAGGAATCTTGTAGAGTGGATAAATCTTGGAGTAATTGACGATGGCCGCATCGAGTCCGCGGTCCACGGCTTCTTTGAGAAAGACCGAATTGAGCACGCGGCGGGCATAGGCGTTGAGACCAAAAGAAATATTCGATACACCGAGAACAGTGCGTGAGCGCGGCAGTTCGAGCTTGATGCGGCGCACCGCTTCGAGAGTCTCGATAGCCGCGGAACGATAGTCCTCCTGGCCGGTGGAGATAGGCAAGGTGAGCGCGTCGAAGATCAGGTCCTCGGAACGCAGGCCGTACTTGTTGACGGCCAGATC
>CAZFMB010000003.1:0-131188 GCA_964520005.1 uncultured Occallatibacter sp.
GGCCCTCCATCCTCTTCGAGGAGTTCGGGCTGCAATACTATGGCCCCATCGACGGCCACAACATTCCCCTGCTGGTGGAGAGCTTCAAGTTTCTCAAGACGGAAAACCGGCCGGTGCTGCTGCACGTTTTGACGCAGAAGGGGCGCGGCTACCAACCGGCACTGGAGAGGCAGAAGAAATTTCACGGGCTGGGCCCTTACGATCCGGATACCGGCGAGACCAAGGCAGCCGGGCAACTGAGCTACGCGGAGGTCTTTGCGACCACACTGGTGCAACTGGCCAACCAGGACGAGCGCATAGTGGCCATCACCGCAGCGATGCCCAGCGGGACGGGATTGGATTTATTCAGGCCGCATCATCCTAAACGATATTTTGACGTGGGCATTGCCGAGGAACATGCGGTGGTGTTTGCCGCCGGCATGGCGGCGAACGGCTATCGTCCGGTGTGCGCGATTTATTCAACTTTTTTACAGCGCGCCTTTGACTGCATTGTGCATGATGTGGCGCTGCAAAAGCTGCCTGTGCTTTTCTGCATGGACCGCGCCGGATTATCTGGCGACGACGGCCCGACGCATCATGGCCTGTTCGACATTGCCTATTTGCGCGGCGTGCCAGAGATGGTATTGATGGCTCCCAAGGACGAGGACGAGCTGGCCGACATGATGAAGACCGCGCTTCAGCTTCCGGGATCTAGCGCGATCCGTTATCCGCGCGGAGTGGGCCCGGACGCGGCACGCAAGCCGGAGCCGCAAATTCTTGAGGTGGGCAAGGCAGAGGTGCTCAAGGATGGCTCAGACGTTGCGATTCTTGGATTGGGCCCGATGATTAAACTGGCTGAGGAGCTGGCCGCGCGGCTGGAGTGCGCCGGATACTCCGCCGCAGTTATCAATCCGCGCTTTATCAAGCCGATTGACCGCGAGATGCTGGCTAATTATGCCGGACGAGTGGCGGCCTTTATCACCTTTGAGGACCACGTGAAGATGGGCGGCTTCGGCTCGGCGGTGATTGAAGCGCTGGCCGAGTTGGGCAGCGCGGTTCCGGTGGTGCGTATCGGCTGGCCCGACCATTTCATAGAGCATGGCAAAGTTGAGGATCTGCGCGCAAAACATGGGCTGACGGTGGACGCGGCGCAGGCGCAGGTGCTGCCGCTGCTTGTTGGCCGGCGGAGAGCCGTGGCCATGACGGCACAGGTGACCGGTGTATAATTCGCAATGATTTCGGAGACCACGATGAGAACGATCAAGGTTCTGTTGTTGCTTACCCTGCTCTTCCCTGTTGCCGGCTGCAAGTGGATCACCGGTGGCAGAGGCAGCTCGGAAAAACTAATCTGTCACGTTGATGGCGACTCCGCCATAGGCCAACCTATCTCTAGCCCGGATAGCCGGCGGGTAGCCTATGTGGCGAAGAATGGCACGAAACGGCACGTGGTTGTGGACGGCAAAGAGGAGACGGCATACGACTTTATTGATGTGACAAGCCTCGCTTTCAGCCCAGACAGCCACCGGGTGGCCTATGTGGCGAATGCAGGCGGAAAACAGTTTGTGGTGGTGGACGGCAAAGCGGATAAACCATACGACGAGGCGCGCAGTTTCATTTTCAGTCCAGATAGCCGGCGGGTAGCGTATGCGGCCAGAGTTGACGGAAAGTGGCTGGTGGTTGTGGATGGCAATGAGGAAAAACCCCACGACATCATCGCCGAGCCAAGCATGAAGTTCAGTCCCAACAGCAGCCGCGTGGCGTATCTGGCCAGGGATGGCGAGCAATGGGTAGCCGTGGTGGACGGCAGTGCGAGCAAACCGTACGACATCGTGCAAGAAATTATCTTTAGTCCGGACAGCATGCATGTAGCCTATGTAGCCAATATCGAGGGAAAAGAAGTTTTGTTGGTCGATGGCAAGAAAACTGCGTCGTACGACTACATCAGCAGTCAAATCAAGAGCGACATGAGAGTTCTTTATAGCCCGGATGGCAAGAGCATGGCCTATGGGGCGCAGATCAAAGATATGTGGACGGTGGTTGTCAATGGCCAGCGGGGGAAATTCTACGATGCCATTGGCGGACTTATCTTCAGTCCGGATGGCGGTCAGGTGGCCTATGCCGCAAAGACGGATGACAAGTGGGCGGCAGTGGCGAATGGCAAGGAAGGCAAAGCATACGATGGCATCAGCAGACTAGGGTTCAGCCCGGATGGCCAGCGGCTGGCCTATTTGGCTGATGCTGGCGAGAAGATGGTTTTCGTAGTGGATGGAGCTGAGGGGAAGCCTTATGCGTCCATTGCTGAAGCGGATGAAGTAAAGCTGGTGCACAGTTGCAAAGACGAAGTTTGCTGGGATGCATTTTACATAGAGAAGCCGTTTCTGTTCAGCCCGGACAGCAAGCGCGTAGCTTATGTGGCAAAAGTTGGCGAGAAGCGGTTCAATGTCAGCGAGAAGTGGGCTGCGGTGGTGGATGGCAAAGAGGAACAACCTTACGACGGCATCGGCAGCATTACGTTCAGCCCGGATAGTCGTCATGTGGCCTATGTGGCAGGAACAGAGAGCAAGCAGTTTGTTGTGCTAAACGGCAAAGAGGGCAAGCAATACGATGGGCTGGTGAAAGGGACAAGATGCGCGTTCGATTCCGCCAACGAACTGCATTACCTCGCCAGGAAGAACACTTCGAGCGACGGCAAGAGTTATGACATTGTTCTTGTTGAAGAGAAGATACAGTGACGCATTTATTTTGAATTAACATGCGAGGTCTGACGTAAAATAATCGATATGCGCAGCCAAATCATGATCGCTCTTGCACTCGCATCGCTCTCACCATTTGCCTTTACGCAGCAGAAGGAGACGCCTATGACGCACCATGCACATGGCACGTTCACTGTAAACGTTCAGCCGCTTACGCCTGCGCCGGCCGAAGGGCTGGGACGGTTCTCGATCGATAAGCAGATACACGGTGATTTGGAAGCGACGACCAAAGGCGAGATGTTTACGGGCGGCGATCCGAAGCAGGGGGAGGCCGGCTACGTAGCTATCGAAGTTGTCACTGGGACGCTTGCAGGGAAACAGGGCAGCTTTGCGCTGCAACACACGGCCACGATGGATCGGAGCGGATACAAGATGACGGTAATTGTGGTGCCAGGCTCGGGAACAGGGGAATTGAAGGGCATAACAGGCACATTCATCATTCACATCGTAAACGGTCAGCACTCGTACGATTTCGATTACACAATTACTGAGTAAGCAGAAAACTGCCTGGTCACTAAACTGTCAAGTTGAAAATGTTGCAATAGTGTGAGCTACTGCGCTGCACAATGTTACAGTGAAGTTAACCATCCCATGTTCACTACCTCACAGCACGCACACTTCATCGGCATCGGCGGCATCGGCATGAGCGGGATCGCGGAGATTCTGCTCAACCTCAATATGAAGGTCTCGGGCTCTGATCTACGCCGCTCGGCGGTGACTGACCGTCTGGCCAAGATGGGCGCTGCCATCTACGAAGGGCATGATGCCGCCAACGTGGCTGGGGCAACGGTAGTGGTGACCAGCTCGGCTGTACATGCGGATAATCCTGAAGTACTGGAAGCGCGGGCGCGCAAGATTCCCGTAATACAGCGGGCGGAGATGCTGGCTGAGCTGATGCGGCTGAAGTATGGCATTGCCATCGCCGGGATGCACGGCAAGACGACAACGACTTCGATGGTGGCGGCGGTGCTGGCCGCGGGCGGATTGGACCCGACGATCGTGGTTGGCGGGCGAGTGGATGCGCTGGGCTCGAACGCCAAGCTGGGTAAGTCGCAATACATGGTGGTGGAGGCGGACGAGAGCGACCGCTCGTTTCTGAAGCTGTCGCCAATTCTGGCGGTGGTGACGAATCTCGACCGCGAGCATATGGACTGCTATCGCGACATGGCCGACGTGGAGCAGGCCTTTCTCACATTTATCAACAAGCTGCCGTTTTATGGCGCGGTGACCGCATGCGTGGACAATGCACTGCTGGCTGCGATATTACCTCGCGCGCAAAGACGCGTGTTTACCTATGGAGTTGCGCGGGAGGCTGATTACCGGCTGGAATTTCTGTTGAGCGCGGCGGGCAGCTTCGCACGGTTCCAGGTGATGACCGCATTGGGTCCGCTGGGGCCGTTTGAGTTGCACGTGCCCGGACGGCACAATGTGCTCAATGCGACGGCCGCTGTGGCGATTGCCCATCAGTTGGGGATTGACGCGACCCAGATTGCCGAGGGACTGAGCTACTTTCGCGGCGTGGATCGGCGGTTCCAGTTACGTGGAGAGGCGCGTGGCGTGACCGTGGTGGACGACTACGGACATCATCCCACGGAGATTCGCGCCACGCTGGCCGCGGCGCGGGAGTGCGGTTACCAGGAGATACATGTTGTCTTTCAACCGCATCGGTTTACGCGAACGCTGGACCTGATGGAGCAATTCGTTAGCGCGTTTGTGGATGCGGATACGGTGATCGTGCTGCCTATTTACGCCGCCAGCGAGGAACCAATTCCTGGCGTGACGGCGGAGGTGCTGGCTGAACGCATCGAGGGACCGGAGGTTCAGTATGCCGCGGATTTTGCCGCGGCTGTTGCCGCCGTTGCTGCGCAGGCTAAGAAGGGCGACCTGATTCTGACGCTGGGCGCGGGCAGCGTGAGCCAGTTGGGGCCGCTGATTTTGACGGCGCTGGAAGAGGCTTGAGGAAAACGGCAGTTTTCCTAGCCCAGATGATGAATAACTGGTGAGTATGAAAAATACAAATAGAGGATCATTGGCCGTCGCCATCGTCTGAATCAGCGTTGAAAGTCTCTAAAACCAGCGCCGCCTGCGTCGCGTGATTACCCACATCGCCGCGATGGCCAGCATTGCCCCGATCAGCAGCCATGCAAAGTCGTGGCTGCTGAAATCCTGTAAAAATCGTGAATCATGCCAGCGCACCAACGCCAGCGCATTGCTCATTGCGATTCCCATCTGCTTCCTCCACACACCGGTTCCCTTGCCCGTATAACGCACCTGAACAGCGGCTTCGGATCTGTTGTTAATCCAGCCGCCCGCGTGCCGAAGTTGCCACAAAGCGCTCTATCAGATCACGCCAAGCAGATAGCACACGAGTAGAATCACCAGCACTGTGCCAAGGCTTATGCCTGCTCCGCCGCCGGAGCCCCACCGGTTGTAGCCGTAGTATCCGCCGCCTCCGGCGAATACGAGCACCAGAACAACAATGAGTAATAGAACCATCTCAGATCTCCTTCATAGCGGGTTGCAATTCCCTGGGTTATGCCACCAATAGGATGACGACGTGTACGTTAGAGTTGGCTGAAGTATCGATTACCAATTGCGCAGGCTCTGGCAGCGAGGGTCATCCATCACCATCGCTACACTTCTGCAGCGAGGATCATCCATCTCAATTGCCACACTATAGCTCAGGCTCTTGTAGCGTGTATCTTCCATCTCAATCGCCACGCCCTGGAGCAGGTTATTGCAGCGGGGGTCATCCATCTCCATTGCCACGATCTTGCAGCGGGGGTCTTCCATGCAGTTAGCACCTCATCGTGCGGACTCTTTCACCTGGTCTTGACTGAATCAGGTTTACACTGCCTGTTGGTTGCAGTCTGCTCACTATTGGGCACTCCTGCTTGGCACATATTTGGATTTGACAATCCTTCCATGCGATCCCCGAAAAACATTGTTGTAGGATGGGCATATAAACTTTTTTGTTGCGGGAGGATGAGGAACGTGGCTAATAGCTGGAGAGTCTTTCTTTGTGCGATAGTGATGGCGGGGTTGGGTTTGCAGACGGGCCTGGCGCAGTTGGCGTTTCCAGATCCAGCGGCGCAAGATAAGCCCAATCCGCTGACCGACGCGACGCTGAACCCTGGCAAGATCCTGCTCTATGACCTGGAAGCGCGCTTTGCCAAGGACGTGCTGGCGCGGGGCGGGGCGGCGTTTGCGGATTGGTTTGCCGCGGACGGCGTGGCGCTGGGCAACGCGGCGATGCCGCTGATTGGCAAGGTGGCGATTCAGAAATCGGCCAAATGGGACCCCAAGGTCTATCAACTGACTTGGACGCCGACCGATGCGCAGATGGGACAGTCGGGCGATATGGGCTACACCTGGGGCCACTTCGAGGGGCATAGCAAGGACGCCAGCGGCGCTCCGGTAACGACAAAAGGGAGATATATTACCGTATGGAAAAAGCAGGCCGACGGACAGTGGAAGGTGGCCCTGGATGCGGGGGCCAATGAACCGCCCGAGGCCGGAGATTGCTGCAAGTTGCCGCCGGGAGAGCATTAAAGACAGGGAATAGGGAGTAGGGAATAGGGAATAGGACCGTTGAGTTTCGTGGTACACCCACTCTTTTCGCGAAGAAAACGAAAAGGATAGAGCACTCGACGGTGGGGCCAACTGCTCACTATACGTTCGCTTAAGTTTCGCGTTATACCCCCACCCATACTTTGGGCGCAAAATCCTTGTTTTCTTGAGGTTACAGACAGGGTTGCGCTGTAAAATCGTCATAACAAAGGAGTTCCATGCAAAATCGTCCAGGATAAGGAGTTACGGACCGTTTCGGCCTCTTCCGGCTGAATGGCGGCGTAAAGAGGGCGTACCGGGACGATTTGAGGAAGACTTCTGAGGATCATTATGCACGAAGTGGAGAAATAATCTGCACCACCTGCGGTGGGGCAGCCGCTCGCTATTCGCTCGCATGAAATTCGTGGTTTCCCGGGTCCACAAATGCGAGGACCGGGGCAGCCGTCAAGCGTTAAAATGAACATGCGGCGAAAGCCGTTTTAGACCTGTAGCTCATGTGGATAGAGCGCCGGATTTCCAATCCGGGGGTAGGGGGTTCGAATCCCCCCAGGTATCGTGAGCGCCGAGTGGTCACTCCTCGGCGCTTTCCTCTTGTATCCGATCATATAGCCGTTGTTTGTTCAATCCTCCGGATGTACTGGAACGCAGGCAAGCCTGAAATTTTCTCTTTCACGGCGACAGGCGTATTGGAGATGACATGTTCAGCGACACGCTGAGAGGATTTGTTATCGGCCCCAACGATTGCCTCCACATAGAAATCGGTGATTCCGGCCCGCCCTAATCCGTGCTGCAACTCTGATAGTGCGGCGCTTAGAGCTTCCTGAGCCCGGCCTTGGTTTCGATAGGCATCGGGGACAGCGTAACCGATACCAAAGCAAAGTGTCCGCTTTATAGGCTCGTCCAATGCGAACATGACGAGAGCCGTAACTGTCTTCCCTTTTAATCTTACGTAGGTAAACCTAGGTTCACCATCTGGAGAATCCTGGTGGAGAAAGAGGTTCCGATCAAGAACTCCGCGTTGCACTTTTATTTTCCCATGCCGAAGCTCTTGCTGAAACGATTGCAGCGCATTTAACGGATCAGTCATTGATAGCAAATAGCCTTGATTTCTATCCAATCTCATTCGATCATAAGCCAAGATTGAAGGCTCAGGGTAATTCTTCAGGTCTTATGACCGGGCCACCTGCATTTGACCCATTCAGCGCTCTGGACACCCACAGTAAAGAGCAGAAGAAAAGCATTCGGTTCCAATGGCTGCTGTTCCGGTATCGAACTTGGTGTTTCCTTGCCTTGCCATGCATACATCAAAAACATTACCAGAGCTAACAAGAAGAAACCTATATACGCTAAGGTTTGTTTCAACTTTCGCCGTTCAGGCGACTCCATTAAACGGCGCAGTTCTTCCGGTGTTGTGTGGGTCCATCCATTCTCTCGGCGTTTGCGTAACACTTCTTCTTCTGTCATACTCATCGCCTCCTCCCGTAACTATCATTCCACGTTGGCGGCAGATAGCCCTAGCATCGATTCTACATCCTTGATCATTAGGCATGATGGAAGGCTGTGCCCCATTCATCGCGGCCCTATCGCGATGAGTGGGCCGCGCAGTTTTGCCGTCCACTCTGACTCGATTTCAATCACTCCTTGAACTCCGGTTGCGTAGTGGTTGAAGCTGCTCCATGGGTAGTCGCTGGGAGATGCAACCAATCCGCGCTTCACCGGGTTGCGGTGGATGTAGCGGATCACTTCGGAGCGAGCCTCTTCACCGTGGACGTTGCTGTCATAGTAACGTTGCTCCCAGAACTTTTCGCGCAGCCCTCTCAGTTTGCGCGAAGTGATCTGTTTTACGGCTTTAAGAAACTGGGCCACGCGAATCGACGGTGGCTCGTTGATGAGCAAATGGACGTGCTCGGGCATTAGGACGTAGGCGTAGATTCTCGCCTGATGCCGCGCACGAGTCAGTTCCAGTACGGCCTCCACTATGTTCTTGGGGTCCGGCGCATCGAGAAAGGGGAGACGGTGAAAGCAACTGAAAGTGATGAAGTGGAGAGCTTCCGCGTTCTGGTACCGTTTTAGATCGTACGGCATGAGGCTATCATAGTCCGACCATGAACTGACCTCAAGTCACCCGCCCGCTCATCGCGATAGTACTGCGATGAACGGGGCACAGCTTTTTTGTACAGCTTCTCACGGCTCTTGGTGATTCTTCGGGGTTAATGAACAGGCTAATACGCCTTCAAATCGAGGATGGCTTTGAGGATGGTGTCGGGCTGGGGGAGGATGGCATCTTCGAGGATGGGCTGGTAGGCGACATAGGTGTCCATCGCTCCGATGCGGCGGACGGGGGCGTCCAGGGAGTCGAAGAGTTCGCCGGCTATGCGGGCGGCGATTTCCGCGCCGTAGCCCCAACTGAGCATGTCCTCATGAGCTACGATGACGCGGCTGGTTTTGCGGACGGAGGCGGCGATGGATTCCCAGTCGTAGGGACTGAGGGTGCGAAGGTCGAGGATTTCTACGTCTATGTTGTGATCGCGCTTGGCGCGCTCGGCGGCTTGCAGAGAGCGGGGGACTAATGCGCCGTAGGTGATGAGCGTGAGGTGAGAGCCGGGGCGGACGATGCGGGCCTTGCCGAAGGGGATGGCGAACTCCGGGCCGGGATAGGGGGCGCGGTCGTGGGTTTCGCGGTAGAGGCGCTTGTGCTCTAGGAAGAGGACGGGGTCGTCGCAGCGAATGGCGGTGCGCAGTAGGCCGTTGGCGTCGAGAGCGTTGGAGGGCATGACGACGCGCAGGCCGGGGATGTGTGTGAAGATGCTTTCGCCGGATTGCGAGTGGTAGATGGAGCCTCCGGTGAGATAGCCGCCGATGGGGACGCGGATCACGATGGGGCAGGCCCATTGGCCGTTAGAGCGCCAGCGCATGACGGATAACTCATTGCGAATCTGATGCATGGCGGGCCAAATGTAATCGAAGAATTGAATTTCTACGACGGGCTTCATGCCGCGCAGGGCGTAGCCGATGGCGCGGCCGACGATGTTGGCCTCGGCGAGCGGGGAGTTGAAGACGCGCTCGGAGCCGAACTCGGTTTGCAGGCCGGCGGTGAGCTTGAAGACGCCTCCCTTCCCTTTGACTTCGGCGAGAGCGGCTTCGCGGCTGGCGTCGGCTACGTCCTGACCGTAGATGACGATGCGGGGGTCGCGGCGCATTTCGTCGTGGAGGCAGGCGTTGATTAGGTCGGCCATGGTGCGGGACTTCGCGTCCAGCGGATGTTTCGCGCCCGGCGAGGACTGCGCGTCCGCCGGGAGCTTTTGTTTTTGTTCTGTGGCGAAGGAGGAGCTGGTGGGGTCGAGATCGTTGGAGTAGACGTGGCGGGTGATTTCAGAGACTTTGGGTAGCGGGGCCTGGAGGGCGAGATCGGCGGCTTCTGCAACTTCGCGTTCGACGGAATTTTCGAGAGCGGTGAGCTCGGCTTCAGTGATAATGGATTCGCGGAGCAGGCGAGAGCGCATTTTGACGAGGGGGTCGCGGAGGAGGTCGGCCTCGCGCTCGGCCTGGGGGCGATAGAGACGGTCGTCGTCGGAGAGAGAGTGGGAGTAGGCCCTCATGCAGTGGCCGTGAACAAAGGCGGGACCGAGGCCGGCGCGGCAGTAGGCCACGGCGGATTGGAAGGCGCGGAAGCTGGCCTCGGGATCGGTGCCGTCGACCTCGACAAAAAAGAAGTTGGGGAAGTTGGCCACCAGACGGGAGATGTTGCCGCCGGGCATGCTGACCTCGACCGGAGTGCTAATGGCGTAGCCGTTGTCTTCTACGCAGAAGATGACGGGAAGCTTTTTGTTGGAGGCGGTGTTCAGAGCCTCCCAGAATTCGCCCTGGGAAGTGGAACCCTCTCCGAGGGAGGCGTAGACCACCTCGTCACCGTGAAACTTTACATCGCGATAGGCGCGATAATCGGAAATTACTTTGTCGGCAGCTTCGGGATGGAGGCTGAAGTAGCGGCCGGCCTCGGCACAACCGACGGCATGGAGCAGTTGCGTGGTGGTGGCGGAGGAGAGGCTGACGATGTTGAGGGCAGTGCTGCCCCAGTGGGTGGGCATCTGGCGGCCGCCGCTGGCCGGGTCAGTTGCCGCGCCTACGGCTTGCAGCATCATGTCGGCGGGGGTGTAACCCAGAGCAAGAACGAGGGCGCGATCGCGGTAGTAGGGGAAGAACCAGTCGTAGCCGGGGCGCATGGCCAGGGCCGCGCCGACGGCCAGCGCTTCGTGGCCAGCGCCAGAGATCTGGAAAAAGATTTTCTGCTGGCGCTTGAGCATGATTTCGCGGTCGTCCACGCGGCGGGAGAGCAGCATCAGCCGGTAGATTTCGACCAACTGCCGTGGGGTCAGGCCGGCGGCTGTGGCCGACAGAGACACACGAGCGCTGGAAGTAGCCAGTTCCATTCCCTTCACTCCTAAGATGCGATGATTTGCTGACTTGCGGGGATGCAAGAAGTTACATGTCTGATTGTAGCAACCCGACGGAATGTGGAAAAGCGGTGGCGCGACTTATTGCTTCTGGCCGCAAATTGTAATGGCGCGGCTGAATGCTTCGGCCAGCTTTTGGCTGTCGGCGTGATTTGCGCTGCCAGGCAAGGGATAGGCGGAGATGGCGCTGGCTTTCTTCTTATCGCGCCAGATAATGATCGACTCGCTTCGGTCCGCGGTTCGGAGGATGACCCACTCACGGTTGTCGGGGAGTTTGTTGTGATTTGCGTCCTCGAGGGTGGGGACGACTTTAGGGTCGAGTTGGCTGAGATTGAAGACGATATCGAGGTTGATGGATTCCTTCTTGTAAACCGGATCGTCGGCGCTCACCGCAAAGACATGGAGGGTGACTTGGCAGCCATCGAAGACGATGTGGTCGCGTTCGCTGAGGTATTCGCCGTTGGGGCCGCTGGTTTGATAGTAGCCGGATTGCTCGACGGCGGCGTGTATGTAGGCTTCGGTTTTACTCAGATCGGATTGCTGCGCTGGACTCTGCGCCGCGGCCAAAATGCAGAACGCGGCTGAGAGTGATGCGGCGAAGATATTCTTGACGGCCATGTTCGTTTGCAGTCTCATACGGTTTTCCTCATTGCGAGTTACAGTCTAGTCTATAGGCAGGAGTTTGCCATGCTTGTTTTATTATTGGCGGCAAGAACAGGGTTGTTTGCGGAGGAGCGGTTTCTGGGCAAAGTGCTGGACGGGTGGGCTGTCGATGCGCAGGAGTTTGTCCGCGTCAAGCTGCCGCACCTGTTGGTGGTGGCGGCAATTGCCTTTGTACTGATGCGGCTGCTTCATCTGATCACCTTTCACATGACGCGCGCGGCGGAGCGGCACTCGAGCACGCCCGCGCACATCGCCCAGGTCAAGACAGTGGCGGGAATTGTGCGCACTACCGGGTTTGCCTTCATCTGGCTGATCGCCGGATTGCAGATTCTTGATACTATGGGCGTGAACCTGGCGCCGTTGCTGGCTTCAGCCGGAATTGCGGGAATTGCTCTAGGCCTGGCGGCGCAAAACATCGTGAAGGACGTACTGAACGGCATTCTCATTCTGATCGAGGACCAGTTCAACGTGGGAGACACGGTGCGGCTGGCCGGGGCGGCAGGAACCGTGGAGGCGATGACGCTGCGCAAGACATCTGTGCGCGACGCCGACGGGACTCTCTACATTATTCCCAACTCACAGATTACCTCCGTAGCCAACTTGAGCGTGGGCTACTCGGTGGCCACTGTTAATGTGAGCGTGGATTTCAGCGCCGATCCCGACAAGGTGCTGGAATTGTTGAAGGGGATTGCCATGGAAATTCGCGCGAGCGAGGAGTTCCGCGAGGTTTTTGTGGACGACCCGCAGATTCTGGGCGTGGATGCGATCAAGGGCTCGGAGCTGATTTTCCCGGTGGTATTCAAGACAGTGGCCACGAAACAGTACGCGCCGGTGCGGGAGTTCAGGAGGCGGGTACGGCTGGCTCTGGAGAAAAACCATCTGCTACCGGGCGATCCCAACCGGATCTTCAATACATTTATGTATAAGGCGGCGAGCGGACGGCGAGCTACAGAGGCCGCACCTGTAGTTGATCCGACAACGATCAAGCCGGTGGAGGGGAATCCTTTCAGCGCGAGTTAGCGGGCGGATTGCCGGGCGGGCTGAAGACGACGCGATTGCGGCCCTCGGCTTTGGCGGCGTACAAGGAGCTGTCGGCGATGGCGAGCAGGGATTCGACGGTGCCGGTTCTATCGGAGGGGTCGAAGACGGTGGCGCCGATGCTGCAATTGAGCGTGAACTGGACTCCGTGTTCGTGGATCTGGAGGTTGGAGATGGCGGCATGGAGGGTGGCCAATCTCTGCTCGATCGCGTTGCGGGGAAGTTCGGTGAGCACCAGCAGGAACTCCTCGCCGCCGTAGCGGCCGGCATGGTCATAGGGTCGAATGGCGGCACCGACGGCGGCGGCAAACCAGCGCAGCGCATCATCGCCGGTGAGGTGACCGTGGGTATCGTTGACATGCTTGAAGTGGTCCAGATCGACCAGTGCGACGACCACGGTGCGGCTCTCGCGGCGAGCTCGATCCATCTCCGCGGTCAACGTACGCAGGATGGCCGTGCGGTTAAGCATCCCTGTGAGGCCGTCGTGAGTGGCCTGGATGCGCAACTGCTCGCGGCTGGCCTCCAGTTCTCTGGTGCGCTCGGAGACCAGCGTCTCCAGATGGCGGCTGTTGGCGCGCAGTTGGCGGACGTAAAGATGAATGGCGGCGATCAACAGCAGCAGGAAGGTAAGCCCAGATAGTGAATAGAACCAGTAGCTTCTCCACCAGGGGGAAAGAATCCTAATGTCCACCTTGACGGTGGGGGAAAAAGCATGGAGGCCCGAGTTGCTGGCCATGGCCATAAAGGTATACTTGCCAGGCGGCAGCGCGGAGAAGACAGCCATGCCGTCCTGGTTTTCGATCCATTCCGGCTGCAAACCCTCCATTCGATACTTGAAGATCAAATCACTTCGGTTGGCCGTGGCCGGCGAGGAGATATGGATACGCAGCGGCAAAGATGCCCACGGCAGCGTGATTTCGCGCGCAGGCGGGTAGACCTGGCTGCCGCGCACGATGCCGGAAAGCGAGATCGCCAAAATTCTCGGATCGAATACCCGCTCGGGATGCGCCAGGTGAGCCAGGCCGCCGCTGGTTTCTACCCAGAGTGAGCCATCCGGGCCGTTGGTCAAGGTACCTTTATTGATGTCGTTCCATATCAGGCCGCTCTCCTGGGTGAGATGGCGCCATTCCTGGCCGTTCCACACCACCAGGCCCAAATCGGTTCCCAGCCAAACCCATCCGCGACGATCCGTGAGGATGGCCAGGGGCGCGAGCTTTTGGAATTCCGGGGGCATCGCCAGTTGCCAGGCATTCACTCGCGAGCCGCTTGGCGTCAATCGCCATGTGCCGGTCTGCAGGCCCGTTGCCCACAGAGAGCCATCCGCACCACAGGCCAGATCTAGCAACGGGCCATTCAGTTCTGGGAGCCCATCGATGGGCGGAGCTGTCCAACTGTTGCCCTGTTCGCGTAACAGCTTACCTTTGCCCAGGAACCAGATCTCGCCGCTGGGCGCTACGCAACTGGCATCGATCCGGGTGGAATCTCCCAGCAGCGCGTCAACGGCATGAATTCGCTTTGGCGGAGCGTTTAAGGCTCCGGCTTCGCGCAGATAAATTCCCCCCGCAGTCGAAAAGAAGACGCGCCCGGCATGGTCCTCAACCGCGCCCACGATTAGAACCGGCAACTTTGCGGTTTCGTTGACTCTGCCGGTCTTGGAATCGATGCGGAGTATGGCTCCGGAAAAGGTTCCTGCCCAAAGGGAGCCGTCGCGATTTGATCCTATGGCGCTCACCTGTCCGTAGGTCCACTTGTGATCCAAAAAGAGCGAGCCGGCCGATCCATTGCGCGGGTTCACCCACCCAGGACCTTTTTCCGTTCCCGTCAACACGAGATCTTCGCGGAGGGGGAAGACGCTCAAGATGTTAGCGCTCGGCAATCCTCCGAGTTCGTTCCATGCTTCCCACATTCCGCGACCGGCCCAGTGATGGACCCCATGCCCGAAACTTCCCAGCCAGAGGGAACCGGCCGCGCTGTAGGCCATGCTGGTGATGTGACCTGTGTGCAACCCATTGGCCGGGCCGATCAGCCGCCAGCCAGTTCCCTCCCAGAGGGCGATGCCTACCTCGGTGGAGACAATTATCCTGCCCTCCCGGTCAACGATGATCGCTGTGTGCTGGTAGATGCTGTTGGGGTCAGGACCGGGAAAGGAGCGATCGACAAAGCGCGCAGTGCCACGAGGCAGCAGGACCACATGATGCTGCTGGCCGGCGGCCCAAAGCCCGCCCTCGTGGTCCAAAACAGCGGAATGCCAGATGGTTTCGGGAACGCCCTGTTTCGTTCCCCACTGGGTCACTGCATTCTCGTGCCCACGCAGCCAGGAACACAGCTTTTTCCCACAACCGGTCCAGATGGCCTGACCTTCAACCACAGTCACGCTAGAAATTTGGCTCAGCTCCGGGATGGAAGCGAGGATCTCATCAGAAAAAACCGGCGCGTAGGAGAGCGCCCTTCCCTGGGCATCGTGCTCCAGGCGGAAAAGCCGGTGCTGATCCACCACAAGCAAGTGGCGTGCATCTTCGGCGGCCAAATGCTGTGCGCCTTGAATATGAATGGGCTGCTTGCCTGCAGCCAGGAAGCGCTGGCCGTCCCAACGGTACAAATTCTCGTCAGTGCCCGCCCAGACAGTGCCGTTGGGGTCCGCGTAGATGTCCTGAATGTTGCGCTCGGCGATCCCCTGCTCCTGGCCATACTGCTCAAAGCTGGAACCGAGAAAGCGGTATACGCCGTTCTCCGTGGCTGCCCAGATGAAGCTGGAGCTGTCGGAGGTCAACGCGTTCACCGCAAGGTTCTTCAGCCCTTCGCGCTGGCGGTATGCCTGAAAGACATACTGCTGCGCAGGCAGGAGAGCTGAAAAGACCAGCCAGCAGGCCAAAACCCGAATTGAACCCAACCGCGTCATGCTTTCCTTTGCGCAGTTCCAGCAGCCGCGACAAACGCCCTGTCGTAAGCAACAAGTGATTGATATAGATTTCATCGGCAGCTTGGCTTAGAAAGGCTACATAATGCGTGAAACTTTCGTATTATTTGGTCTATACAGGTCACAAAAGAGGCGTACGGCGCGTGCAGGGCTGCATTTCCGGCTTTAACGGGGGTTTTTGAGGGCCTCGGTGAAGGCCTTGGCATCGGTGATCGGCGGCAGGCAGGTATGACCTCGGCAGACCATGGCCCATGCCTGAGCGCTGTCCGGCTTGGGGGCCCCAAGCAGTGTTTCGGCCAGAGCCGGGGGAATGGCTTCTGGAACCAGGCGTTGGGGAGCGATGCGAATTACGGTCTTATTGACGGCGAATCGGGCGAGGGCCTGCGATTCTAGGCGGTCGGACTCCGGACCTGTACCGACGATCACTACCTGAATGGGATCGAGTAGCAACCGCTCCAGGGCCAGTGCGTAAGAGCCGGCGTAGAGGCCGAAGTGCTCGACGATGCCTGCGAAGGAGACCAGCGTCTGCTCGGCGATCTGGCGATACTCCGCGCGGCCGCTGAGAGTTTCGAGACGCAACAAGGCTGAGGCTGCGGTGGGGTTGCCAGCCGGTGTGGGCGAGTCCTGGAGGGGCTTGCGGCGGGCGGAGAGAGCGCCCAGTGGCGGGGAATCGGCGGACGGCGCGGCGATGTCGAAGAATGCACCGGCGATGGGGTCGTGGAAGAGGGCGATCATGGCGTCGGCGAGCTTGATGGCTGATTGGTAGTAATGCATTTCGCCGCTGGCCAGCCATGCGTCGATGCAAGCGTGGATGGTGAAGGCGTAGTCGTCGAGGGTGCCGGGAATTTTTTCCGGCGGCGCGCCCGGATGATCGCTATAGGCAATGACGTGGCTGAGAGTCTGGTTGCCGTCCCAGGCTTCGCGGAGAAGGCGGTTGAGGGTGAGTAAGGCGAAGTCACTGACGGAATTGATTTTCAGGATGCGGGCGGCTTCAAGAGTGGCGCTAATCGCCATAGCGTTCCAACCGGTGTAGAGCGTGCGGTCGATAAAGGGCGTGGGGCGCTGGGCGCGGGCGGCGAGCAGGGTACGGCGGGCATGGTCCAGGATTGGACGGAGATCGTCCACGCTGCGGCCGGATTCAGCGGCCAGTTCTTCGATGGTGTGGTTGAGGTGGAGTACGTTGCGGGTTGGATCATGATGCATGTCGCCCAGTTCGCCTATGTCCCAGTAGCGCAGGGCGAGAGCAATGTCGTCTGAGGAAAACTTTGCCGCGGTGAGCGCCATGCGCGCCTCGGCCAGCGTCCAGGTGAAGTAGTCGCCGTCATCGTCGAGGTTGATGTCGGCATCCTGCGAGGCGTAGAAACCGCCATGCTCGCGGTCGCTCATGGTAGACAGCAGCCAGGCGGAGATCTCTTCGGCGATACGGCGAAAATCATCGCGGGCAAATTTTTCATCTACGAGGCTCTGGTAGCCGTGCAGGTAGTTGCGCAGCAGCTCGGTGTTGTCGTAGAGCATCTTCTCGAAGTGCGGAACGAGCCAGTGATCGTCGACGCTGTAGCGGTGAAAGCCTCCGGCGAGTTGGTCGTAGACGCCGCCTCGGGCCATGTGTTCGAGGGTGGTCGAGAAGGCCTGTACCTCAGGGGCTAAAGCCCCAGACTTATTTTGGTGCATTTGCGGCACGACTGAAGTCGTGCCCTGATACAAAGCGGAACTGTCATCAAGTTTTTCCACAACGTGTTTAGAAAACTGTTCTGGATTTCGGTTTATCCCCACGTGGAGCAGCAGGTCGAGGGCTCCGGGGTGAGGAAACTTGGGCTGCGCGCCGAAGCCGCCGTTACGCGGGTCAAATTGACGGAGGATGGAGGCAGTGATTTTATCTACGAGTTCCAGGGAGAGTTGGCCGCCGCCTCCGGAAAAGGACTCGTTGTGCTCGATGGCGGCCATGGCACTCGAAGCGGTTTCCAGCGCCTCATCGCGGCGCGTTCGCCAGACCTGAGCGAGGGTGGTGAGTACGCGGCCAAAACCCGGGCGTCCGTAGCGGTCGTCGGGGGGAATGTAGGTGCCGCCAAAGTAGGGACGGCCGTCGGGAGTGAGAAAGACGGTCAGCGGCCATCCGCCCTGGCCGGTGATGGCGGCAACGGCGGCCTGGTAACGCGCATCCACATCGGGCCGCTCGTCGCGATCTACCTTGACGGCTACATAATGCTCGTTGATGATGGCGGCGATCCGCGGGTTCTCGTAAGATTCGCGGTCCATAACGTGGCACCAATGGCACCAGACCGCGCCAATGTCGAGCAGGATGGGCTTGTCCTCGGACTGGGCGCGGGCAAAGGCCGCATCACCCCAGGGATGCCAGCGGACGGGCTGATGGCGCGCGGAGCGCAGGTAGGAGGAGGCTGCGTTTTCGAGCAGGTTGGGGGGCGTGGGAAAGGCGTCCTTATCCATGGGGTGAGAATACACGGGTTGCGGCCTGGGCGCGAAACTAGTGTGAGTGTGAATGTGAGTGTGAGTGTGAGTCGAAGGATGACGGCAGTTTTTATGCTGCGTATTTCTGACTCAGGACACTTGCGGAGGCTTACAGCGACAGAAGGGGATGAGCAGAAGCCCATCCCCTTCATTCAAATGCGTTTGTGATTAGGATTAGAAGTGATAGGCCACGCCAATTACCGGCTCGTAAATGTTGTACCACTTGTTGGTAGCAAAGTCAGGGCCGCTCGTCGTGGATGACAGGCCGAAGTTGGGCACCTTGGTGATGATGCCGCGGAACTCGGCACGGATGTCGAAGCTGGGGCTGATCTCGCGCGCGATGCCTGCACCGTAGAAGGCGGCCATTTGCATCTGCTGCTTTACGTCGAGTGACCTTGTGCCGGAGTTGCGGATGGGCAGGAAGACGACTCCGCCCGGTCCGGCCTCGACAAAGGGATTGTACTTGCGGAAGGTGAAACTGCGAACGTATTCGGCTGACATATCCTGAGTGCGAGTCAGCACTGGGATGACGAGAGGGTTGGTATGGTAAGTGATGCTGTTCTGGTAGGTGATGCCGTAGTTTCCCTCGACGGCGCTGTTGGGCGTCAGCATGAAACGATAGCTGACTAACGCACCGTAGGCTGGGGTTGCGTGAACATAAACATCGTTTGTCCCAGCGATAAACGGCTCGATAAGCGCTGTTCCGCTAAGGCTGATGTCCTGGCGGCTTTCCTGGGCTCGGCCTGCTGCTACACAAACGGTCAGCAGGAATGCAATAAAGGCGATCTTCTTCATTATTTTCTGATCCTCACGACTGCGCAACCGTACGGCTGGCAACGAGCTTTTCGATTCCGGCACCTTAGTACGCGCCGGTCCCCACTCTCAGCATTGTAACTGGCCGGGGCGGTCCTTGGCGCTAGCCATGACCCCGGAACCATCTAAGGCTATAGACGCATGGGAAGACAAAGGGGCGTTTGGGGGGACATTTAAGACGGAAATTTAGGTTTCCTTCGACCCGGCCATGAAGCGGACGACAATCGTCGACCGCTTCGTAAAAGAACAAAACTTCCCCACGAATGTGTAAAGGATGTCTGGAGACAAACTGTTAACTATGTCTTTGAACTTGACAGACCCCTGACCGGGGGCACCCATTTTTTTTACGAATTCAACCTGTTCGTTCTACATGGTAATGGAAGGGAGGACCTTGCTCCTGAGCCAGCGCGCGGATGGTGCGCAAAAAGGCCGTGGCGGCATAGGATAGCTCGGCTTGACGCCGGCAAACCAGGCGCAGGACGCGCTTGGCCTCCAGTTCGTCTACTGGCACGCGGACCAGGTCGCCGGCTTCCAGCTCCCTGGCCACGGTGAGGTGCGGCACCAAGGCAACCCCGTTGCCCATGGCTACAAAGCGCTTGATGGCTTCGATGGTGGGCAGTTCGATGCCCATGTTGAGGGGCGTTCTGTACTTCTGAAATGCCTCGATGACCCGTCGCCGCAGGGGCGAGGCTACGTTATGGGCCACGAACAGTTCCTCACCCAATCTGGAGATGGAGACATGCTTGGCCCCAGCCAGCGGATGGCTGGGACTGACGATGAATGCCAGGCTGTCGGCGTATACCGCGATGGAGCGGAAGTGCGCAGGATCGGGGCGGTAGGAGATCATGCCCATCTCGAAGGTGCGCAGGTTCAGTTCCTCGGGAATGTGCGAGGCCAACATGCGGTGCACCGTGACGGTGATGTGAGGAAACTCGCGGCGGAAGCGGTGGATGGCCTGCAAGAGGTAGATGCAGGTGTACTCGTTGGCCGCCAGTTGCAGGCGGCCCCGCTCAAGGCTCTTCAACTCGCCGAGGGCGCTGGAGGCCTCGCGGCGCAGGGCGAGAAGGCGAAGTGCATAGTCGCGCAAGAGAACGCCGGAGGCGGTGAGCGAGCCATCGCGGGCAGCGCGGTCAAAGAGCGACTCGCCCACATCGGCCTCCAGCTTGCGGATGACCTGGCTGACAGCTGGCTGGGTGCGGTGAAGGCGGAGAGCGGCGCGGGAGAAGCTGCGCTCTTCGGCGACGGCGAGAAAGGTTTCGAGTTGATTCAGTTCCATAACATTAGTAAATATAAGCAATACTAATCGAATCTACAACTATTATAACTTTGATTTATATTACTGAATGTATAATACTGAAAAAGCATACACGACATTGCCCGCGGAGGCCGTTTGATGGCAAGTAACCGCATTGTCTTTTTTGACACCACACTGCGCGACGGAGAACAGTCGCCTGGTTGCAGCATGACGACGCAGGAAAAGCTGAGCATGGCGCACGCCCTGGAGGATTTGGGCGTGGACATCATCGAGGCCGGATTCGCCATGGCCTCGGAGGGGGACTTCGCGGCTATCGCCACGATTACTCAGGCGGTCCGCAAGCCGCGCATCGCTTCCCTTGCCCGGGCGAAGACAGAAGACATCGAGATGGCCTCGCGCGCATTGCAGTTCGCCGACCGCGCCCGCATTCATGTTTTTTTGGCGTCGAGCGATTTGCATCTGGAGTACAAGTTGAAGATCAGCCGCCAGCAGGCGCTGGATCAAACTGGCGAGTCGGTACGGCTGGCACGCTCGCTGTGCGACGATGTGGAATTTTCGCCCGAGGACGCTACTCGCTCAGAGCGCAGCTTTCTGGTGGAGATGGTGAAGGTGGCCGTGGAGGCCGGCGCGACAACAATTAATATGCCGGACACGGTCGGTTACACGACTCCTGAAGAGTACGCACGGATGTTCACCGAGGTGCGGGAACGAGTTCCGGCCATCGATGAGCAAGGGATTATTCTCTCCGCACACTGCCATGACGATTTGGGTTTGGCGGTGGCCAACTCGCTGGCCGCCATCTCGGCAGGCGTGCGGCAGGTGGAGTGCACCATCAACGGGATCGGTGAGCGGGCCGGCAATGCGGCGTTGGAAGAGATTGCCGCGGCACTTTATGTGCGGGGCGACCACTTCAGCGTCACCTCTGGAATCAATTTGAACCAGCTTTACCCTGCCAGCCAGATTCTGGGACAGATCATCACCTTCCGGCCTTCACCCAACAAAGCGATTGTGGGCGACAACGCCTTTGCGCACGAGTCGGGAATTCACCAGCACGGGATGCTGGCCAACCCGCTTTGCTATGAGATCATGACTCCAGCATTGGTGGGCGTGGCCAAGACGCATCTGGTTCTGGGCAAGCACTCCGGCCGCGCGGCGTTGCGGAACCGGCTGGAGCAGATGGGCTTTACCCTCACCCGCGAAGAGCTGCAACACACCTACTATCGCTTTGTGGCGCTGGCCGACCGCAAGAAAAACATCTACGACTACGATCTGGTGGGCATTTTGCCCGATCAGATACGGGAAAAACGCCGTCAGCCGGTCTCCGAATTGGATTGAGAAACTGCCCAATGATCTATTCTTAGGTGAAGGATACGGGCTGCTAGGTCAGGACTTTAGTACTGACACTTGAGGCAGAAGATTATTTGGCTTCAGTTTCTGAGGGAAGTTCCTCAATGATGCACGCTAGGACAAAACGTCTCTTCGCGCAACTTGCGATGACGGCAATTGCATCCTCTTTGTTGATGATGCTGGCTTACGAGGTGGACGGAACCAAGTGTGAATGGCTTGCAATTCCGATATATGGGCCGGGATTCTTTGCAGCGGCAATGGTATTCCCCGGCGGGGCTCACGCGGAAGGGTTTGTTCGGGTGGCCTTAGGTATGGGCTTAGCTTTCAATTGGATCATTTTGCTGCTTGTTGTGAAATTGGTTGAGATATTCATCACAAGATTGAAGCGCAAAGCCGCAAACTGATCACTGTTCACTGACAACTGTTAACTGATTATCAAGGAGAGCAAGAAATGAAGTTGAAGATTTTGGTTACACCTGGAGACGGCATTGGCCCTGAAATCACCGAGCAAGGCATTGCGGTATTGCAAGATGCGACACAGGCCGGCGGCCACACGTTGCAGCTCGACTATAAGCGCATCGGCGGCGTAGCCATTGATCAGGATGGCACACCGCTGCCAGTGGAGACGCTTGACGCCGCGCTCGATTCTGAAGCGGTATTTTTAGGCGCGGTGGGCGACGACAAATTCAATGCTCTGCCGACAAGCAAGCGCCCTGAGGCCGGCCTGCTGGGATTGCGCGCCGCGCTGGGTGGCTTTGCCAATCTGCGGCCCGTCTTCGCATTCAAGGAGTTGACGGTCAATAGCCCACTCCGACCGGAGATTATCGACGGCACCGATATTATGTTTGTTCGCGAACTGCTCGGCGGCCTCTATTATGGCAAGCCGCGCGAATGGAACAAAGAAAAGGGCGTAGCTTTCAACACCATGATCTACACCCGCGCGGAAGTGGAGCGCGTGGCCCGCACATCATTTAAGTTGGCGCAGAAGCGGCGCAAGAAACTATGTAGCGTGGACAAGGCCAATGTGCTGGAGGTTTCGCAATTGTGGCGCGACACAGTGATCGAGGTGGCCAAAGAGTTTCCCGATGTGGAGCTGGAACACCAGTTCGTCGATGCGATGTCGATGCACCTGATGAAGCGTCCGCGCGACTTTGATGTGGTGGTGGTGGAGAATACCTTTGGCGACATTCTCACAGACGAGGCTTCCGTGATTACCGGCTCACTGGGCATGTTGCCCTCCGGGACCGTCGGCGGCAAGATCAATTTGTATGAGCCGGCGCATGGCTCCGCGCCCAAGCACGCCAACAAAAACATCGCCAATCCGCTGGCCACTATTCTGACCGCTGCCCTGCTTCTGCGCCACTCCTTTGCGCTGGAGGCCGAGGCGGACGCGATTGTGAAGGCTGTGCGCAAGGTGCTGGAAGCAGGCTTCCGCACCCAGGATCTGGCACGCACCAACCCCGAGGGATTGACTGTGCTGGGAACGCGGGAGATGGGCGCTAAGGTGCGGGAGACGGTGAGGACGCTGTTGAAGTAGCAAACAGTGGTCAGTGAACAGTTATCGGTTGGTTTTTATTCGACAGATCAAAACAAGCCGAGTGGACGAGTGATGGCCAATCTAACGGATGCAGTAAAGAAACTCGCTGAAGAGCAAGGCATCACTCTCCGCGATCTTATTCGCGAAGCAGTTGCAGTTCATTTGCAACAGCGTTCCAATGCAGGGAGTTCAATGAGCAACGAAGCAAAAACTTTATTCGAAAAGGTGTGGGAGCGGCATGTGGTGGCAGAGCCCAAGGACGAGCCGGTGCTGCTTTACATCGACTTGCAGTTGGTGCATGAGGTGACCTCGCCGCAGGCATTCGAGGGATTGCGGCTGGCGGGGCGCAAGGTACGCAGGCCGGATCGCACGATTGCTACGGTGGACCACAATGTGCCCACGATACTTGCCGACCGCGTCAACATTGTCGATCAGATTGCGGCCAAGCAGATTGCCGCGCTGCGCGCGAACTGCGCGGAGTTTGGCATCGAACTCTACGACGTGGACTCGACGGACCAAGGCATCGTGCACGTGATCGGGCCGGAGCTGGGGCTGACCAAGCCGGGCATGACGATTGTTTGCGGCGACTCGCACACCTCGACGCACGGGGCATTCGGGGCGCTGGCCTTCGGAATTGGCACCAGCGAAGTGGAGCATGTGCTGGCTACGCAGACACTGCCGCAATCCAAACCAAAGACCTTTCGCATATCGGTGGAAGGCGATCTGCCCAAGGGGGTGACAGCCAAGGATATTATTCTGGCTATCATCGGGCAGATTGGGACGGACGGGGCGACGGGATGCGTGGTGGAGTATGCTGGGTCGGCGATACGCGCGCTCTCGATGGAAGGGCGCATGACGGTGTGCAATATGAGCATCGAGGCTGGCGCGCGCGCGGGCATGATCGCTCCCGATGACAAGACATTTGCTTATCTCAAGGGCAGACGCTTTTCGCCGAAGGGTGCGGAGTGGGAAAAAGCTGTTGCGGAATGGAGCAAGCTGCCGAGCGATCGCGGCGCAAAATTTGATCGCGAGTTGGTGATCGATGCTGCGAAGCTGGCTCCATATGTGAGTTGGGGAACGAGTCCAGGAATGGTGGCGCCGATTACGGCCAAGGTGCCCGACCCGGCCGCCACACAGAACGAGCAGGAGCGCAAGGGGCTGGAACGTGCGCTTGAATACATGGGACTCACGGCTGGCACGCCGCTTATCGATGTGCTTGTGGATCGCGTTTTTATTGGCTCGTGCACGAATGGGCGACTGGAAGATTTGCGCGCGGCGGCTCGCATTGCTGCCGGGTACGAGGTGAACACCAAGGTGAGCGCGATGGTGGTTCCGGGATCTCATGCGGTGAAGACGCTAGCGGAGAAGGAAGGGCTAGACCGCATCTTCCGCGCAGCGGGATTCGAGTGGCGCGAGCCGGGCTGCTCGATGTGCCTGGGCATGAACCCTGATATTCTTTTGCCGGGCGAGCGCTGCGCCTCAACCAGCAATCGCAATTTTGAAGGCCGGCAGGGACGCGGGGGCCGCACGCATCTGGTTTCGCCGGAGATGGCCGCGGCAGCAGCGATTGCCGGACACTTTGTCGACATTCGCAATTGGGAGGTGAAAGGCTGATGGAAAAGTTTACAACACTCACATCGCTGGCCATGCCGCTTGATCGCGCCAACGTGGACACCGACCAGATTATTCCCAAGCAGTTTTTGAAGCGCATTGAGCGTACCGGCTATGGAGATTTTTTGTTCTTCGATTGGCGGCGCACGGCGGCGGGCGAGCCGGATCCGGCATTCGTGCTCAACGATCCGCGCTACAAGAGCGCGCAGATTTTAATTGCGGGCAAGAACTTTGCCTGCGGATCGAGCCGCGAACATGCGGCGTGGGCGCTGGAAAACTACGGCTTCCGCGTGGTGATTGCGCCGACTTTTGCGGACATCTTTTTTTCCAACGCGGGCAAGAACGGAATTGTTCTGGTACGGCTCAGCGAAAAACATGTGGCTACGTTGATGAACAACGCCAAGACGATTGCGAATTATCAACTTACTGTCTCGCTGGAAGAGCAGATAGTTACGGACAGCAAGGGATTCAAGGTGAGCTTTGAGGTTGATCCATTCCGCAAGTTTTGTTTGATCGAAGGGCTGGATGACATCGGCTTGACATTGCGGCATGCAGCAGCGCTGAACGCATTTGAATTAAAACACGACCAAGACAATTGGCTGAAAGCGAAAAACTAATGACCATTGAAGGCAAGCGACAAAGTATTCCGATGACCGAAGGGCCGAGCCGGGCGGCGGCGCGTTCTTATTTCCGCGGCGTGGGTTTCACGAAAGAAGAACTGCACCAACCGATTATTGGGATTGCAAATACATGGACGGAGATCGGCACCTGCAACATGCACCTGCGCGAGATTGCCGAGGCGTTGAAGGAAGGCATTCGCGAGGCGGGCGGCACGCCGATGGAGTTTAACACCATCACCATCCACGACGGCATCACCATGGGCACGCAGGGCATGAAGGCTTCGCTGGTGAGCCGAGAGGTGATTGCCGATTCGATTGAGTTGGTGGCGCGCGGAAATCTTTTCGACGGACTGGTCGGCATCGGCGGCTGCGACAAAAATATGCCGGGCATCATCATGGCGCTTTGCCGGCTGGATATTCCGGGCATGATGCTCTACGGCGGGTCGATTGCGCCGGGCAAACTAAACGGCAAGGACATTACCATTCAGGATGTCTTTGAGGGCATTGGCTCACATGCCGCCGGGCGGATTGACGACGCGGGGCTGGAGGCACTGGAAGCCAACGCGTGCCCTGGCGCGGGTGCTTGCGGCGGACAGTTCACGGCTAATACGATGGCGATGAGCGGAGAAATTCTCGGCATCTCGCCGATTCAACTTTCCGGAGTTCCGGCTACAAGCCCGGATAAACTCAAAGCCACACGCGAAGCCGGACGAATTTTGATGGATGCGGTGCGCGCCAATCGCCGACCCTCACAGATCATTACGCGCAAATCAATCGAGAACGCCATCGCCAGCGTGGCCGCCAGCGGCGGCTCGACGAATGCCGTGCTGCACCTGATTGCCATTGCGCGGGAGATGAACATTCCGCTGACCGTTGACGATTTCGACGTGATCAGCAAGCGCACGCCTTACATTTGCAGCTTGACTCCGGCGGGAAAATTTGTTGCATCGGATTACCAGGCGGCGGGTGGCTCGCGGCTGCTGGCAAAACGGCTGATCGACGCAAAACATGCGGACGGCTCGGCGCTGACTATTAGCGGAAAAACGCTGGCAGAAGAGGCTGCGCTGGCGAAGGAGACTCCGGGACAACAGGTGATCGGCACATTTGAGAAGCCCATCAAGCCCAATGGCGGCCTTGTGATTCTGAAGGGCAATCTTGCTCCCGAAGGCTGCGTGATGAAGATTGCCGCGGCTGACCGCGTGGAGCATCGCGGACCGGCGCGCGTCTTTGACCGCGAGGAAGACAGCTTCGCCGCCGTGCAGGCTGGGCAGATCAAGCCGGGCGACGTGCTGGTGATTCGCTATGAGGGACCGAAGGGCGGGCCAGGCATGCGAGAGATGCTGCAAGTGACGGCGGCGATCAGTTCGAGCGCAGAACTGAGCGCGACGGTAGCACTGATGACCGATGGGCGCTTCAGCGGCGCGACGCGGGGCTTCACCGCGGGGCATGTGGCGCCAGAGGCGTTTGTCGGTGGACCCATCGCCGCGGTGCGCGAGGGCGACATCATTCACTTCGATATTCCCAACCGCAAGCTGACACTGGAAGTCAGCGACGAGGAGATTGCAAAACGGCTTAAAGGCTTTAAGCCGCCCGCATTGCGCTGGCCGAGAGGAGTCTTCAAGAAGTATGTGGACCGAGTGACTAGCGCTTCAGAAGGAGCAACGACGTAAGTGCAGCTATCAGCTGACAGCTAACAGTTCATAGGAGATCACACATGGGAAAAACTTCCAAGACGCAAGCAACGAATAACCCGCCCACGCGGCTGACCGGCGCGGAGATTGTGTGGGCTACGCTGGAGGGCGAGGGCGTAACGCAGGTCTTCGGCTATCCTGGCGGGGCAATTCTGCCGGTGTACGACGCGCTGCGCAAGTTTCCCATTCATCACACATTGGTGCGGCATGAGCAGGGCGCGGCGCACATGGCCGACGGCTACGCGCGTGCCTCGGGCAAAGTGGGCGTGGCGATTGCCACCAGCGGACCGGGGGCGACTAACCTGGTGACCGGCATTGCCACCGCGATGCTGGACTCGATTCCCATTGTCTGCATCACCGGCAATGTGTCAAGCAAGATACTGGGCACCGACGCGTTTCAGGAAGTGGACATCACCGGCATTACACTGCCGGTGACAAAACATAACTTCCTCATCAATCGCGCCGAGGACATTGCCGCGGCGATTCGCTACGCCTTTCAAATCGCGAAGTCCGGACGCCCTGGGCCGGTGCTGGTGGATATAACCAAGGACGCGCAGCAGGCCACGGCGGATTTCGACTTTGCCGCAGCTAAGCCGCGGACGCATCGGCCTCATCCGATGTTGAAGGTGGAAGAGCAGGGGCTGGAGCAGGCTGCCGAACTGATCCGCAACGCCAAGCGGCCGGTGATTCTGGCCGGTCATGGGGTCATGGAATCCGGCGCGGAGAAGCAGTTGTACGCGCTGGCCGAGCGCGCGCAGATTCCCGTAGCGCTGACACTGCTGGGGCTGGGCGGCTTCCCTGCCTCACACAAACTGAATCTGGGCATGATGGGCATGCATGGGGAGTCGTGGGTGAATCACGCCATTCAAGAGGCCGACCTGCTGATTGCTTGCGGGATGCGTTTCGATGATCGCGTGACCGGAACCCTGGCGACGTATGCCACCAAGGCCAAGAAGATTCACATTGAGGTTGATCCGGCGGAGATCAACAAAAATGTCAAAGTCGATGTGGCGCTAGTGGGCGATTTGAGCGAGGTGCTGGATCAGTTGCTGCCGCGTATTACCAGCCGCGATGGCTCGACATGGATCAAGACTATCGAAGCCAGCAAGGGCGAGGTGGCGGTGCGCGACATCAAGAACCTGCCCGACTCCGGACACCTTTACGCGGCGCACGTGATCAACGATATCTGGCGCATGACTGGCGGCAACGCCATCGTTGTGACCGATGTGGGACAGCACCAGATGTGGGAGGCGCAGTACTTCCACCACGAACAGCCGCGCACGCTGATCACCTCGGGCGGGCTGGGAACGATGGGATTCGCGCTGCCAGCGGCTATCGGTGCAAAGTTTGCCTGCCCGGATAAAGAGGTCTGGGTGATTGCCGGCGATGGCGGCTTCCAGATGACGGCGGCGGAGCTTTCGACCATTGTGCAGGAAGGCATCAAGATCAACATAGCCATCATCAACAACGGCTACCTGGGCATGGTGCGCCAGTGGCAGGAGTTTTTCTACGAAAAGAACTACGAGGCCACACCGCTGGTGAGCCCCGACTTCGTGAAACTGGCAGACGCCCACGGCATCAAGGGCCTCACTGTGCGCACGCGCGGCGAATTGGCTGACGCTGTGAACACCGCGCGCTCCGCGCCGGGAACGTTTTTGCTCAACTTCAAAGTGGAGAAGGAAGACTCGGTTTATCCGATGATTCCCGCCGGCTCTTCACTGCATGAAATGATTCGGCGACCTGGAAAGTAAGATACAGCTTTTAGCTGTTAGCTTTAGCTCCTAGCTTGTTCAGTGATGCCGCAATTTTGTAGACGACTAGAACAAGCCCTGAGTCACGAAGCTAACGGCTAGAGGCTAGAAGCTAGAGGCTGATTTATGCTGCACACATTTGTCGCTTACGTAGAAGACCGGCCGGGCGTGTTGACGCGCGTGGCCTCGCTCTTTCGCCGCCTGAATATCAATATCAACTCGCTGACCGTGGGGAGCAGCGAGCGCGCAGGGTTGTCGAGGCTGACACTGGTCTGCGAGGCCTCTGCCGAGGCCGGACACCGCATCCGGGCCAGCCTGTATAAGTTGGAAAATGTGGTGGATGTGGACGATATTGCGCAGGCTCCGAGCGTGACGCGGGAACTGGCGCTCATCAAGGTTGCCACCACGCCACAGAACCGATCCCGGATCTTCGATCTGGTGGAAGTCTTTCGCGCCCACATCGTAGATCTGGCGCCGGAGTCGCTTACGATTGAGTTGACTGGCGTGGAAAGCAAGATCGAAGGGCTGATTGAGGTGCTGCACGAAGATGAAGGGCAGATTTTGGAAATCTGCCGCAGCGGCAAAATGACCATGCGCCGCGGCCATCACATTTCGAGCGTCCTGAAGGCCATGAGCACTGGTACAGACGAGTCTGAGAAAGAGCCTGCGGAAGAGGTCGCGGCTGAACCGGAATAGGCTGAGCTAAAGCGCGGCGGTTTTTTTCAAATCAACATTTCACTACTCAAGAAAAGGAAGCGAGAAAATAACATGGCGAAGACTTACTACGATCAAGATGCCGACCTGACGCTGATTCAGGCCAAGAAGGTGGCCATCATCGGCTACGGCTCCCAAGGACATGCCCACGCACTTAACCTCAAGGACTCCGGCGTACGGGTGAAGGTGGGCCTGGCGGCTGGGTCGAAGTCCATCGCCAAGGCGCAGAAGGCCGGGCTGGAGGTGGACACCGTTGCCGCGGCCACCAAGTGGGCGGATGTGGTGATGGTGCTGGTTCCGGATCAGACGGCGGCCAAGCTGTATGCCGAAGAGATTGGGCCGAACTTGAGTGCGGGCAAGCTGCTGATGTTTGCGCACGGCTTCAACATTCATTTCAAGACTATTGTTCCGGCGGCGGGCATCGACGTGGGCATGGCCGCGCCCAAGGCTCCGGGCCATCGCGTGCGCGAGGTCTTCATGGAGGGCGGCGGCGTGCCCTGCCTCATCGCCGTTCATCAGGACGCAACGGGCAAGGCTCACGCGCTCTGCCTCAGCTACCTGAAAGGCATCGGCGGCACACGGGCAGGAGTGCTGGAAACGACATTCAAAGAGGAGACCGAGACGGATCTCTTTGGCGAACAGGCGGTTCTGTGCGGCGGCGTCAGTTCGCTGATCAAGGCGGGCTACGAGACGCTGGTGGAGGCGGGCTATCAGCCGGAGAGCGCCTACTTCGAGGTGCTGCACGAACTCAAGCTGATTGTGGATCTGATTTATCGCGGCGGACTGGCTTACATGCGTTACTCAATCTCGGACACTGCCGAGTGGGGCGATTACGTGAGCGGTCCGCGGGTGATTAACGCGGAGAGCCGCAAGGCGATGAAGCAGATTCTGGCGGAAATTCAGGATGGGTCTTTTGCGAAAAGATTTCTCGCCGATCAGAATTCCGGACGCAAGGAGTTTCTAGCCTTCCGCGAGGCCGAGGCCAAGCATCCGGTGGAGATTGTCGGCAAGAAGCTCCGCGCGCAGATGCCGTTTCTTGATCCGGTGACGGTGGAGGAAGTGGCGAAGAACCGATAGAACAGCCTTCAGCTACTAGCTGCTAGCTTTTAGCTGGAGGCTGCATACATTCTCTACCGTTTTTCAATCACCTGCTCAAGATTCTGTCCGCCGTACAGAATTCGCACAATATCTATCCGTTCATTTTCGACTTTGAAGAGGATGGTCGCCCTGCGTTCAAATCCCATCGCGCGCAGTCCAGCTACAGCGCTGGATACTGCCGTCCCCCGTTGCGGGAAAGTCTCAAGAGGAAAACAGAGCCGCTCAATCCTAGCTAGATACCTGTCCGCAACCTCATAGCTGGACTCTTTCGCGATATAACAAAAGAGCGAATCAATGTCGTCGATGGCTTCGGCGAGGAAGTGAACTTCGTACCGCTTCAAGATGTGGACTCACTCGCAGGGCGGCCATATTTAGCTCGCAACTCCCGAAAAACCTGGGCTGCGGGAACGCTGGGCCTGGGATCGGCAAGGGACTCTTCCGCGAGCTTAGTCAGCCATTCATTGTTGGCCACCTCCTCGCGCTCCAAGGCGAGCAAGCCGGCGCGAATCACCTCATCGGCGCTGGCGTAGGAGCCGGATTGGACGCGGTCCTCTACCTTCTGCCGCAACGGACCAAGATCGACGACCAGTGTGTTTTGAGTGGTTGCCATGCACCCCCCCCATTGACCTGATTGTACCGCTGATTCGTTATTTAGGATTCAACGCGGACTGCCCGTTCATGGATTAGAGATCGGTGCCGGGAACATGTTGCATGAAACATGCAAAGGTAGTATTATGTTACATGGAACATAGGTCGAGCATGGAAACTACTGTTACAGAACGGGTTAGGAAACATCGCGAGGGTTTGCGTGCGGCTGGATTGAAGCCTGTGCAGATTTGGGTCCCCGATACGCGGCTAGAGAGCTTTCGCAAGAGATGCGAGCGGGAGTGCCTTTCGCTGGTTGGTGACCCGCACGAGGCGGAGACGCTGGCCTGGATGGCTGAGGTCGCGGATACGGACGGGTGGGTATGAAGCGCGGCGACCTGGTTCCGGTGGTTCTGGCCGGCGCGTACGGCAAGCCACGGCCCGCGCTGGTGATTCAGTCGGACCTCTTCTCGAAGCATCCTTCTGTGACGATTCTGCCCGTTACAACTGAGATACTTCCTATCGAAACCTTTCGCATTGCCGTGGCGCCGAGCGAAAAAAACGGGTTGCGCGCGCCCTCGCAGATCATGGTGGACAAGACTCACACTATTCCACGCGACAAGGCCGGAGAAGTATTCGGCTCGTTGGAAGCGCGGACAATGGCCGCTGTGAATCGTGTGCTGACTGTCTTTCTGGGACTAGGATGAGATTCGTTATCCTTAAGGCTTCGAGAGTATCTCCTACATTCCTATCGACTAACCTCTACTCTTTTTTCGTCCCTCTGGCTTCGATGCACACTGCTATAAGAAACTCGTTTGACAATAACATACACGTGTAGTAATTATACCTATTGGAGTAGGAGATATAAATGCCCCAGCCTCGTTTGTCGCGACTTGAATTTCAGATTATGGAGATTCTATGGGCCAAAGGCGACTCTTCGATCCGAGAGATACAGGAGTCGTTTCCGGAAAAGCGAAGGCCGGCCTATACGACCATCCAGACGACCGTATACAGAATGGAAGCGAAGGGGGTCTTGCTGCGCGTGAAGAAGGTTGGCAACTACCACATCTTCGCAGCAACATTCTCACGCGATTCTGCGCAGCGAAGGCTCATCGACGATCTGCTCGTATGGTTCGGGGGTAGCCCTCAGCCTGTGATGGCACACCTGATCGAGTCGGGAAAGCTTACTCTTGAAGACATAAAGGATGCGGAGAGGGCGCTGCGCAATCTCTCTGGAAAGAACAGGCAAGCGTGATGCTTACCGGATTGTGGAACGAGGCTTGGACCGCGACTCTGGCCAACCATCTCTGGCAGTCGACCACCGTGACGGGGATGGCCTGGCTGCTGGCGCTCTGCCTTCGCCACAATCACGCCCGAACGCGCTATTGGGTATGGATGATCGCATCGGTCAAGTACCTGATCCCATTCTCGCTCCTCATTACCGCGGGTGAATCGCTTCGCTCCACGTTGACCATGCCTATTCAAAGACCGGCTTTTGCAGCCGTATTGGAGCAGGTTACTCTTCCCTTTCCGCAAACCGCATCGCTCAACGCCTTGCCTTATGCAGGCGAGGCGGCTGCGCCGCCTGCCGCGGCTTCCTTACCAATTCATCTGCTGCCATCGATATTATTGGGAGTTTGGCTTTGCGGCTTTCTTCTAGTTGTCTTCTCATGGGTACGCGGATGGTTGCAGATCCGGGCTTCAATCCGTTCCTCTTCGCGCGCGGAGCTGCTGGCCGAGGTTCCGGTTCTCTCTACGCCATACTTGCTCGAACCCGGCATCTTCGGCATTTTTCGCCCCGTGCTGCTTTTGCCGCAAGGGATTGAAGAGCGCCTCAACCCGGCGCAACTGGGCTCAATCATTGCCCACGAGATGTGCCACGTTCGCCGGCGCGACAATCTTACGGCGGCAATACACATGATTGTGGAAGCGATCTTCTGGTTCCACCCGGCGGTGTGGTGGATCAAGACGCGCCTTTTGGAGGAGCGCGAACAGGCCTGCGACGAGATCGTGCTGCGTTCTGGAAATGAGGCGGAAGTTTACGCTGAGAGCATTCTGCAGGTCTGCAAGTTCTGCATTGAATCGCCTCTGGCCTGCGTCGCAGGCGTTGCCGGCTCGGACCTCAAAGGCCGTATTGTCCGCATCATGACGGGAAAAGCGTCGATTAATCTAGGTCCTGGCCGAAAGCTGCTGCTGGCGCTGGCGGCTACCGTTGCCATCGCCATCCCGGTTGTCTTCGGCCTGGTTCATATCAAGCAAGCCGATGCTCTTACTCCGGGTCGAGGGCTTGCGGGCACCTGGCAGTGTACGCTTCATTCCGGCATGGACCTGCGCGGGGTCATAGAGATTTCCAAGGCGACGAATGGCGAGTACAACGGGATCTTTCATGCCATGGACCAGAGCGCACCTCCCATTCCTATAACCAAGATCACACAGGATGGCGCGACCGTGAAGATTTCCTTCAAAGAGTTTGGCGCCGACTTCGAAGGCAAACTGAGTCCGGATGGAATGTCGATTGCCGGAACCTTAAACCAGCTATCTTTTGTGCATCCCTTAATCCTGAACCGCGCAACGCCTCAGACGGCCTGGGAGATTCCCAAGCCCGAGCCACCAATGGCCGCAGGTGCTGATCCCGGCATAGTGACCGCAACCATCCGGCCCAGCCCGCCGGAGGATTCGGGCAAAGGCCTAACTGTGAAAATGGGCCGTATCCGCGCAGCGAACACAACCCTAAGCGACCTCATTACCTATGCCTACGAGATTCATCCCAAGCAACTGATGGACGCGCCGGCCTGGGTTGAAACAGACAGATTCGACATCACCGCGACGTATAGCGGCGAAGGCCAGCCTAGTCCCCATCAAATTCAAAGCCTGGTCCAGAAGTTGCTTGCGCGCTTCAATCTTAGAGTTCATGGCGACAAGAAGGAGCTTTCTGTCTATTCTCTGAGCAAGTCCGGTAGCGGTGTAAAAATTGTCCAGAGCGCGGGAGGCCCGAATCAGCCGCCGGCTCTGTACTTTCAGGAACTGGGAAAGCTGAAGGTTAACAATGGGTCTATGCAAGATTTTGTGTTTGTCCTGGGATCTATTGTGCTCGACCGCCCGGTTGTCGACCGGACGGGGATCGCGGGGAGATATGACTTCACCCTCAACTGGACACCCGATAATACCCAGTTTCGCAGTTGGGGCGCGATCATTCCGCATCCAACCGGCAGCACGAACGCGCCACCGCCGCTGGTCACAGCGCTTCAGGAGCAGATCGGACTCAAGCTGGAGGCCATCAGAGCGCCTATCGAGACTCTAGTAATTGACCATGTTGAGAAGCCAGTAGTAAGCAATTAGTTCGTTCTGAGGCTGCGGACTTATGCAGTCTATGTCATTTCTTGGTTAGGTGTATATGCAAGTCACTGCACGGCACCAGCACTCGCTGCTTTATCGATCAGATTTCATTCGTCTATCGGGAGAACTCATGTTTCGGTCTAAAGAAAATGCCAGGTATTCCAGGTTTTATGAGCGGCGGATACTGATCGCCGGATTGTTGACATTGCTGTCCGTTGCTTTTTCGCTTCCCCGAGCTGGTGGCCAGACGGCAAAACAACCTGCGAGTCAGGATGTGGACATACCCGTGACCGCTAATGAGGTTTCGCTCAATCTGGTGGTTCACGACAAGAAGAACAAGCCTGTTTTGGACCTGAAGCAGGATGAGATAGCGGTCACAGACGGCGGTTCTCCGGTCAAGCTCAACAGTTTCCATCTGGTCAACGGCGCGCAGAAGAGCGATTGTCTGATCACGCTGGTCATAGACCGGCCGGTGCGGTTGGCGGGCAAGAACCTGGAAACCGATCCGGCGATTATGAAGAATGCGCGAGAAGCGGCAGGGAAAATACTCAAGACAGTTCCCGAGAAAGGTTTCTCCTTTTCGGTTGTGACGGTGGAGGGGCGTCTGCGTCTTCAGAGCGCGTTCACATCGGATCGGAAATTGCTTGCGCAGGCCATCAACTCGGCCACCGAGACTAAAAAAGCCGTGAATGGCGGCGAGGCCAGCCCACTGGAAAAGCAACTGATCACGGCAGCGTTGACCGGCGTCGGCCCAGATGGAAAGGCCGTCGGCGCGCATGATCGCGCACTGGATAAGTTGCTTTTCAACGCACTCACCGACTCCGGCAAGATTGCACAGAATCAGCATCTCCGGCCTTTCCTGGCGGGATTGCTGGCCTTGGCGAAAACCCAGCAACAAATCCATCAGAGAAAAGCGCTGATATTCCTTACTCCATTTCAGGAGGAGAAGAACGATTTGCACTTTAAGGAGGCGGTGCAATCCGTTATCGGAGCAGCCAATCAAGCTGGAGAGAGCATTTATATAGTCGACCTGAACTCCTCGAGTAGCACTACGAGCCAGATGAATCAGACAGCAGCCCAAGTCTTAGGCGTTGCAGGCGGCGGCGGTTCGACTTTCGGATCGGATGCTTTCAGCGCCGTATTCACAGGTAACCGTCAACTCGGCTACCTTTCGGTCATTGATAACCCTAATTACAACGACGACATGAAATCGCTGGCTTCGGAAACGGGAGGCAGTTACATCCCGTACGTTCACTTGCAGAAGTCGCTGGCCGAGATAGTTCAGGACATGAGCACATATTATGTGGCAGCCTATGTGCCTCCTATCAAGGAGTACGATGGGAAGTTTCGCCCTATCGCGATCAAGCCGCAGCGCGCGAAGCTGAGAATTCGCACGCAATCGGGGTATCTTGCGGTACAGCCTCAGAGTGGCGGCGATGCCGCCCCGCAACCCTATGAAGTGCCGCTGCTTAAGATTCTCGGCCAAGAGAAGTTGCCCACGGATGTAGCCTTTCGCGCCGCGATCCTGAACACGGCCTCGACGCCCGATGGAGAGGTGAGTACGCTGGCCATAGAGGTTCAGTACTCCGGCCTGGAGATTCATGACGACAGCAGCACCGGGATTCACACTGCGAGCATGTCGATCGTGGCCAATATCAAAGACAAATCGGGCATGATCATCGAACACTTCAGCACGGATATACCTCGGCGCAAGATTCAGAAAGACAACGACAATTCGGATTTCGGAGCGATATCGTTTCAGCGTCACTTTCTTGCGCCACCAGGCGAGTACATACTGGAGGCGGCCGTTCTTGACCACTACAGCGGCAAGGCCGGCGCGCGCCGCAAAACCTTCGAGGTTCCCGACACCACCACTGTCCCATCACTCGGCAATCTGATTCTTGTACGCCAAGCCGATCCGTTGCGCGTCGACGACGACACCTCGGAGCCACTGCGCCACGGAAATGAGATTCTTACGCCGAATCTCTCCGGTCTACTTAAGCCGGGCGCCAAGATAATCCCGGTCTTTTTGAACGCCCACTTCGACTCCCACGCATCCGAGCCCGGCACAATTAAGGTCCAGATCTACCAGGATGGCAAGCCGCTGGGCGGCGAGCCGATGACTACGCATCAAGCCAGCGGATTGGAGTTCGCTTCCTATCTGAACAGCTTTTCGATCGACCCTCCGGTGAACGGCCTTTATGAGGTGAAGGCAATTCTCAGCCAGGGCGGCAAGAGCGCAGAAGCCAGCACCACGTTAGAGGTGACGGGCGGCCAGCCTTCCGGCGACACAGAGATCGCCTCTGTGCTTGATAAGTCGCTTCCCACTCATTCCTCCGGAGCGCTGACCATTACCATTCCGTCCAGCCCGATTCCGCGCCCCTCTACGGAGGAGATCAACTCAATCCTCGCGGATGCAACCAAATATGCAATGACTTATAAGGATTCCCTGCCCAATTTCATGTGCGAGCAAATGACCGATCGATATATCTATCGTACCAATCTGGTTGGAACAAGTCAGTGGAATCATAAAGACAAGTTCACTGAACTATTGACGTATGTCGAGCACGAGGAAAACCGCATCTTGCTGGACATGGAGCAGAAAGGCTCCAATAGCAGCGAGGACACGGAGAATCTTCGAGGCGCCATCTCGAGCGGGGAGTTCGGCTATACGCTTTCCGGCCTATTCAACCCCTCTTCCAAAGCGGATTTTCAATGGAAAGAGACCGGTGTGCTGGGAGACGGCACGGTGCAAGTCTTCGACTATCGCGTTGCCACGGAAAACTCGACTTTCTATTTCCGGGCGAGCTCCACAGATGTCGTCCCGGTCGGCTTCCACGGCCAAGTGTATATCGATTCCGTGACGCGAATGGTGCGGCGCATCACCCTGGTGACGGACAATGTGCCGCCCAAGTATCCCATCCAGGCGGCTTCGGTGAGCGTGGACTACGACTTTGCGGTTATCAACAACCACGACTATATGCTGCCCATCGACGCGCAGGTCATTTTGAAAAAGGGCCGCGCGGAGCTGGATAGGAATGAGATCGAGTTCCGCAATTACCGCCGTTTCAGCTCCAACATGAGAGTCCTTAAATCTACTTCTGCCGTAAACCCGTGAGGATTGGAGCCTCAGGTCATGCGGCGCGGCTTGCCTGGATTCTGCCAGGCTGCCCGCCGCATTCTTGAACGGCTCGATCTTTGCACACGTTCGCATAAGACCGCTAGAATTCGAACTTCCTGCTCATCGGATGAAGGAATCGCCTCATCGCTGTGCAGGCCGAGCGAGGATGGAGTACTCAGGTTCATTGCATAAGAGTCTAAAAAACGCCCCCGAAGGATAACTTCTCTTCGGAGGCGCTTGTACTTTACAAGTAAGACGGGGACCAGTAGCCGGCACTGGAGGTCGGTAGCACGCGGCTACTGGTGATCCCTGCACAAACGAAGCTAGCTGCGGCTTCCCCTTTCCACGGCTACTCCGTGTCGCCCGGCTCAAAGAGGACCTTCGTACACGCCCTCCGAACCATGTTGACTAATGGAGTGTCTCCCATGTAGGTAGGTTGTACCGTGACGGCTATCACACAAGTGTGTAACATTATTTAAATATCTATATGCTGTTCAGATTTGAACAATTAGGGAAATATTTTTCACGGTCAATATTGAACACATTGTGGATCAGGATCAAATTGTATCCTGTAAGTTCTTTCTTTTCAATAGGCACTAAGAGAGATTGACAAATCGCACCCGGGCTTAGAAAATCGGAGACTTAGTTTTATCAGAGAAAATTTTCCTGTCAGTACAACTTATTAGTAGGAATCAGGAAAGTACACTGCCAGATACTTTGAGCCTTTGCATGCATATCTGTGGCGCATCTAATTCATGACGAGTTTGTTGCGGGGCCATAGGGACTCTGGAGTACGTAGCACATGAGGAGCAAGAAATGACGCTGGTGGATTGGGCGATCGTGTTTGTGATGGTGATGGCGGTGCTTGGAGGTCTGACCCAGGGCTTCTTCCGCTCTGTCTTCTCGCTAGGCGGCCTTCTTCTGGGCCTTGTGCTGGCGGCGTGGAACTACGGCCTCATCGCGAGGCTGTTTTTGCCCATAGTGCGCGTTGAGGCTATAGCCGATACGATTGGGTTTTTACTGATTGCGCTACTGGTGATGGGATTGGCCGCGGTTGCCGGCAAGATTCTGTACAAGGTATTCCATCATATGGGGCTGGGCTGCCTGGACAAGCTGGCGGGCGCGTTCTTCGGATTATTTCAAGGGGCGCTGCTGGTGACGGTGGTGATTCTGGCAGCCCTGGCCTTTTTTCCCAAGGCCCACTGGCTGAGCGATGCCAAACTGCCCAAATATTTTTTTGGAGCCTGTCATTTGAGTACGCATATGAGCCCGGCAGAGCTAGCCACGCGCGTCCGGCATGGTCTCAAGGAGTTGGAAGAAGAGTCTCCGGTGTGGCTGCACCCCGACAGCGGCGGTATATGATAATTTTTTCAAGCACAACCCAACTGGATATGGCAATCTATTAGAACAAGCAGAGGTGGACGTGAAACGAATTCTGGACGGCCTGGTGACGCAAATGCATTCCAGCGGTATCGGCTATGAGGAGGCCGTGCGCGAGTTCAAGAAGCATTATCTGCGGGAAGTGCTGGTGGCGCACCGGGGAAACCAGTGCAAGGCGGCCAAAGAGATGGGGATGCACCGCAACACGCTGAGCCGGACGATGGCGGAACTGGGACTAAGCCTAACCGAAGTTCGCGCCTGCCTCAAGCGTCCACCGCGAAGTGAACGTCCTGTCTATAGCGCAACCCGCCAGATCATCGGCCGGGGCTGACAGCGCCCCTCAAGGACATGCAGACTTCCCCACAGACTCCCGAAGAACAAACTCCAGCCGCGCACGTATACATTGAACCGGACTTTGCCTGGGATGGGCAAGACGCCTATCTCTTCGACATAGACGGGACGCTGCTGCGCAACCGTGACCGCATCCACCGCGATTCTTTCGCCATTGGCGTTCAGCGGGTGACGGGATATGATATTCAGCCGTTTCTGTTTCTGACACCGTGCGGCACAGATCCGGCGATTCTGCGCGAGGCCTTTGAGAAGGCTGGAATACCCAGCGATGTGATTGATTCGCAATGGGATGCAATAGTTGAGGCGATTTACCGTTCGTGCCAAGAGCGGCGGCATGAGATGGATATTCGGATTATGCCGGGCGTGAAGGATGCGCTGGCACATCTGGCGCGAAAGGGCGCGCTGCTGGGCTTGGCCACCGGCAATCTGGAAGCGATTGGCTGGATCAAGATTGAAGAGGCTGGGTTGCGGGAGTGGTTCCAGTTTGGCGGCTTCAGCGACGGTTTTCCGATCCGCGCTGAATTAGTAGGCAACGCCGCGCGCAAGGCCCGTGAGATGGCCGGCGCCAATGCGCGGGTCTGCGTGGTCGGCGATACTCCTCGTGATATTGAGGCAGCGCGCGCTAATGGCCTGGCTGTGATTGCCGTGGCCACGGGCAACTTCAGCTTCGACACGTTGCTTGAGCTTAGGCCGGAGGTCTGCGCTTCATCGCTGGCCGATCTGATGGCGCACACACAGGTGATGCCGTGAGACCGCACCCCAGTGCAAACCCGGCGATCAGGCGATGGATGTGCTTGTGGGCGCCTGTGCTGCTGCTAGTGGCGTCTTCTGGCCATGCCCTGGGCCAGGTGACGAATCCTTCATCACAAAATGCAACCCCAGCCACGAACAATGCAACTCCTGCCGCACGAAGTACAGTCCCTGCCACACAAAGTGCAGCCCCCACTACGCAGAGCGCAACCCGTGAGCCAGCTACAGCGACTGACCAAACACGGGGCGTGCAACCTGCCGGCCAGGCGCGCAATGCCGATCGGCGGAGGGCGGCGAAACTCTATCTTTCGTCCAGCAAGCTCTTTGTAGGCGAGAGGTTTGAAGAGGCCAAGCGCGGCTTTGAGCAGGCGGCTACGCTGGACCCCGGCACAGCCGACTACCGGCTTGCAGCTAGCGTGGCGCGCAGCCATGCTGTAACGGCGCTGATTCAGGCTGCGGCCAAGGACCGGATGCGCGGCGATTCGGCGGGTTCTCGTGCTTTGCTGGCCCATGCGCTCGAACTGGAGCCGAAGAACATTCAGGTGACCCAACACCTATACGAGTTGGGAGACGATGCCCTGCTGGGCCAGTCCAGGACGAGCTACGAGCAAGGCGCGGAGACGGTTGGCGCCGCGGTGGAACTGGCGCCGACAGCCGGAATGCACAGTTTTCACCTGCGCACCGAGCAGCGCCAGATCATCCAGCAGGTCTTTAAGGCTTATGGCATTGATGCTTCGGTGGACAACTCCGTTGTGGCCACGCTGACCCGGCTGGACTTGGATGACGTTAATTTCGAGACGGCGTCGCGCGTGGTTGGACTGGTAACGAACACGTTCTACGTCCCACTGGACGCGCACCATGTGCTGGCAGCCCGCGATACCAGGGAGAACCGCCAGCTATATACGCCACTGGAATACGAGACGGTCTACCTGCCGGGTTTGAGCGCAACAGAGTTGACCGACGTGGTCAACCTGGCGAAAAACGTCTTCAATGTGCAGCAAGCGGCCGCGGAGCCCGCCTCTGGGACGATCACCATCCGCGCTTCTCAGCGCACCCTCAATGCATTCAACGCCACCATGCGTGAGCTGCTGGATGGACGAAGCCAGGTGATGCTGGAGGTGCGTATGATCCAGATTGCGCACACCAGCACGCGCAACACCGGAGTGCAGCCTCCGCAGAGCCTGACGGCCTTCAACGTCTATGCTCAGGAACAATCAATCCTTAACGCGAACCAGAGCCTGGTGCAGCAAATCATCAGCTCTGGATTGGCCGCTCCGGGCGATACGCTGGCGATTCTAGGCATTCTGCTGGCATCGGGGCAGATATCGAGTTCCTTGTTTTCCAATGGGATTGCCTTGTTTGGCGGCGGACTAACTCAATCCGCGCTGGCTCCGGGCAAGGTAACGGGTAACCTGAACCTTAACTCCTCCGACTCGCGCGAGCTGGACCAGATGCAATTACGCCTGGGCGACGGGGAGGCAGCGACCATCAAGTCGGGCACGAAATATCCTATCCAGACCTCTTCGTTCTCTAGCCTGGGGGCCAGTGTCCCTACTATACCGGGGCTGACCGGCGCTGGAGCCTCCGGCAGCCTCTCCTCGCTGCTGGCTTCCTACAGCGGAAGCGTGCCGAATGTTCCGCAAGTGCAGTACCAGGATCTGGGCCTGACCCTGAAGGCGACTCCCAAGGTGCTGCGCAACGACGAGGTGGCGCTCACCATCGATCTGAAGATCGACGCACTCTCCGGAACCACCATCAACGGAAACCCTGTACTTAACAATCGCGCGTGGTCGGGCGTGGTGACGGTGAAGCAGGGCGAGGCAGTGGAGGTGGTGAGCGAGATGGACAAATCCGAGAGCAGCGCCGTCAGCGGCGTGCCTGGAATTAGCGAGATTCCCGGATTGAACGATCTGACCGGCAAAAACACGCAGAAGAACTACGCGACGCTGCTAATTGTGATTACCCCGCATGTAATTCGCGGCGAGCAGGCAGCTGGCCACTCGCCGATGCTGCGCGTGGAGCGCGGTCCGGGGTAGTAACGGATAGGGCAAACAGGATTGAATCCCTGTCTGCCCTCGTTTGATTCCTTATTACCGAAGTTTTTCCGGCTTGCTGACCAACCCTTTTACTGGGCCACCACACCGTCCATCTTTGCTTGATAGATAATGATCTGCTTGAGTGTGTCGTAGGGCGCGGTTGCGGGAACCGGACGGCCGTTGACCAGCAGTGTGGGAGTTTGATTGATCTTCAGATCCTCGGCCAGCTTTGACATAGCAGCAACAGCGGCAAGGGCCGGTGGTGTTTTGGCGCAATCGGCAATGGTAACCGGGTCCAGTCCAGCCTTGGTCACGGCACTGTTGAGGGTCAGTGTGGTGCCGTCGGCACTCGACAAACCCTCCTGTCCATCAAAGACAGCCGCAGCGAAGGTGAAGAAGGCGTTGCTGCCTCCCTGTTTGGTCACGCAATAGCCGTAGGCAGCTGCAGTGGCAGCCGCGGGATGCTGCGGCAGCGGAAAGTTCTGGAAGACGATGCGTGCCTTGGGAAAATCCACCGCCAGCTTATCCATGTTGGCTTGTGCCTCTTTGCAGTGGGGGCACTGGAAGTCGGCAAACTCGACAATCTCCAGGTCTTTGGAGGCTGAACCGCGGTAAGGCCCGTCGGCGCGCTGCTGTGCGATGGCGCGTATATCAGTAAAGGGATTGGCGCCAAAGGGCATGATGTCGTCACCGGCAAAGATGTGCTTGCCGTCAGGAAGGACATAGAACTGTGCAGGCACGATCTTCTGCTTGCCAGTTTTGTCGCCTACCAGCAAGAGCACCCTGCTGATGCCGTCGACTTCCGTCTTCTGGATGGCCCAGACCTCCCAGACACGGGAATCATCGTAACCCCAACTGGCCTGCAAGAAGGCGTTTACGGTCTCCTTGGTAGGCGATGCGGCGGTGAAATTGGCGGGATCGGGTTTAGGAAAGACGGGCGCCGCGGCAGCGGGAGCCGGTGCGGAGGGGGCCAGCGCTTGAGGCGCGGCGGGCACATCCTGCTGGGCAGAGGCCTGGAGGACGTGCATAAATAAGGCAACCAGCGCCAAAGCACCGGCAAAACGAATCGAGAGACGGATCAAAGTTGTTTCTCCTTCAACTGTAGAAAAGCTGAACTGCGGGAGGGTTCCCAATTACTAGCTTATACCTGAACTTTGACGGCAATGGGAAATCTGCGGCCCATGCCAAAGGATTTGGAGGTTACCTTCAAGACGGGAGCAGCTTGCTGTCGTTTGTACTCACTGCGCTCCACCAGGCGCACTACCTGTTGGACGAGCTCCAGGGGGAATCCGTTTGCCTGGACGATTTGCTCGGGAGTTTCGTAGCGCTCGACGTAGGCTTCAAGGATAGGATCGAGAACCTCGTAGGGAGGCAGCGAGTCGGTATCCTTTTGGTCCGGACGCAGCTCGGCCGATGGCGGTTTTTCGAGGATCGCGGCGGGAATGACTTCCCTACCCCGGTTGATCCAGCGGCAAAGCTGGTAGACGCGGGTCTTGACCAGGTCGCCTATGATCGCCAAGGCGCCAACCATATCGCCGTAGAGGGTGCAGTAGCCCACGGCCATCTCCGACTTGTTGCCGGTGGTGAGAACCAACGCGGAGAATTTGTTAGAGAGGGCCATGAGCAGGACGCCGCGAATTCGGGACTGGATGTTTTCCTCGGTGATGTCGGGGCTGGTTCCCGCGAAGAGCGACTCCAGGGCGTGGGTGAACTCCGCGAAGAGACCGCTGATGCCGATGACCTCGTAGCGAATGCCCAGGTTAGCGGCCAGACTGCGACTGTCGTCGATGGAGCCTGCCGAGGAGTAGGGGCTGGGCATGCCGACGGCGAGGACATTTTCCGCGCCCAGGGCATCGGTGGCGATGGCCGCTACCAGAGCAGAGTCGATGCCGCCGCTCAAGGCCACCAGGACCTTGCTGAAGCCGCATTTGCGCACGTAATCGCGCGTGCCGAGGACCAAGGCGCGGTAGGCAGCCTCGGTGTCGTCCTCCAGGGGAGTGGGCACGGGCCGCGAATTGAAGGGGTCTATCAGTACGAGGTCCTCTGCAAAGGAGGCGGCCTGGGCAATCAGCTCTCCGCGCGCGTTGAGGGCCAGCGAAGTTCCGTCGAAGATCAGGCTATCGTTGCCGCCTACCTGGTTGCATAGCAGCACAGGAATGCCATTACGGCGGGCAATTGCCGAGAGCATCTGACGACGCAAGGCGCGCTTGCCGTGCCAGAATGGGGACGCTGAGAGGTTGATATGGATGGCTGGCTTCTGGCGCATCAGCTCTTCGATGGGATCAACGGTGTAGAGTCGTTGCTGCCAGAAGTTTTTATCGTTCCATGCGTCCTCGCAGATGGTAATGGCGAGCCGCAGGCCGTCCAGTTCGACCACCTGCTGAGGCCGCGACGGAGCGAAGTAGCGCTGTTCGTCGAAGACATCGTAGAAGGGCAGAAGCTGCTTGTGCTGTTCTAGCAGAAGGCGACCGCCATCGAGCAGGACGGCGGCGTTAACGGCGGGCCGTTCACCCCAGCAAATTCCTGTTTGGGTGGATCCAGGCTTTGCACTTTCATGCTCTGCAGGGAGGGCCACGCCCGCCAGAACGGCGGTGGGCAAATCACGTGTGGCAGCGGCCAGCTCATCGACAGCCGCGCGGCAGCGAGCCAGAAAACTCGGTTTTTCCAGGAAGTCGGCGGGGGGGTAACCGCAGAGAACCAGCTCAGAAAAGACGGTTAGGCGCGCGCCTTGGGCGGCGGCGCGACGGCTGGCCGCGACAATCTTATCAAGATTTCCGGTGAAATCCCCGACGGTTGGATTGATCTGTGCCAGCGCGATCTTCACAGTTCCAGTTTAATTGAAGAGACAGCTTTTAGCTTCTAGCTATTAGCTCTTGCACGCGACTCGCCGTCATCTTCTGGTGCTGAACTACTCGAGTTGCGACCAACCAGTTGGATTTGAGCGCAGCAGCTTTTTCTGCTCCTCCAGTTGTTTCTGATAGGCTATCTGCTCTGGCGTTGCGCCTGGTGGCAGCGAAGGCAACCCGCTGCTATTATCGAGAGAAAGTGACTCATTCGCCTTATCGCCAATCTGCAGGACACCATATAAAATTGCCACCCCGATAAAGCCCATAAGAGCCTGAAAGATATTAATTCCAATCGTCAAGTTGATCACGAATGCCAGAATGGATGTTGCAGCGAAGCCAAGGAATCCCCACATCTTCCACTTAAATAACGCGATCGCGAATACAACATTCAAGATTGTGCCAACGGTTAATGCAGGGATCGCCCAAACCGGCATAGAGGGAGATGCATCCCTGATCGTCTGACTACCGAAAAGATAAAAGAGTGCAACAATCGCGTTGACAACAAGTATGAACCACAAGTATGTTGCAAGGCATCCATGCCGTTTCTTCTCTTCACTCATCTCCATGTCCTCTTGCAGGTTATTTTTTGGATTACCAGCCAAGAAATCTGACATGATCATAATGTCATGTCGATACCAAGTGGTTTGTATAAGCCTTTAGAGAATTTGATTCCTGATCCGTATGTTTGTCAAGATAAAAACTGTCGTATGGACTTTCAGTAGACAAGTTGCGATCATGCAAATGATCAAGCCTTACCACTGGCCTGATTCTTTCTTGCGCAGAGTCAAAGCTGAAAGTCCATATTGTGCGCCACGAGGAAATCGACGTGCGGCGGCTGAACTCCCAGCATGCGCAGCAGTGTCGCCACCTGGCCGCGATGGTAGCTTTGGTGATTCAATAGATGCGCAATCATCACCCAAAGCGGATAGGACCACTGTTTGCCTTGAAAGTTCGTGTAGGTTAGAGGGCTCGCCAGAGCCTCCTCATCCAGGCTAGCCAAATAATCGCGCATCTCGCGCTCGACCGTGTTCCACCGCTTCACCACGGTCTCCAGATCCGGAAAATCACTGGCGGGAAACAGCGATTTTGGTGAGCCGCCTTTCCAGCGTTCAAGCCAGATACACTCAACAGCAACCATATGCGCCAGGGTGTCGCGCAGCGAGGGAAAACTGCCTGCAAGAGGTTGAAGAAATTGTTCCGCGGTCAGAGACGCGCACACCTGAAGTTGGCGGTCGCGCGCCCAATAATTGTGCTTCACTCCGTCGCGAATCATCGATATTTGTTGCATAGAATCACCCACTACGTCATTGTCTTTTAACAGTATTTTACTGATGCAGCCAGGTCAAACTTGATGCAGGAAGCTCGCCGCTAAGTACCGGTTCCTGCCAGGACCACGCCGATGGTGCGCAGGATAATTTGTATATCCAGCCAGACGCTCCAGTTTTCGATGTAGGTCACATCCAGCGAGATATAGCTGTCGAAGGAGGGATCCTGACGAGCCTGCACCTGCCACAGTCCGGTAATTCCTGGAGCCACGTCGAGGCGGCGCAGGTGGCTCAACTGGTACTCGCGCACTTCGCTGCCGATGGGCGGCCGCGGACCGACCACGCTCATTTCGCCGCGTAGCACGTTAAGGAATTGAGGGAACTCATCCAGCGAATACTTGCGCAGGAAGCGGCCCACCCTGGTGATGCGTGGATCGCCGGAAATCTTGAAGAGCACGCCCTGGCGCTCGTTCATGTGCATCATGCCGTCGCGCTGCTTATCCGCGTCGTGAACCATGGTGCGGAACTTGATGCAGCGGAAGACGCGGCCCTTTTTGCCGATGCGGTCGGAGAGATAGAAGACCGGTCCAGGAGAATCAAGCTTGATGGCGATGGCGATAAGCAGCAGGAACGGCGCAAAGAGGATTAACACCAGGATGGAGAAGGCCAAGTCGCTCACGCGCTTGAAAAACAGGGCAAACTCGGGCACGTTGCTATGGTGCAAGGGAATGCTGGGAAATTGGCCTATGAATTCCACGGGGGTGTCCCACGCGAGGCCATCGTACATCTCGGGAATGATGCGCAGGTCGACGCCGTGGATGCGAGCCTGCGCGAGCGTGTACTGGACGACCCTGCGCTCACAAGGTGCGGTAAAGAATATCTCATCCACAAACTGCTTACGCGTATTCTGAAAGAGCGAATCGAGAGTGCCAACTACGTCGCCGGCATGTTGCGAAGAGCTGAGTTGCGAGCCGGGCAACTCAATAAAACCTTTGAATGTGTATCCCAGGTGGCAAAGGCTCTCCAGATGGTTGCGCAGGGCTTGCGCCTTGGGGCCGGTGCCTACGATGAGTACGTTGCGCGTGCCTACGCCACGCTCGAAGTCGTGGTATAGCATGAGGCGATAGATAAGACGTCGCAGGCCAAGGCCGACCGTAACCAGCCCCACCGTGACTAAGACGATAAAGCGGGAAATGTCTCCAACTTTCACCAGGTAAAGCGTGCCCGTCAGCAGCAATCCTGATGTGAGGCAGGCACGCGCGCTGAGGATCTGCTCACGGAGTGTGCTGGTCAGCTTGATGGGCGTATATAGATTCAACCGGCGGCTGGTGAACATCAGCGTGACGGCAAAGAAACATAAAAGGGCCAGCAGAATTCCCATGGAAACGCCATGAATGAGCGTGCCCTGCCAGAACCCTCTTGCGCCCGTAAACGGGTCCTGATGCTGCCTGTAAAGGGTGGCAAAGATAGCTGAGAAAAGAATCGTCAGCGCATCCAGGAACATCCATACCCAAACCTTGCCTTGCGAGCCACGCGCAGAGCCCTGTGCCGCTTCTTCGGCCGCTGCCTGAGGGAAAGACTCAGATGTGGATAGCTTGTTCCAGAATTCCGAAGTAGCCATATACGTTTCGCGGACCTCAAACAATCAGAAGGCAAATAGAGTGGGGGGAGCAACCGGCTTAAAACACCCCATCAGTAAAAAATCCAACGCGAAATGGTCACTCGGAGCGAATCAAAAGAACAATAGCCGGGGATTTGAAGCGCTCCGGCTGGAATACACTCTGTTGGTAACAAATTATACAGTACTATTGTCAGCAGTATCCAATTTAACGCCGTATCTCCCATCAAAATAACCTCCGCACATACTTTCAATTCACTAGAGCCATCTTTACTAGCATCACTCGAAGCGGTAATGACAGCAAGAATAATCTGCTGGGGCGTGGTTACGGGTTGAGAAGCAACTTATACCGAAGGTAATGTGTAAGCATCCATAGCCAGAAATTGCTGAATATCCGGGTCGGAAGAGGCCATGAAGCCCTGGAGGGGACCGAAATACAGAGCCCGGCCCTGATGGAGGAAGAGGACCAGATCGGCGAGGCGCTCGGCAAAGCGCGTGTCGTGGGTGACTACGATGCTTGTAAAGCGAAGATGTTGCTTGAGAATCTCGATCAGGTCACCAAGGTTGTGCGCGATGATGGGATCGACCATGGTGGTGGGCTCATCGTAGAGCACCACCTCAGGCTTGGCGGCGAGGGCACGGGCGATGGCTACGGCACGCTTGCGTCCGGTGGAGAGGCTGGACGGCAGGGCATCAAGTACATCTTCAGCACCCACCATGCCGATGAGCCGGTCCACTGAGTCCAGAATTTCGTCCTCTTTCATGCCGCCGCGCTCCCGCATGGGAAAGGCTACGTTCTCGCGTACGCTGAGGGAATCGAAGAGGGCTCCGTTTTGGAAAACCATGGTGATGCGCTTGCGGATGGCCCTCATTCCTTCTTCGTCAAGGGTTGTAATCTCCTGTCCGTCGATGCGGATGGAGCCTGAGTCGGGAGCGAGAAAGCCCATTAACATTCGTAGCGCAACTGATTTACCCACGCCGCTGCGGCCCAGAATGCAGAGGGTCTGACCGCGATCCACGTAAAAGCTCACGTCTTCCAAAACGGAGCGGCCATCGAAGGAGATGCTGACGTGGCTGAAGGAGATGAAGTGCTCGGAATCCGGGGACTGCTGCGTCAGTGAGGGAAATTCGAACATGGGCTTAGAATCAGATTACGCGATGGGGGCGATTATGAAAATACGTTATGTGCTGGTTGTGCTGCTTGGCATATATCTTTTGGCATTGGCCGGCTTGTTTACTTTTCAGAGAAGTTTTTTGTACTTTCCAAGCCAAGAGCATGTTTTCTTAAGCGATGCACACGCCAACAGAGCTTTCAAGGAATTCTCCGTTAGAACCGAAGACGGGATCGATTTGACAGCCTGGTATGCGCCAGCCACGAGCAAACCCTTCACTATCGTTTTCTTTCACGGTAATGGGGATCGTTTGTATATCGCGTCGCCTATCGCCGATCCGTATATTGCCGCGGGATATGGGTTCCTGCTGGCAGAGTATCGAGGTTATAGCGGGTTACCCGGCAAGCCGACGGAAGCCGGCTTATATGCCGACGCACGGGCCTATATCAAAGGTCTAATGGCGCAAGGAGTTAAAAGCGAAAACATTATCCTGTATGGACATTCACTGGGAACCGGTGTGTCTGTGCAGATGGCCGAGGAATTTCCTGTCGGCGGGGTGATGCTGCTGGCTCCCTATCTCTCCATTGCAGAAATGGCTCAACGGAATTTTCCATATTTTCCCGCGAAATATATCGCTCTGGACCGTTTCGAGAACGACACAAAGATGAAGAATATACATGCTCCAGTTTTGGTTGTGAATGGAACCGGAGATCAAATCATTCCCCCCTCAGAGGGGAGAGAGCTTTATACAATGGCCAACGAGCCTCGGCACTTTTATTCAATTCCCGGGCGGGGACATAACGATTGCTTTGATGATTTCGCGGTTATTAGCTTGGATTGGGTAAAAGGGCTTCGGGCAGCGAATTCAAAAAGTGATGCACCAAAGTGATTGCGGTATCCCACCCTTTCCGTAAAAACGCGGAAAGGATGGGATACCGGGAATAGTTACTCATCGGCAGTGGTTCAGCTGCCGCGCTATTTCAGGGGCACCCAAACGTACCCGCTGCCTTTGGCGTCGAGGCGTCCCATGCCGGGGAAGGCCAGGTGCGCGCCTGCCAGTACTGCTCCCTGTTTCTCGGCCTCGCGGAAAAGCTCGACACGGTTGGACATGGCCTTGTCGCTATCGGAGTCGAATTGCACAGTGACTTGCGGCCGCGCGAACTGCACACCACCGTAGTGGATTATGTCGCCGATGAACCAGACGGCCTCTTTGCCCTTGCCGATCTTGTACACGGTGTGTCCCGGCGTGTGCCCGTATTGCGTGAGGGCGGTGACGCCTGGAAACGGCTCCTCGCCTGAAGCAAAGGGCTTGCAGGCTCCCGCCGCTTCGTAGGGCGCCAAGACGGTCTTCAGCATCTCCATCATCTGCTTGCGCTCTGGGGTGGTTGCCAGCGCGGGGTCAAGCCAGTAATCGTATTCCGCCTTGGCCATCCGCACCGTGGCATTGGGGAAGGCGCGCTTGCCATCGGCGGTGAGCAGATTGTTCACGTGGTCGAAGTGCATGTGGGTGAGCAACACTGCCTCGATGGAGGCCGGATCAATGCCCGCCTGCTGCATCTTATCCAGCAAATGACCCATTGAGCCGCCGAGTGCGTTGCCCTTGGAACCGGCATCGATCAGGAAGGTGTGTTTGCCGCTGCGCACTACAAATGCGTTCACCGAAGTCTTCACCGGAGCGGTGCTGCCGAGCAACTCCTTGATTCCGGCCTCATCGATTCCCTTGAGCAGGCCGGTGTCAAGATTCAGATAGCCGTCCTGGAGCGCGGTCACCTCCACCGCGCCAATGTGGAAGCTATGAAATCCTTTGGGGTCCTGCGCCGCCAAGCCAAGCGGAAGCATTAACGCCAGCAGCGAGAGTGTCAATATTTTGTTCATCGAGTTCCTCCTGTACATACGTCGCCTATGCGGCGAGGCTGAATGGCACGATCTTGGGAATTTTCTTGCGCCTGGCCTGCGCAAATTCATACGAGGATTGCATATCAAACCAGAAGCTGGGATGCGTACCAAGAGCCGCAGACAGGCGCAACGACATCTCCGCGGAGATGCCCGCACGGCAATTGAGAATTTTGGAAAGCGTCACGCGCGAGACGTGAAGATGCTTGGCGACATGTGTGATGTTCATTCCCTCCAGGTATTCCTGAAGGACCTGGCCGGGGTGCGCCGGATTGTGCATTTCCGTGGGCATATCTTCTTAAGTAGTATTCCCGTCTATCGAACGTTCGCGGAGGCTAGTTCATCGCCTGGATCGGGAGTGCAGTCGGGGTCTTTGCGCAAAATCTCCAGGAAATCCACTTGCTCCGCGCCTTGCGATCTCCGCTTGAAAAATGCATCGGCGGTTTCCACCGAACTGATCTTCTGCGCGACCGCGACGGAGACCCACTGGTTCAGCGAAACGCCATCTTCTTCGGCGAGCTTTCGTGCTGCATTTCCCAAGGAGGGAGGCAGCTTGACCGGAATCGCTTCTCTGTTCATATCAGCACCTCCACTACAAACTCGCGGGACTCACAACACGCAGGTTGAGTTTCATTGTATCCTACATCACAAAATTGAGGTATGGGTCACCCGCCCGCTCATCGCGATAAGACCGCGATGAACGGGGCACAGCTTCTCATGGCTCATGATGATTCTTTGGGTTGATGTGCGGGCCATCTGTCACCCGTCCAAAAGATTAATCAGGAAGCAGTAGTACGCCGATTCAGTAATTGTGCAGTCACTTTCCATTCCTCGACTAAACTATTCAGCCAATAAATCGTTTTCCTATACTTATCTTGCTCCTTGGGACCCGGAGCAGCCATTTTTTTTATTTCCAGAGATTGTCTTGACTGATCAAGTGCTACCACAATATTCGCGTATGTTACTGATTTCCCAGTAGGCAGCACGGCATAGCCTTCAAAGTGAGTTACCTCGTCCAGTAGTGCCATATTCTCTTTATGAAATGGGATTTGATAAAACGACAACAATGAGAGAAAACGATCTATTTCGGCATTACTAGCTCCTTGCGTTCCGATCAAATCACGCGCTACATAATGTGAGCATCTCGTCTTAAGGTCCTCATACTTGCTTGTTACCGAAGGGCAGAGCATAATGCCTATCCAATCTTGTTTACCTTCATATGTATAGGCCTCAACAATCGGCTTACCTGCAACAAACTTTCCGTGATCTTTGTTTGAATATTGATATCTTCCATGAGCAATTGCTCCACGTACTGGAATACCTATCATTAATAATTTGTTAAACAATGTCGCACACGCATCAAGCATTTTAAAAAACGACTCATCATCATCATTAAATGAATTTACTATCACGCTATCAGAAAAGATTACATACTCGAGACCGTACATATCTTCATTCAAAATAGCCTTATCTACTATGCTGACATATTTCTTTAAGATTTCATCAGAATTTGCAGAGTTAATGATCGAGCGAAAACCAAGAACATCAAGAAAAGCGACGTATCCGGTATAAGTTTTAACATCATCTTGATTTCCCGTTTGTGATTCTCTATTCGAAGTTATTGTCGCAGTCATGCCATAACCACCTTTCTCTTCGAGGCAACAACAATGAGCGGGGGCAAATCTCAATCTACTACCATTGTTGAGTACCCCAGGTCTCGATGTTGAGGAGACCTGGGGCGGCGGGTTATTTGCCGGCTTCTTCGAGGAAGCGGATGACGGATTCAATGCCCAGCTCGAAGTTCTTCAGGTGGAACTTTTCGTTGGGGGCGTGGATGCAGTCGTCGGGCAGTCCGAAGCCCATCATGACGCTGGGCGTGCCGAGATGGCGGTCGAAGTCGCCGACGATGGGGATGGAACCGCCGGAGCGGATGAAGACCGTGTCTTTGCCCCAGACCTCGTGAAGGGCGCGGGTGGCGGCCTGGATGTAGGGGTTGTCGACGCGGACCAGGCAGGGGTCTCCGGTGTGAATCAGGCGCACCTCGACTTCGACGCCGGCGGGGGCGATCTTTTTTACATAGGACTGATAGAGTTCGAAGGCCTTGGCGGGAACCATGCCGGGCACCAGGCGCATGGAGATTTTGGCGACGGCTTTGGCGGGGATGACGGTTTTAGCGCCGGCGCCGATGAAGCCGCCGGGGATGCCATGCACGTCGAGCGTGGGACGCGCCCAGGTGCGCTCCATGACGCTGTAGCCGGGCTCGCCGACCAGCGAGCGGGAGCCGACTTCGGTTTTGCGGTAATGCTCCTCGTCGAAGGGCAGGCTGCTCCAGGCTTTGAGTTCCTCGGGGCTGGGAGGAATGATGCCGTCGTAGAAGCCGGGGATAAGGATGTGGCCTTTCTCGTCCTTGAGCTTGGCGATCATCTGCGCGATGGCGACGAAGGGATTGGGGGCCGCGCCGCCGTACATGCCGGAGTGTAGATCGGTTTTTGCGCCGCGGACTTCGAGCTCGGTATAGATCATGCCGCGCAGGCCGACGCAAAGGGTGGGCAGGCCGGGGGCGAAGAGTTCCGTATCGGAGACCAGGGCAAAGTCGGACTTGAGTTCGGGCGGCCTGGAGGCAACAAACGCGGCAATTCCCTCCCCTCCGACCTCCTCGTCGCCCTCGAAGATGATGCGCACATTGACGGGGAGCTTGCCGTTATTGGCGGCAAAGAGCGATTCGAGGGCTTTGATCTGCGCCCAGATTTGGCCTTTGTCATCGGCAGTGCCGCGGCCGTAAATGTTGCCGTCGCGCTCGGCAGGCTCGAAGGGCGGGGTGGTCCACTCGTCGATGGGATCGACGGGCTGGACATCATAGTGGCCGTAGAATAGGCCGGTTGGCTTGCCGGCGGCGTGCAGCCAGTCAGCGTAAACCAGGGGATGGCCTGTAGTATCTATGAGGCGGGCGTGTTCGAATCCGATGCGGGTCAGCTCGCGCATGATGAATTCGGCGGCGCGGCGGCAGTCGGCCTTGTTTTCGGGCAGGGTGGAGATAGAAGGAATTCGCAGCAGGTCCTTGAGTTCCTTCAGAAAACGGGGATGGTTCTGGCGGGCGTAGGCTACGGCAGGTGAAGTCATCGGTTTGCTCCCTTGAAATGAAATTCGCGGTCAACAGAGGAGTATAGGCGTTCCGGCGGCCTTTTGTCCGGTGGCAAGAAAGGAAAATTATTTGCGAAATCGCAATAGTACCGTTCTGACAGCCAGTGCCAGCTTTCTTTGCCTTATCGTCTTATTGACTCTGATATCCACAATGGCAACCGCGCAAGCTATTGCTCCGGCAGTAAGACCTTACTACGCACGACACAATACCTTCAGTGTTTTCGGCGCGTACTCGGGAGACTCCAGCCATATTCTTTTGGGCGATGCCGAGAACCGGAAACTGCTGGAGTTTGGCGTGGCATACGGGCGCAAGCTCTACCTGAACCACATCGTGAATTTGCAGTACAACGGGGAGATTTTGCCGGTGGCGCTGGAGAGCGATCCTGTAGTTCTGGACACCGTCAATTGGACGTCGCCAACTGTGTATACAGAATCTGGGACCGAAGTTCAAACCACGCCATGCGTCCCCTCATCGGGAAGCTACAGCAATACCCAAGGTGGCACAATCTACAGCTATACCTACACTTTAACCTGCTCCCGCCGTTGGACGATCGGCGAAGGCATGTCGCCAGTTGGAATGCAATGGAACTTTTTGCCGCGTAATAAGATGCAACCATTCTTCATTGGTCATGGCGGATATATGTATTCGACGAAGCCGATTCCCGTTCCAGAGGCCGGCTCTTTCAATTTCACCTTCGACTTCGGCGCCGGATTTGAACTCTACAGCTCCCGGACACGGTCGGTTCGCGCCGAGTACCGCTATCACCACATCTCGAATCACAACACGGCAAACCAGAATCCCGGCATTGACAACGGGCTCTTTCAGGTCACGTACTCATTTGGGCGGTAGCCGGCCGGGCTGGTAGTGAGGACGTGAAGACTCCGCCGGCCTCAGTGGCCTTTATGCCAGCAGTTACTCTGGCTGCTGGGCGGCGGATCGCCGGTTTCCGAACCGGGATGATCCTTTCCGGCGCAATCGAACCAATAGTTGGTCACATTGGCATCGGCCCAGTAATCGCAATGCCCCATGTCGTCACATACCTTCTTGGTATTCAACTGGGGGTTGTAATCGCTGCCATTGCCTTCGGTATTCATGCGCTCGCGCTCTCTCTTCTGGCCGGCGGCAAAGCTGGCGTCGCTGCTCTTTTTCCAGGCCTCGTACTGCGCCTTCTGCTGAGCATCCTGCTGCTGGGCTCGCGCGATAGTTGACTGGGTGATGGCGTTCGATGCGGCGACCACGGTGCGTGCGGTGTCGTTCGACTCCTGGGCCAATTGCTCAAGCCATTGCTGGTTCATTTGAAAGCTGCCCAGCATGGCATGCATGGCGTCAGCGGCCTGCACGCTCTCGGCGGAGGTAGCCAGGAAGCCGGCGATGCGATAGAAAAACCAAATGGAGACCATGCCGCCGGGCTTAACTACCTGGGAGGTAATGGCGTAGACGTAGCCGACACGGTCGTTGCATTTGAATGCCTCTTCGCCGACATCGACGCGCATCTGCATTCCCGAAGCTTGAGCGATTTGATTGAATTTGTATCCCAGGTCCTGTGTCTGGTCGCGGATGATGCCGCCGCGAAACTGGGTTGCCGAGGGACAAACAGACTTCAAGATGTACTCCTGAGCGGCTTGCGGTGCGGGGCGATAATTTTGGACAAGCAGCTTTGCTCCTGCTGGCGCGTCAATGACCTGACCTTCGCGCGGATAAAACTGGCTGGGAAGCTGGCGCATCATGATTCTTGGATCGTCCATGAACATCTGTACGCCGCCCGAGGGCGAATGGGCGTGGATTACGTAGTGCGGCTCGAGGCGCGAAGGGCGCGCGGTTCCTCCGGAGATCTGCCAGCCTTTGGGCAGCGAGACGGTAAACGCGCCCTCGGCCGGATCACGCCACTGAACATAGGAGAGAGCACGCGATGGCGCTCCACCCTGGCGCGCTGGCGCTGTTGCTCCGTATTGTCCCGCTGTCTGCCCCAGCGCATCACTGAAGCTCTTATTGGCATCGTTCATGCGCTGTTGGCGCTGCGCATATCCATTGGTAATTGTGTCCTGCTGGCTTGCCTGCGCATAGCCTGCTGCCACTGCCGCCACTCCCATTAGAAGCGTGAAAGATGCCCTTGCTGCAATCCTGCACCGCATAGTATTTCCCCTCCGCAGCGACAGAATACTGCTGTCTAATGCTCTAGCCCGCACTCTTCATGGTGTGGGAGGTTGCGATAGTCCCAGCGTGGCAACGCGGGACACAGTCTAACCAAAATGGGATTCAGGGAAAAGCTGTGGTTTAGCGTTCACCCCAGCTGAGCTTGTTGCGCAGGGCCTGAAAGAAGCCGCCTTCGCTCATGCGAACGAGGTTGACGACATGCGTGGATTTGCGGCAGCGAAGCTCATCACCTATGAGCAGTTCAATGCCCTTCTGGCCGTCGACGGTGAGCAGCGCGGGGTTGACGACACCCTCGACGCGGACGGTGAGCGAGGCGTCGCCACGAACCACGATGGGCCGGAGGGTAAGCAGGTGGGGGCAGATGGGGGTGACCACCATGGCGTCCACGTCGGGGGTGAGGATGGGGCCGTTGGCGGCCAGAGTGTAGGCCGTGGAGCCGGTGGGGGTGGAGACAATGACGCCGTCGGCACGGAATCGGGCCACGCTCTTGCCTTCCAACTCGACGGCGAAGTCGCCCATGCGGGCAATGTCGCCCTTGGAGATAACGGCCTCGTTCAGGGCTTCATAAGCCGAGCAGAGCGCGCCGCCTCGCCACAGCTCGACATGCAGCATGGCGCGGGTATCGAGAACATGGCAGCCATCGCAGCCGCTGTGCCAACTCTCCAGCGCCGGATAGAGATCGGCGAGTCGGACCTCGGTGAGGAAACCAAGATAACCCAGGTTCACGCCGAGGATGGGGGTGCCGGTGGAAGCAAAGGTCCGCGCTACAGAGAGCAGGGTACCGTCGCCACCCAGCACGATGACCAGCGCGGGGGCCTGGTCGGGCATGAGCACGCGATCCATGGCAGGGGCAGCCGTGGTGTACTGACCGCCCTCCAGGTCAAGGAGGGGTTCATATTCGTGCTGGCGCAACCATTTGATCAGCTCGGGCAGAAGCCGGGCTAGCTCTGTTTTCTCGGGTTTGCAGACTATGGCGACGCGAATCATGCGTCTCTAGTGTATCGGACCAGCTGCTTGGGAACCAACCACCTACGGTGATGCCACCAAGTATCCACGTTGGGGCTGAGATGATAGCCGCAGGCTGCGCACAAAGTTGGTGCCAGTACCTGGTGTTTGCGTGTATATTGACTCGAAGCCGAAAATCAAATCTGAATCTCCGGCTACACGGGCAGAGGGGTGCTATTGATCAGGCGACCATGCTTTGGTATTGGATAATCGGCCAGAAATGGAGGATGTAATGGATTGGTATTTGATGGTTTGGAGGAAGTACGCTGAGTTCGATGGGCGCTCGCGCCGCATGGAGTACTGGATGTTTGTACTCTTCAATTTGTTGGCCATACTCTTGCTGGCTGTCATCGGAGGCCTCGGTTTGGCTTTCATTGACAATGGCAGCGGGATCGGCGGTGTGCTGTTCATTCCGCTTGGACTTTATATACTGGCCGCGATTATTCCTGGTTTAGCGGTAGCCGTGCGCCGGCTTCACGACAGCGGCAAAAGCGGCTGGTTATTACTGTTGTTGATCGTTCTTAGCATTATCCCCATCATAGGAATCATAGCCGCTGTAGCCCGAATCGTTCTCATGTGTCTGGACAGCGATCCTGGAATGAACGAATATGGCCCCAACCCGATATATCCCAATATGGATGGGGCGGTGGCCGAGAACGCCCAGTTTCCCACAAGCGCCCGGTTTACCACAATGGACTACGCGCAGCCGCAACCTTTCACGGGCGCGAGCAGCTTTGGGGTATGCAGCGCTTGCGGCACACCATTCAAGGACGCAGCTTTATTTTGCAGCAGTTGCGGAAGGCAGCGTTAACAGAGATTTTTTGCGCGACTCCGCAGGGTAAACCCGTGTATATTGGCTACGCACCCAAAACCGGGTGCAAATCCCAGACTGTGCGGCGAGACGGCGTTGAGGATGCGGCGCTCGTGGCGTGTGAATTAATCGACAACCACTAACGGAGGATGAAGATGAATTGGTATTTGATGGTATTGAAGAAGTACGCCGAGTTCAGCGGGCGTTCGCGCCGCAAAGAGTATTGGATGTTCGCGCTCTTTAACTGTTTGTTCTGTTTGCCTCTGTATATCCTGGGCCTTGTGTTTCATGAGGAAACAATCGGCATGATCTTTTTGGGCCTGTACGTTATTTATGTACTGGCCATCCTCATACCGGGCCTGGCCGTCACAGTGCGCAGGCTTCATGACACTGGCCGGAGCGGCTGGATGATACTACTTGGTCTGATCCCGATCGTAGGTGGAATCATCGTGTTTGTATTTACGGTGCTTGACAGCGATCCAGGACCTAACGAATACGGTCCCAATCCAAAAGCGGCCTAGCCGTATATAACTATTCGCTATCTGAAATGCGTTGTTTCTTCCGCAACTCCGCCTTTGGGCGGAGTTGCGGTTTTCTGGGGTTTATGCCAGGCGCGCGTAGAGAAGAAACTCCTGGTTTCCCTCGGCGCCAGTAATTGGCGAGGGGATGGTCTCGACGACCTGCCAGCCCAGCGAGCGAACGCAATCGGCGACCCTGTTGACGGCCAGTTGATGCGCTTCAGGATCGCGAACGATGCCTCCCTTGCCGATGTGGCCGCGTCCAGCCTCGAATTGAGGCTTTACCAGGATGACGGCTTCGTTGAGGCTTGGAGCGGCTGCCAGGACCGGCCCGAGCAGCAGGGTGGCGGAGATAAACGATACGTCCATCACCAGTAGCGTAAGTCTCGGAAAGCCCTGTTCTTCGGTAAGCGCTCCGGGAGCAAGGAAGCGGGCATTGGTGCGTTCCACCAGGCGGACGCGCGGGTCGTTGCGCAGCTTCATGGCGATCTGGCCGAAACCGGTATCGACAGCAGTCACGTGCGCGGCGCCTGCTTGGAGGAGGCAATCAGTGAATCCACCCGTTGAAGCGCCTATGTCAAGGCAGGCGCGGCCCTGGACGTTGATCTTCCAGTGAGCCAATGCCGCGGCCAGCTTGAAACCGCCGCGACTGACGTAAGGCTGGTCTTTGTCTAATGGGCCCAGCAGGCGGATGGTAGCGTCGGCGAGGACGGTGACGCCGGCTTTCTCAACCTTCTGCTCGTCGACCAAAACCCGGCCGGCCAGGATGAGCGCACGGGCCCGCTCGCGGCTGGGAACCAGACCCCGCTCAACCAGCAGAAGGTCTATGCGTATTTTTGTTGTTCCAGCCATTCTGATTATGGTTTCACATGGCGGCTAATAGTTGCCTTGAAGACTCTTGAACAGACATAGAAACAGCCAAAGGAGCCTCCCCTCGCGGAAGGGACTTCTTTGGCTGTCGTGTACAAGATCCGGCAAATGCGCTACGGCTGCTTCTGGCAATTGGCTAATGTGTAGCTCGCACCGTAGGTGGATGTCATGACGGCCGGCGGCAGATTGCAGGGCTGTCCGTAACCGGGAATCCGGCTCACGTTGTTGTTGTTTCCGCTGGAACCGTTCTGCGTGCTTACACGCACATCCACGATATCGCCTTCCAACAGAATCGTGGTGTCCACAATATCCTGATCGGTGCGCAGGATGGTCAGGAAGTTGCTGTTGGGTGATGCCACGTAGACCTTGCCGTAGGTTGAATTCTGTGTGGAAACCACGTTGCGCGGATAACCGGTGACCGGCAACGTCTTTTCCACTGTGTAGCTGCTCAGGTTAGCGATGGTCACCGTCTGGTCGGCCTGGTTGGCCGTATAGGCGCGGCTGCCATCCTGCAAAACGGTCACGCTGGCGGGATTAGTGCCCACTGGAATGGTGTATGTAGTGCCGAAGGTGGCACTGTCGTTGCCGTACTCGTCCAGGCTTACGTCGATCACGCTGATCTTCCCACCATCATAATCGGCTACGACCAGCAGGTTTTTGGCGGCGTTGTACTCGGCATAAACGGGGCCTGCGGTTGGGGGTAATCCGCCATCAGCGGGCAAACTGCAGGTTGGATCAGAGGTTATGTTGCAATTTGCAGGCGCGTTGGTAGCGTTCACTGCAGCCTGAGAAAGCGGCAGTGTGGGATGGCAGGTCACCTGCCGCCCCGCCTGATTGAGGAAGGGTACGCATGTGTTAATCGTGCCGTATTGCACGTTGATCACCGAGATGGTGTCACTGCCCCGGTTGAGCACGTAGAGCCGCGCGCTATCGCTGCTTTCGACGGCATAGACCGGGCATTTGCCCACCGTAATCGGCGTGTCGGTTGTATAGCTGGCGGTCTCGATTGGAGTCATGATGCCGAGAGGCTGATTTGTAGGCGAGTTATTGCACTCCAGGCCAGAGGGAGTGGCAATGTTCTGGCTAAGGGCAAAGTAGCGTTTGCCGCTAATACCAGGACCCATCACCATCACCGGCGTGGGCGCCACAGGAATGGAAATCAGTAGGGTTACAGGGCCCCCGGTAAAAACATCTACGTAGTTGCCAGACAAATCCGTAGCCCACATCCCGGTGGACGGCGAGAACATGTTCAATGGTTTTGCCGTGCTGGGCAGCGTGGAGAAAGTTATGTTTTTGGTCTGCAGCGAAGTAGAAACAGGGATGTTGGTCAGGGTGCTATCACTGTTGATGGCGTAGGCGTTGTATCCTGTTTCGTCCAGCGTAAACGTAGTCGGGCCGGGACCGATGGAAGCCTGGGCCAGAATCGAATCGCCAGCATAGTCGATGACCGTGGCGATGCCGGGCGTGGTGGGCGAAGGAGCTGTAACCACCACCGCCAACGATTGCGGCTGAGGTGGGGGACCGCTGGGGTTGGTGGGCGTTATCACAGGCCGGTAATTGTTGCCACAACCTGCAACCAGGGCAGCAGCCGCGAAGACCGCACCCGCCTGAACCAACCGCACACGCGCCTTACTAAAATTCATGCGTAAAAGCCTCATTCAGATCTTTTTTGCTTACCCTGCGATTGTAAATCAGGGGGCCGGGGTTTTGACGCGTCAGGGGTACGAAAGGGTATCGTAATAGGCCAGAACGGCAATTTTACAGATGTTATCCTGTAATGCCCTCCACGGGTTACGATGGATGCGTGGCGCGAATTAAACTGCTTTGGCAATCCAAGCTGGTGCTTCTGTTGGTGCTTCCCGTTGCGGGCGCCAGTGTGGTTCTGCAGGCTCACTGGTGGGCTGTGAACTACCCGCCAACGGCGATCTGGCCGCTGGGCCTGAGCCTGCTTTTCGGGCTGGTTGTCTTATATCTTGGCGCGACCACACCAGGCGGGGCCTTTGCCGGGTCGGTGATCACTGCAAGCCTGATGTTTTCCACACTTGCCCTCACTCCTGAGGAGTATTTTCCTTATGCTCCCTGGCACACCGCCTTGTCACCGATACTGGCGGTCTTCGTGCTCGCCGACATCGCTACGCGTCTTGGCCGGGAGCAAAAGTTGCGGCTGGGCACGGCGGAGCGAAAGCAAGGAAGAACTGCGGCGCAGGTAGCGGCCAACCTGGGCTTAGCCGCGCTGGGGTGCGAAGGAGTGATGCAGGCCTGGCTGGCAGGCAGCCGTTGGTTTTGGCATACAGCCCCGGTGCTGCTGTTGGCGGTGGGGCTGGCGGCGTTGGCCGAAGCCGCCGCGGATACCGTCTCCTCGGAGATAGGCCAAGTGTTGTGCGGCCAGCCGCGCATGATCACCACCCTGCGCCGGGTGGAAGCGGGGACCGACGGCGCTGTGAGCCTGGTTGGCACGCTGGCCGGAGTGGCCGCAGCGGGGATTGTGGCTGCAGTTGGTGCCTGGGCGCTGGGCGGCGACCGGACCTTGTTCGCGGTCAGTTGCGCGGGCGGGGTATTCGGCCTGTTTTTCGACAGCCTGCTGGGGGCGACGCTGGAAGGGCGCGGCTGGTTGAATAATGATGCAGTCAATTTTCTGTCGACAGCCAGCGCGGCTGCCTTCGCGCTGGGAGTGTTGGCGGTGTTGGCGCATCCTTGAATGGGATCAGAATAGCCGGTTATCGGCTTCAGGAAGGGTGAGCGCGTTACACCCGTCGAGATCAAAGACATACTTTAGAAACCGGTCTCTCTTCTCCCGAGGCAGCTTTGTCACCGCTTCAAAGAATTCGGCATGTCTTGCCTTACATACTTTCTCCATCTGCACCGCATAGTCACTATGCGGGTCTTGAACAGAGAAGAGGGAATAAGCTATGTAATCAGGAATCTTGTCAGGAACGAGGAGGACAGCCCTGGTCAGATCACGAGGGATGCGTTCGGCCAGCTGCATAAGCATTTTCATTTCGTGATACGACTCCGTCTCGCAATGATGTTCGCCAATAGTCGTCAATAGTTGTTGCTGTTGATCGTCTTTGGGGATGAGACTGAGCAGCAGAACAGCCGCATCCTGCCGCTGCGGAGCCAGTTCTGACAGCTTGGTTGCGTAGACAAGCTGTGCGCGGTAACTCTCTCCCGCGTCTAATTTATGGGCGGCCAATTCGGCGGTAGAGATGGCGCGCGCCATCTTGGCAATAGCATCAATCTCGCCACAGTTCGGCTTCTCGGCCGGCAATATTTTGCAAGGAACTAATAGGAGTGTGAGGGCAACCACACTATATGCGAATTTATGCGTCTTCACCATGACTCTCCCGTTAGTTGCCTATCTTGATTGATACTATTTCATGCGCGTCTCGATTCTATCGTGTCAACCAACGCTGCGCATCAGTGTAGATGCAAGCGCCAAATAGAGTAGCTGAGGATTTCGTGGGCGATGCGCTTGAAGCCCGACCCGGTTTTACCTGTCTCACCCTCGACGGACACATAGGGCCTTGGCGAGGTGAGCACATTCAGGCCCTCGGCGGCGCAGATTTCATGGATGCGGAACATATGCGTTCCGTCGCTTACGATGACTAGTCTGTGCAAGCCGTTGGCGCGGGCTATCACGCTGACACGGAGGGCCGACTCCTCGGTGTTGCGGCTCACGGTTTCGGCAATGATCGCTTGCCGGGGAACGCCCATGCCCATCAGATACTCGCGTCCCACCGCGCCTTCGTTGTATTGGTCGCCGCCGTTTCCGCCCAAGGTAATGATGAGCGGTGCGATGCCGTGATGGTAAAGCGTGAGTCCGTGGTCTAGTCGAGAGCGGTAGACCGGGGAGGGGCGGCCGTCGTACTCCGCCGCTCCGAAGACGACGATGGCGTCCACGGGAACTAATGCGGATGCTTGAGCTGCTTGATCCAGTGCAGCATAGCGTTCAATCTGTACATAGACCCAGCGGCACCAACCCAGAAATGTCACGACCAGCGCAAGCGTCAGGAGCAGCGCGACGCGCAGAATCCATTTACGGAGTATTGGCCTGGTCGCAGGCTTCACAGAAGCCTTCGATTCATAAGTCACTGTCATCGCTGCAACACCTTGACAATTTCATTCACGGGAATGGCGCCCTCGCGTAGAATCTCCCAGCGACCATCGCCCAGAGTAAGATCGACGATAGTGGTGGGTTGTGCCTGGCCGGTGGAACCACCGTCGATGATGAGCGGAATTTGATCGCCGAGCTGGTCGCGAACACAGTCTGCATTGCTGCACTCGGAGGCCCCTCGCAGATTGGCCGAGGTGGCGGCGATGGGCAGACCGAAGCATTCAACCACCGCGCGGGGAATGGCAGCGGCGGGTACGCGCAGGGCCATGTTGCCGGTATTCGCCGTGGAGCGCAACGGCAGCTTGCCGCCAGCCCTCACGATGATGGTGAGCGGACCGGGCCAGAAGCGCTCGCCCAGCTTGTCGAGCAAGGGGTCGGTGTCACGGGCCAGCTCATAGGCCTGAGCCAAAGAAGCAATCAGCAGCGAGATGGGCTTGTTCTTCTGGCGGTTCTTGATCCGATATATCTGCTCGACCGCATGGAGATTCACAGGATCGACGGCCAGACTGTAGAAGGTGTCGGTCGGCAGTGCAATCACATCCCCCTTGCGCAGACAGGAGACGATATAGTCGATCCGGTCGGACTGGGGTTCATCGGGATGGACTTGCAACATCTCCGCGGACAAGGAGGTCTACCTCAGTTTTCAATTTGAGGACGGGGCCGTGACGTTAGTTATCATAGCACCACGCTTGGTGCAAGCCGCACAATAACAATTGTGAATACGGTTCTGTTCCCGTTTCAGCCCGAATTGCTATTTGAGCGATACCGATTGATTGTGAAGAAATGCGCCTCGACTTGCACACTCAATCTTGCCCCTGGTCCATTTTCCGGAGCTACAATCGCTGTAATCGAATTTCATGCCTGGAGCGCGATGGAATGAAACCGCACTGGAAGATAGCGGGAACAATACTCTGCGTGGCCGCGATCTGCGGCGCTGCATTTTGGTGGATGGCGCACAAAAAAGCGGAAGAGCAAAAGCTGGCCGCGCAGGTAAAAGCCACTCGCACGCTAGCGGAGCAAGGCAATGCACAGGCTCAGTACCGCCTCGGATATATGTATCGTCATGGTCAAGGAGTGCCTCAAGACAACGGCGAAGCTCTCCGCCGATATCGCAAAGCTGCCGACCAAGGCTATGCCGCCGCCGAGTATGGCGTCGAATATATGTATTTCTACGGTTTGGGTGTACAGCAGGATTACAGCGAGGCTGCCAGCTGGTGTCGCAAGGCAGCAGACCAAGGGTACGCAAGTGCTCAATATAGCCTTGGCAGCAAATATCTCTATGGACATGGAGTGGCAAAAGACGATTCTCAGGCTATCTTCTGGTACCGCAAAGCAGCCGATCAAGGCTATGCGGAGGCCGAGTACAAACTTGGTTATATGTATTCTCAGGGCAGAGGAGTCCCACAGGATAAAGACGAGGCCAACCGCTGGTACCGCAAAGCAGCTGACCATGGAGATGAGTATGCGCAACGCGCCCTGGGACTGAGAACCTGCTCCCTGACCACATGGCGCGACTACAGCCTGTTCATAGGTTTGATAGGAGGATTGTTCTTTACTTTCAGCGTTCAATCAAAGGGCAAGAGGCCCGGGAATAAAAAATGGTCAGGATTGAATCTGATGGGGCCGCTTGTCCTAATTTATACAGGAATGGATTGGTTTCAGTGCTCCAAATTTGGAGTTTTCCCTTCCGCTGCGGCGGCAACAACTTTCGAATTCGCAACGATGTTTCTTAGCGGTGTGATTGTCGTGCTCCTGTTTCACATCGTACTGCCGCAGATCATGAAGTTTTTGCCGATTTTTGCCTCTATCTTTTTTGTCGTGTTGAACCTCTCCCTCTGCTATATCGCACATTTTGATTTGCGTGTCCTTGCAGCTACTGCTCCGAGATTGTTATGCCTCAACGCCAGTCCTCTTAGTATCGCCATCACTTCAGCCTTCCTTCTTTGGCGTGCGCGCAAACATCCCGCAGTTGAGGAAGCACCAGCCAGCGAAGCCTCAGCCTAATCCACAGACGACAGCGGCAGTTAGGCGAAGTCGATATAGAATCGACCTAGGTTCGCCCACTATGCGTTTTCACATTGTCGAGAGTAAACAGAATTCGCGCCTGAAGGATTTGCGGCGCGCGCTGGCCCAGCCCGGCCGCGATGGGAGCAGTTTGGCAGGAATCGAGGGGCCGAATCTGCTGGAAGAGGCTTTGTGCGCCGGCCTGCGGATTTCCTGTGTATTCGTGGCGCAGGGTGCGGAGCATCTGCTGAAGGGGCTTGCGCTGCCGGCTGAGACCGAGGTTCTGCTGCTGCCCAGAGAACTGCTTGTCTCGGCACTAGCCACGGAGACGCCCCAACCGGTTGCCGCCCTGGTTGAGCCGCAGGAATGGAATTGGGCCGACGTGCTGGGCGACAGGGAAAAGGCCGCTCCGCTGCTGCCGAATGCCAAACCGTTGATTATTGTGTTGGCTGGATTGCAGGACCCCGGCAACCTGGGAACAATTCTGCGCTCGGCGGAGGCCTTCGGCGCCACGGGCGTCCTAAGCCTGCCAGGAACGGTGAGCGAATGGAATCCCAAGGCGGTGCGCGCCTCGGCGGGCAGCGTTTTCAGGATGCCGCTGATTTCAATGAGCGAGAAAGATTGCTTTGCGCGATTGCGGAAGACTGGCGTGAAGATTTGGACGACCGCAGTGCACGGAGCAGAAGCGGCAGACCGCATCGATCTCACTGGTCCAGTAGCGCTGCTTATTGGCAATGAAGGCAACGGCGTGCCGCAAGAGCTGGCTGCACAGGCCAATGGAGCGGTGACAATTCCCTGCCCCGGCCCGGTAGAGAGCCTGAACGCTGCTGCGGCGGCGAGTGTACTCCTCTACGAGGCTTCGCGGCAGAGAAGGAGTGTGCGATGAGTCTCTTTGACAATGAGCAAGAAGGCTCTCAAGGCACACTGCACACTGCACCGCTTGCCGAACGCATGAGGCCACATTCTCTGGATGAGTTGAGTGGACAGGAGCACCTGGTTGGTCCCGGCAAGCCGTTGCGCGTGCAGATTGAGCGCGATGATTCCGGGTCAATGATTTTGTGGGGTCCGCCGGGGGTGGGCAAAACCACACTGGCTAAGATCATCGCCGAGACCACCAAGGCCACATTCATCGAGTTCTCTGCTGTGATGAGCGGCATCAAAGAGATCAAGCAGGTTATGGTGGCGGCGGCGCAAGCCTCGCGGATGCACTCGCGGACGATCCTCTTTATCGATGAGATTCACCGCTTCAACAAAGCGCAGCAGGATGCCTTTCTGCCCTACGTGGAGCGCGGGGCGATTAGGCTGATTGGCGCAACGACGGAGAATCCATCCTTTGAGATTATTTCTGCGCTGCTCTCGCGCTGCCGCGTCTATGTGCTGGAGCCGTTGAGCGAGGAACAGATTGTCGCGCTGCTCAAGCGCGCATTGACCGACAAAGAACGCGGCCTGGGAGCTATGGAGTTGACCGCCGATGACGACGCGCTGGGGATGATTGCTGGCTACTCCTCGGGCGACTGCCGCAACGCTTACAACACGCTTGAGGTAGCGGCACAATTGGCGCTGGAGCCGAATCGAGCGGCGGGCAAGCACATCGACAAAGTGCTGGCTGGCGAAGCGGTGCAACAGCGCGTGCTGATGTACGACAAGTCCGGCGAGGAACACTACAACCTGATCTCCGCGCTGCACAAAAGCGTGCGCAACAGCGACCCGGACGCCGCTCTCTACTGGCTGGCGCGCATGTTTGCCGGAGGCGAAGACCCGCTTTATCTCGCCCGCCGCATCGTACGCATGGCCATCGAGGACATTGGGTTGGCTGCTCCCGAGGCGCTCAACCTGACGCTTTCCGCTAAGGAGGCTGTTGATTTTCTCGGCTCGCCGGAGGGTGATCTGGCACTGGCCGAGGCGGTGGTCTATCTGTGCCTCGCGCCCAAGTCGAACTCGGTTTACACCGCGTATGGCGCTGTGAAGCAGGAGGTCGAAGAAACACGCCAGGAGCCGGTGCCGCTGTACCTGCGCAACGCGCCGACGAAGCTGATGAAGGAACTGGAGTACGGCAAGGGCTACCGCTACGCGCACAACGAAGAGGGCAAGGTTGCCGACATGGATTGCCTGCCTGAATCGCTCAAGGGCCGCAGCTACTACCACCCTACGCAGGAGGGGCGGGAAAAAATGCTGGCGCAGCGCATGGAGGAGATTCGGAGGATTCGGGCGAGAAAACACGGCGGAGCCTAATTCCAAATCTCAATGCGTTGCAGGCATGTCGGGCGTAAAATAGATTCGGATTCCGGAGGAAGAATATGAGCTTGATCGGCGATGGATTAGAGCTATTGGGACTCCTCGACAAGGCGCGTAATGCCGAGCTTTACAAGCAACTTGGTGACTGGATCGACAAGGTTCGTATCCTTCAACTGGAAAATGATCGACTACACACCGAACAAAGAGAATTGAAAGAGCAGCTCCGATTCAAAGGTGTACTTGAGCGGATCAAAGGACACACTTTCGTCCAAGGTGATGACGATGAAATTTGTCCCCGATGCGCCGAGGCCAAATCAATTCCGATACACATCATTGGCCACCACTCTCCGCGGCCTCCTTTCCAAAAGGCATATTGCCCCGAATGCAAGACAGAATTTCAGCACAATGTGCCCTATACGCGGCAAATACTCGGGCAAGACCTGACCACACAATAGAAGTTCGCGCCGGGTGCCGAGTTCCTCAGGTCCTGCTTTTGGGATCTAGGAGACCACAATCCTCAATCCGAATACTTCACATAGCAGCCATATGGCCGTGTGTACGGTGTCACAACTGGCTTGCCAGCCATCGCTTCTGTCAGCGCGTCGGATACGTAGTTATCCGCGCCGTGAATATCGTCAACGTTGTCTGTGCGCCGGTTGTCGATGGCGCCGTCATAAATTACTTTGCCGGAAGGGTCGATGACGACCATCTGCGGGGTGGTTTTTGCGGAGTACATGCGGCCGAGCTTGCCTTCAGGGTCCAGCAAAACAGCAGTGGGAACGGCGTGGACCTGTGCGAGATAGGCATTCTCTTCGCTTGCCGTCATGTAACCTTCCTTTCCCGGAGCTGAAGAAATGACCGTAAACCAGACAACGCCTTTGGCGGTCCACTCCTTTTGCAACGCCTGCATGTTGCCTGAAACGTAATGCTTACGCGTGTAGGGGCAGTCGTGGTTGTGCCATTCCAGCACAACATACTTGCCACGATACTGTGGGAGAGATTCGGTTTGGCCTCGGGAATCGGTGGCCGTGAAGTCAGGCGCGAGCGCGCCCACGCGAAGGTCTTGCGCAGCAGTGCAATGAGCGAGCAGCGCAGCCGCAAGAACAGCACATGCTGAGAGATGGGAACTGAGTTGCATGGAGTCAACCTCCTGATGGGAATTCAAGACGATCAACTTGCACGGGCTTACTTGAGATTTGACGCCGATGCGTCGGCCGGAGTTGCAGTTTTTGACAACTTGGCCAGCGCATCCGTCACAATCCCAGGCGTGAGTACCACGGGCAGGAGCCGTGGGCTGGTTTCTCCCTGAGGGTAGAGCGCATAAGCGGGACTGCCGCTACGGCCCAGGGCGGTTAGGGCTTGGGTGATGGACGCATCGCGTTGCGTCAAGTTTGCGCGCGGCAATTATTAGAGAATCGTTAATTTCTGGCATACGCATTATCCATTACAAAGAGTATTAGGTTATGTGGAGACACCCGGCAACGATCAGCGTCTTTGATCACTGTTTAGGTATGAATCTTCTAATTTTATTCCGTAAATAATGTATCTCCTCATGCATAACCATTCGTGTTTGCTGTGAGACAACGGCCACATTAGGAGCCACTTATTGCAGATTAAGACACAACAACCTGAAATACCAACTGAAGAAACCCCAGGAGGGGGTTGACCCATGAGGAAGTACCTTGCTACCGTACTTGCCGCACTGTTTTCGATTTGCCTTCTTTTTGCCTTTGGCGCACCGCAAGCTCATGCCGACACCGTTTCGCTTAACTTTGTCAGCGTCGGGGGCCAGTCTGTCGGGGAGTATTATGTGTATCCCTATAACTTCAGCATCGACGGCGGTGCAACCACGGCCCCGCTGATGTGCATCAGTTTCACCCAGGAGATCAACATTGGCGATAGTTGGACTGCGACCATTCAGAGCATCACGGGAAGCAATGAGGAGGAAGCGGCTTGGCTTTTCACAGACGCCAATCAAAACCCCGGAAATGTTGCTGACGATCAGTTTGCAGCCTGGGAGCTCTTCGATCCTGGCTTGACCGGTCCCGATCAGAGCGGCATCAACACTCAACTGGCCGCGGCTGCCAGTGGAATATCGAGCTGGACATCGGCCGACTTCGCCAACTATGCGCTTTATGTGCCGGTCCCCGGATCGGTCTCCCAGTCCATCGGCGATTATCCGCAAACATTCCTGGGGAAAATCACCGCACAGGGAGAAGGCATAGAAGGTGTCGCCATGCCGGGTGAAACTGCGTCGCCTGAGCCCAGCAGCCTTATCCTCCTCGGCACTGGCCTACTCGGCTTCGCGACCGTGTTGCGTCGCAGAATGCGCTCCGCCTGAGCGAGCCTGTATGCGCATGCCTGCGCAGCGGCTTAGCGGAGCTTGCTCAGCGCATCCGTCACGATTCCTGGCGTAAGAACTTCAGGAAGTAACCGTGGGCTACTATTACCCGGCACGTAGAGCGCGTAAGCGGGAACGCCACTGCGGCCTAGAGCTGTCAAGGCTTGGGTGATGGCTTCGTCGTGGCGGGTCCAATCGGCGCGCAGCAGGACGACGTTGGCGGATTGGAAGGCCTGTTGCACCTCGGGCCGATTCAGTGCGACGCGCTCGTTAACCTGGCAGCTCAGGCACCAGCTTGCGGTGAAGTCCACAAAGACCGGACGGCCCTCAACTTGATAACGGCTGACAGCGTCGGCGGACCAGGGCTGCCAGGCGGTGGCGGTGAAATTCTGATCGGCACTTCCCGGCTGAATTGATTTGCCGGTTGATTCGCCGACAAGCTTTTGTCCGAAAATCGCAAGCGCGATGACGCCGAGCAGAATCAGAGCGGCGACAGCCGTTGACCAGCGCTTCGCTGGCCAGCGGCCCAGGAACCATCCGGCAATGGCCAGTAGCAGAAAGCTGGCCAGCAACGCGGCCAGCACGGTGGCTCCATAAGCTGAGGCTAGTACCCAGGCCAACCAGATGACGGTGGCGAAAATCGGCACGGCGACGGCCTGGCGCAGCACCTCCATCCACACGCCAGGCTTGGGCAGCAGGCGCGTCCAGGCCGGATGCAGGGTGAGGACAACGTAAGGCGCGGCGAGGCCTAGAGCCAGCGCGGTGAAGATAGCGAAGGTGACCAAGGCTGACCGGGAAAGCGCGTAGCCGATGGCCGCTCCCATGAAGGGCGCGGTGCAGGGCGTGGCCACGACAACTGCCAGCACTCCGGTGAAAAAGCTGCCGGTGTAGCCTCGCTTTTGCGCAAGTGAACCGCCGGCGCTGGTCAGCGTCAGTCCGATTTCGAATTGTCCGGCGAGTGAGAGGCCGAGGAAGAAGAGCAGCCCGGCCATCAACGAGAGAAATACAGGCGACTGGAACTGGAATCCCCAGCCCAGCGTGGCTCCGGCCGCGCGTAAGCCCAGCAACACGGCGACCAACGCCCAGAAGGAGACGAGAATTCCGGCGGCGTAGACAAGGCCATGGGCGCGCAATTTGTGTCGTTCTTCATTGCCGGAGTTGACCAGTGCGAGGCCTTTGAGGAAGAGCACCGGAAATACGCAGGGCATGAGGTTAAGGAGCAGTCCGCCGAGAAAGGCGAGGGCGGAGGTACGCAGCAGGAGTGCCCAGGAAAGTGATGGAGCAGTGATGGGCGCGGGATTAGAAGAGGTCGTTGAGGTAGCCGCAGAAATCGGAGTTAGTGCCGTCGTTCCTATTGGCAACGCCACAATTTCAAATGCCCGCCCGCCGGAGAGTTCCAGCACTCCTTTCAACTGCGCGGGATTGGCGGCAAGCTGCGCGTCTTTCTTGAGGTCGAGAATCAAGCCCGTCGCGGTAGTCGTGAGTTTCTGTGGGGCGGGATTGTCGAGGATGTCCGGATCTTCCGGGAAAAACGCGGCCTCTGTCTCGCGCTGGCCGGTTTCGACGGTAAGACGGAAGCCTTCTTTTGTCGGTTGGAAATTTGCGCGATCGTTTGGCGGTAGAGAGTCGGGGAGATGAACAGCCAGTCGCCTCCAAATCTCTACGCCTGGCCCATCATCCATTTCCGCCGCAGGGGCGGTTGCAAGAATCATCTGCATGATTTCGAGATCCGCTTTGCCCGGAATGCAGCGCTCGCGGCAGACTAGCCAATCGACTTTGGCGTGCAGAACCGCTTTTCCCGGTTTCACCGATTTTGCAATCACCAGCCGAAACGGAAAGAGAACTTCATTTTCGTAGCCGTAGTCCATTAACGGTCCAAGCGGCAGCCGTTTCGGAGCAGTGAACTGCAACGGCTCCGCCGTCACTCCTTCGGGAAGCGTCCAGTGAATATGCGGTGGTTCGCCGGCATCGCCCGGATTCTTCCAGTAAACGTGCCAGCCCGGCTCAAGTTTGAAGTAGAGGCCTCCATGATCGCCCGCACCTGGAAAGAGTTGAGCCTTGCGAAAGACAAGCTGTACGTGCACATGGGGCGCATCGGCGGAACTCGACGCGGCGCACGCGGGCAGACATGCAGCAAGCAGGAGGAAAAGCGCGATAACGAAGTGTGGAAGACGCATGGTTTTGATCATCCCCCTTGAAGCGGTGCGAACTCCGCCAGCAACGCTAAAACTCACAAATACGTTCACTACTACTTCGTTGCCCAATAAGCGCGATGGCCGAGGTAGCTGGTGTCATCCAGATTGGCGAGGATAACGCGACGCAGCGCCAACACATCCAGATCGCCGGTTTGCTGGTAAAGCACTTTGCCGTCAGGCGCAAGTAGCACCGTGTAAGGCACGCCCGACTCCCACTTGGGATCGAAGGCTGCCTGCATGGCGTAGGTGTCATTGGACGCGAAGATCAGATTGCGCGAAGTAGCGTGCTGCTTGTTAAGGAACTTCATCACACCGGGTTTTTCATCCGGCATGTTCGTTGCCACCGTGATCATATCGAGATCGCGCATACGGAACATGCGGTAGGTGGTCTCCAAGTCGGGAAACTCGACGACGCAGGGACCGCACCATGTTGCCCAGAAGTTCACCAGCAGCAGCTTGCCGGTGGGGTTGGCGCGCAATTTCTTGAGTGTCTCGGCTGTGGCGTCTTCCAGCGTCACCGGCTCGGCTTCGATCTTCTTCAGGTACTCCTGCCCGCTAGGGATCTTAGACTTCCACTTTGTCGAACAGCCGAAGACGCCGGTATGATTCACCAATACAGGCTTGTCGGCCAGCAAGGCGTCTATGGCATTGCGCGTGTCTTGGGTCTTGACCAGCGACTCGCGCTGATTGTCGTCCACGCGGCCCTCGAAGCGCAACTTGCGGTCAGCATCGAAGATGAAGACGTGCGGCGTGGCTTTGGGTCCGTAGGCGTTGGCAGTGGCCTGGGTTGCGCCGTCGTAGAGATAAGGAAAGTTGAAATGCCGATAAGCAGCGCGAATCTTCATGCCCTCCAGATCGTCGCCCACATCGGTCCAGGCCAGTTCGTCCAGCCGCACGGCCTCCGGATCGTTGGGCTCGATCATCACAAACTGCACGCTCTTGCCTTGGTAATCCTCGACCAGTTTTTTGAGCCGCGATTCGTAGAGCTGCGCCGTGGGGCAATGATTGCAGGTGAAGACGATCACCAGCACCTTGGCGGCCTTGTATTCGGCCAGCATGTGGGTCTTACCATCGATTCCCGGCAGAGAGAAGTCGGGCGCCGCGGAGCCGATAGCCAGCGTTGGGTGTGCAGGGGCTTCCTCGGCAGAGCAGCGTGACAGCGCCAGCGCCAAAAACACCACGGCAATAACCGCGCTGGTGCGGCTCAACTGAGTCAGCCTATATTGTCTGTTTTTCATGACAGCACCTCTCGAATTACAGCTCGGTGAAAGTATATTGCCTGTGGCTACACCTCTAGATCGTCGTCGGCCTCAGGCGCGACGGCGGTGCCGCGGCGCTTGGCCAGCAGATAGCCGCGCAGAAAGGGCTCCAGATAGCCGTCCAGCACCTTATCCACATCGCCCACTTCGACCTTGGTGCGATGGTCCTTAGCCATGCGGTAGGGCTGTAAAACATATGAGCGGATCTGCGAGCCGAAGTTGATCTCCAGCTTGGAGTCCTCCAGCTTCTTCGACACGGCGCGCTTCTTTTCCAGTTCGTATTCGTAGAGTCGCGAGCGCATCATCTTCATCGCCTTGTCGCGATTCTTGTGCTGGGAGCGCTCGTTCTGGCATTGCACCACGATGCCAGTGGGCAGGTGGGTCATGCGCACCGCGGAGTCGGTGGTGTTGACGTGCTGACCGCCCTTGCCTCCAGAGCGGTAGGTGTCGATGCGCAGGTCTTCGAGCTTGAGGTCAACGTGGATGGTCTCGTCAATTTCCGGCGATACGTAAACGCTGGCGAAGGAGGTGTGGCGGCGCTTGGCGGAGTCGAAGGGCGAGATGCGCACCAGGCGATGGACGCCGCTCTCGCCGGCTAATTGGCCAAAGGCGTACTCGCCGCTGATGGTGAAGGTGGCAGATTTAATCCCCGCTTCTTCGCCGTCCTGATAGTCGTTCATCTCGGTTTTGAAGCCCTGCTGCTCGGCCCAGCGCAAGTACATCCGCAGCAGCATCTCGGCCCAATCCTGGCTCTCGGTGCCGCCCGCTCCGGGATGGACTGTTACGATGGCGTTGAGCGGGTCGGCCTCGCCGTTGAGCATGGTGCGCGCTTCCAGCTCCTCGGCGAATACGCCCAGAGCTTTAATTTCGCGCTCCAGATCGGCGAGCACGTCCTCGCCCTCGCGGGCTAGCTCGAAGTAGGTCTCGATCTCGCCAGTACGTCGGAGCAGAGCTTCATCGTCGGCGACCATGACCTCCAGGCGCTTTTTGTCGCGCATTAATGGTTTAGTCGCATTGGGATTTGACCAGAGAGCAGGATCGGCCAGCTTGGTTTCTATTTCGGCGAGTTCCCTGCGGATGCGAGCAGGGTCAAAGATACTCCCGCAGGTCGCGGACTTGATCGCGCACGGGAGCATAAGCGAATTCGAGATCGTTCAACGACATGGCTTGGCTCTTAAGACCTGACTTGATTTGAAGTGTGAGTGTATGTTCTCTCGACTACTTTCCAGAATATCATTGGAGTGTATGCGGCGGGATGCGCGGCAGGCGGCGCAGGGTAATCCATAAACAAAGATCTTATGGCTACGCCATGCGCCGGCACTGGCCGCGACATTCCTTGCTACCCTCCGTTATTCGCACATGTCGTCGTCTTTCCATTGGCGTTACCACCAACATATTTGTGGCTGTTTGTTCCATTAAGGCCAAAGACGACTGTAGTCGAATTAGGCGAGCCTTTCAGCCGGGCTACACAGTTGTTGCCATTTTGCGGATTCGCCAGGTTGAGCACTGTTTTGCTCGTACCTGTCGCGTCGGTCAGCGTCACGGTGATCCCTTGAATGTCCCAGTTATCGTCGGACTCAAATGTGCTGTTGTGCTCAAGGAGCTGGATCGTAAGGGACGTGAGCGACGCTATGGAAACAGCATTCGCCAGATCGAAATTTTGGGTGCTGCTAGTCCAGTTATTCCAACCTTGTTCGCCGTTTTGGTCCCTTGCACTTCCGCCGTTACTGCAAACGCTGTCTGAATTAGCGTTGTTTGAAGGCTTCAAACAAACGGTCGGCTCCCCGTTGAAGGTTGCCCACAGCTCGGTATCGGATCTGGCATCGTCGTTCCCAGTCTGTATGGTGATGCGTGCCTTGACGCCTTTAACTTCAAGATCCGTGGCGCCACATGCCGCGGTGAGTCCGGCATTGGTCTCCATAAACTGGATACTCGGCTCCGAACCGCCGTAAGTGCAGCAGGGTGACACCAGCTTGAGGTTATTGGTCTCTCCCGTGAAGCCTTCATTTACGCAAGAAGGAGCGCCTGTATTTCCCCAGTCCAATGCCGTCTTGACGACGATAGTAGTTCCATTGCTTAAGTTGGTCTCGGTAGCACAACAGTCGCCGACTATGTTGTACTCGGCGGTATTCCAGCTATGCCCCAGATTGAGCATACTGTCGTCTTCCGACGCGGTGTAGGTATCGTCGCCGGTCGAGAAAATGACGCTATCCAGTCCCCCTGTGCCGGCGGTAGCGGTTACCGACAGATTGGCTAGGTTGTTGACCGGCTGCGAGGGAACCGAGGCGGCGGTGGAACTGTTGGTCCAGCAATCGTTCTGATACGAGTTCCATCCTGACGGGCAACTCTTGTTGTAGTTGAGCAGCCAGTACTGCATGAACGCAGAGCCGGAATTGGAGTAGATGAACTGCTGCCAACCCTGACAGTTTCCTGGACTCGCGGCAGTATTGCAGACGGTGGTGGGGAAGAACTCCGTGTTGAGTTGGAGCGAGAAGTCGCTCTGGCCCCCGTTGTCGTTGTCACTGGTCAAGCCGGTTACGCTGTTGAAAGAGCCTTCCGCCGTAGAAATAATGCCCGTCACATGGGCCGAGTTGTCGTTGCCATTACCTACCGTATTAGGGCGATTACCCTTTGACGGCGGATAAGGCTTTTCCGGAGCCTTGGTGCAGGTAGTTTCCTGCCATTCAGTGTTGGGATACGATGCCTTGAAGCATCCCTTCTTGGGCAGTGCCTTTCGCACAATGGTCTTGCGCCAGATCTCTCTTTCGGCGGGCGTAGCTGGCACAGGCTTCGTGGCGACCGGCGCTTTGATTTCCTTAGCGTTGGTTTGGGCATTTGCGGCCAGGCAGAAGGCGAAGGTAACCAGGCATGCGATGACGGTCAACTTACACCACTTGAAAAGTAGTTTCATAGTTTCCTCCTCGATTAGATTGTTTGCGCGACGCCAGAAGGGCGGCCACGGAAGTCTTTCTCAAACAACAAAACGTTCGACGTGCAAAGACCTGCGTGCGCGGGGAACCCTCCGGAACCGCAAGGGATCTGTTATACGGTTGCCATTATGTGCGTCGTTAGACAGGGGAACCGGCGCCTTTTGTCAGCGAAACACAAGCAATTCTTAATTGTCAAGCAAATTCTTGCTCAATATCCCGAGTGTCGTGTACCAGTCGCACCCGTCCGAATATCTCGACCTGTAATGGTGCTGCCTTGTTCCCGCTTCCATTCATCCGACTTTACACAAACTTAATTTCATTACTAATGGGAAATTGACGGCCGGTAAATCAGCCCGATGACCAGTCCAACAATCAGCCATTCAAAAAAATACACAAGCGACTGTTGCAGCGTCAGTCTGAATCCGATGTTCAAATTCACGTAGTTGTGGAGAGTGAACGCGCCCATGGCGAAGACTCCGATGAGTGCCCCGAAGCGAGCTCCCTCCATCAAACCGGAGCCGCCTTGGTAAATAAGTGCGTACAGCACCGCAAGCGAAAGAATGGAAACGAACATCCCTATCATGCCGGCTGGCATATGGCTCATCTGCCCACTCTGATCGCGGTATACGGCGGGGTACTTCAGAAACTCCGTCCGGAGCGAAGGAATGAGCCCGAATACAAGAGCCCCAGCTCCCATATAGGCGACGAATGCAGCCAGGGCGGCGAGAACAAGACGCAGAATGTTCATCATCATTCCTTTCCGAATCCGGGGAATTTGAAAACCACGATGGCTAGTCTAGCGGTAATCCGCAAATCCGGTCAAGGAATTTAGCGTTGGGCCAGGATGTTGTGTGCCATCCAATCACGCCAATGCCATCTTTCCATTCAATTTGAGGGAGTGGCGAGATACGCTCGCAGAAGCTTTCTTCCCGACCAGGCGGCAACGACAAAACTCAGCAGGACGCAGAGCCAGCCGAAAACGTCGCCGTGAGCGGTGTAGAAGGTGACATCGCTGCAGAAAGCGAACTGCGCTGGCAGCGCGTCCGTCTGGTGGCGTGGAATCGACTGGCGGACTCTCCCGTAAGGGTCAATGACCGCGGTGACGCCGTTGTTGGTGTCGCGCAGAAGCCAGCGGCGATTTTCGATGGCCCTCATGCGCGCCATGTTCAGATGCTGCCAGGGGGCGCTGGTGTCGCCGTACCAGCCGTCGTCGCTGATGTTGACCAGCACCTCGGCGCCCAATTGAGCGAAGTGGCGCACCTCGTCGGCAAAGACCGACTCATAGCAGATGAAGACGCCGTAGCGGTGGCGCTCTCCGTTGCTGCTGGGCAGGATGAAGACCTTGCGATCCGTGCCACGGGTGAACTCCGAGACGCGGCCGGTGAGCTTGTGGGCAAAGAAGAGCAACTCTTTGTAGGGAATGTATTCGCCGAAGGGAACGAGGTGGATTTTGTCATAGCGGCCCACGCGCGCGCCATCGGCGCCTTCGATGCGAGCCGAGTTGTAGTAATTCAAGCCGCGTTCAAATGAGGAGTCAACGCCCAGGTTGCCCACGATCAGAGGAGCCTGCGCCTGACGGGCAATCGATGTCATCGCCTGCTCAAAGCGCGCGTTCTTCTCGATGAAGGGCGCGGGCGACTCCGGCCAAACCACCAGGTCGGGATGCGTGGGATAAGGTGGACAGATGATTTCGCCGGTCGGCGCGCCGGTTTGGGGGATTCCGGCGATGTAGGTTTTACATTGTTCACCGGCCAAACGCTGGAACTCGGCGATGTGCTGCTCCCATTCGCCGGGGCGCGACCACATATTGTCGTCTCCCACATCTAGATTTGGCTGGATGAGAACAGCGGTGACTGTGGGCGCTGGCTGTGGTGGCGGAATCGTAATCCCGACCGCACCCGCCATCAACAGCAGCACTCCAATCGTGCGCAAAGGAATCCGGTCTCTGTGTCCGATGTGCGGTCGAGACTCCAGTATCAGCCCGCCAGTCAGGAGCGCATTGACACCCACTAACACAAAGCTGATGCCGTAGACGCCGGTCCAGGGGGCGAGTTGATTAACGATCCCGTTGTCCACTTGCGAGTATCCGAGCTGATCCCAGGGAACGGAAGTAATACGCGAGGCGGCCAGTTCCAGCGCGGCCCAGAGGAAGGGCGCGAAGGCCAGAGCCAGCCGTGTGCTGCCGGTGGTGCGGCGCACCAGCACGACGCCCAGGCCGAAGAGTCCGAAGTAGGTTCCCAGAACCAGGCTGTAGCCGATAAGCAGCAAGGTCGGGGCCATGGGAGGCATATCGCCGTAGTGGAGCATGGTGTCGCGGACCCAGTAGCAGTTGCCCATGTACCACAGCACGCCGCAGAGATAGCCGATAAGGAAGCCGCGGCGCAGGTGGTGCGACACTGCGACACAGGCCGGCGACAGAAGCGCCCACAAGAGTGGGACCAGTCCAAACCAGGCGAAGACCGACCGCCAGGGCGGCATCGGGCCGGCCAACGGAAAAGGCAACTCCAGCAGGCCGGCGGAGAGTACAGCCGCTGCCCACAACTTCCAGGTTCCCTGCTTCCAGAATGTGCTCTGCATACTGGGCAAAGTTTATCGCATGGGGCGCAGGTCGAGACAGGCGAGGTCCAGGCAAAGAATTGGCGCATCCAAAATAGCCGAAACTTAGCTGCCGATGTTCATGGATAGAAATCAGGCGTGTTCTGGGATAATTCGGAAGAATATACGTGATGGATTACGCCGCGAGATGATGCAACAATGCGCGGCAGCGCTCGCCAAAGCTCGGCACTACAGGACACTCGAAATAAACCTGGCGGTTGCGCGCCATAAGAATCTGCACGGCCTCCAACTGCTCATTTCTTTCGGAAAACGAGAGGCCTGTATGGACGAACTCGTCGGTAAGGTATTCGATGGCGTGGGCGAGGATTTCAAGAGCGCGCCCGGCCTGCGGCGTGATGCGGCGCCGTCTGGTGCGTACACGGGCGATGGAAACCGCCAACGCAGAATCAGGGATTGAGAATACGGTGTTCGTTGTGGCTGCCATGCTGTTTATCCTCACTCTCTTCTTCGGCTGTAGGCATTGAATTTTCAGATGACGAAGGTACCGTATTCCGCGTGAGAAATTTTGGGGTATCTCGCGCCTATTTTGCGCTTGATGCGATCTAGCTCTCGACGACACTCCTTGATTGCTTACGCTATGCCCCTATGATGAAAATGCTGTATGAAATTGCACAAGAATCTGTGCAGAAACAGGTTCCTAAAACCGATGTTCTGTACGCGACTACCCCTGGATTCGCGAAGGAAGGCCCGGCTGGAAGGATTCAATGCCAGCGTCTCACAAAACCATGAAATTATCTGCAAAGGGTAGATTGTGGAGCAAATCGGGGCGATTTGCCTTATTGCGCATCTACAGCCGGTTCTGAGCCACTTTGCAGGTTGCTACCTGTCTTGACGGAACGAGTCTGAAAACCTAATCTCAAACCAGCATCTTGCCGCGGTGAGGCAGTTTTGGCTTCGCTTAGACAGATGCAATTCCTTGGACTGGTCGGCCATGATCCCCTACCACTGGCAATATCTTCCTCTGTTTCTACAAATTCTTGCAGCATTTGGGCTTGGATTGATCATGGTGGTGGCCTCCTGGATTGTCGGGCGACATCGCAACACGCCTGTCAAGCTGGCTCCCTACGAATGCGGGATTGTGGCCACAGGCGATGCGCGGCAGCGCTTCAGCGTGCGCTTTTATATGGTGGCCATGCTATTCATCCTGTTCGATGTGGAAGCGGTTTTCATGATGCCTTGGGCGGTGGTCTACACCAAGCTGCCGAAGCTGGCCGGCTGCTCACAATTTTTCGGCTTCTGGGAGATGGTGGTTTATCTTGGCTTTGTGCTTGTGGGGCTCTATTACATTGTGCGCAAGGGCATCCTGAACTGGAGCCAGGATAAGGCGGACCTCTAGGATGAGCCAGAACACACTCATTGGCAGAGCGGCCGTGTTGGAGGAGCTTGCCGAGCATCCTGCGGTCAAGGCCGTTTTGTCGTGGAAGCCCGATGCTCTAATCGATGCGAAGTTTGACCGGGGCGAGCTGACGCTGACCATCGCCGCAGGCGAGATTCGTGCGGCTGCAACAACGGTGCAGGCGGCCGGCTACAACTTCTTCGAGGATGTGACTGCGGTGGACTGGTTCCCTTCCTCGCCACGTTTCCAGTTGAGCTATCACATCGTTTCGCACACTTGTAAGGAACGTATCCGGATGCGGGTGATGGTAGACGGAAACGCGCCAGCGGTAGAGTCCATCACTTCCGTCTGGCCCGCAGCGAATTTTTATGAGCGCGAGGTCTTCGACCTTTTCGGAATAATTTTTGAGGGCCATCCTGACCTGCGCCGCATCATGATGCCCGACGAGTGGCAAGGCCATCCGCTGCGCAAGGACTATCCGGTGGAGGGGTACCGCTGATGAATCCGGCCAACCCCATCCATATTGGAACCTCTATTTTGGAAGCTCCGGCAGCCACAGGCGCTCATGACCAGCACATGATTCTGAACATGGGCCCGCAGCACCCCGCCATGCACGGAGTTCTGCGCCTGGTGGTGGAGATTGACGGCGAGATCGTCGTCCGCCTGCAACCGGAGATCGGCTACCTGCACACCGGCATCGAGAAGACCTGCGAGGCCAAGTTCTATCACCAGATTGTCCCGCTGACCGACCGGCTCGATTACCTCAGCCCTATGGCCAACAACCTCTGCTATTGCCTGGCCGTGGAAAAGCTGTTGGGGCTGGAGATTCCGGAGAAGGCGCAATGGCTGCGCGTTTTGCTCGCTGAGTTGACCCGCCTGAATTCGCATCTCATCTGGCTGGGCACGCACGCCATGGACATTGGCGCGCTGACCGTTTTTCTTTACACCTTCCGCGAGCGCGAAGAGATTCTGCGCATCTTCGAGGGGCTGTCTGGCCAGCGGATGATGACCAGCTACATCCGCATCGGCGGGCTAGCTATGGAGCCACCGCTGGACTTCTTCGACCGTGTGCAGGGATTCATCAAGACATTTCCGGAAAAGATCGACGAGTATTCGAATTTGCTGACCGGCAATCCCATCTTCCGCAACCGGCTGAAGGGCGTGGGCATTCTCTCCGCCGCAGACGCCGTTGCTCTGGGCGTCACGGGGCCGAATATGCGCGGTTCGGGAGTGGACTTTGATCTACGCCGCGATATGCCCTACTCCGGCTACGAGAAGTTTCAGTTCAAAGTACCCATCGCCACCGAGGGCGACTGCTGGGCGCGCTATCTGATTCGGCTCATCGAGATGCGCGAAAGCGTAAAGATGATCCAGCAGGCGCTGGACGGTATGCCCGAGGGGCTGATCAAGGCCGACGCGCCCAAGATTGTCCTGCCCGATCGCGAGAAGATGAAGACGCAGATGGAGGCGCTCATCCATCACTTCAAGATTGTGACCGAGGGATTCGCGGTTCCGGCCGGCGAGGTCTATCAGGGCATTGAATCGCCGCGCGGACAGATGGGCTACTACATCGTCTCCGACGGCACGGCCAAACCCTATCGTGTCCATTTTCGCAATCCGTCCTTCGCGACGTTGCAGGCCATCGAGACCATGTGCAAGGGCCGTATGCTGGCCGACGTGATCGCCGTTATCGGTTCCATCGACATTGTGCTGGGGGAGATTGATCGATGAAACGCCAACTGCCTGAACCAATGGTAAAGAAGATTGTCCGCGCCAGTGCTTATACCGGTAAAGTAATCCCACCGCGTTCAGTTGTGAAGCTGTTGTCACCGTGGAGAAACAATCAGGGCAGAATTTTTCGGATTGGCTATTACAGCCGACAGGATGGATTGAACTGCGTTTGGCTTGTGAATGAAACGGGCTATTACGAGCAGACAACAGATCAAAGGTCCATCGAGAAGGATTTTGAAGTTTTAAAACTCAGCGTGGAGACGGATCTATATGGAGTTGATCGTGAAGCTCTCGGGCCGCTCTCGGACGTTGAATCATCGGTACTGGAGAAGACACAATGAGTCCTGAAACCATGAGTCTCTTCTCCCCCAAGCTCGCAGAGCGCCTCGACGCACTGGTTCTGAAGTATCCGCTGCGCCGCTCGGCGCTGGTTCCCATGCTGCTCTATGCGCAGGATGAAGTCGGCTATCTCTCCGACGCGGTGATCTCCGAAGTGGCAGATCGCATCGGCATAACCGAACTTGAAGTCCGTAATGTGGCCAGTTACTACTCCATGCTGCGCTTCAAGCCGGCGGGCAAATACAATGTGCAGGTCTGCACCAACATCAGTTGCATGTTGCGCGGCGGCTACGAGGTTTACGAACGATTCAAAGAGGAGTTGGGAATCGGACACAAGGGCGTGACGACTGACGGGCTGTTCTCGCTCGAAGAGGTCGAGTGCATTGGAGCCTGCTCGTGGTCGCCGGCCATTCAAGTGAACTACGACTTTCACGACAAGTTGACGGCTGACCAGGTGCCCGCGATTCTGACAAGTTATCGAAAGGCGAATGCGAAGGTCACATTGCCTGGGCTGGTCTCCCATCCCGATGAAGTCAAGATTGTCTCTAAGCGCTTCGGCCAGGGCGCGGCGAAGATCGACAAGTACATCGAACTCGGCGGATACGAAGCCGCGAAGAAGTGCCTTGCACAAGGTCCCGATTGGATCATCGATGAGATGAAGGCCTCAAACTTACGAGGACGCGGCGGCGCGGGCTTTCCTGCGGGCATGAAGTGGTCCTTCGTGCCCAAACAATCCGACAAGCCTAAGTATGTTCTGGTCAACGGCGACGAAAGCGAGCCTGGTACCTGCAAGGACCATCTGATCTTTTTGCATGATCCACACGCGGTTATCGAGGGCACGATCATCGCCGGCCTGGCCATCGGCGCAAAGTTGGGCTTCATCTATCTGCGCGGCGAATATCGCTATCTTCTGGAAATCATGGAAAAGGCTGTGGCCGATGCTTACGCGCGAGGCTTTCTCGGTAAGAACATCTTTGGCAGCGAGACTGAATTCCAGATCATCACGCAGACAGGCGCAGGCGCATATGAAGTGGGCGAGGAATCGGCACTGATGGAGTCGCTGGAAGGCAAGCGAGGCGTGCCGCGCATCAAGCCGCCCTTCCCTGCCGTCGTCGGACTTTACGGCGGGCCTACTGTCATCAATAACGCAGAGACGATTGCTACCGTACCGCACGTAATCGAAATGGGTGGCGCGGCCTTTGCGACTGTGGGCACGCCGCGCAATGGCGGGACAAGACTGTTTTCAATCAGCGGCCATGTCGAGCGCCCCGGCGTCTACGAGCTGCCCATGGGCTACAACCTCAAGAAGATGATCTACGAGGTCGCGGGCGGAGTACGCGGCGGTCGCGGATTGAAGGCCGTCATTCCCGGTGGGTCGTCTACGCCGGTTTTGTTGCCGGAAGAGATCGACATCGGCATGGACTTCGACCAAGTGGGCAAGGCCGGTTCGATGCTCGGTTCGGCTGGTGTGGTGGTCATCGACGACCAGACCTGCATCGTCGAGTTTGCGCTCAGAACCATCAGTTTCTATCAGCATGAGAGCTGCGGCTGGTGCACTCCCTGCCGCGAGGGAACCGACTGGCTGAAAAAATCGCTAACCCGCTTTCATGCCGGATTCGGCGAGGCCAAGGACATCGACAACATTCAGTACCTGGCGGAAAACATGCTGGGCCGGACGTTTTGTCCGCTGGGCGACGCGGCAGCCATGCCCATGCTGGGATTCGTGAAGAAGTTCCGCAAGGAGTTCGAGGACCACCTAAACGGCAAGTCCTGCCCGTTCGCAAATGTAGGTAAGGCTGGACTGGTAGAGGTACTTTGATGCAATCCTATCTGGAGAAGAGGTTTGCATGAGAAAAGCTGCTTTTGTTGCGTTGTGTGTGCTCTTCTCAGGGGTAGCAATGATGGTTCAATACAGTCGCCATGCGACGGTTTTGGAACGCAACATGGTAGTGGATTTTAAGGCGTCTGAAATCCAGCATGACGGAATTCGTGTTGTGCGTATTTCTGGTTTGTGTGGCCATAATTCCATGTCGGTGTACAACATTACGGCGCAAAGATCCAATTCGTCCATCATCGTAAACGTTTATACCGGCCTCGTGTTGAAGAGAACGAGCGGCTATTTCCGCTATGATGTACGAGTCCCAGACGGCGTCAACGATATTCGCTTTGGAAAAGCTGAAGATGTAATCTGGCGCAGGGATGCAGGTGGCTCACATTAGATTGCGGAAAATGACAACAATTGAATGGTCGAAAATTGTAGTCCCGGTTGAAGTATAGACAAAGAATAGGACAGGAATGGCAGACGTAACCTTCATTGTCGATGGAAAGAAGCTGACGGCTCCCGCGGGGACACTGCTCATCGACGCCTGTCGCAAGGCGGGAATCGAGATTCCTGCCTTCTGCTATTACCCCGGCCTTTCGCTTCAAGCCGCCTGCCGCATGTGCGTAGTGCGCCAGGAGAAGGTTCCCAAGCTGCAAACCGCCTGCACCACCACCGTCGCCGAGGGGCAGGTCTTCGTCACCGAGTCGGACGAGATCGCCCAGGCCCGCAAGGCGACGCTGGAACTGCTGCTCGGCAATCATCCCCTCGACTGCCCGGTCTGCGACGCCGGCGGCGAGTGCGAGTTGCAGGACATGACCTTCAAGTACGGCGCGGGCGAGAGCCTCTACGCCGAGGCCAAGCAGCACCGCGAAGAGCAGCAGTGGTCGCCCGCCGTCTACTTCGACCGCCCGCGCTGCATCCTCTGCTATCGCTGCATCCGCGTCTGCGGCGAGGGCATGGACGTATGGGCGCTAGGCGTGCAAAATCGCGGCGTGAACTCGGTGATCTCACCCAACGGCAGTGACCATTTGGACTGCGAGCAATGCGGCATGTGCATCGACATCTGCCCGGTTGGCGCGCTGACCAGTGGAACATATCGCTACAAGACAAGGCCGTGGGAGATGAACCACGTGGCGACGGTTTGCACACATTGCGGCGATGGCTGCAAGGTGACGCTTGGCGTGCGCCAAACCAAGGATGGTTCTGAAATTCTCCGCGCCAGCAACCGCGACAAGAGCGGCATCAACGGCGACTTTCTCTGCGCCAAGGGGCGGTTTGGATTTGATTTCGTCGAATGTCAAGATCGCTTGACCAAACCTCTGGTGCGCAACAGCGAAGGCAAGCTGGTGGAGTCTACGTGGGCGGATGCGCTGAATTTTGCGGCGCGCAAGCTGAAAGAAGTTCGCGACTGCAAGGGCGGGGCGGCCATCGGCGTCATCGGTTCCAACCGGACGACCAACGAAGAGAATTATTTACTCCAGAAGTTTGCGCGGACTGTTCTGCAAACGAACAACATCGATCACGAGCGGACTGCGGATTATGCCGCTTTTGCGCGGTCTCTCGCCGGACACAACGGCAAGGCGGCCAGTTTGCGCGATACGGCCACTGCGCCGGCGATTCTACTGATCGGCGGCAATCCGACAGAAGAACATCCGCTGCTGGCCTGGAATCTACGCACCAATGTACGGCTCAATCGTGCGCGTCTTTACGTCGCTAATGCCAAGGCCATCAAGCTGGAACGCATGGCCCAGGCGACTATGCGTCTGCCCGCTGACGGCTACACTGCTCTCGCTGCTTACCTCGGTGGCAGCAACGCGATCCTCAAAGACGCCGCCTTCCGCGAAGCGGTGCTTGCCGAGGATTCGTTGCTCGTAGTATTCGGCGCTGAGTTCAGCGGTGCGCAGGTTGCCGAACTGGTGAACTGGGGATTTCAACTGGGGAATGTGCGATTTGCCTTCCTCGGTGACTACGCCAACTCGCGCGGCGCTGCGGATATGGGGCTGTTGCCTGACCTGCTTCCCGGCTATGTTCCAGTCACAGCACCCGGCGCATTCGCCGAGTACACAGGACTGTCCGCGATGCCCGGCAAGACGCTTGTTGAGATAATGAAGTCAGCCGACAAAGGTGAACTGGGCGCATTGCTGGTCGTCGGCGCCGATCCGGTCGCAAAGCATAGTGTAAAGCCGAAGGCATTGAAGAAAACCTTCGTGATCGTCGCGGACATCTTCCTCACCGAGACCGCTGCGTTGGCCGATGTCGTGCTGCCCGCCGCCAGTCTCTACGAAAAATCCGGCACAGTGACCAACACCTTCGGCGACGTGCAGATAGTGCGCAAGGCCGCCGACCGCGCCGGAGTAAAACCTGAGTTTGAAATTCTTGTGCGGCTGGCAGATGCGATGGGTGTGGACGTAAAGACTTTAGTTCCCTTCGGCAAGGGCAGCATCACTGCCGACCTTGGCCAATCGCGCGGCGCGCAGGCAGGTGAAGCGGACCTTCATGCGGTGTGGCTTCAGGCCAACAATCTTGAGCCGAGGCTGAGTCCCTTCGATCCACTGGCAGTGCTGGACGAAATTGCTCGGCTGGTTCCCAGTTATGCTGTGGACCGTGTGAATCTATTAAGCAGCAACGATGTACATACCGAGCTGGGCTTAACACCAGCCATCGCGTGGACTAGTAGTGACGAGATCACTCCCGCGCACGATGGGTTATTTACATCTGGAACGCTGGGGCAGCACAGCACGGCGCTTCACGAACTCGCGCGGCATCAGGCGGCACAGTTGGTAAAGATTCGGACGAAGTAAGTTTACAGCAAGAAGAAGAGGCTGAAGACCAGTGACGATTTGGTGGTTCATTCTGTGGAGCGTGCTCAAGGTAGCCGTGGTGACGGTGGTGATGCTGCTGGGCGTCGCTTACACCGTGCTGCTGGAGCGCAAGCTCGTGGGACGCATCCAGAACCGCTGGGGGCCGAACCGCGTGGGGCCATTCGGCCTATTGCAGCCGCTCGTCGACGGCGCAAAATCTTTTCTCAAAGAGGACATCATCCCCACCGGCGTCTATCGCCCGCTCTATCTTCTCGCTCCCGTCCTCGCGCTGGGTTGCTCGTTGATATTGATTGGCGTTGTTCCCTTCGGAGATCCAAACGTCGAATTGCATGATTTCGCCAAGTTATACGGTTCGCGGATCGCATCCCTGGTGCCACACGGTTTGTACATGTTTCAGATCTCCGATGTGAATGTCGGTCTGTTGGTGATCCTGGGCGTGACTTCTATCGGCGTCTACGGCATCGCGCTGGCCGGATGGTCGTCGAACAATAAGTATTCTCTGCTGGGAGCGCTGCGCTCCTCGGCGCAGTTGGTAAGCTACGAGCTAGCGTTGGGCCTCTCGCTGGTAGGCGTAGTGCTGCGCGCGGGTTCACTCAATTTGAATGATATTGTCAATCAGCAGGGGACAAATGGCATCCTGAGCTGGAACCTCTTCGGCGGAATGCAGTTTGTGGCATTTTTTATTTACTTGATGGCTGCCTACGCGGAGACCAACCGCTCTCCCTTTGACCTGCCCGAGGCAGAAAGCGAACTGACCGGCGGCTATCACACCGAGTATAGTTCCATGAAGTTCGCCATGTTTTTCATGGCTGAATATGGCAACATGATCAACGTAGGATGCGTGGCTACCTTGTTATTTCTGGGCGGCTGGACAAATCCCTTCGGTAACTTGTTTGGCACCTCGCACAACATTTTTGTCCAGGCGATAATGCCCCTCTGCTGGTTTGTGCTCAAGGTTTTTTCTTTTCTCTGTTTATACGTCTGGGTGCGGGGAACATTGCCGCGCTTCCGTTACGACCAGTTGATGAACTTCGGATGGCGTTGGCTGATGCCGCTGGCCATTGTGAACATTGTGGCGACAAGCCTGTGGCTGGCTTATCGCTGATTCACTAATCGGGGAGAATTTCCCGGAGCGTGCGATGCACCTGATTTTGTTTATCGTGTTTGCGGGACTCTGCCTGGCTGGAGCGATCAACCTCCTCCTCCAGAGCCATCCCATGATGAGCGCTCTGTCGCTGATTGTGGTGATGATCTCGCTGGCCGTGATTTACCTGCTGCTGGGCGCGGAGTTTCTGGCTGCGGCGCAGGTCATCGTATACGCCGGCGCCATCTTGGTGCTATTCGCCTTCGTCGTCATGCTGCTTAACGCCGGACGCGAGGAGCGCACACTGGGCAGCCGTGTTGCGCAAAACGTCGGCTTTCCAGCGGTGACGGCGATCCTGGCCGTCATCGCCACCGTGATTCTGCACTCGCATGGGCTGGGCGTGGCCCGGCTGAGCGACGGCATTACCTCTATCGACGAACTAGGCGCGGTGCTCTTCACTAAACTGCTGCTGCCGTTCGAGGTCACCTCGGTACTGATTCTCATCGCCATTCTGGGCGCGGTTGCGCTGGCCAGTCATAGCGGCAGCAAGACTGAAGAAAGGACGGGCGAAGAATGAATTCTCTCCTTACGCAGGAAGTCCCGCTGAGTTGGTATCTTTTGTTGAGCGCCATCTTGTTTTCGTTAGGTGTCGTTGGCTTTCTCATCAAGCGCAACTTGATTACTGTCTTTATGTCCATTGAGCTGATGCTGAACGGCGTCAATCTTTCCTTTGTCACCTTCGCCCACCAGTGGCACGCGGTGAAGGGGCAGATCTTCGTATTCTTCGTAATGATGGTGGCAGCGGCGGAAGCCGCCGTGGGCTTGGCCATCATCATCGCCGTCTTCCGCGCCCGCACAACACTGGCCGTCGACCGCATTGACCGGATGAAACTATGACCGCAGACCTCCATCTCTGGCTGATTCCGCTGCTGCCATTCGCGGGATTCCTTATCAATGGAATCCAGGGTTCCCGGCTGCCTAAGAGGACGGTGACAACGGTTGCGCTACTGGCGCCGCTGGCTTCGTTTAGCATGGTGCTCTATGCCGCGGCGGCTGCGAATTCGTTTCCTTACGACGAAACTTGCCCGCTCCCTTGGATCAACGCCGGCTTGCTGCACATCGATTTTAGCTTCGTCCTCGACCAGCTTTCGCTGGTGATGCTTCTTGTGGTCACTGGAGTAGGCTTTCTGATTCACGTCTACTCCGTTGGCTACATGGACGACGACAAGGGCTACGCGCGCTATTTCTCGTACCTGAATCTGTTTCTGTTTTTTATGACGGTGCTGGTGCTGGCCGGAAACGCTCTACTGATGTTTGTCGGCTGGGAGGGCGTAGGCCTGGCCTCGTATCTGCTGATCGGCTTTTACTTTCAGAAGAAATCCGCCGCCGACGCGGGTAAGAAGGCCTTCATCGTCAACCGCATTGGTGACTTCGGCTTTCTCATCGGAATGTTTCTGCTGGTGGACAAATTCGGCACGCTCAACTTCGGCGAGATCGGCGATCTTCTCAATGCGAATCCCGCGTGGCAGGGCGGTGTGCTTACCGTCATCGCCCTTTGCCTGATGCTGGGCGCGGCAGGCAAGAGCGCGCAGTTGCCGCTCTACATCTGGCTGCCCGACGCAATGGAAGGCCCTACGCCGGTCTCCGCGTTGATTCATGCGGCCACCATGGTCACGGCCGGCGTCTACATGGTTGCTCGCACGCATGTTTTGTTCGACCACTCGCCCTTTGCGCTTGGCGTGGTGGCCACGGTAGGCGCGATCACAGCCATCTTCGCCGCGACTATTGCCGTGGTCCAGAATGACATCAAGCGAGTTCTGGCATATTCCACCATCTCGCAACTCGGCTATATGTTTCTGGCCTGTGGCGTGGCGGCATATTCCGCGGCTATCTTTCACCTGATGACGCACGCCTTCTTCAAGGCTCTGCTCTTTCTTGCGGCGGGCTCGGTGATTCATTCGCTCGGCGGCGAACAGGACCTGCGCAAAATGGGCGGCCTGTGGCGGAAGCTGCCCATCACCTTTGCGGTGACAACCGTCGGCATTCTGGCCATCGCCGGAATCTTTCCCTTCGCCGGATTCTACTCCAAGGACGCCATCCTCTATGCAGCTTTTTTGCAGCAACCTTATGGGAAAATCCTCTGGTTTGTCGGCCTTGTGACGGCGCTGCTGACTGCTTTTTATATGTTCCGGCTATGGTACATGGCATTTCTGGGAGAACCCCGCAGCCCGCAGGGCCATGTGCATGAGTGCCCGTGGTCGATGCGCGGCCCGCTGCTGATTCTTGCTTTCCTTTCGTTATGTGGCGGCTGGATCGGCGTGCTACGCTTCGGCAGCTACCTTGCACCATCGGTGGGCGCGCACGGCACTGAGACAACTAGTTCTGTTCTCTCTCCACTGTTTCCTCTTCCCTGGGAGATCATCCTCAGCACATTGGCGATTCTTGCCGCGCTGGAAGGCTGGCTGATCGCCGATAAATACTACCGGCGCAACCCAGCACGTCCGGCACAACTGGCCGCGGATTTGCCTACTGGGTATAAGCTGTTGGTCAACAAATACTATATCGACGAGTTCTACAATGCTGTGATCGTCAAGCCGCTGCTTGCCATCTCGAAATACGTTTTGGAGTGGGTGGTGGACATCGGCCTGCTAGGCGGCGCTGCATGGCTGCTCGGCGGCATTGCCACCTTTGCGGGAGCTATTCTGCAACGCTGGCAATCGGGCAATCTGCGCTCTTATGCGGCGTGGCTGGCCGCCGGAGCGGCAGCGGTGCTGCTCTTTCTGCTGGTTCCGTGGGCAACGGTGCTGGCTAGTCTTCCGGCAATTCACCTAGGCATAGCGGGGCATTGAGAGATGAACGAAATCAACAACTCGATTCTCACGTTGATCCTGCTGCTTCCGCTGGCCGGGACGGTGCTAGTGGCGCTTGCGCCGGAGCGCGCCAAGCTGCCCAACTGGATCGCGTTGGTCACCACGCTCATCACCTTCGGCCTGACGCTGCATCTGCCCACGCACTTCGACAAAATGCAATCCGGCTTCCAGTTTGAGATCAGCCGCCTGTGGATTGATCGACCGGCGATTTTCTACCACGTAGGCGTGGACGGCTTGAGCTTGTGGCCGGTAGTACTGGTCGGCTTGCTCGCTCCCATCGGCGTAATGGCCAGTTGGAACGCCATCCAGTCGCGGCGCAAACTTTTCTTCGCGCTCTTCCTGATTCAGCAGACGGCCATGTTGGGTGTCTTTATCTCGCTCGATTTGATGGTCTACTACGGCTTCTGGGAGCTGTCGCTGGTCCCTATGGCCATTCTCATCGCCATGTATGGCCGCAAAGACAGACCCAAAGCCGCGCTGAAGTTTTTCCTCTTCACCTTCATACCCTCCGCGCCACTGCTAGTCGCGATTCTCTGGCTCTACTCTGTAACCGGCAGCTTCGACTTCACCACGAATCAGATTCTTATCGCTCACGGAAACTTCCCCGCTGGAGCTTTGTTCTGGACGGCTCTGGCGTTTCTCTTCGCTTTCGCCGTCAAGGTTCCGGTCTTTCCGCTACACGGCTGGCTGGCCGACACCTTCAGCGAAGCTCCAGTCGCTCTGGCCATGGTCGTGGCCGGCAAGCTCGGCCTCTACTCCATGCTGCGCTTCCACATCGGCCTCTTCCCAGAGCAGGCGCGGGCTGTCGCGCCACTGTTGGTTGGCCTCGCGGTCGTCGGTATACTCTACGGGGCTTGTCTCGCATTAGTCCAGCGCGACTTCTGGCGGCTGATGGCCTTTGCGGCGCTGAGCCATCTGAGCCTGATTACGCTGGGCATCTACGGACTGACACTCACCGGTTGGGAGGGCGCTGTTTATCAGATTTTGAATCACGGTGTAGTGGACGGCGCGCTCTTTCTGCTGCTGGGCCTGCTTTACGACAGCTACGCAACCAGCGAGATCAACGCCTATGGCGGGCTGGCCGCCAAGCTTCCACGCATGGCAACTTTTTTTGTCATCGCTTCTCTCGCCATGATCGGCCTGCCCATGCTCAACGGCTTCATTGGCGAGTTTCTGATTCTCGTCAGCACCTTTATCGGGGTGAGCTACGGCTGGGCCATCGCTGCCACGATTGGCGTGATTTTGGGCGCGGCTTACATGTTGTGGCTGATTCAGCGACTCTTCTACGGACCAGAGAGCACACTGGTCGCATCGAAGTCGCCAGATGATTTGCATGCAGGTCATCTGGCCGTCTTGTGGCCTTTGGTCGTGCTGATGCTTGTCATGGGATTAGCGCCGATGCTCTGGCTGCCGATCATCGAGAAGGGTGCGCATCCTCCGCCGTTAAAGTCGCTCAACAACGCGCCTCTCGTTATGCCTCAATCCGCAATACCGGTTTCGTCCCATACGGAGGGCCTGCGGTGAATCCTCTAGACAACATCTTCCGCATCCTTCCCGAGGTCATTCTTACGCTGACAGGCGTGGCCGTAATGCTGCTCGACGCTTCCCTGCCATCCCCATTCCCGCGCCGCTATCTGGGTGTGGTGGCCACATTAGGCACCATGTTCGCGCTTTGGGGCAGCCTCTTTCAGCTTTCGCTGCCGGAAGGAACCGGCTACTCAGGCACTGTCGAGACCAGCGCCTTTACCGTCTTCTTTCACGTACTCATCTGCGGCATTGTTCTTGTCGCGCTGCTACTCTCGCTCGACACCTTGCCTGAAGACAGCCATCACCAGGGCGAGTTTTACGCACTCATCGTCTTTGGCGCTGTGGGTATGTGCCTGCTCACCGGCGCGGTCGAACTGCTGCTGGTCTTCATCGCGCTTGAAATCTCCTCTATTGCAACCTACATTCTGGCCGGCTATCGCAAACATACCGCTCGCGGACCGGAAGCCGCCATCAAGTATTTTCTGCTCGGCTCCTTTGCCACAGCCTTCCTTCTCTATGGCATTGCGATGATTTTCGGCGCCACCGGCACTACGCAAATCTACGAGATCGCCCGACTTGCTCCCGCCGCGCAAAATCACGCGTTCATCTTGGCCGGACTGGGGCTGATGCTGGTGGGCATCCTCTTCAAGGTTTCCGCTGCGCCCTTCCACGTATGGACGCCGGATGTCTATGAAGGCTCGCCAACGCCGGTGGTGGCTCTGATGTCCACCGCACCCAAGGCCGCGGCCTTCGCGCTGCTGCTGAGGGTGGTCTACGAGATGCTGCCCACGCTGCGCCCCGTCTGGCAGCCGCTGCTGTGGATAGTGGCTGTGCTCTCCATGACGGTGGGTAACCTGGCCGCGCTGCGCCAGCAAAACGTGAAGCGTATGTTGGCCTACTCTGCAATCGCTCATGCCGGCTACTTGCTGGCAGCCTTCGCCGGACTCGGCTCGAGCGGCATCGCCGCCGCCAGCTTCTACACCGCGGCCTACGCGGCCATGAACGTGGGCATCTTTGCCGTGGTGACGCTGGTCAGTGGTTACGACGAGAAGCTGCCGCTCATCAACGATTATCGCGGGCTTATCTACCGCTCGCCCCTGCTCGGCAGCCTGCTGATCTTCTTTCTGGTTTCGCTGGTCGGAATTCCCTTCACCGGCGGATTTTTCGGTAAGTTCTATTCTTTTGCCGCCGCGGTGGGCGGCGGGGCTATCTGGCTGGCCATCATCGGGTTGCTGAATTCAGGCCTGGCCGCAGCGTACTATCTGCGTCTGGCTATGGTTGCCACGCAACGTCTGGATCTTGATGACGATGCAAAGTCTGTCACACCGCATATGTCGCCGCAGTTCGGAGTGGCCGTCGGCGCGGCCCTACTGTTCGCGGTTGCCGCGACGCTGTATCTTGGCATCCGTCCCAATTGGATTCTGGATGCGGCCGAATCAGGTGCGCATACACTGCAAGCGCCTCCAACCGAAATCAGCACACCTGTGAATGTTGACGCGCCACAGTCACAGCGCTGATTGCTATTCCACCGTTTCCGTACAAAATCTCAGACGCAGGTTCTTGGACTCCGCTGCGCTTCGCTCAGTAAAGATGGGGCACACCAAATTCAATTGCAGTGATACTTCATCCCTAGACCGTATTGAGCACGGAATCGGCAGGGACCGGCACTCTTCTTGTGTTGACGGGTTGATTCTTTTCGAGCAGTCTCATGTAGCAGCTCACGGTCAATCCCAGAACGCGGCCATTCACATAGTTCTGAAGAACCCATGCGCGCGCTGCTTCGCCCATGCGGTAGCGTAGCTCTGGGTTGCGCAGCAACTGCAGCACGGCCTCGCTAATGGCGTCCGGGTAGCCGGGTGGAATCAGTAACCCGGTCACCTCCGGCACAACGGAGTCGCGCGACCCGGTACATAAGGTGGTCACAACGGGAATCCCGCTGGCCGCGGCCTCCAATACGACATTCGGAAAACCTTCCCGCCATGTGGGCAGGACCATCACGTCCATGACGCGGTAATAGGGCGCCGTATCGTCAACGTAGCCGGTCAAGTGAATGCGCGGGTGGTTTTTGATGCGGGAGCGCAGAGAACGGCCAAGCGCATCCTCTGCGACGTCAAACCAGCCCACCAAAAACAGATGTGCTTGTGGGCTGGCAGCCAGAATGGTGTCGAATGCTTCGACCAGCTCAGGCAGCCCCTTGTCGCGTGTTAAGCGACCCACAAATCCAACCACAGGCGCATATGAGGGAAGGCCGAGTTGGGCACGCAGGACACCTGGGCCCGGCGAGAAGCGCTCTACATCGACGCCGTTGCTGCTGCCGCTCCCCAACAAGCTCAGCTTGGCTTCAGGAGCAATACGCAGAGCCAGAGCCTGATTGCGCAGGCTCTCGCTGTTGCACAACACTGTATGAGAACAAGCCGAGGCCACGCGTTCAGCAGCCAACAAAACGCGACGTTTGATTCCAGTACAGGTTTCCAGCTTGAGCCCGCGCAGAAAATAGACCCGCGACGGCACACCGCAGAGCTTGGCAGCAACCGAGCCCAGCAGCCCGGCTTTGGGGGTGCTGAACTCCGTCATGTCGGGCTTGAGCCGGTAAAGCAGCCAGCACAATCGCAATAGCGACCATAGGTCCGATATTGGCGCCATCTTTCGCCGCATGGGAATTGCAACCCACTCAACTCCTTCTCGAACGGCCGTGCTTGTGAGCAACTTACCGGAGCTTGAAACCAGCGTTACCCGAAATCCCGCCTCGCGCAGAGTGCGCAGGCGCCCGCCAAGAACCAGGCAAGTTTGCGGGCTCGTGATGCCGATAACGATGTGGGGTTTCTGGGGAGTGCGGGTAGGCCGAGCCGGATTCTCGGCTCGGGGTGAATATCGGTTGCACACTCTCAGGATGGTGGGCAAAAAAATTGAATCTACAGTTTCTCTGGCGCGTTTGAACACGAGTCACTTCACAAAAAGGGCCTTCGCGCTCCAAAAAAGCATCGGAAACGCGGTAGGAAAGGTGCTCGGCGAATTCAGGAGCTCATGATAGCTGGACGCTCTCCAGCGTAATCCATGCGCCGGTACGTCCACTCCTGCTATCCGCCTAAGCCACTAACCTCGTGACAACGCAGAAGAAGCCAAAAAGTCGGTCTCTCTCTGGAGATAATCAGATTCAGTACTCTTAGGAAACATTAGACTGCTTTAATCTGTCAATGTGGAAAACTTCTTCTGGGAAAGTGCGCTTTAATTACAGACTATTACAGGCGTTTGCTCTATACTCACTGAGATTTTGAGGATAACCTCGTGCTCGCTAATCCACGCCCCCGGGTTCTGTTGCTGATTCCGCATCTTGGCGGCGGCGGGGCGGAGCGTGTGACGGCGCTCCTGGCGCGAGGCCTCTCCGAAGATAAGTACGAACTGCATCTGGGACTGTTCACGCAAAAATATATTGATAAATCGCATCTAATCCCGGTACACGTCCACGCTCTGGGCGCCCGTAGGGTGCGAGCCAGTGCTTTCCGGCTACTCCGGCTGATCTGGCGGCTGAAACCTAACCTGATCCTCTCCGGAATGGCGCACCTGAATTTTCTTGTGCTGCTGCTGCGCCCCTTCTTCCCGCGCGGAACACACGTCCTGATCCGTCAGAACGGAACCGTCTCCACCACACTGGCCTTTGGCGGAGTGCCCGGTTACACCCGCCTTCTTTACCGGCTGCTCTACCGTCGCGCAGACAAGGTTATCTGCCAGACGCAATCGATGGCCGCTGACATGGCCCGGGAGCTGGGTCTTGCAGAAAGCCGTATGACGGTTCTGCCCAACCCCGTGGATGTGGAGGAGATTCGAGGTTTCATTAGCTTGAATCCGGCACCGCAAACCAGCTCCGGCCCATATCTGCTGGCTGTGGGAAGGCTCTCGAGAGAAAAAGGCTTCGATTTACTGCTAAGAGCTATGGTTTCGGTTCATAGAGAGTTTCCTGATGCCAGCCTGCTGATTGCCGGCGAAGGACAGGAAGAAGCAGCTCTGAAGGCTGAATGTCGTGCTCTGGGGATCGATTCCAAGGTTCGTTTTGCTGGCTACATCGACCGTCCCTGGACGCTGTTTCCGGCTGCAACGCTGTTTGTGCTCCCCTCCCGGCACGAAGGCCTACCCAATGCCCTGCTGGAGGCGGCTGCCGCGGGACTTCCCATTGTAGCCTTGCCAGCCTCTGGAGGCGTCGCGGAGTTGCTGCGCGATCAGCCCGGTGTATGGCTGGCCTCCACAATCTCCACTGAAGCGCTCGCCGCTTCCCTGCTGGAGGCTCTTCGCACACTGCGACCGGGCGAGCGCTATGCCCACCCCTTCGTCGAGGCCTTCAGGCTGGATCAAGCGACCCGTGCTTATGAGGACTTGTTCGACCGAATACTGGAGAGGGACAGAAAAAGCTAAACGATATTGAACCTGCGGGAAAGGCGCTTCCGCCGCCTCCTGGCTCGGCGTGCCTGGGCTCGCCAAAGTGTCAAGACTTCATAAAGCCGTTCAATCGGGCCCAGCTTGCCTGGTGGATACTCCGCCAGCACACGGTCCACAGAAGTGAACTGCGCGGCATGATCGCGAATGAAAGCACGAAGCTCATCCACATGGGATGCATGAGTAAAGTTGCTATGAATGCAAATGGTCCATAGCCCGCTGGATTTTTCCACCGGCCTCCAAAGTTGCTGCGGAATCCATGTGATGCCGCCGCGATTGAATGGAATGCGGGCAAAGCCGTCCGAGAGCAACGGGATTCCCTCATTGCGAAGCGCTCGAAGGGTGGCATGGTCAAAGCCATGGCGTGGCGCAACAAAGATCGTCGGATTGAGCCCCTGGCCGCGGAGAATCCCCCGCCCTTCTCGAATCCACCGCCGCTGAGTCACTTCCGGCACGCCGGCAAATTCAGTGTGGCGATGCAGCGACAACAGACTCTCGCCTTGGCTGTCGCAGAGATGGCGATACCCATGCAAGGCAATCGTGGCTCCGGCCGCCTCCATGGCTCGCAACCACGGCCAAAACTCGGGGTCCGGCGGCGATAGATTCAACTCCGTGTCATGGTTGTCGGGAATCACGGCAAGAATCGGCTTCAGCCCGAACTCCTCGATCAACGTCAGGCAGCGCTGCCAGCGGTCATGCTCCATGGTGGGACAAAGATCGTCGAAGCGAAGAAGATACTGCGCCGGCCTGGGAATCATGAGGTTGCTCCACGGTGCTTTTCTTCATCTTCGGTTAACAAATTCCCGCCTTTGGAGTAGTACTGAATTCGGGAGACAGCCCGTACTACTGCTTTGGTGTTGCAGTGGGTTTAGCATGTGCCGTTGTAGCTGGCGGTAACAAGTGCTTTAGCTCGCGAATAGTGCCGACATCAATTCCGCTCACACGAAACAGAAGGCCGTCTTGACCCACTTGAGGAACCGCAAATGTCACGCTATAAGGGCCAAAATTATCTGTAGTGCTTCTCGGTCCGCCAAGCGTCATGCCCACTACAGACATGCAGTACTCGCAACCGATAATGGAGAAACTAGCTGGGCTGATCGTGGCACCGTCAGGCTTTACCAAAAGAATTTCCGCTGTGTCTAATACGAAGTGGGTGCTCTTAGCCTTCGCGCTGAAGAACACGGTCAGGAATGTATTGCCTTTCGTGGCCTTGATGCTCTCGGGCGCGCCCTGCTGAAAGCCACCAGTGGACATTGCGAATGCTCCAGACTGGCGCATTGTGGCTGCAGAATTCTCTATTTTGCTGACACGCACTACTAAGCTCCCGTCACTCAGCTCGCTCCGATTCTGTGCGATAGGCGCAGCCGCCTTACCCTGATTCGAACTGCTTTTTGTTTGGCCTGCAGTTGTCAAGATGACCGCACAGGTAGCGAGCACACAGAAGCTGGCCCTCATGAAAAATCTTAAGGTCACATGATCCTCCGTCTGGGTTGTCCAGATAATTGATTTTTACGCATAAAAACTCCACCATTCTAAACCTCGCGTGGAGTGTCCGGCAAATCCTGTACCAGACTGATTTTTCCCAATAGGCCGGCGACAAACAGGAGGAAAGTGACTAAAGAGTATTCGCCCGAATGCAATATTTTGTAAAGTGTGTAAGTCTTACGGGGATTCTATCCTGCTTTTGTATATTGCTTGGCTCACCTCTGTTCCGCATCTCCCACAGGCATCAGCTTCCGAGTCCAATACCAGAGAAATACAAACGTGCTTACGGTCCACAGCGAAGTGGCCAGCGCGATTCCCGCCACTCCGTACCAGCGCATGAGGACCAGATTCAAAATTACATCAAGCCCCAGGTTCAGCGTACCGCAATAGAAGATCAGATCCGTGCGGCGTTTGGCCACTAGAAAGCGGTAATAAACGCGGCTGGAGACAAAAAACGGAATCTGAATAGCGTACATGGCAAGAACCGGAGTGACCAGCGCCGTGTCGTTTGGCCCAAAAACGCCGTGCTGGTAGGCTGTGCGAATCAGCCAGTGCGAGCCGGCAATCAGAGCCAGCGCAATGGGCGTGGAGACCAGCGCCGTCAGTCGCACCCAGGTACGTAGCGTCTGCCGGCATGAGGTCCAGTCGTGATGAGCGATCATGCGCGAGAAGTGCGGCGTCACCGCCGACGACACCGCCCCCGCGAGCAGCGTAATCACCACGCTCACAAAGCGGTTGGCGTAGGCCAGCGCTGAGACGCTTCCCGCGGGCAGCATGGCGGCCATGGATTGATCCACTAGCAGGCCGCCGGAGGCCGCCACGCCGCTCAGCAATACAGGGCCATACTGCCGCGCCACTTCGCGCGTGGCTTCGTTTGCTCCGTGCCACCAGAGGCGAAAGCGATATCCGCGCGTGTCCATCATCCACGCCACCGTTATGGCATGAATCAGCGCTCCGGCAAGCGTCGAGTAAACCATCGCCCATATGCCGTAGCGGCCGCTGAGCGTGAGCGCTCCCACGATGATAAGAACCGGAGTTGCCACCGGCGCCAGCGCGGGCCAGGCAAAACGGTCAAAAGTATTCAGAACGGCTGTGCAGTTGGTGGCGATGCCGGTAATCAACACCACCGGCAGCAGCGCATAAAAGAGCCGGACGGCGAGCGCCAGCTTCTCCGGCGGAAAGTGTGAGGCAATCAGTGGAAAGAAGCCGCGCGCGGTCAACGCCATCACAACAATTACCGCGGTCAGCAGTACGCATACCCACAGCATCGAACTGGACAGAAGCTGCTGCGCGCGCTCGTGTCCTTCGCGCTCCCTCACCCGCACCAGCGTCGGCACCAACGCCTGGTTCATCGATTCCGAAATCAAATTGATGAGCAGGTTGGGAATCAGAAAGGCCGCCAAAAATGCGTCCATCGCGTCCGTGCGGCCGTAGACACCGGCGACGGTGAATTCCTTGAATGTGGCGACAATCTTGACCAAAATCCCCGCCGCGGTCACCGACGCCGCCGCTCTCAGAATGCGCCGATTGACGCTGCCGCCCTGAAAGAGCCACGCGAGTTGGGAGAGGGGAAACATGGAAATTGTTTACACAATCGGTTCAGAGGTTGTCTGAAACTCTCGAAGCGGCACATCTACTGAGAAGCAATCATCCAGCCACTTCGGCTCTTCGATCCCCAGCCGTCCGGCCAACGCGATCAACGCCAGCAACAGCCAGGTCGAGCGATTCTCCTCCACGGTAGCTACCAACGAGGTGATGCTCCAGACCACGAGCGCCAGGGCCATCGCCCAACGGAGCGGCCCTTTCGTTTGCATGATCGAGCAAATCGCGACGGCCACAATGGCCACAGCCAGAAACAACGCTACCAAGCCTCCGGCAACGGCGATGGAAAGAGCCGTGTTGTGCGCCGTATCGATCGGCGCGAGGCCGGCCGCCGAAACAAACGATCCTGCCCCAGAGCCGAACAATGGCGCCTTCACAAAAGCATGCCAGCCGGCCGTCCAGATATTCCACCGCTGGTTCAGGCCGCCGCCCTGAAGCTGCTCAGTGATAGTAGCCAACCGTTCGAAGCTGCCGCGAGGAACAATCCACCATAGCAATGCGGCAATGGACGGCAAAGCCAGCGCGCCTGCCATTACCCTCTTCGGATGTCCGTATGCCAGCAAAACTCCGCTGCCTATGAGCGCCACCACGGCCGCCAGAAACCCTCCGCGAGAGGCTGTGAGCAAAACGGCAACCAAGCCCAGCGGCAGGTATCCCAGCGCCAGTAATCTCCAAGGCCATCGCCGCTCGCTATTCACCAGCAGCGCCGCCAGTGGAAAACCCAGGTTAAGAAAACGAGCCACGTCGTTGGGGTCCTGTCCGGCGGCGGCAAAGCGAATCTGTTCGGCGGCCATGGCATCCGCGGAAACAAAACTGGCCAAAGTCAGCAAGGCCAGCACCCACGAGCCTGCCACATAGGCCCGCATCAGCTCGCGCAGGTCGCCGGCGCTCTCAGCAAACTCCCAAATCAGCCATACGATCATCATCTCCTGGAAGTAGCCGCGCATCCTGATTTGCGTCGCCAGCGGCTCGATCGTCCAGAAGTAGGTGCAGCAGAACCAGAGATAAAGGGCCAGTACCAGCCACTGCATCGGCCCCGGAGTTCGTATGCGGCCAGTTTGAAGAACCGCGGGAATCGCCACCAGAAGCAGCAGCAAGCCAACTACGCGGGCAATGTTGCCCAGCGGCTCGCCCAACTCCAGGGAGTACTCCCATGGAATCGCAAAGGCGAAGATCAGCAACAAAACCCACACAATGCGGCGCATAGGTCCTCAATACCTCTGCGAATAAACCAGAGCAGAGTAAATGGTGACGCCAATGGCCGATTGAATGGCCGATTCCACCGTCTTGTTCCAAATGTTCTTGGCCGTCGAGTCAGGCACGTAGAGAATGTCGCGGTCGCGGACCGGCTGGTCCGGCTCCTGACCGTGCAACATGCGCTTCAGATTGAGGCTGGTGAGGGTGCGTCCGCCCTTCTGCTCGCGGATAAGGATGGCCTTGCCCATGGCGGCGTTTTGCGATGGCCCCCAGGCCAGAGAAAGCGCCTGCACCACCGTAAGCCCCTGCGCCGGATCGACGGGAAAACCGCCAGGGCGCAGCACATCGCCCACCACGTAAACCAGCCCCGCGCGACTGACCTGAACTGTGTCGCCGGGAGCCAGTTCCGGATTGTGATCTATCTCCGTGTCAGTTCCGCTGGGGTCCAGCACAACCGGATGAGGCGTCTTGGCGTCGTCGCGATGGAAGATGTTCACCAACCGCCCCGCATTGGGCGCCAGACCCGAGGCCGCTGAAATCAGGTCCAGCAACCGGTGGTGCAACGTATATGGATAGACGCCGGGATGCACCACCTCGCCCAGCACACTCACATCCTGCCCGGCGTAGGAGGTCACCAGCACGGATACCATCGGATGTAACAGCATTCCCTGGGCAATCAGTGCCGCCTCGATGGCGTGGGCGGCGGATTGCTCGGTCATCCCGCCAACCTGCACCTCATGAACCATAGGCAGCGTCACCGTGCCTGAGGGAGAGACGCGCACCACGGAATGGAACTCCGGGGTGTGAACCTCGCTGACATCGAGAAAATCGCCGGGAGCGATGGGCGCGGGCATGGGAGTGGCCGACTGTGTGCCGGCCATGGGCGACACGCCGGCTTGGCCTGGGTTGTCCCAGGTTAGCGGCGCCTCCTTGGGGTTGGGCAGAACTCGCGTATCCGGCGTGGCAGGCATTCGGACCACTCCCGTGGGCAGGCCAGAAGTGCTGGGCGTAGGCGCCTGGGCATGAATCGCCGCGCCTGTCACGATGACTGCTAACAGCGCCAGAACGACGCGAGACGAGGATGAATGAGAAGAGAAATGAGAGGAGGGATGAATCGACTCCATCAGCAACGCGCCTCCAATCGCCAGCCAAAGGCTGACAAATAGTGTAATGAGCATATAAAGCGGCAGATCGGGCGCCACCGGCTTGACCGGCTGTCGGGCAGCATCCACCACCGAAATATTTGAAAATGCGATGCCGGCAGTCAGTCCCGCCTCTTCGACTTTTGCCAGCACCCGTACATATATCTGATGGCTGGCGTTGGCCTCCTCGCGCATGGCCGTGTACTGAATGGCGGCTTCATTGGCCTTCATGCCTTCCACGGTCAGTACATCGAGACTCTTGCGCACCAGCTGCTCACGGTCTGCGGCCGTTTGCCAGGCGCTACGAAAACGCTCCACCAGCTTGGCGTCCTCGGCTTTTTTCTGCTGGTCCAGGTCCTTAAGCAGGCCGCGAATCTCTACCACGCGGGGATAGTTAGGGCCGTGCTCAATGCTGAGCTGGGCCTGTTCCTGTTCCAGTTCGCTGCTGCGAGCGTGAATCTGCTGTAAGAGGGCAGTAGCAAAGTTGCCGCTCTCGGCCTGCAGTCGCGTGTCGGAGGCGATCACCAGCTCCGGGTCGCCTTGCTGAGCCGCGCGGTACTGGGCCTCGCGCAAAATACGATCCGTAGACACAGCCACCAACTGGCGGCCCAACTCATCGATCTCCAGCAAAGCCGAGGTGTGTTGCGACTCGCCTGCTTGTCCGTTGGCCAGCATCTCCGGTGTGGTTAGCAAGCCGTGCTCGCGTTGGAAGGCCGCCAGCCGCTGCTGGTCCTGTTCCGCGCGGGCCTTCGACTCCTTTAGCTGGCTCTCTAGCCATGTAACAGCTTGAGCCGTGGCATGTACTCGTACATCACTTTCCTGTTCGCTATAGGCACGAATCAGAGCATTCACCACGTTAGCCGACAGGGCCGCGTCCCTTGATCGGAAGCGAATCTCAATCAACAGCGTGCGTGGTAAAGTTTGTACGCGCAGCCGCTGCTGAAAGCGCTCCAGCAACCATTCCTGGGCATTGGCTGCCGGAGCATCGGCGCGAAAATCCGGAAACTTGGCGGCAAATCTGCCCATGAACCCCGGCGCCTGATAGAGCTTGAGGCCGGTAATCACCTTCCAAGCCAATTGATCGCTGCGGAAAACGTTTGCCAACGTCTCTAGCTGCACAGGTGTGGATAGAATGGAGGCCGAGGCAAACGGCTCCGGCGCATCCAGGCTAAGCGCCGATGCGGGCGAGGTGCGCAACGCCACCTTGGCGCTGGCCTCGTATTGATTGGGAGCAATAAGGCAATAGAGAAGACAGACCAGCAGCAATCCACACACTATCCCGCCAACCATGCGCCGCCGGCGAAACAGCATCTCCCACATCTCGCGCAAACTTCGCGTGGAGCTGCGCCCGCCGTTGCCGGACCGCGCATCCGGCTCGTAGGGCAAATCGTACGGCACGTCATTTGATTCAGGAACAGGCAGGGAACCTACCTCCTAATATTCATCAGGCGGAGGCAGATCTGGGGTTCAGAACGAAACAATGCTACAAAGTGAATCTCCGACAGTGTGCTTGATTGGAATCAATTCGTCAATAGACTCCCGCACATGTGATATATGGGCGGAAATGAATCGCCAGATTGCCGGGCTTTCACGCCGCGCAGCCGCCCACTGTATGAAGATAAAAGATAAAGCCACTGTCCTACTGTACAGAGTTTACAGCGGATAAGTTGGTGTGTATATACGCGCCGATTGTCCAGCCGCCACCAGAGCTATTTTGGCTGTTAAGAATTACACTTGATGGCCAGACTGAGGCAGGATTGAGGTCGTCCTGATACGCTAGTCCAAGATTCAAGCCCGCGCCGTATGCAGGAGAATACTGTGAAAGCGTAAAATTGTTCGTTGCAGTATTTGTAAAGAGCGGATCAGATTCCACGGAATGGGAACATCCCGTCCCGCCGCAATTGCCTGGCTCTGACTCCCACGTTAAATAAGTTGATTCATACCTTTCATACCCTGCTCCGGTTGGCTGAACGCCCCACACAATAAAGTTTGATGATGCAGGTCCGAAATCATTAAAAGTATAGACGTTTCCGGAACCAAGCCCTCCATTGTTATCACAGCCGTTGCCCGCGAATAAATTTGGGCCATTAATCGAATTCACGGCGATATTGTTAATTACAGAGTTATTGACACACCCATTTGATACAGGCGTGCTCATAGTAGGTCCAAGAAGCTCTATGCCTCCACCGTAATTGCCATATAAGGTGTTGTTATATATCTTCATGTCCGTCATGGGGGTCGGCTGCGAATCGGCGAAAGCCCTAATGCCATAATATCCATTGTTGTAAATCACATTACCGTAAACAGTAGCTTCATTGGTCGCGTCTAGCTCAATCCCGTCCCCGGTGTTGGAATATACCTTGTTGTACCGGATAATAGCTCCGTCTCCGATGGTGTCAAAGTCCATGCCTCGCAGAGCCGCGCTTCCTCCTACGACGCCATTTGAATAAATTAGGTTGTTTTGTACTATGATGTTTGTCGTTAGAGGACCACCCCCGTTAAGAGCAGACGCCTGATCAGCGGTCGGAACAGTGCTCAGTTGGCCATTATCATGCACTGTATTTCCGTCGATAAGAGCATTCGACGATTGGAAAATATTGATTCCCTCGCCGCCGTTATATGCAACCGTAGAAGATCTGATCGTATCGTTTGCAGAATACACAATCTGAATGCCCATAACGTAATTGTTAATTGATGTTACTCCGGATATGACGACATTATTATCACCACCAGCTCCCAGGCCTATGCCTATTACATTTGCGCCCTGGGTTTGCAGATTGGAGATTGTGATATACGCAACGTCATACAATTCAATGGCATAATCCCGCTGGCTTGCTTCCATGGTATGACCGCCTGGATTGTCGTCACCTATCAGCCGTATCCATATTTCACTATTCGCCGTATCAAGATACCATTGGCCAACCGCAAGTGAATTTACACTCACCGTATTCTGTGTAAGCCTGGTACCATCCTCAAACACCTGCGTCGGAACAGTCGCATAGCTATCTGATTCATAGTTGCCTTCGGTCGAAGGAGTTACCGTATATGGAGCATAGTAAACGGTCGCCGAAACTGAGCCTGTCGCTACTTGTTCTGGCTGCCATTCAGTAAATAGGTTTGCCCCGCTGATAATGGGAAGTGGGGACGCGGAATCTCCGAACGAACTATAGGTAATCGGCTCGCCAATGGAACCATTGGACATATGACCGCCCTGTATGTCCATCAATTGTTCACGCCAGATTTCGCCACGTCTGAAGAGAATCGTATCGCCTGGATTGAAAGCCTTGGCATCTATATCGGCGACCGTGGCAAATGCGATTGCCGATCCAGTGCCGCAAACAAATGTGGATGGGTTGTAAGTTGTGCAGTCTGGAGTTGCTGAGGCGACATTGATATCAGCAATGGTGTTGTCCACGTAATATATATTTCCCGACCCAACAGAACCGCTCCCCGCCGCTGCGGTTCCCGTGCCGCTTAAAGGCACTGTCTGGGGTGTTTCGCCTGTGTTAGCTGCTATGCTCACTACCGCATTCAACGTTCCGGAAGCAGCCGGATTGAAGGTTACCGTAATCGCGCAACTGCCGCCCGCCGCCACGCTCGTCCCGCACGTGTTGTTTTGCGAGTAGGAGTTGGCGTTGACTCCGTCAATCGTAATACCTAACCCCGTGCCGCTTAGGATCAACGCTCCGTTCCCTGTGTTGTAAAGTGTAATGATTTGCGCCTCCGCTGTCGTACCAACAGCGGTACTCGCAAAGGTCAAGCTGGCCGGAGACGATAGGGACACCACCGGCGTGGTTCCTGTACCGCTCAAAGCCACAGTCTGCGGCGATCCGCTTGCGTTATCCGCAATGCTCACATTTGCATTCAACGCCCCGGATGCAGTCGGATCGAAGGTCACAGTAATTGCGCAACTGACTCCCGCAGCCACGCTGGCGCCGCACGTGTTGGTCTGTGAAAAGGAGCCAGCGTTGACGCCAGAAATCGAAATGCCCAGACCTGTGCCGCTCAGGCTTACAGCTTCGTTGCCGGCGTTGGTGAGAGTGATGGCCTGCGTTGCCGATGCCGTATTCACAGAGGTGCTCGCAAAGGTCAAACTGGCTGGTGACAGGTTCACCACGGGAACGCTACTCGTTTGCGATGATCCGGCTGAGTCAGGCGATATAAGCTTGGAACTCGACTGACAACCGGCGACGATTATCGTTAGAAGCGTCACAACGAACCACAGCGATAATATGCGGAATTTCATTAGCTTTTTCTCTCTCAGCGTGGTTATCGGCGCAGGAAAGAAAAAGTATCTTAATGTATGAACGAATCTATCGTACCGAAGTAATATGAAAGGAGATTATTCATACAACTCACGTGGAATAGCACTATTTTTCATCTTCAAGTGGCGCATATCAGGCTGAAATCATCTCACAGTTGCATGGTTAATCGTTATAAAGGCAAAAATCAGGATAGGCTTCCTCAACCACGAAATCGTGCAACCTGATCCATCGAACCTCATCTGTGATGATCGGCCCCACCGATAAATTGGATAGTTGTTGAAAAACATCCTCGGGAAAAGTCTTCGCGCGATGACTCAAGTCCTTCAAAAGCTCGTCGAGATACGCCAAATCACGCGTGGAGACCTGCTGTCTCAAGCCACGCTGGACGTACAGATTGAGCTTTGCGGCGTTTTTCACCGCAATTAGAATTACCTTCCCATCCCCGAACTCGTTGTTTGACTCTGACCGGCAATACTTGAGCGCGCAAACTTGTATGTTCGACTCCGTCCGCGCACTGTGCCTGGGATTGATCACTGGCCTCGTTTGCCTTATCTGCCATGCCAAAGAGATAGTAAATTGCACTACTGAGCAGCGCCCGATCTGAAATCCGCCGCCTGAATCGATCATATCGTGACAACGCCAATTTGCTCTTCCACACCGCCGGCAAACCGGATACAACTTGATCAAGCTTTTTCAGATCAATGCCTTCAATTGCTTCTATCACCTCATTCGCAGTTTTTTGCGTCGCTTCAGTGTAGATTCTGGCATCAAGATACCGTGATATGAGTGACTGCGGATAGGCCGATCCTCCAGCTCCGCCAAACATATGCCCATGATCGATGAAGTATGCATCCAGCCAGCGCGTTGCCCTTTGAATGAAAATTGCCTGGCGGTTGTCCGCATGGTCACAAAGCAAGTCCAGAACTCGTGCCGTCCAGAAGCTGCTGCGATTGCGTACCCTGCTGAAATACCCTCCTGCAAGTATCTCAAAGAGAGAGTCATTGTTCAAGCTCAATAGCCTTGATCCAAAGCACAATCCCGACTTTGGCCGTTGCATGCCGCTCTCAGTCTCAAACCAGCTGTCCTGATTCTCTCTGATAAAACTATCGGACACGTGGATGATGCGCCACTCTGGAACCAGTAGATCGGTATAGCGAAACAACTCGGTTCCTACCGCTTCGTTGAATAGTAAATTAGGACCTTGAAGACTGTTCTGAAACTTGACGATATACATGTAATCGTCGCTGGCCTTGACAAGTATCGGTTGCGATCCCCCCCGCAGTTTGCGGATATGCTCCAAGGCTTCAATACATTTCAATGAACTCATTGCCAAACCTCAATTCCTCACTTCTGAATGCCGTACCAAGCATGCAGTTGCTGGGAAAAGTACAACAATTCTGCAGTAGAGCCACGCTACCAGTCGTCAATGCTCGAAAAGAATGGCATCGGTAGCTTTTTCTCCAATTTTTCAACCAATGGGGAATACAATCGCCTCCATTCAATAAATCCGGACGGTCATGCCGTCTGGCATTTCATTACTGAATTGGATCCGGGCTCAATTCCAATGACTCAAGTGATTCTTGTGTATAAAGTAGAACATAATCATCATGTTGTGTAAAAAGAGTCAATTAATTCTGAGGAAAACCCCCGAGAGTGACCATTTAGGCAATATTATGATTACCCATTTAGGAAATATATGATTACCTGATTGACTATTACCAATGAAATAGTAACCATTGCAGGCATACATAGAATCGTCCTACCGCGCAAGGCTTGCCTCCAAATGCTTAGGTTTTTCTAATTATCACTGCAATCGCCGCCGCTCCGATACCACTCCACAGTGCGGCACAAGCCTTCGCGGAAATCAACGCTGGGCGCGTAACTCAGCAGTTCCCCGGCCAGATGAATATCGGCCAGCGAGTCGCGGATATCGCCGGCACGTGGCGCGGCATAGGCCGGTTGGCCGCTGTAGCCGGTCAGTTCCCGCAAAATCGCGTAGGTTTCGTTCAGCGTGATGCGGCTGCCGGTGGCCAGGTTCATCATGCGGCCCGAAACCTTTACCGCCGGTGCGGTTGCGGCCAGCAGGTTGCCGTTAACCACGTTGTCGATGTAAGTAAAATCGCGGCTCTGCCCTCCGTCGCCGTAAATAGTAGGCTGTAATCCGGCCAGCATCTTGCGGCAAAAGATGGCCAGCACGCCGGAGTACTGCGAGCTCGGGTCCTGGTAAGGCCCAAATACGTTGAAGTAACGCAGCGTCACCGTCTCCAGACCATAGACTCGAGCAAAGGCGCTCATGTAGAACTCGCCGGCCAGCTTGGCTGCGGCGTAGGGTGAGATGGGGTTGGGCAGCATCTGTTCGTGCTTGGGCAGGGCCGGTGTGTCCCCGTAGACCGAGGACGACCCGGCGTAAATCACCCGCCGTACACCGGCAGTACTGGCAGCCACCAGCAAATTCAAGGTAGCATCCACGCAATTCCGATTGGTAGCCGCCGGATCTGCCACAGAGCGCGGCACCGAGGCCAGCGCCGCCTCATGGAAGACGATCTCCACCCCGGCGCAGGCCTTTGCGCAAGCTGCCGGATCAGCCAGGTCGCCTTCGATAAACTCCATCGCTTCCAAGCCCACCAGGTTGGAACGCTTGCCGGTGATAAGGCTGTCAATGCCGCGAACGCTCTCGCCGCGGGCCAACAAAGCCGCGGCAATCGAGCGGCCGATAAAGCCTGCGGCTCCAGTCACAAGATAAGAAGGCAAGATAATTCTCCAAAAATTCGCCTGCATGCGGAGGATATCTACTCCGCAGCCCACTATCGAAAGAATACTACTTTCAGAACGAGTCGCTGGTTCGCGGCCCATAAACGGCGGCATGGCCAGTTTTAGCTCTACAATCAAATGCATGACTACTGCGTCCGAAATCCGGCTGGCCGGCCTCAAAGCAAGAATTGATTCTCGGGAAGCGCGCATCGGCATCGTCGGAATGGGGTACGTAGGCCTGCCGCTGGCGCTTCTGTTTAGCAGCCAGCGATTCAGGGTGACAGGCTTCGATGTCGTGCAGAGCAGGGTGGACACGCTCAACGCCGGCAAATCCTACATCGTGCGCATTTCCCCCGTCGAGATTCAGGAAGCGCAACGGGCAGGCTTCCGCGCAACGACAGATTATTCCGAGGTCGCACAGTTGGATGCGATCATCATCTGCGTGCCCACCCCGCTCAACCAGCACCATGAGCCCGACCTGAGCTTCGTAACCGGGACAGTCAAGTCCATCGCACCCTGGCTGCACGAAGGCCATGTCATTGTGCTGGAAAGCACCACCTATCCCGGCACCACCGAGGAGATAGTGGTTCCGCTATTGGAAGCTGGCAACCCCCACGGCCTGAAGGTCGCGCGTTCGTTCAGTGAGCCCGGTGTCCATGTGGCATTTTCTCCCGAGCGTGAGGATCCCGGCAACACTGAGGTCGCGCGCCACGACATCCCCAAGATCGTCGGCGGCTGCGGTCCGGCGGCCACCCAGCTTGCCTCGGCCATCTACGGCGCCATCTTCCGCCGCGTGGTGCCAGTCAGCAATCCCTCCACGGCTGAGATGACCAAGCTGCTGGAAAACATCTACCGCTGCGTCAATATTGCGCTGGTCAACGAGCTCAAGCAGCTTTGCATGAGGATGGGCATCGACATCAATGAGGTGATCGACGCGGCCAAAACCAAGCCTTTTGGCTTCCAGGCCTTTTATCCAGGCCCCGGCCTGGGCGGCCATTGCATACCCATCGATCCTTACTATCTTTCCTGGAAGGCCAAGCAGTTCGACTTCCGCACCCGCTTCATTGAAATTGCCGGCGATATCAATACCAATATGCCCTACTTCGTGATTGAACAAATCGCCGCTGCACTCAACGAGCGAAGCAAATCCATCAAGGGAGCGAAAATTCTGGTGTTGGGCGTAGCCTACAAGCGCGACATCGACGACCTGCGTGAGTCGCCTTCATTGACCATTATCGAGTTGCTACGCGAAAAAGGCGCTGCGGTCGCATACAACGACCCCTTCTTTGCCACTGTGGGCCACGGACGCAACTACGACCTCAACATGACCAACACTCCTCTCGACAACCTCGGTCAGTACGACGCCGTGGTCATCGTCACCGACCACTCCGCCTACGATTACAAAACCATCGTCGAGCAGTCGCAATTGGTGGTAGACACCCGCAATGCCACCAAGGGCATTAATTCGCCAAAAATTGTGCGCTGCTGAGTACCTGCGGAGGGGCAGCCGCCTTCGGCCTGGAGAAGTGTAGCACTTGCTTGTGTTTGCCGCTGCGTTCATAATGACCATAGGACAGCATCCAATGAGCGCAGAAGCCCTCCAACCCGATTATGTGACCCTCTATAGGCGGGCTTTCGCTGAGTATGGAACGCATGCCCTCTGGAACTTGCGCTCTTTAGAGACACCTTCTTACGAAGACGCGCTGGTCGTCGCGCGTGCTTTGCGCATCGAAGGTGACCTCGCCGCCCGCCGTCTCGCCGAGTACATCGAGCAAGCCTGCCATGCCACTGTCTAAGTTACAAGTAGATATTCTCCGGCTGCTGTCCTCGCACCGGAGCCCGGAGAGCTTTGTTGGAGGCTCGACGCCGCTGAACCGCAACACGCTGCGCCGCTCCGGCGATATCGATATCTTCCATGACCGTGAGGAACGTGTTACCGAAGCCGCTCTCAACGACGTCCGCGCCCTGGAAGATGCGGGTTACAGTGTCACCTGGCTGCGCCAGCTTCCATCGATTCACACTGCCCAGATCGGCATTCGGGATGAGTTGACCCGCCTGGAATGGGTGGCCGACAGCGATTACCGTTTCTTCCCCGCAGAGAAAGATGAGGTCTTCGGCTACGTCCTGCATCCTGCCGATTTGGCCATAAACAAGGCCATGGCCGCTGCTGGGCGGCGCGAGGTGCGCGACATTGTTGATCTCGTAAATACCCATGAGACCGTTCTTCCGCTAGGCGCCATCGTCTGGGCAGCTGTGGATAAATCACCTGGTTTTACCCCAGAAGGCCTCCTCGCCGAAATTCGCCGTAACGCTCGCTATTCGACTGCGGAATGGAAGGCGCTGGTAACGGACGATCCGATTGACCCCGTTGATGTCCTCGCCCGCCTACGTGCCGCTCTTGAGCAAGCCGAAACCTTTGTAGCCCGCATGCCCACCAAAAAAGCGGGCCTGCTCTTCCTGGAAAATGGCCGCGTAGTCCAGCCCAACCCGGACCATCTTGATAGCTACGAAACTCATGCAGGACAAAGGCGCGGCCATTGGCCCGCAAGCTCGGAGATCACTTCCGCCATGCTTGAGCGGTACAACCAAAAGCCCTAGCACATAACGCCACCATACCCCCCGCGACATTCCCCCGCCCCGTACTGTATCTTTGGGAAGTTCCTATATGTTCCCACTGACCGCAACCCTGGCTGAACCTCAGTCCTTCTCTCTCGCCGAGAAACTCCTCCTCATCGTGTTGGTCGCCGCCTCCGCAGCCGGTTTCTGGCTCCGTTTCCGCGTCGTCCTCGGCAAAATCCTACGCTCCAAGCCAGACGCCAGCTTCCATCTCTTCCCCATCGGCAAGCGCCTTTGGGATTTCATCTGGGAGGTTGCCCTTCAGGCCAAGGTCATCCGCCAGCGCCCACTGCCCGGCTTGGCCCACGCCCTGGTCTTCTGGGGCTTCTGCGCCTTTGTCCTGGTCACACTCAACCACTTCGCCTCATGTTTCGGATTCGGCTTCCTCTCGCCCACCGGCCGCTTTGGCCGCTTCTATTTTAATTTCGCAGCCGTCTTCGCACTGGCCTGCGCCGCGGGCATCTTCGGTCTTTTCATCCGCCGCTTCCTGGTCCGCCCCAAGTGGCTCGGCACAAAGCTCTCCTACCAGTCCGGCTTCATTGCCTTCCTCATTTTCCTGTTGATGATCACCTACCTGGCCTCGTTTTTTGTCGCCGACTCTGACCCTGCCACGCGAGCCCTCTGGTGGGTCCACACGCTGGCTCTGCTCATATTTCTGCCCATCATCCCCCACACCAAGCACCTGCACCTGGTTCTCAGCCCGGCCACCGTCTTTCTCTCCCGCGGCAGCTTCAGCCAAATTCCTCCGCTTGCGGGTGACAATGACTTCGGCCTCATCGCCGGCACGGACCTCACCCGTCTCGTCAGCCTGCAAGCCTTCTCCTGTGTCGAGTGCGGCCGCTGCACCGAGCACTGCCCCGCCTCGAACACTGGCAAGCTACTCAATCCAAAAGAGATCATCCTCGGCCTGCGCGGCTACCTCAACGACCTTGGCCCTGCTTCTGAAGAACCCCTGCTCGGCAAATACAACCCCCAGCAGGCGCCCTTCCAATGCACCACCTGCGGCGCGTGCGAGTTCCAATGTCCGGTGGGCATCGAGCACCTGCCCATTCTCATTGGCCTGCGCCGTGGCGCGGTCAACACCGGCGCATGGGAAGACGACTACGGCAGCAAGCTCTTTCTCGCCCTCGAGCGCGGAGCCAACGCACACGGCCTGCCCACCTCCGAGCGCGATAAGTTCATCGAGAAGGCTACCCTGCCCATCTTCGACGGCTCGCAGGAGTACTGCCTCTGGCTAGGCTGCATGGGCGGATACGATCCCAAGGGCCGCGAGATCATCGCCGACTTCGCCCGCGTCATGAACTACCTTGGCACAAGCTACGGCGTACTGCGCAAGGAAAAGTGCTGCGGCGATCCGGTCCGTCGCCTGGGCAACGATCTCGTCTTCCAGCAACTAGCCGAAGCCAACCTCGAAGCCTTCGAGCAGAGCGGCGTCAAGAAGGTCGTCTCCATCTGCCCTCACTGCGTCCGCAGCATCCAGGAAGACTGGCGGGACTTCGGCGCGCCACCCACAGTCGAGCACCACAGCGAGTTCTTAGCGCGCCACACTGATAAGCTCCCCAAGCAACGCTCCGGCGCGGAGAGCATCGTCTACCACGACCCCTGCTACCTGGGCCGCTTCCGTAACGTCTATAAGCAGCCGCGCACTATGGTCAAGCTGGCCGGAAAGCTGGTCGAGGCCCCGCGCAATAACGACCGCAGCTTCTGCTGCGGCGCAGGCGGCGGCCTGGTCTTTCTCGGCGAAGAAACCGGCGAACGCGTCGGCCAAGTCCGCACCGCCGAATTGATTGCTACGGGAGCAACAACCATAGGCACCGCCTGCCCCTTCTGCAACAGCATCTTCCGCGACGCATTGGCCGAACACGACGAAGCCGCTCCGCAACTGCTCGACATTGCCCAGTTGACCGCGCGAGGATTGCCGACGAGCCAAACATGATAAGCAGATTAAAATCAACTTGAGATCGAAATTATGAAAATCATCGTAGCCATCAAACAAGTCCCCGAGCGCGATGCGCAAATCCGCATCGACTCCACCGGCAAATGGATTGAAGAATTCGGTATCCAGTACGCGCTCAACGAGTCCGACGCCTACGCCCTCGAAGAGGCCCTCCAACTCAGGGAGAAGCACGGCGGCGAAGTAATCGTACTCACTGCCGGACCCGAGCGTGTAGGCCCCACCATCCGCGAAGCTCTGGCCAAGGGCGCGGACCGCGCCATCCACATCGACTGCGCCGATCTGGGCTCTCGCGACGCTCTCGGCGTCGCCCACCTCCTTGCCGCCGCCGTCAAGCCCGAGAACCCCGATCTCGTCCTCACCGGCCTCCAGTCCGACGATCTCGGCCAAGGCCAGACCGGCGTGATTCTCGCCGAGCTGCTCGGCCTGCCCCACTCCTCGCTCATCCTGCATGTGGACAAAACCGACACCGGCATCACCGTCAAGCGCGAGCTCGAAGAAGGCTGGTTCCAGTTGATCGAGCTGACTGCGCCCGCCGTGCTTACTATCCAATCCGGCGGCAACAAGCTCCGCTACGCCACCCTGATGGGTATCAAGCGCGCCAAAACCAAAGAGGTGCGCACCGTGACCGCCTCCGAGCTTGCTGTAGACGCCGCCCTGGTTGTAATCCTGGAGCGCGTCGCGCTGCCGCAAAAACAAAAATCCACCCAGATGATCCCCGGCTCGCCCAAGGAAGCGGCGGTGGCGCTGGTCGAAAAATTGAAATCCGAAGCGAGGGTGCTATGAGCGGCATTTGGGTTGTAATCGAAGACAAGGATGGTCGCGTAAGCCGCGGCAGTTGGGAGGCCGTTGCCGCCGGTCAGAAGCTGGCCGCGCTCACCGGCCAAGCCGCGAACGCCGTCGTCATTGGCGTGCAGACCGAGCCGTTAGCCGCCGAAGTCACCACCAAGGCTCTCGGCAAAGTCGTCCGCATCGAGCATCCTCTGCTGGCGGCGTACACAGCAGACGGCTTTACTCTCGCACTGCATCAACTCATCGAGCAAGAAAGCCCCGCGTACGTGGTCTTCCCTCATACCTACCAGGTACGCGATTACGCTCCCAAACTCGCCACGCGTCTCGGCCAGGTGCTCATCGGCGACGTAACCGCCATCGCAGACGGTCCCCACTTCACGCGGCAACTGATGCAAGGCCGCCTCAATGGTTCTTATCGCCATTCCGGCAACGGCCCCTGCTTCGTCTCCGTGCAGGCCGGAGCCTTTCGTGCCGATGAAGCACAGTCAGGCTCATCCGCAATCTCCGTCTTCACGCCTTCCATCGAGCCGGCGCAGATTCGCACCCGCCCCAGTGAGCGTTTCCGCGGAGCGGCACAGACCGTGGACCTGGGCGCGGCGCAGAGAATCGTCGGCGTGGGCCGCGGCATCAAGGACGCCGCCAACATCCCGCTCGTCCAGGAGCTGGCCACGGCCCTCGGCGCGGAGCTGGGCGCATCCCGCCCCATCTGCGACAACGGCTGGCTGCCCATGGAGCGCCAGATCGGCAGTTCCGGCCAAACCATCGCGCCCAAGCTCTACCTCGCCCTGGGCATCTCCGGAGCCATCCAGCACCTGGTCGGCATCAAAGGCTCGCAGTGCGTGGTAGCCGTCAACAAGGACCCCGAAGCGCCCATCTTCGAAGCCGCCGACTACGGCATAGTCGGCGACCTGATGGAAGTTGTCCCCGCGCTCACCGAGGCCGTCAAGAACCTCTGAGTGCGTGTGAGGATTCTGGCAGGCCTCAGTCCAATTCCATATGCCGCAAATGCGCCATTGACGCTGGCAGCTACAATGCGCTACGCTTACCCCCAGATTTTTCATACCGCCAAATGAAGGAGATTGCACCATGAAATTCGTAGCGTCCGTTGTCGTCTTGTTATTTGCATCGGTGTTGGCTTACGCCCAGGGTCCAAAATCCTGTGAAGAGTTGAAGTCTGAGATCGCCAAAAAAGTTGAAGCCAACGGCGCCAAGGCTTACACGCTGGAAATCGTGGCCAAGGACAAAGAAGCAGAAGGTAAGGAAGTCGGTCATTGTGGTGGTGGAACCATGAAAATCATGTACCTCAGAACCTCGCCTCCGCCGGCCACCGCCACCACGCCCAAACCCGCAACCCCGGCAAAAACTCCTGCTCCGGCAAAACCTGCAACCACGCCGAAAAAGCCTGCGCCTGCAACACCAAAGCCCTGATCGTCACAACTTCGCTATGTGTCCCAGGTCCCGCTTATGGGACCTGGGAATCCGCAGATCCCGCCCTGACTAACCCCTGGTTACAAGCTAGACGCTATCCTTGCAGATAATTACGGTCTATTCGCGCACAATGAAATCTGGAGAATAAACCGTATGACCGAAACCATCGAAATCACCCCCGCCCAGGACGAGGTAAGCGAATCCATTGCTGTCCCGCAAAACCCTGCCATCGCACATTGTATGAGCGTTTGGTCACGCGCTTATAAAATTGCAGAGAAGACGGGTAGAAGCGATTTCTATATCTCAAATGAAAGTGGCATTGCCTACCGCCATGCCATGCCTCCGCTAACCGGAGAGGAAAACATCCGCGATTTTATCGCCTGTGTAGCACAGGGAATGCTCATCGGCGCAATCGCTGGTCCTGACGGCGCCAGGCTTCTATATGCCGCCCAGGTTGCACATACCACGGTCACTAAAAAGGGGTTAACTAGAAAATCTGCCTCAAAATAACACCCACCCCCAGGGGGTCCGATTCTCCTTTTCTTCGCCTTAATAGTACAGGTTAGCTTACGATTGTGCCATGTTTCTTAGCTTCAATCACGGATTTGCCGCTGCATCCGCCAACTTTCGCTTCGCATTGACCCACAACTCCTCAAGCTCAACGGCGGAAAGCTCTTCGAGCGGACGCTCCGAGGCTAGCTCCATGGCGCGAAACCGCTCGCGGAAACGCTGATTGCAACCGCGCAGCGCCATCTCCGCATCCACGCCCAGATGACGGCCCAGATTGACCACGGTAAACAACAGGTCGCCCAGCTCCGCCTCGACCGCGGGCTTGCGCGCCGGATCGTCCGATGCAGCCTCGGCCTCCAGCTCCGCCGTCTCTTCGGCCAGCTTGGGCAACAAATCGCGCCACTCCGGCCAGTCGAAGCCAGCCTTGCGCGCCTTGGCGCCCAGCTTGGCAGCCTCGGCCAGCGCCGGCATCGCCCGCTGCACCGAGTCCAATCTTGACGGAGGTTTCTGCGCCGAAGGCGCGCCTGCTGCATGCAATGCCGCCGAAGGCGCGGCTGCTGCATGCAATGCTTCCGCTGCCTTGATCTCTTCCCAATTGCGCAGAACCGCCGACGAAGAGCCTTCCACATCGGCATCAACGTCGGCCCTGTTGCCTGCTGCCCGCGAAGCCTCCTCGCCAAAAACGTGAGGATGCCGTCGAATCAGTTTGTTGTTCAGGTGGTCGAGCACATCGGCAATTGTGAAGTGGCCGTCGTTGGCCGCCATCTCGGCATAAAACAGCACTTGCAGCAGCAGGTCGCCGAGTTCTTCGGCCAGGTGCGGCCAGTCGCGCCGTTCAATGGCATCGAAGACCTCGTAGGTCTCCTCCAGCGTGTATTTGCGAATGGAATCGAAGGATTGCTCGCGGTCCCATGGGCAGCCGCCGGGGGCCCGCAGCCGCGCCATGATGGCCACCGACTGCTGAAACAAAGCAGCCGCACGCTCCGGATCGGATATCCCTGACGGGTCCGATGCAGGCCGCGGTGCGGAAGTCTGTTTGTTCGAGTGTTCAGGAGGAAGGTCCATGCATATTCAGTCTACTTCGCGCGAGTGCCCTACCCTCGACTGTCATCCTGAGCGAACGGGGCCCCAGGCGTACTCTTCAGCCTTTCCGGGGTCCCCACGAACAGGTCTTCGTTCGTGGGGTGGAGGCTGGGGGTGGTGAGTCGAAGGATCTGCGGTTGTCTTTCATGCGCAAGGTCTGAAAAACGCAGTTCGTTCATTGACCGTGCAGTAGGAGGTTATACTCAACATCGACATGATTCGCATTCTGGGAACGATCTTTGCTGGGCTGTTGGGCCTCGCCTTCGGCAGCTTTCTCAACGTCTGCCTGAGCCGCTGGCCCGCGGGCGAGAGTATCGTCCGTCCGCGCTCCCACTGCCGTCACTGCAACCGCACCCTCGCCTGGTGGGAGAATGTGCCGCTCATCAGTTGGCTCGCCCTGCGCGGCCGCTGCCGCACCTGCCGTGCCTGGATCGGCTGGCGCTATCCGATTGTGGAACTGGCGTTGGGAGTACTGTGGGCAACTGAAACCTGGCAAAGCTTCCATCCAGAACTGCTTTCGATGCCAACGCTGCACAGTGACGACTTCTGGTTCTTCTTTGGCCATGGTGTTTTCCAGATGGTCCTCTTCTGGCTGCTCATTGCCCTAGCTGTTCTCGACGCAGAGCACTATTGGCTTCCTGATTGGCTTACATGGCCTGGTGCGGGGTTGGGCGTTATTACACGGTGGCTCATCATCCTCTATGTCATTGATGTACAAGATATGTCTTGGGCGGAACTACCGGAATTCGACCCGATTTGTGCTTTTGGCCCCATCTCGGTCTTCCTTGCACCGATCTTGGCTGCCCTCACCGCCGCAGCTCTTATACTTCTTATCCGCTGGCTCTACTGGCTGATTCGCCGCCGCGAAGGCATCGGACTGGGCGACGCCAAGCTGATGGCTCTGCTGGCCGCGTGGCTCGGCCTGCCTGGTGCACTGCTCTCATTTGGTCTGGGCGTTGTTCTCGGAACTTTGGTCGCGGTTGTTCTGCTGTTCATCCCATCGGCGCGCAGAGACTCCGAAACCTGGGCGCTTAGCAAGCTACCGTTGGGTACGTTTCTCTGCATCGGCGGAATTATAAGCAGCCTGTGGGGACAACCTATTCTCGCCGAGTATTTCCGCTTGGCAGGATTCTGAGAAAACGCGCAAGCCGGAGCAGCACACTCCGGCTTTTCGTGTTACCTATCAGTGCAGGAGTAGCAAGGATCGATGGATGCCTGAATCAGCGGTGTATCGGCGAGGCGCGCACCCTGCACCATCCAGCGAATGGCCGGCATCACGGCAAAGGTTGGCGTGCGCACATGGACACGGGCTGGATTCCGCGAACCTTCTTTCCATGAGACCGAGTACATAACCTCTCCGCGCGGCGCCTCGACGCGCGCCGTGGAGGTTCCTGTGATGAAGGCGAACTTTTCTCCCTCGGTGTGAATCTCGCCGGGCGGCAGCTTGGCCAGCGCCTGACGAAGAATCTTGCAGCTTTCCATAATTTCCAACGCACGGACGAGCAGGCGGGCGCGGACGTCTCCATCCGGCTGTACGGGCACGTCGAACTCCATCTCCGCGTAGGCCGCGTAGGGCGCGTCTTTCCGCAGGTCTTGAGGCACACCTGAGGCGCGCGCCACAGGGCCGACAATGCCCATCGCGACGGCCTTCTCGTTGGTCAGCACTCCAATGCCCGCGCAGCGCGAACGTGCCGTCCGGCTGGTGGTGAAGATAGGAATGACGGTCTTCGCCATCTCGCCTTCCAGCGCCTCGACCATCTTGAGAATCGATTGCGGATCGGTGATGTCGCGATTGACCCCGCCGATGCGGTTCATCGAATAGTTGACGCGGTTGCCGCTGATGGCGGCGAGGATGTCCATCACCTTCTCGCGAATCTCGAAGCAGGTCATGAACATGGTTTTGAAGCCCATGAGCTTGGCCGCGATGCCCGCCCAGAGTACGTGCGAGTGCAGCCGTTCCAACTCCGCCATGATGACGCGAATATATTGTGCGCGCGGAGGTGGCGTGAGGCCCGTAAGCCCCTCCATCGCCCGGCAAAGAGTGAGCGTATGAATGTTGGAGCAGATGCCGCAGACCCGCTCCATCAGCGCGATGACCTGAATGTGGTTGCGCGTCTCCGCCAGATGCTCGATGCCGCGAAAGTTGAATCCGACATGCAGCTTGGCGTCGATTACCGTCTCGCCCTCGCAAATCATATCCAGCTTGTAAGGTTCTTCCAGAGCCGGATGATAGGGCCCCATGGGGATTTTATAGCTCATATTATCTCCTTAACTCGCAGCCACAACGTCACGCAGGTTCACGCCCGGCGTTTCGCCCTGGCGCAGAAGCAACGGTTCGTATTCACGTCCCGTAAAATCGAGAGCATATTCCTCGTGAATCTCGCGCTCAATCCAGTCCGCGGCTTCACACAAGTCATAAATGCTCTCGATGGATTTACTTGCAAGCTGAAAGGAAAATCCCAGCAACCGGCCGTTAAGGTCCCAGTGATACTCCAGGCGAAATCCCTCTTCCTTGGGAAGTTGATAGGCGGTGATAGTGATAAAGCGCGCATGAATTTCGTTCATCGTCTTGGCCAGCGCGCGCACATTCGTTGCGCCCAACGTGAGCCAATGCACTCCGCCCTTTTCAATCCAGGGTTCGGTAATCCCCAATTTTTCAGAAATGCTTTCTAGCGAAATCATTGCGCGCCTCCATTGGCGGGGTTGGCCGCCGTCTCCGCAGCAACCGCCGTCGGAACCGCGGCCGGCTTGACGGTTTGCTTGCGGGCAACGGTATAGGACTTTTTCAACTCGCCGGGAGTGAGGTAAATCGGCGGACACTCTGAGTCCTGGCTCAATGCATGTTCCTTGCAGCCCTCCACGCAGCGCCCGCAGAAGGTGCACTGGCCGGGCTCGTAGCTCCAGGTGAACTCGCCCTTGCCGGCCTTGAAGTCGATGGCGCGCGCGGTGCAGCGCATCTTACAAATCGCGCAGCCCGAGCAAAGCGCAGGATCAAAGCGCACCAAGCCCCGGTAGTTCTCGCTCACCTTGGGGCGCGCGGGAAAGAGCATCGTCCGCGAACCGCCCCAAAGGTTCTTCCATAGCATGGTCAAAATGTTCATGCTTTTAACCTCATGAAAAGCGCGGACGCAACCGCCAGGACCGCGAAGATAATCGTACATTGCCAGTAAAAACGCACCGTGGTATCGATCTGCAAGCGCGCCGTTGCAGCCGCCACCACCGACAAGAGCAGCACGATGGCAAAAGAGAGCGCAACGAAAACCAGGGCGGCAACCCACCAGAACGTGAAGGCTGGAGCGATCAGCGTGGCAACAAGGCCGGTCGCGGCAACCCATTCCAGCCCATGCGAGAGCTCCCACATGGCCAGCTCGGGGCCAGCGTACTCAACCATGGGGCCGGAGTAGATCTCCTGCTCCGCGTTGGGTAGCGAGAAGGGATTCAGGTGGAGTTTCGCGGGCAGGCAAACCAGAATCGCCGCAATGCCCAGCCATCGCAGCGGCGATGCGGGTAGTTGCGCCAGCGCCGATAGGCTGAAGGTATGTTGCGATGCGGCGACGGAGATGATGGCCAGCAGAAAGACTACGTTGTAACTGACGCTGAGAACGGCCTCGCGCGCCGAGCCGATTTCGCCGAAGATGGAGCGCGAAGAGAAGCCCGCCGCGATGATGCACATAGAGGGCAGCTCGAGCAGTGCCAGCAGTAGAATCAGGTCGCCTTGAAAGCCGCCGCTGGCGGGCAGAACTGGCAACAGTCCCACCGCGCCCGCTGCTGCCGAAACCGCAATCAGCGGCCAGGCCTTCATCAGCAGGCCGCCTACGCCTGTGCGCTGAGGAGTGTTTTTACCCAGCAGCTTGATGAAGTCAATAAACGGCTGCATGAAGGGAGGGCCAATGCGGCCCTGCATCCGCGCCACCGCTTTGCGTTCCACCCACAGGAAGAACCACGCGGCGGGCACGGCAAATAGCAAGCCGGGAAAGATGAGCAGGCGCGCTAAGGCAGTTGTCAGGCTGCTCCACATCTCTGGTGTCATCATGCCTGCACCTCCGTGGAGCTGCATGCGCAGCTTTCGCAATTACTTCCTGGGTCGCCCACGATCTCGGGCTCGGCGGCCGCAACAGGCGGCTTGGAGCCACGCGCAGCCAGAATTTCGGCAGCTTTAGCCACGCCCAGAATGATGGCGTCAGGACGAGGCGGGCAGCCGGGCACGAAGACATCCACCGGAATGTGCTTGTGCAACGGCCCGGCCAGCGTGCGACTGTCGATGAAAACATTGGTCGTTGCCGGGCACGATCCGATGGCCACCACGGCCTTGGGCCCGAAGACCTGTTCGTAGACCGTCTTGATGGCATTGACCGCGTTGTGGGTGACAGGGCCGGTGACGCAGAGAATGTCAGCGTGGCGCGGCGAGCCTTCCAGGCGCACACCCAACTGCTCGGCGTCGTAACGCGGCGAGAGGGCAGCCACAATCTCAATGTCGCAACCGTTGCAACTGCCCGAATTCATGTGAAAGAGCCATGGGCTATGGCTCCGGCAATAGCACATCAATTTACTCCAGAGCTTCATGGTCTCCCTCCAAGCAGCATTTGCAGCGCATCCGGCCAGACGCCTGCAGCCACGATCAACACTACGAGCGCAACGATTACGGCCTTTAACAGGAATGGTTCCCTTATTAGATGCGGCGGCGATGTAGACGGATGCGGTTCACGCTCAGGCCCCCACCAAACGCAGGTTAGAGCCAAAGTGTACGCAATCAGGGCACAAATCGATGAGAGAATGAAAACCGCCGCCAGAGGCCAGCCAATCTGCACGGCTGTCTCGTAGAGCCTCCAGCGTCCGATGAAGCCCATAGTCGGCGGAATGCCCAACATGGCCAACATTCCAAACAAAAATCCAAAAGCCGCAACCGGATAGCGCGTGGCCAGGCCCGTGTGTTCGCCGTCGAGCGCTCCGTCGGCTTCGGGACCGCTGAGGCAGATGAAGAGCAGAGCTTTGGCTAGGGAGTGGGTTATAGCAGCAATCAGCGCTCCATTGAATCCAAGCCAACTCGGCGCAAACATTCCTAACATCAGGAAGCCAACATCTTCAATCGTCGAAAGAACTAACAACCGTTTCATGCTGCGTTGAGAGAGCATCAGTAGAGCAGCAAGAAAAGATGTGGCCGCTGCCATAAAAAGTAAAGTGTTGTCTTGGTTCAAAAGCCAAGCTGGGAGATTGAACAAAGAGATCGATAGCTCACCAAAGGCAGCTATATCGACGACGGCGATGATAAGGCCTAATATTAACGCTGGAACTTCATCCGCTAGAGTTAACAGCCAGAAAAAGAGTGGAATGGCAGCTAACTTGACGAAGATACTGGTGATTAGAAGAGCCCATGACCAATCATTATATGCATGCTCTGACATCAATTCGCTTGTCAATAATGAAATAGCTGAAATGAGAACTACTGTCAGATACGTCAACTTAGCAGCTTGAGTTTTTGCACTCTGCCAGACCAGCATTACTGTAGCAAATGCACCCAATTCCAAGAGTCCTAGCCGAATTAAATGATCGTGAACGATCAACCCCGCTACGGTCGATGCGCCGGCAATAATCATCCACAGCACGAGGCGGCGGCTCTTCAACTTCGTGATCGCAGCCAAAACCAGTGCGAGCCCTGCCACTGCGCAAACAACTGCCAGTTCCGGTACATTCGTAGGATGGCAAATAGTGTAGTGCCTGTGAGGATCGGGAACGATGGTGAACCACTTGACGCACGCTAAAACCGCAACTGCTAGCGAAATAACCAGTGGCAGCGCGTGCTTTTCCATCCAGGAGACCACGACACCCAGCGCACGCGAGACAGCCTGCAAACCGCGCCAGACACCCAGGTAAACCGCGTCCACATTCGACCAGCGGAAGAACTCGTGCCAATTTTGCAAGAAGATGCTGGAGAAATCGCCGGCCGTGAGCCTTCCCTGCTCAGACAACGGTTCGCCGCCTGTGAAGATGCCGCCGCCGGCCAGCGCTGCACCACTTTCCACCTTCGGCTGACGCGACACGTAGGCAATCGCGTAGATTAGCCCGCCAAGAATCAGCGAAACCACGGCCAGCACCAGACCGCCCATCGTCGAGAAGCTGCCCGCATCTACCGACAAGCCGAACCACGTCACCTGCACCGGGCCGAGTTGCAGCGCCAACAAAATCGGATTGAGCAGATAGTTGACCGCCAACTGCGGAGCGATGCCCAGAATGACGCTGCCCGCAGCCAGGAATCCCATGCCCCAGACCATCGTCGGCGGAGACTCGTGCGCGTCTTTGGTCGCCTTGGTCAGTGGACCGAGGAAGACGGCGCTGGTGGCCTTTGCTCCGAAAAAGACCGTGCCCAGGCTGGCTGCCCAAGCGATCATCGCGGGAACGGCCCATCCGGCCTGCAAGGCCGCTGCATAGAGCATCCACTTGCTGGCGAAGCCGCTCATCAGTGGTATGCCCATCATGCTTCCTACACCTATAAGCCAAGACAGTGTCGTCTTGGGCATTTTTTGCGCCAGGCCACCGAGCTGGTTCATGTCGCGAGTACCGGCGGCGTGCTGCACCGAGCCGGCAGTCAAAAACAACCCAGCCTTGAAGAATCCGTGGTTCAAACAATGCAGCAGGCCAGCGGCGATGGCCAGCGGCGTGCCGATGCCGATGCCCATCATCATGTAGCCGATCTGGCTCACAGTGGAGTAGGCCAACATACGCTTTAGATCGGTCTGAACCATGGCGTACATCACTCCGACGGCCATGGTGACGGTGCCGATCCATACCAGAGATTGATTCCCCCAGGCGATGCCTCCGTTCACCGGCCATGCGCCAAAGCTGTGCATGCGGCAGGCCAGGTAAACGCCGGCCTTCACATAGCAAGCCGCGTGCAGCAGGGCGCTCACAGGGGTTGGCGCGGCCATAGCTTCGGGAATCCAGGTATGCAGCGGAACCTGCACGGATTTGGCCACCAAGGCCACCAGCATCAGCACGAAGATTCCGCCGGTAAATGCCTGAGCCACTTTGGGATCGGTCCAGAGAGCGCTGCCGGTGCGGTGGTAGACCACTAGAATCGCCGCCAGCAATCCGTAGCCCGCGATGTGGGTCATCAGCAGCACCTTACGCGCGCCGGCGACGGCCTCGCGATTGGTGTACCAGAAGCCCACCAAACTGAAGGAGCACAAACCGACTAGTTCCCAGCAGAGATAGAAAATAAAGAGGTTAGCGCTGTAGACCAATCCGACAAAGCCGGCGATAAAAACCAACATCGTGGCATAAAAACGGGTGGCTGCCTTGTCGTGGGCCATGTAGCCGATGGAGTAAAGAAGCACCAAGGCACCGAGGCCTGTCCCCATCAAAGCAAAAAGGACGCTGAGAGCGTCCACATGGAATACAAGGTTGAGCAGTCCATCCCAGTGAAGCACGGTCAGATCGACTGCCAGCCCGGCCTTGACCGATTCCACCAGCATGGCCACGGAAGTTACTGCCGGCAAACATGTTAGAAGGGCTAGAATCCCCTTTAACCGGGCGCTTAACAGCGGCGCAATGAGGATCTGGAGCGCGGCACCCAATAAAAGCGAGCATGGCGCGATCAGAATCAGGGTCTCTGCGTTCATGGTTAAGATGCTAGTTTGCGGAAGGGTTCGGGGATGTGATGGGACTCACATTAAGGGCGTATGTTTCGCAATACGGGACGTATTAGCTATCGAGATTAACCAAAAGAGTAACTAAAACGTTAACCCAATTCTGTTGTCTTTGGCATGAGCATAGCAGACACTATATTTATGCTATTGCCTGGCCGTAACTTTACCAATATCGCGCTCTGCTGTTTGCTTCTATCCCCGTTATTTTGCCATGGACAAGATACGAAGCGATCGAGTGTCCTAAACTACTTTGATTTCAAAGGCCAGCCCACGCCCTCGCATGAGGTAATCTCCATTTTGGAGCGACAGGCCCGCTGGGACGATGCGGGAGCAGGCGATCTAAATCTGACGGGAGCGCACCTTAACCCCGAAGGCTTGCAACTGCGCTTTGTGAAGATTGACGAGCAGGTGCTGCCGGGGGGCCATGGTACGGCTCGCTATCGCGTGTTTGCCGAAGGCGCACCTGAAAATAAGGTCTATTATTGGGGCTCGTTCTCTATGGCCGGTGAGCTGACGCATGATCCACGAGATCTCTATGTCAATGGTCAAGGTTTGTTGATGATTCACGAGCCGAAGCCTGAACAGGAATTGGTCTTCAAGGCGGATGGCGATGAGTATGTCATCACGGCTGTAACTGATAGCGCGGTGCCGTCGCGCTATATTCTCTCGTCGCGAGATAGGCAGCTAGCGCTTTACGGCACTCTGGTTCCCAACCCTTTGGTGACGGAAGTACATTCATGCCGTTTGGAAGCCAGAATGGCGCAGCCTCACGCATCGGCTGTGCTGATTATTGTTGACCGCTTTCCGGCAAAAGCCAAGATACCCCTAGTGTTGGAGTCAGAAGGTTCGAGTGTGACCATGACGATGAGTACCAATGCGGAAGGGCACGCGGTGACGGCCGTTTTCCCATATGTAACTGGGTTCACACATGGAAATCTCAAGGCAAGCGCGGAAGGCAACGGCTGCCTTCCCTATTTAGTTATACCTTGGGGTGGATTGCAACAATCAGCGCCAGTGACCACGCAGCCTGAAGCACCGAAGAGCGAAGGACAAGCCCCGCCAGCGAGCAATGACAACTCGAAGGGTTCCAAGGGTTCATTTTTAGGACGCATGAAAAAGGTTATCCCCAAGTAGAGCGATTTTTACGCAAGAAATTGGACAATATTTTTGAGTGTAATGTGCGTGCAAATATCCTTTGCTTATACGTAGAGGTTTTTTGCGCATACTGGGGTTATTTGGGAAGCGAAACCGTGGTCAGGGGTCAGGATTAGGGCGCGAATCAGCTCTGGGATTGATACCCGTTCCCGGTAGGAAGAATCCCAAGTCAGAAAATCCCGATCTGGACGACCATATTTTATGGTTGGTCAGACGTGTGCCGGGTGTCGGCGTCCCGGCGGCAGATGGAGTCGGAGACGGCCCAAATTGCACCGGAAATCGCAATGGAGATGCCGTTGGCTGCCCAGAGGAAATGATCATGAGGGACGGCCAGGAGCTTGGGGATCCAGACAAATAGTTCGAAGCTGACAATCTCAACAGTGAGCAAACGCGAGGCAAGCGGAGCCATGATGCCTGAGAGGATGGCCGCGGCGGCGAGGAAAAAACCGATGGTCGTCGCGTAGCACCAGAAGATCTGTGAAGGCGGAATCCATTTAGGAACCCAAGCCGCCAGGCCGGGCATATCGACAATGTGGACGATGCCGAAGGAGATTGCGGAGAGGCCAACGAGACGGGCGAAGAGGGACTCGCGACGCGAGATAGGCGAGCCAACCGGCGAGAAGCGCGCGAAAAGAACAGCCCCGGCGGCGACGATCGCGAACTCCTCAAAGAAGTTGCCGGTAGGATCGAAACCGCTGTGGCCTTGGATAATTTTGGGTACCCACAAGAGCGCGAAAACGGAGTAGACGACGGTGAGCGTGAGTGCGGCGGCGCGAGCAGTTCGACGCCATAGGAGAGCAACTCCGGCGGCGAGCTCGATGAAGGCGGTGCAATAGGCGAGCGGCACGCGGAAGGGTGCACTTGGTCCGACGCGCTGCCATTGGGTGGCGAAGTCACCTGAAGCCAGGCCTACAATGCCTAGGAAGATGGCGCCAGCGGCGTAGACGCAGATGCCGAGATTGGTTGGGAGGAAGCGTTTCAGCATGATTTTACGGCTCCGGTTTCTTATCGGAAATGGCGGCGAACGTCAGTCCGGCATGAGGGCTGGTCCTACAATGCGTATCCCGTTTTGCTCGGCAAACTTCTGACTGAAGGCCTCTGACTGATCGGGGAAGTTGCTGGCGGCGCGGAAGTACTCTTCCATGGTCCCGGCGGGCTGGTGCATGACGATGAGTCGCGCCGTGCCTTCGCTGGTTTTTACAAAGGAGTGAGTCATATTGCGGGGCACGAAGAGCGAGTCTCCGGCCTTCAAGCGCACAATCTCGTCTCCTGCCCTGGCCTTGAACTCACCCTCGCGCACGAAGAACCACTCATCGACATCGATGTGGTAGTGGAGAGGCGGACCTTTCTTTTCGGGGCGCAGGGTATCGAAGATTACGCAACGGCCTTCGTTGTCCTTGCCTGAGACTTTGACGTGAAAGGTTGCGTCGAGAAATTTGAAGGGCTTGTTGTCGCGATCCTCGCCGGCTTTTACAAGAACCTTTTGCCGGAGTGGCTCAACAACCTGTGCGAGCGCTGTTCCGATGGTTGAACGTGTCGTAGCAATTGCTGCAGCGACGAGGGGAAGCCGGAGGACGGTACGTCGTTTCATAGTAAGACGATATTTACATATTTTTGGACTTTTTTCCACCAATTTGAGGTTGGTCGTCTCCCAGGTCCCCAAATGCAAGGGACCTGGTCCACCGGCAGTGTTTCACTTGATTGTGGAGTTCATTGTGGAGTAGACTCCACATATGGAAACCGTTCAGATCGTTCTCGACGAGAAGCTTCGAATAGCCGCAGATAAGGCGGCGCGCCGGTCCAGAGTGAATCGCTCACAACTGGTGCGTGAGGCGCTACGCGAGTATCTGCAGCGGCTGGAAATGAAGGCGCGAGAGGGACGCGACCGCGAGGGCTACGCGAAGAAGCCACAGACGCATGGGGAATGGCAGGCATGGGAGAGCGAGTCGGCATGGCCGGAGCAATAGCAAGGGGAGATGTGCGGCTCTATCAGTTCGCTCCGCCGGACAAGAACAGGCCGGTGGTGGTGCTGACGCGCGACAGCGCCATCGGCTATCTTGCGACGGTTACGGTTGCGCCGATCAGTTCCACGATTCGCGGCGTACCTTCCGAGGTTGTATTGGATGCCGAGGATGGTATGAAGGCGCCTTGCGCGGTGAACCTGCACAATGCCGTGACGGTCTCGCGGGAGAGGCTTGGCAGGCGAGTGGCAAAGCTGGACTCGGCACGGATGGATGAGATTTGCGCTGCGCTGGCCTTCTCGCTGGGGTGCGCTCCGGCGGGGCACTGATTCGAACGCATTCGGTGGTCTCCTATGTCTGAAAATCCAGACATGGGTCACACATCATTTGTTATCAGAAATGGGTAGATCCACCTGGGAGTCTCCGGTCACAGAAGCTGGTCCCGACTTACCCGACACATTGCTTTCCTGTAGAATCGGAATGACTTCCTTATCGTCGTCATGAGCTATCGCTTCCGTTACCGCTTTGAGTTCTGTTTCTTCAAAGTCATGATCAAACAAGGTTAGAAAACCTCGCTTGAACTCATCCGTCCGGCGGAATGCTTCCATCAGTGGCCATTTGCGATAGTACTCCTCATTGATTCCAGCTATTGGCATTAGTTTTGCAGCTGCATCAAACTCATTTTTAAGAAGATGGATTGCCAAAATAAATTTAGGATGAGCGGCACTCCAATCGATCAAACCGATTTCTTGAAGAGCCTGTTCACCTCTTCCCAACCTTACAAGCGTCTGCGCTTTATTGATTACAAAGATTCTCTTTGAGCTTTCATCTCCAGCCCACTTTCCCTTTAACTGGACAGCATAATTAAAGATCATGAGTGCCTCTTTTTCACGGTGATCGTCCAGCATCTGAAGTCCGATCTCATTCACGTATGCATCCGCTAAGTCTTTGGACTCATTGAAAACCTTCCGAACAATCGTTTGTGCGATTTTGAAAGCCATCTCAGAGAGCACTCGCCTCGATGAATCAAGATATTTTTGCCCTACATTTAGCTTTGCGCCCTCTTCCGGTGTATTCGGGAATATGACTTTGTATTTGGAACAGACCTGTAGATACTGTTGAGAAGCCAAGCCCCCGAAATGAATATGACAATTGCGGCGCTCCGTCAATTCGACGAATTTAGAAAGCAGTTCAGGTTCATCATCGCCGAGAGGTACATTGGCAATTGAAGACAGAAACTCGAGTTGTGCAGCATGTGATCCGCGCATCTGCTCATCGATTTCGTCCTGAATAATTTTTTTCTTCAGTTCTTCAATCTTCCTGAACTGAGTCGTATCGGCGAACGAAATTGTTTTCTTCGCAAGACGATCCGGAAATACTGAAAGCAATTCGAAGCATACAGCGGAAATAAATGCATCGAATCGCGAAACAAGTGCGACAAGCAGGTGACCACGAAAAAGGAAATGACCGCGGACCTGTTTGGCGTTAAGTCTACTGAGCCTATTGAGTTCCCCAAGATTCATTTGCAGATTCTTCTTAGGCTCGCGAAGGTAGTTGGCCAACATTGATTCCATCTCAACCCTGTATTCGGTAGCTTTTGCAACCAGAACCGGGGTTGCTACTTCAAATAACTCTTGCAATGCCTCTGCATCAGCAATAAATCTTTGTGCAGCGACCAGAATGCTTGCAGCTGGCCCAATATGCTCGACGATCCGTGCTGGGCTGGCTGGTTCTCTTGCCTCCACTTGTGATTCGATCTCCGTCATATATCCTCCTCTTTAAAAAACTAGTTACATATCATATATTATTCCTTTTAGTAAATTCTGTGGTTTTAGATATTCAATCATAGCCAGTTCCTAAAAATGACGAATCGAACGAAGTTGAGCACTCAATCATGAGTCGAATTAGTTGTGCTTTCCTTTCCATTCGGCGTAGGGGCCTTGGAAGTCTTCTATGCTGTGTTCGTGGAAGACCCAGAGGCGGGTGGCTACTTCGTCGATCAGGTCGTGGTCGTGAGTGACTAACAGGACTGTGCCTTCGTAACGCTGGAGGGCGATGTTGAGGGCGTTGATGGCTTCGAGGTCCAGGTGATTGGTGGGCTCGTCGAAGATTAATATGTTGGGCTTGGTTAGGATTAGTTTGCAGAAGGCTAGGCGGGCTTGTTCGCCGCCGCTTAGTGCTTTGGTTTGCTTGTCGCCTTCTTCGCCGCTGAATAACATCTGTCCTAAGATGCCGCGAATATCTTCTACGTGGGCGTCGGGCTTCCAGCGATGGAGCCACTCGGCTACGGAGAGGCCGTACTCGATGGTCGAGCCGACGTCCTGGGGGAAGTAGCCGATTTGGGCTTCGTGGCCCCAGAAGACGGAGCCGGAGTCGAGGGTGAAGTCCTTGTCGGCGAGGCCGGGATAGTTGTGGAGAAGGCTCTTGAGGAGCGTGGTCTTCCCTGCTCCGTTGCGGCCCATGAGACAGATTTTTTCTCCGCGCAGCAGGTTGGCGGTGAAACCGTCGATGACTTTGTGCTCTCCGTATAACTTGGTGAGGTGCTTGAATTCGAGGACATGCTTGCCGCTGGGGCGGAGCTGGTCGAAGCGGATGTAGGGGCGTGCGATGTTGGAGCGGGCGAGGTCGTTGGTTTGCAGGCGCTCGACCTCTTTGCGGCGGCTGGTGACCTGGGAGGAGCGGGTACCGGCGGAGAAGCGGGCGATGAAGTCGTTGAGCTGGGCGATCTTTTTTTCGCGCTGGGCGTTTTGCGCTTCGAGGGTGGAGCGGATTTGGGTTTTGGCCATCACCATGTCGTCGTATCCGCCGGTGTAGGTGATGATGGTTTGGTAATCGATGTCGGCGGTGTGGGTGGTGACGGAGTTGAGGAAGTGGCGGTCGT
>CAZFMB010000004.1:0-107772 GCA_964520005.1 uncultured Occallatibacter sp.
AAATTTGCGAGGGGTGCGGTTGTCTTTGGTACCGTGCCCAGACCCAAGGGAGTGTGTATTGCAAGGAATGTGAGGTGAAACTGAAAGACTTTCCAACTCCGGAAAGCCGCAAACGGCGCGGACGACCCGGGAGCAAGACGCTGGTCAGAGTCTGGGCAGTGGCTGAAGTAACAGGAGGCGCCCAATGAGCGCCGCCCCTCAGTTACCGGTAGTTTGGGAAGAAGGCAGCCCACAGACAAGTGGATACGAAGAGCCAAGAAAGTGGCAACCAAGACCGGAGGTGGCGCCAGCCACAAAACCGGCCGTAAAATCACCAGCCGCCGGACCACTAGTCAGCCTGGGCTTCTACCGCAGGCACACCGAAAGCCTGTTGCGGCGTTACCTCTACGCATCCATGCAGGTGGGCAGGGCGCCCAACATCCTCGGCGACCCAATCGCCCGGGGCTGGTGCTCCAGCCGTCCCATCCGCACCTTCGAGGACGCCATCATCTTCGTCCTCGACGTAGAAAGATGCCTCAGCCAGCTTGGTTCTCTTGACCGCATGATGCTCAGTCGCATCGTGCTCCAGGAGTACACCCAGGCCGAAGCAGCATCCCTATTGGGGATGGGTATTCGCACCATTTCCTACAAATTCCCAGCAGCTTTGGACAATCTGACAGAAAAACTGCTGGAGGCGGGACTTTTGGTGCTGCCGATCTGATGTGTAGAAAACCAGCCAGTGAAGGGGAGATGCGTCTGAACACTCCCCTTTGCTGGATGCAATACACAAAGACCTGTTACGTCGCCCCTCATTCTGTCCCGCTCCCAAAACCGAACCCTCCAAATAATGGGAAAAATCACATAACAAAAAACTCACTCCATACGTTTTCCCATTGAGCGCGTGACTGCAACCGGCCTAGGGTCCAAGTGTGGGCGATTCCTATACCCCAATGACCATGCACGCAAGCGAGATACCTCTTCCCAAAGAACTGACCGGCCATCTGACCGAGGTGGCGCTCGGCTGCCAGCGCATGTTGCAGGAAAACCCCTGCCATCCGCAGGCGCTGGTGGGCATCACTCTGGTGGCACTGGCCAGCGGCCAACCCGAGGCCGCTGTCAAGATGGCCCGGGCCGCAGTGGCCGCCGCGCCGCGCATGGTCAACACCTGGGTTGCGCTGGGCCAGGCACTCATGGCTGCCGGCCGCTACGATGAGGCGGAACGCGCCTACATTCATGCCATCAGCCTGGACGGCGCAAACCCGCTGGCGCGCATGGGATTGGGAGAACTGAAGCTTGCCTCCGGACAACCTCTGGAGGCAATGAGTGAGTTTGAACTCGCCCTCAAGCGTCAGCCCTCGCTGGCTGGGGCACACATGGGCCTGGGCAACGCACTGGCCTATCAGGACCGCAACCAAGAGGCTCTGGCACGCTACCAGCAAGCGATAGCACTCTGTCCGCGGTTTCCCGAGGCCGAGTTTGCCGTCGGCTTTGTCCTGGCGCGCATGGGCAAGCCCAAGGAGGCCGAGGCTCACTACCGCCGCGCCGTTACCCAGCGCCCGGACTTTGCCGTTGCCTGGGTCAATCTTGGCACTCTGCTGCGCGAGCAGGGGCGCGAGGTCTACGCAGAAGCCGCCTATCAACGGGCTGTTAAACTGCAACCCGGCCTGGTTTCCGGTTGGGTCAATCGGGCGATTCTTGAGCGCGAGCGTCATCGCCCCGCCGAGGCAGAAATCTATCTGCGCAAAGCCTTTGCTATCAATCCAGAGAAGGTGGAAACCTTGATCACCTGGTGCCAGTTCCGCGCCGCGGAGCGTGACAGGGCTGGCGCATGGCAGTGGCTGCGCTGGGCTCTGGCTCGCGAGCCGGAGAATGCAGAGGCCGTCAACATGCACGGCATCCTGCTCCACAAGGAAGGCCGCTTCGAGGAGGCTGTTGAGATTTTCAAGCAAGCCGAGGTTCTCGGCAATCACCACGCCGCCTCCAACCGCGGAAACTCATTGCTGGACCTGGGCCGCATGGAAGAGGCCTTGCATGCGCAGGAGCTGGCCTTCGAGCGCGATCCCACTAACCCCGGCGCCCTCTACAACCTATCTCTGACCCGCCTGCGGCTGGGCGATTGGCGGCAAGGCTGGCCCAGTTACGAGGCCCGCTGGCGCTTCCGCGAGGTTCATCGCACTCCCACGGTCTTTTCGCAACCCCGCTGGCAGGGCGAGGCCCTCCATGGACGCCGAATTTTACTCCACGCCGAGCAAGGGCTGGGTGACACCATCCAGTTCTGCCGTTACGCGTCCATGGTCGCGGAGCGTAGCGGAAAAGTGATTTTGATGGTACAGCCACCCGTCGAGAGGCTGATGCAATCCCTCGCCGTACTGAAATCCGGCCAGGCATGTACGGTGCTGCCGAACACCAAGCAGCCGGACTTCGACCTCGAATGTCCGCTCTTGAGCCTTCCGGCCATCTTTGCAACTACCGTCGAAACGGTTCCCTGGTCAGGCGCTTATCTCTTTGCCGACCAGAAGTTGCTCGCGGAGAAACTGGTTCAGTTTCCTTATCTGAGCCCGCGAGATTTGCCCTGTGCGCAGCGCCGCATCGGTCTGGCCTGGGCCGGCAATCCCCGCTACAAAACCGACCACCTGCGCTCCGTCAACCTGGCCACACTGCTGCCTCTATTGCGCGCTTCCGGCATCACATGGATTTCACTGCAAAAAGGGCCGGGCGCCGAACAACTGGCCTCCCTGCCTAGCGATGTCGTTCTCATGGACGGCTCCAGTCACGATCGCGATCTGGCCGAGACCGCAGCGCTCATCGACACCCTCGACCTGGTCATCACCACCGACACCTCCATCGCCCATCTGGCCGGAGCCATGGCCAAGCCAGTTTGGATTCTGTTGCCCCATCTGGCCGATTGGCGCTGGATGCAACAGACTGAAGCCTCCCCTTGGTACCCCACGGCACGGCTCTTCCGGCAGTGTACTCCGGGCGACTGGAAAAAGGTTATCGAGCGCGTAATCAAGCAGTTAAGCGATTTTTATGTCGCACAATCAAGGCCGCTGCAGACGAGTCAGCCAGACAAGCCAAAGAAGTCAGACTCCCAGACTTCTCGTCTCATACTCGCATAAGGCTTCAAATCAGCCCCAAAAAATAATTGAAAATACTTCTTGACATCGAGTACTCTATATAATAGAGTACTTTTTATGACGAATTATCTCCTCTCCTATCACTTCTCTTTCATCAGCCAGATTCATCCTCTCTCTATGCTTCGGCAGAAGGGCAGGGCAGACGCATGAATGCAACTTCTATGACAGAGGCTCCGCCCCACTCCTCGTCGAGTCTCCTCGAATCCTTCCCCCTCGAAGTCGTTTCGCTGGCCAAACACTTCGGTCAAATTAAAGCAGTCGATGGCATCTCGCTTGAGTTGCGCGGCGGCGAATGCCTGGGATTGCTGGGGCCAAACGGAGCCGGCAAAAGCACGTTGATTCGCTCCATCGTGGGCCGTGTCATCCCGGACGCGGGCAGTGTCTCCGTCTTCGGTTTTCCTGCCAATACATCCGAGGCCCGATCGGCTCTGGGATGGGTTCCGCAGGAGCTGGCTCTTTATCCCCGGCTCACGTGCAGCGAAAATCTGGCCGCCTTTGGACGCTACCACGGTCTCTCCGGCGGCAAATTACAGGAATCAATCGCTTGGTGCCTTGACTGGGCCGCGCTCGCGGACCGCGCCGGCGATCTGGCGAAAAACCTCTCCGGCGGCATGAAGCGCCGTCTCAACATGGCGGCTGGAATCATTCATCGGCCCCGCGTGGTGCTCATGGATGAGCCCACCGTCGGCGTCGATCCGCAATCGCGCCATCGCATCTTCGAGATGATCGAAGCGCTGCGCAACAATGGAGCCTCGATCATCTACACCACCCATTACATGGAAGAGGCGGAGCGGCTCTGTGACCGCGTCGCCATCATCGATCACGGCCGCATCATCGCCCAGGGTTCAAATGAAGATCTTGTTCACGGCGTCTTCGCTTCGCGCAGCCAGGTGCTGGCGCACTTTGCTGGACCTCCCGAAGTGATCGAAGCATGGGTTGAGCGTCACGCAGGCCGTCTGGTGGAAGGCGCGGCTGAGTGCACCATCGAGAATTCAACTCTGATTGCCGGTCTGCTCGACGACGCCGCCCGCGCCGGCCTCGAACTGGTGGACGTGACGCTGCGTCGGCCCAATCTGGAGTCCGTCTTTCTGCACCTCACCGGAAGGGAGTTACGCGATTGATCACCCCCATTGTCCGTACCGCTATCGTCTCCTTGCGCCGCGACCGCGCCGCGCTGGCCATGAGCTTCATTCTGCCCATAGCCTTCTTCAGCATCTTTGCCACCATTTTTGGCGGCCGGCACGATTCCACGCCCAGGGTCAACGTCATCGTGGTGGACGAAGACCACAGCCGCGCATCGATCAACCTGGTGCGCGGTTTGCAACGCGAAGACTCGCTCGTCGTCCTCACCAGACCGCAGTCGAAAAGTAAAAGAGCGGAGTTCCTGCCGGAGTACACAGCGGCAACCGCCGAGGCCGCGATCAAGGCCGGCGATGCTCCGGTGGCGCTCATCATTCCTCACGGCTTCGGCGACCACCCCATCTCCTTTGGCCGCGATTCCGATCCTGCCAGCGGTAGCGTGTCGATTCAACTGCTCAACGACTCCAGCGACATGATCGCCCCGCAGATGGTCGCTGGCCTTCTGCAAAAGGCCGGCATGACCTCCATGCCTGATGTCATGGCGGAACAGGGGATGAAGTACACCGAACAATTCATAGGTGGACTCACGCCGGAGCAGCGCAAGCGGATGAATATTAACCTAGAGCAGATGAACGGCTACCTCGAAAAGCTGCGGCAGCGTGAGAACCAGCCAGCCACAGCTGGGGCCGCTTCCACGAAGGCTGATTCCTTCACAGGCCCTGTCGCCGTCCAATCTCGCGCGGTCGTGGGACAAAACAAGCGCAATCCCATGGTCTCTTTCTACGCCGCTGGCGTCGGCGTCATGTTCCTGCTCTTCACCGCCAGCAACTCGGCCGGTGTGTTACTAGATGAGGCCGAGAGCGGCACACTGGACCGCGTACTCAGCTCGCATGTCACCATGACCACGCTCTTGGCGGGAAAGCTGACTTACAACACTCTGCTGGCATTTACGCAACTTACCGTCATGTTTCTCTGGGCCTCGTCGGTCTTCAAACTCGATCTCTCCACGCATATTCCCGGCTTTGTGGTCATGGGACTGTGCACGGCTTTCGCAGTGGCCGCCTTTGGCATGTTGCTGGCCAGCATTTGCCGCACGCGCGCGCAGTTGGGCGCGCTCTCCACCCTGCTCATACTCACCATGTCCGCCGTTGGCGGCAGCATGTTCCCCCGCTTCCTGATGCCCGAGGCCATGCAAAAGGCTGGACTGTGGACCATCAACGCCTGGGCCATCGACGGCTTCACCAAAGTCTTCTGGTACGATCTCCCGGTCAAGGACTTATGGCAGCAAGTCAGCGTTCTGCTCGCCGTCGGCATTGTGCTTTTCGCCGCCGCTCGCAGAATCGCGCGGCGTTGGGAGTTCGCATAATTCCATCATCGGCCGCTTCAACAAACTTACAGGAGAATCGATATGACAGTAAGCAATGAAGAGTTGGAACTCAAAGACAGGCTGAGCCTGATCGAAACCATGATCGCCGAAGGCCGGCGCACCACCAGTAGGTGGGGATGGATTTTTGTTTTCTGGGGCGTGGCCTACTATATCGCCATTGGCTGGACCGTCTACAATCAATGGCCATTTGCCTGGCTCGTTACCATGATGAGCGCATGGCCACTGTGCGGGGTAATTATCTGGAGCAAGGAGAAGAAACAGGCAGTGCGCAGGCCGGGGACCACAATTAGTCGAGCGATCTCTTCCATCTGGTTCGCCTTGGGAGTTTCGATGGTATTGATTTTCCCAGCACTCGGCTTCAGCGGCCACTTCAACTGGCACATCTTTGTCGCGATTGTTGCCGCCATGCTCGGCGTCGCCAATGGAGCTTCAGGAATGCTACTCCGCTGGAAGGCGCAGATTGCTACTGCAATTGTCTGGTGGGCGGCAACCGTGGCCGCATGTTTTGGATCGGACAATCAATGCACGGTTGTCTTTGTTGCGGCGATCTTCTTATGCCAGATCGTCTTCGGCGTTTACGCAATGATCTTCGAAGCACGCCTCCGCAGGCTGGAGGCTAGCCATGCCTGAGCCCACAAAGCTTCAAAGGAGAAACTCCATGACCACAAGCGTGGAAGAGTTGGAACTCAAAGACAGGTTGAGCCTGATCGAATCTATGATCGCCGAGGGCCGGCGCACCACCGCAAGCTACGGCTGGACCTTCGTCCTGTGGGGCGTGGCATATTACGTCGCCATCATCTGGAACAGCATGAGCAGCTTTTACCTGGCCTGGCCCATCACCATGGTGAGCGCTTGTGTATTGATGGGAGTCCTCGTCTGGCGTAAGCGTAAAAACAGCGGCAGCAGCCCGGTAACTACCATGCGCCGCGCAATTTGGTCGATCTGGATCTCCATGGGACTTTCCATGTTTGTCATCCTGGATGCGATCGGATACAGTGGCAGGCTAACCGACTGGCGTATCTTCGCGGCGGTAGCTGCGACGTTGGTCGGCGGAGCCAATGCAGCCTCCAGCTTGACCCTCAAGTGGAAGCTGCAATTTGCATGCGCGATTGTTTGGTGGACATCCGCCGTGATCTCCTGCTTCGGCACCAATCTTCAGAGTTCTATCGCCTTTCTTGCCGCCAACTTCCTCTGCCAGATCGTTTTCGGAATCTACTTGATGATCCGCGAAGCCTGCGCGCGTAGACAGGCGGTCGCCCATGCCTGAGCTGCCAGAGCTGAATCCTGTGATCCACGGGAAGCTGCGCCTGGCCTTGCTCTCGCTGCTGGTTGGCGTGGAAGAGGCGGAGTTTACCTGGCTGCGCGCGAAGACCGGCTCGACCGACGGCAACCTCGGCGCGCAACTCGTCAAGCTGGAAGAAGCCGGATACGTCGCGGTCGAAAAGAAGTTTGTCCAGCGCAAGCCGCAGAGCCTTTACCGCATCACTGAAGCCGGCCGCGCGGCCTTCATCGAATACGTTCAGGCGATCAAGCAAATGCTCGGCAGCGCGATATGACGGCGAACATTTCCCCATGGAGGTTGATGATGAATACAGAGTTGACGGCGAATCGGGTTCGTGGATGCGCGATTGGCGTGATGATTGCCGCGGGCTTTGGGTCGGGTTGGCTATTCTGGTCGCTGAATGCGTTGCAGAAGATCGCGGCGGGCACGGCGATCGGAGTTGAATTGGGTATGCTGGCGCTAATGGCAGCGGCAGTGTATGTAGCACGCCAGGCGAAGCGCTGGCCGCACATACCCGCTGATCCTGAGATGGGAAGCAGGTTTGCGTGGATCAACGTGATTCAGTGGACCGGAATAGTAGCGGTGGTGTTTGGCTTTTCGCGGTTGCATATCGATGCGTATGGGGCCGCAACGGTCACCATAATCGTGGGATTGCACTACCTTCCACTCGCGCGCCTCTTCCACTATCCAATGCACTACGTGACCGGCGCGGTGCTGGTGGGATGGGGCACAATGAGCCTTTTGCTCTTTAACCAGGATGTGGTGCAAGGGGCAGCCGCGTTGGGGACAGGCGTGATTCTTTGGATGAGCGCGGTGGTGATGCTGGTGCTGGTAATGCGGTCGATGGCCGCGGAAACAGCAGTTCAAAGTTCGCGTTCCCAATGAACGGCTTTTCAGACGTCAGACGTCGCAAAGTGGACGCAGCGTCATGTCGACTTGACGGTTGTGGCTTGGGGATAAATCTACTCTGGTTTTGCGATAACTGCGACAGATCACTCGCTGGCGATTGAGGCGGCCAGACCGTGCCGCACCCGCTCCATGATCCCCAAATAGTAAGCCAGATTATGTATGGTGTTCAGCGTTCCCGACAGCGCCTCGCCCGCCTGCATCAGGTGGCGTAGATAGGCCCGCGTGTAGCGCCGGCAGACCTGGCAATCGCAGGCCGGGTCCGGCGGGCCTTGATCTTCGGCGTAGCGCGCGCCCTTTATGTTCAGCCGGCCTTCGCTGGTAAACAACAGCCCATGGCGCGCGGCGCGGGTAGGCAGCACGCAGTCCATCATGTCCACGCCCATGCGCGCATACTGTTCGATTTCGTCGGGATAGCCCACGCCCATCACGTAGCGAGGTTTATCCGCGGGCAGCAGCGGCAACACCTCGGCAATTATCTCCAGAGTCAACTCGCGCGGCTCGCCCACGCTGAGGCCGCCGATGGCGTAGCCGTCAAACTCCATCTCCACCATCCGCTCGGCGCTCTCGCGGCGCAAATCGCGATACATTCCACCCTGAACAATTCCGAACAAACTCTGCGTCCGTCCGCCCAACTCCTCGTGCCACGGAACCTCGTGCCGGTGCGCGTTGAAGTGATCCAGCGACCGCCGCGCCCAGGCCATCGTCAGCCGCAGGCTTTCCATCGCTCGGCTCCGGTCAGCCGGATATTCCGTGCACTCATCGAAGGCCATGCAAATGTCCGCACCCAACGCGATCTGCACATCCATGGAATGTTCAGGAGTAAAGAAGTGGCTGCTGCCGTCCAGGTGTGAGCGAAAGCGCACGCCCACATCAGAGACCTTGCGCAACTGGCTCAAGCTGAAAACCTGAAAGCCGCCCGAGTCGGTCAGCAGCGCCCGCGGCCAACTCATGAAGCGATGCAACCCGCCCATGCGCTGAATGGCCTCGTGGCCGGGGCGCAGATAAAGATGATACGTATTGCCCAGAATAATTTCCGCGCCCAGCGACTCCAGTACATCCTGCGAGACAGCCTTCACCGTCCCTTGCGTGCCCACCGGCATGAAGACCGGCGTCTCCACGGTGCGGTGAGGCAAATGCATCCTCCCCCGCCGCCCACCAGACTCGGTTGTCGCCAGTATGTTGAATTCCAGGCTCACCAGACGATTCTACCGGGCGTCCCACACATCGTATCGAAGACGAACCACCGTACCTAAAACGTCTTGCGAACCACTGAGCAAGCTGGCCAGCAATTGCGTCACGCTCATTCCGCTGCCGGTCACAACAACCTCTGCTGCAATTTCGCACAGAGGCGCCAGAACAAACGCACGCTCCGCCAGCCGCGGATGCGGAATCTCCAGCCCCGGCTCATGGATTTCCATATCGCCGAAAAGCAAAATGTCCAGGTCCAGCGTGCGCGGTCCATTCACTACAGCCACCGCCCGGTCGCGGCCAAACTCCTTTTCGATGGCTAGCAATTTATCGAGCAATTCACGCGGAGTCAGCTCGGTTTCCAGCGCCACCACCGCGTTCACAAATCGCGGTTGCGCGGCAAATCCGACTGGTTCCGTGTTATAAAGCGACGACCGGCGCGCCACACGCCCCAGCGATTCCAGTCGCAGTGCCGCCGCCGCCAGAGTCGCCTCCGGCGCGCCCGCCTTGCTGGCCAGGTTTCCTCCCATGCCGATGTAGGCCGTCCGCATACACTTTCAGACTACCGCTAAAACCAATACTTAGTGCGCTAATTTAGAAGCGAGATGAGCGGCAAACCCTCAATCTGCTAGCATCCTCTATGGAGAAACTTCATCATGGATGCTCTACCCAACATGAATCTTGGCGCGCGCCGCAATGAGGACATCGCCCTCGATCTGCTCAAGTTTGTCTCTGTTACGGCAGGCGTAGGCAAGCCCGCCGCGCCTTCCACCGGCTTCAGCGGAGCCGCCGGTCCCAAACCCGAGGAGCACGTGAATCAGTTGCTTTCGCTCTACAGCCGCTGCCTGAAGGCCGTCGAAGGCCGTGGGCCGGAGCAAGCAGGCCAAAAGCCGGAGCCGGAAATCAGAGCGCCGCAAGGATGGGTGCCGCAATCGTGAGCCAAGCCCCTCTGCGCGTTGCCGTTGCCGGAGCCGGAGCCTTCGGCAAGAATCACCTGCGTGTCTACCGCGAGCTCGAAGCGGCGGGCTTAGGCGTCGCCCTGGTCGCGGCCGTCGAACCGAATGCTGTCCGCGCCGCCGACGCCGAGGCAAAATACGCAATTCCCGTCTTTGCCAACGTGGACAAGTTGCTGGCTGCCGATCTACATCTCGACGCCGCCACCGTCGCCGTACCCACCGTGCATCATCATGCGGTAGCTTCGGCCCTGCTCGATGCGGGCCTCGACCTGCTCGTCGAAAAGCCTCTGGCCGCATCGCTCGACGAAGCCGACGACCTCATCGACTGCGCCATTAAAGGCCAGCGCATTCTGCAGCCCGGCCACCTGGAGCGCTTCAACCCCGCCGTCCTCGCCATTCAGCCGCAACTGCGCCGCCCTATGTTCTTCGAGTCTCACCGTCTCTCCGTCTTCACGCCGCGCGCTCTCGACGTGGACGTAGTGTTGGACCTGATGATTCACGATCTGGACATCGTGCTCACCTTTGCCGCTTCGCATGTGCGCGAGGTACGCGCCGTGGGCCTGCCCATTCTCTCGCCCAAGGTAGACATCGCCAACGTCCGCGTGGAGTTCGAGTCGGGCTGCGTGGCCAACTTTACCGCTTCGCGCGTCTCCACCGAGCGCGTCCGCAAGCTGAGGTTCTTTGAGCCGCGCCAGTACGTCTCCATCGATTACGCCCGGCAGGATCTGCTCGTGATCCGCGTGGACACGGATAAAGCTACGCCAGCCGAATTGATCGCGTCGCTCCTGCCGCAAGTTGCCGGCATACTGCCGCAAGGCATTGCTGAAGGGATTGCATCGGGCAAGATAGACCTGACGAAGATTGACCCGGTCTTGATCGCCCAGTTTGCAGCCATGGCAAAAATCGATCCGGCCCAGATCACTCAACTGATCGCACAATTCGATAGCCCCGCGGATTCGAAGGCCGGCCTGAAATTCGCCAAGCCACCGGTCACGCCCGGTGAGCCGCTGCGCCTGGAGATTGTTTCTTTCCTCGAATCCGTGCGAACCCGCCGCCCACCGCAGGTGACCGCGCAACAGGGCCGCGAGGCTCTGGCATTGGCTCTGGCGATTCAATCCTCCATGGCTGCCCACGCAAAACGCGCCGGACTCGAAGATTTCTTCAGGCCCGGCGCGTAGTAACTGCAAGCTGTCAGCTGCTTTTACGCAATCCCCACCACACGATTCAAGAAACCAACAATGTACTTCCACACCAGGTAGTATCCGGCCAGCGCAGCCACGAAACACGGCGCGATGAGGATGTAAGGCACTTCGATAGCATGAAACCATGTAGCGCTATGGGAACCCAGCATCAGCACTCCCAGACAGTAGGCTGTGGTTGCTCCCAGAGGCATCAGAACCAGCGGCAACAACGCCCCATGAACTCCAATGGGCAGATGCGGACACCGGGGCTCATGCGTGCATGAGTGCGACTTGAACCAGATCATGTTCCATAGCCCGAAGATTGAAGGCACTACGGCCATGGGAAAGATCAGCCCCTGCTCAATAGGGACAGGCACTTTGAGGACGATACGCACCACGATGAAGACTGTCAGAAGCACTGGCAGAATCAGCGTGGGCACAAATATCCCTGCCAGATAAGCGCGAAGATAGGGATGGGTATTCATAGCTTCCTCCTTGTTTGCAAATTTGTTGGCAGACGCATTGTCCGCAAGTTACAGGTAGTAGAGAAAAACGGGAATCGCTGAAGGAAAAATCGCGACCAGTCCCACCAGCCCGGCCAGCAATGCTCCATCGAACCAAGCTCCGTTGAGCCAGGCCCAGCCGGACGAGGCTGTATCCGCAACCAGCCGCCGCAGCACGTCGGGCCACAAATCGCGTCCCGGTTCGGCGTCGTCTTTCACCGGCGGCAGCGCCTCGTGCAACAGTTTCTTCATGCGGGTTTGCTGATGGTCTTGATCGTGTGTATTCATGGTCTGATCCCCTGCCGCTCCAAATCTTTTCTGAGCAAGCGCAGCGCGCGAAAGACGCGCAGTTTAACGGCCGCAATCGAAATTCCCAGCGCCGCGGCCACTTCTTTTTGAGGCAACTCCTCAACCACAGCCAGCGTCGAGGCAATCCGCAGCTTAGGCGGCAGCCGCCCAAAGGCCAGTGCGGTCTTGCGGCGAATTTCCGCAGTCACCGCCGGGTCGGCTGCCGCCGGAGCTGCCGCTTCCGCGCAGACTTCGAGAGATATTTCGCTCTCCATCCGCCTCGTTCTTATCGTCCGCAGCCAGTCAAGCGCCGCGCGGGTGGCAATGCGCCGCGCCCAGCCTTCGAAGCCCTGCGCCGGATCAAAGCGCGCATGTGCCCGGTGGATGCGCCAGAAGGTCTCGACGGTCAGCTCTTCAGCAGCCGGCGAATCGCGCGTGATACGCAAAATCCAGCCGTAGACGGCCCGCTGATGCTGGCGAAAGAGCGCTTCGAATGCGTCCACATCTCCTTGCCGAAACTGGTTCAGGACGTCGCTCGCTCCGTTCTGCATCCGTCCTTCCCCCTTCTACTTAACCTTACGGCCACGGCTCACAAAAGGTTACACGCATTTGGCCGGAAGTAATCGGTCTGAACGATAGAATTCAGCCGTAAACCGCATCTCCCAAACTCCAGAGCTGAACCAATGCGCCTATAATATCAACGGATAACTGTACACGATCACTGACCATTGAAAGAGGATTACCATGAAGTTTTCCGGATTGCGCGGCATGATGGCGGTTTTAACTTTGTGCGCGGCAGCGTCTCTGGCCTGTGCGCAGGACGCCAAGCCTGCGTATCTCGACACCACCTTGCCCGCCGAGCAGCGGGCCGCCGACCTGGTCCATCGCATGACGCTCGAAGAAAAGACCACCCAGCTGGTCAATCAAGCGCGCCCCGTTCCCCGCTTCAACATACCGCTCTACGACTGGTGGAGCGAGGCGCTGCATGGCGTGCTGCACAACGGCACCACCGAATTTCCAGAACCTATCGGCCTGGCTGCCACCTTCGACACGCCCGCCATCCACAAGATGGCTGTCGTCATCGGCACCGAGGGTCGCATCATGCACGTGCAGGCGCTGCGCAATAAAGAAAACACCTTCATGACCGGCCTCGATTTCTGGGCCCCCAACATCAACATCTTCCGCGATCCCCGTTGGGGACGCGGCCAGGAAACCTACGGCGAAGACCCTTTCCTCACCGCGCGCATGGGCGTAGCTTTTGTCACCGGCATGCAGGGCGACGACCCCCGCTACTACCGCGTCATCTCCACCCCCAAGCATTATGCCGTGCACAGCGGACCGGAGCCCACCCGCCACTCCGCCGATGTCAAGGTCAGCAAGCACGACGAACTCGATACCTATCTGCCCGCCTTCCGCGCCGCCGTCACCGAGGGCCACGCCGGCTCCGTGATGTGCGCCTACAACAGCATCAACGGCGAGCCCGCCTGCGCCAGCCAATTTCTCCTTCAGGACCAGCTTCGCGGCAAGTGGGGCTTTAAGGGCTACGTGGTCTCCGATTGTGATGCCGTACGCAACATTTTCAACGGCCATCACTTCAGGCCCACTCAGCCCGAAGCCTCGGCCATTTCAGTGCAGCGCGGCATGGACAACGAATGCATCGACGCCAACCTGAAGATCAACGACGACCACGACTACCGTCCCTATCTTGACGCAGTCCACCAGGGCTTCCTCAAGGAGAGCGAGATCGACGTGGCCCTCACCCGCCTCTTCACCGCGCGCATCAAGCTGGGCATGTTCGATCCGCCGGAGATGGTACCTTACTCCAAAATCGACGAAAAACTGCTGGACAGCGCCGGGCATCGCGCCATGGCCCGCAAACTAGCCAATGAGTCCATGGTGCTGTTGAAGAATGACGGCGTGCTGCCGCTGCGCACATCGGGAATCAAGATCGCCGTCGTCGGCCCGTTGGCTGACCAGACCAATGTCCTGCTGGGCAACTACAACGGCACGCCCTCCCGCACTGTCTCCGTGCTCGAAGGCCTGCGCGCGGAGTTCCCCTCGGCGACGATCAACTTTGTGCCGGGCACGCAATTTCTGAGCACCGACGGCGCGCCCGTGCCGGCCTCCGCGCTCGCCTTTGATGGCAAGCCAGGCGTCAAGGTCAGCTACTCGAATCAGGCCCCGGCGCCGGGACAGAAGGAAAAGCCTGCGCCGCTCGCCACGCGCATTGAACCGGTCATCGACACCGCCGCCGCTCCTCTGCCCGCCAATGTGGCCGGAGTCAAACCGCTTTCCATCCATTGGGAGGCAACCCTCACCGCGCCGGAGAGCAGCGACTACAACCTCGGCCTTCAGGCCGCCGGACTTATCCACGTTCAGCTCGATGGCAAGAATGTCGCCTTCGCCTGGGACAACAACACCGTGCAAACCAAACTCGGCCGTGTTCACCTCGAAGCCGGCAAGCCGGCGAAGTTGGAGGTCGATTTCGTACCCACCGAAGGGGCCTCACCGTCGGCTCGCCTGATCTGGGCCAAAGTTGACCTCAAGCCCAGTCCCGCCGCCGTGGCCGCCGCCAAAGACGCCGATGTGGTTGTGGCCGTCGTCGGCATCACCAGTGAGTTGGAAGGCGAAGAGATGCCGGTGCACGAGGAGGGCTTCCTGGGCGGTGATCGCACCAGCCTGGACTTGCCCAAACCCGAGCAGCAATTGCTTGAAGCTGTAGCCGCCGCCGGCAAGCCGCTGGTCGTGGTGCTCACCAACGGCAGTGCTCTCGGCGTTAACTGGGCTCAGGCTCACGCCAACGCCATCCTCGAAGCATGGTATCCCGGCGAAGAGGGAGGCGCGGCTGTGGCCGAAACCCTCTCCGGCAAAAACAATCCCGCCGGGCGCCTGCCCGTCACCTTCTATAAGGATGTAACTCAGTTGCCGCCCTTTGAAGATTACGCTATGAAGGGCCGCACTTATCGTTACTTTGAGGGCGCGCCACTTTATCCCTTCGGTTACGGCCTAAGTTACACCACTTTCACTTACAGCGGACTTACCGTCCCTGCCAGCCCCGTAACTGCCGGTAACTCGGTAGTCGCCGAAGTTACTGTCACCAACACCGGCCAGCGCGCGGGCGACGAAGTAACTCAGCTCTATCTCAACTTTCCTAAGATACCAGGCGCGCCGCTCAGAGCATTACGCGGCTTTCAACGCGTTCACCTGGATGCAGGCGCATCGCAGAAGCTGCGTTTTGAGCTGCAACCCCGCGATCTGAGCATGGTTACTGAGGACGGCGTTCTTATTGTCGCCGAAGGCCAGTACACAATCTCGGTCGGTGGTGGCCAGCCAGGCGCCGGTGCGCAGGTACTTACACAGCCCTTCAATGTAACTGGCAAACTCGTGTTGCCAGAGTAACTAAAGCAAACTGCAACACGCATGGGGCGCATCCATAATCATGGATGCGCCCCATACTTATTCTCCGGGAACACTTTTCCCATCTCCGGTGTCTATCTAAGTACAGTGGTTCCGATTGGGATATGCGGAGTGCTTAGAGCCCCGCTCCCGCGCTGACTTAGCGCGACGAGCGGCATGACCGCTCGCGTCTGAACATGGCCTCCTCGCTCTCAGCCGGAATGGCTGAATTCGTTCTTGAGGGAGGCAGGCCATGTTTCAAGACTCAACCTTCGAATCCGCAGGCACAATCCACACTCGCAGCCGCCAATGGATGGTCGCCGCATTCGGCTTTAACGCCTCCATCCTGCTGGCGTTCGTTATGATTCCGCTGATTTTCCCACCGATGCTGACACCCCTGGTCAAATCCATCATGACGGAAGTGTTTATGCCGCCCAAGCCCCAGCCGCAGCAGCAACCTGTGCAAACAGCCAGACCCACAAACAATGTGCAGACCAATCCTTTTCAGGCGCCGAGCACAATTCCGCCGATCATCGTCATCCCTACCGTGCCTGATCCGCCGAGCATCCCCATCTCTTCAAGCTGGGCGAATTCCCCGGAGCTCAACCGCGACCTGTTTAGCACTCACACAAGTGGGCCTGTCGTCCATCCAGTTGTGCAGGCTCCGATACGCGTCTCTTCCGGAACTGAGCAAGGGCTGCTGATTGATCAGAGAGTGCCGGTCTATCCCGCCATTGCCAAAGCAACGGGAACCAGCGGCACGGTGATGCTCGCGGCCATCATCTCCAAAACTGGAACCATAGAAAACCTGCGTGTCATCAGCGGGCCGATGATGTTGCAGCAGGCCGCGCTCGATGCCGTGCGGACCTGGCGCTACCGCCCCTATCTGCTCGACGGCCAGCCAGTCGAGGTGGAGACCACGGTAAGTGTGATCTTCACCATGCAGCGGTAAGGGGCGATGCCGGGGCGCACATCTCGCATATTCTCCGAGGATGTGCGCCCCGGGTCTCATCCAATCCGATGCAGCGCTTGCGCTCCGCTGATCACTGCATCGGTGACCATGCCATGCATCAAGCATCAATCATCACGCATCACAATAGCGGAAAAAAGAAACCCCAGGTCAGTATCAAGACCTGGGATTTTCTGTTTGTGTACCATTTGGAAAACGTGAATAGCAGAAGCTCACTTCTTCAGCGGTTTCCTCGCAAAATAATAAAGCGAGCCTGCCAACATAGCAAATGCCAGAACCGAGACGGCGGGGTTATCGGTGAGATGGAAGTGGATCGGGCTCACAGGATTGTCCGGATGAACCGTCATCGCGTAACCCTTGAGGCCCACGCCGATCAGACCGGCGATTCCTCCCGCCGCGATGAGGCCCGAAGCAAAAAGCGAACCCGGCGAGACGTCGCCTTCCGCATCTGCGTCGCGTCCCGCCTTCTTCACCGCCGCATCAACCAGCCAGCGCACGATGCCGCCTGCAAAGATGGCCAGCGTAGTACCTATCGACAGATAGGCTCCCACGGCGAAGGCCAGTGAGCGAATGCCCAGCAATTCGACGGTGAAGACGATGGCGACGCCCAGCAACACCAGTCCCCAGGGCAATTTGCGACTCAGAATCCCGCTGATGACCGTGGCCATCAGCCGTGCCTGCGGTGCGGCAATACTCTCGCTGCCGATGCCCGGGATCCACTGCACCTCGATGCGCTTCGCTGTGGGCGAGTAGAGGTACTTGCCGTCGGCTAGCTCCGAGGAGCCGAGCGCATTCAGCACAATGTATTCGCTCTTGGCGTGCATCGTGATCTTCTTGTCCGCGCCCGTGACGGGAATCTGGTTATTCAGCCCCTCAGGATTCGTCTGCATCGCGACACCGGAGTGCGCAACGGAAATATCCCAGGCCTGCGGAGCCTCCTTGAACTCCGTGTACACGTCGTTCATCTTCTGCAGGGTAAAACCGACGGCAAAGGTTGAGACCACAATGCCAATCAGAAATGCGTAGCGCTGCTTGCGCGGCGTGGCCCCGATCAGAAAGCCCGTCTTGAGATCCTGCGAGGTGTCGCCGGCCTCGCACGAGGCAATGCACACCACTCCGCCAATCGTAATCGCCAGCGCGCCAAAGGCCGGCGCGGTCCAGCCAGCAACCAAAAAAATTGCCGAAGTGGCCATCAGCGTGGCGATGGTCATACCGGAGACGGGGTTGGCCGAGCTGCCGATCAGCCCCACAATCCGCGAGCTGACGGTGACAAACAGGAATCCGAAAAAAACGATGAGCAGCGAGGCGGCCAGGTTTTCAATTGGTCCCAGATGCGTTCCCGGAACCGGCTTGAAGTAAAGAAAGAAGAACATCAGCACAACAAGCAGCGCGGAGCCGGCCATCGCCATGCCCATAGAGAAATCATCTTCGGTGCGCAGCGGCTTGGCGGCCGAGGCGTCCTTACCCTTGCGCATCATCTTGAAGCCCGCGCCGAGCGCGCTGAAGATGGTGGGCAGTGTCTTGATCAACGTAATCAGCCCTGCCGCGGCCACTGCGCCTGCGCCCATGGGGCGAATATAAGTGATCCACAGCGCGCTCGGTCCGTCCTTTGCGACCATAGCGGCAATGGGCAACGTGCCGGGATAGATGGGGATGTTGAGTCCCTTGCCGAAGAAGTAAATCAGCGGCATCAGCACCAGCCACGACAGCACGCCGCCGGCAAACATAACGCCTGCGGTCTTTGGCCCAATGATGTACCCCACGCCCAGGTACTCGCTGGTTGCATCGGCCTTGATCGACGAGCCTTTCAGCACGTCCTGTGTGCCGAAGTCGGGCCGGTATTCAGGCGTACCCGGCCATGCGCCGAAGAGGTTTTCATTCTGAAAGAAGGCGTAAAGCGCGCCCAGGCCAAGGCCAAAGAAAACGCGGCTGGCAAATGAGCCTCCCTTCTCGCCGGCAATTAAAACATCGGCACAGGCCGTGCCCTCGGGAAACTTTAGGTTCTCGTGCTCATCGACAATTAGCTGTTTGCGTAACGGCACCATGAACAACACGCCCAAAAAGCCGCCTATCAATGCCAGAATAAAGATGCGTGCATATTCCAGGTCGAAGCCCAGAAAGATCAGCGCCGGCAGCGTGAATATAACCCCCGCGGCGATGGATTGGCCGGCGTTGCCCGTGGTCTGGACAATTACATTCTCAAGAATGGAACTGCGTCCGAAGGCGCGCAGAATGCTGATCGACAGCACTGCGATGGGAATCGATGCGGCCACTGTAAGTCCTGCCCTCAGACCAACATAGACGGTGACTGCGCCAAAGATAAGGCCGAAGATCGAGCCTAACAGGACGGCACGAAAAGTAAACTCTCTGGGTTTCTGGTCGGGCGAAACAAAAGGATGAAACTCTGCCACAGTGGGCCTCCAAAACTCTGCCAGCTATTTGCCGGAAATCTCTGCCAAGGAAGTGTACCAGCGCAGGGGGTGCAAGCGGCAATGCCCCACCCTGTATGCACGCTTGTCAGCCCGAGCGAGCGCGAAATAGGGTGTGCATAGGGATACACGTTATTCTGTAAGAAACGGGGCACGTGGGGTATGTTCGTGGCGGTATGAAGGCGATTTCTTAGCAGAGATCAGTTGTCAATGGTCATGGGAATTGGAGCTAAAATGCGTAGAAATGTTCCACGTGGAACATATTCATTCTGTTGAATTTAGCTCAATGTTTACTACTTAATTATCAGCAAGATTTTGAAAATATAATAGGGAAAAAGTGAAACAGTGAAACAGGGAGTAGGGGAAGAGGCACAGGGGAATAGGAAAAAGACAGCCCCCTGCGATATTGGGGAGTGCCATGAACTGTTATCGCCAAGTCGAGTGCCGGTTGCAGTACTTACTCTCTTGTTCGGCGAAAGGGCTAGTTGGTTGCGTATTTTTAATACACCGATCATGACTGCGTAACATTCACACGTTATCTATCTCACAGCGGCAGTATTGGCCGTCCGGGTTCCCCGAAGAATCACCCGAAAAGCACTGCGAATCATGCCGCAATTCCCCCCAAGCTGGAGGTTTCAATGTCAAAGATCAACTATCTCCGTTTCTTCGCCGGGCTGTCACTCGTGGCTGCAATTAGCTCGTCGAACGCATGCGCCCAGGAAAACTGGGGCGACCAGAAAATCAAGCACGTTTTCGTGATCGCCCTCGAGAATCACGACTGGACTCAACCGGCCACCGTCCCCGGCGGGATTGAGCCCCTTTATCAAAACCCCAACGCGCCGTTCACTAACAGTCTTGTGAATGGAACCGGGTTTGCTGTCATCGACGGCCACCTTGAGAACATCAGCCGTCATGTGGCCTACGCGACGGCCTATCACAACGTGTTGGCCACTCCCAGCGGAAGCAATCCTCACATTCATCCTTCAGAACCCAACTACCTTTGGGCTGAAGCCGGAACCAACTTCGGAATTCTCAATGACGATGACCCCTATGCAGACAGCCCTCCGAATGCCCAGACAACCACACAGCATTTAAGCGGACTGCTGCAGAGAACGGGTAAGAGCTGGAAGTCGTATCAGGAAGACATCGACCTGATGACCAGCGGCGGAAAGCTCATCAATCTGACGTTGCCCAGGGAAGAATGGACCGTTCCGCTGGTGAGCCAGTCGGGCGTCTTCGGACCGGGCAGCTATTTGAATGCGTATAACGATTCAATGCAATACAACTACGCCTGCAAACACAATCCGCAGGTCTTTTTCGCCGACACCAATGGAGGCGATAATACAACCCCGTCGAATCCTTTAACCAGCCATTACGCACCCATGCAGCAACTGGCCTTCGATCTGGCTGAAGACCGCGTCGCTGATTACAATTGGATTACGCCCAACCAATACAACGAAATGCACAGCGCGCTCAGCGGCGGATTTGCAGGCCTCACGGGTGATGCCTCGCAGATCAGGGCGGGCGATAATGCTGTCAGCAGGCTCGTGCCCCTCATCATGTCCTCGAGAGCGTATAAGGATGGCGGCGCGATCATTCTCTGGTGGGATGAGAGCGAGGAGGATGGCGAGCCGGGAGACAACGCCGACGATTTCAACCACACCATCGGCGAGATCGTCATCTCCAATCTCGCGCATCCCAACGAGGGCGGCCTGCCTTATGCAAGTTCAATCGATTACTCTCACTCATCCGACCTGCGCACCATGCAGAATATCTTCCACGTGAAAGCTGCAGGCGGAACGTCACCCTATCTCGGCGATGCGGCCAACGCGAATGATTTGTCAGACTTGTTTGCGCCCGGCATCATCCCGACAACGCCATAGCATCTCTCGACCAAGATGGTTCCTTTTGGCATTCAGGAATCTGCGCCATGACGGAGAAGGAATAGTTGCTCTTCCGTTCTCTTCTCATGGCGCAGGTTTCAAAAATTTGGAATGGAATTTCAGGCTCTCAAAATTCGTAAAGAAGTCTATTCAGGATTAAGCTAACTCCCGCCTACCTGCGGATCAAAATCGATCTGTTTTACAGCTATTCGGATTCGCTATCAGAGTTGTTGATGAAGGCGCTTGCAGCCTGCCCGGCCCAGGATTCTGTGCCGGTGGATTGGCAGGAGAGGGTTGCAATGTGGGCGGCGCGGCGTAGGGCTGGTTCGAAGTCGTGGCCCGAGGCGAAGTAGTGAGCGAAGGCTCCGTGGAGGATATCACCCGCGGCGAGGGTGTCGGTGGCGTTGATTGGCGCGATCTCGATTTGGAATCGGCGGCCGCGCTCCCAGCAGAGGATGGGGCGGGGTCCGCGCGTGAGGGCGATGCAGGGAACGCCGCGCGAAGAGAACCAATCGAAGAGCGTGTCGGGCGAGGCGGCGAGTTCGGGAACAGATTGGCTGGGGTCAGTAAGTTCGGGAATTGTGAAGCGCTCACTGCAGATGGCGGCGGTGAGCAGGGGAGCAAGCTCGTCGGTGCCAGGCTTCCAACTGCCGCCGTCGAGACAGAGCGCGGTACCGGCGTTGCGGCAGGCGGCGAGAAAGGGCAGAGCCTCCGCGAGATGAAAGCCGTCAGTGAGGAGGAAGCGCGGGAGCGGCGCGAAATCGGCGGGGAGAGATTGTTGGAGCGAGGCGTCGTCTGAAGATTGTATTTTCCCTGGTCCCCAAATGCTAGGGATCTCCACCCCACGGACTAAGACCTGTCCGTGGGGACCCCGAACCAGGGGCACCCATTCAGTGTCGATAGGCGGCTTAGGGACCTGGGGCACCCAGTCGTTATCAATGGGCGGGTTGACGATGGTGCGGGTGGCGGAGGCGGAGTTGACGAGCACGGTGGTGAGCGGCGTTTGGTAGTCGGTGTTGGCGGCGAGATCGAGCAGAGAGATGCGGTGGCGTTCAAGCGCGGCGCGGACAGGGATGGACCATGGGCCTCCGCCGACGGCGCTGATGAGGAGAGATTTTCCGCCGAGCAGGGAGTTAGTGATGGCGGCGTTGAGCGCGGGGCCTCCGGGGGCGGCGTGGAAGTGAGTGGCGTAGACCTTGGTGTCTTCGGCGGGAAGACGGTCGAGGCGATAGGTTGCGTCGAGGGTGGTGCGGCCGAGGAAGAGTACGCGCGGGGGATTCATGGCTTTGATGTTGATTGTACGAAAGCGCGGCGGCATGGGTGGAAGATGAGGGTTACGACGCGCGACCGACCAGCCCTGCCGCGAAGAGGCGATCATCCACTCGTGCAAAGCGGCGTCCGGCTGCGTTGCGCAGCAGGGAGACGTGAGGAATCTTCGCCAGGTAGTCTGTAATCACCCACTGATCATCTTCCGCGGTCATCCAACCGATGCGGTCGAAGCGCGCGAGATTCACGGGGCGGGAGTAGTTGCGCAGAGTCTTCTCGCGAGAAAGATTGTAGTAGTGCTCGAAGTAGGAGATGGCGAGTTCGCGCAGGGTGCGGTAGACGGGCTCGCGGAATCTCAGCCCGCTGTAATTTGATTTGGCGATGGCTCCCCAATGGCCGTGCTGCTTGAAAATCGCGAGCACGTGGTCGTCGTCGCGCACCGCCTCGAGATCGAGCAGCAAGGGCGGATAGCCCTGCACCCGCAGTGCCGCAGCAGCCAACAGAGCGCCTTCCATGCAATGGGCCACCTTATCGCGCAGCACGCGGCGAGGTGATCGAAGCGTATCGCCATCGGGTTCTTTGTTGTATGCGATTTCGGTATCGAGGAAGCGCTGGATTCGCTCAGGCGTCTTCAGCGCCTTTAGAATGCGTGTCTCATGAGCATCGAAACCGTACATGGACATGGGAATCAGCTAACCTTTCTCGTCGAGCAAAAGGAGTTCATGGGGGTGAGTAATCTGCACCTTAATCAACTTAGTTTATACGAACATGGCGGTTAGGTTACGGCGAGAGCGGGGCGCGGTGCGGGGAGGACGCTGATACCTGTCAACTCGATATCTGGAGTTAGAAATTCCGGGCGGAGAGGTTCCTTCTGCATGAGGCCGGAGGTGAGATATTTTTTGTTGTCGTCAGAGAATACGGTGACCACGATGGCATCGGGGCCGATCTGCTGCTGGGCTTTGACGGCGGCTAGAAAGTTGCAGCCGGAGGAGATACCTACGCCGAGTCCGAGACAGGCAGCCAGATTCTGCGCCATGAGAATGGAATCGCCATCGGAGATTTCAATAGGAGCATCGAGCACGGAGAGATCGACGATGGCGGGGATGAACTCATCGCTGATTCCCTGAATGCGATGGGAGCCAACTTTGCAGCCAGTGGATAGGGTGGGCGACTCGGCCGGCTCGACGGGATAGACGCGGATAGCGGGATTTTTGGAGCGGAGATAGTTGCCCACGCCCATAACCGTGCCGCCGGTGCCGACGCCAGCTACGAAAGCATCGGGGCAGAGGCCGGCTGCTTCCAGTTGCGACCAGATTTCGGGGCCGGTGGTTTGCTCGTGGGCCTCTACATTGCCTTGATTAGAAAACTGGCGGGGCAGAAAGACTCCGCCGCCTGCGGCGAACTCCTCGGTCATGCGAATGCTGCCAAGAAATCCACCTTGCTCTCGGGAGACAGGAACGACTGTTGCGCCGAAGCTCTGTATGAGGCGAGCGCGCTCGATGCTCATCCAATCGGGCATGAAGATAGTTACCGGGTGGCCGAGAGCGTGGCCAATGGCGGAAAAAGAAATACCGGTGTTGCCGCTGGTGGCCTCGGCGATAGCATCGGTGGGCTTGATGGCGCCTTCGAGGTATGCGGTCTTGAGGATGTGGAAGGCCATGCGGTCTTTAATGCTTCCGGTGAGATTGCCCTGCTCGCACTTGGCGTAGAGCGTGCGTTCGGCGCCGCGGAAGAGGAATTCAATTGCCAGCAGGTGGGTGTTGCCGATGAGGCGGGCCAGATGGGCCAGCTTGGGTTGTACGCGAATCAGTCGCTCTTCGTCCGGAGGGTTACAGGCCATGGTTTTGGAGTCCTAGACCATTTTACGCGGAGCAGCTAGGTAGTTTCGGTGAGGGCGACGGTGCGCTTGCTCATGAGAGCGGTACGTTCGAGTTTTTCCCAGTTGAAGGGCTTGCCGTCGATAGCGCGTTTGAGGGTTTTGAAGAGGACGATGGAGAAGAGCTGACGGTAGGCGAAGCGTTGCAGCCAGATGTGGAATAGGAGCCAGTAATCTCCCTTGTTGGCGGGATGGCGGCGCTCCAGGGAGAAGGCTACTGAGGAGGTGACGAAGTCGATGACCATGAAGCCGAGGAAGTAGATCAGCAGCCTTACGAAGTCAGCGGGCGAGGCGGAGAGGGGATGGAAGTAGCGGTCGACGAAGTAGTGTACGATGCCGGCCAGGAACATGAAATCGATGAAGGGAGAGACCAGGGGGAGCAGCATCTGGAAGATGAGAATGTTGGGCAGGGCGAAAAATCCCATGGCCTTGTTGCGCACGAAGGCGGCGCGATGCTTCCAGACGGCCTGGAGAATTCCGAAGGACCAGCGGAAGCGCTGGCGCATGAGTCCGCGGGCGTCGCTGGGGGCCTCGGTGAAGGCCAGCGCGCGATCTTCGTAGACGACTTTGAGTTGCTGCTCGAGCAGATTCATGGTGAGGTCGGCGTCCTCTGCCACGGTGTTGATGGGGTAGCCGCCGGCGGCCTTTACGGGGCCGGTGCGCCATGCGCCGATGGCTCCGGGAACGACAGTGACGACGTTGAAGAGGTCGAGGGCGCGGCGCTCGAAGTTCTGGCTGGTGATGTATTCGAGGGCCTGCCAGCGGGTCCAGAGATTGACGCGGTTGCCGACCTTGGCGTTTCCGGCAACGGCGCCGACAAGCGGGTCCTCGAAGTGGGGGATGAGCTTGCTGATGGCATCAGGTGCGATGACGGTGTCGGCGTCGATGCCGACGTAGAACTCCTCAGCCAAGCGGTCGAGAGCGAAGTTCAGCGCGGCGGCCTTGCCACCGTTGGGCTTGGATAGGACCTGGATGCGTCCGGCGGCTATATCGGCCGCATAGGCCTGGCTGGCAACGTCGAATGTGTGGTCGCTGGAGCCGTCATCGATGACGATGACGTGGAGGTTGGGGTAATCGGAGTTGAGCACCGAGCGGATGGTGCGCACGATGACCTTTTCCTCGTTGAATGCGGGGATGAGGACGGCGACGCGGGGATTGAATCCGGGCGAGGCCGGGGCGTGGGGGGCGCGCATGCGCTCGATGACGGCGAAGATGCCCACCATCAGGAGGCGGGCGCTCATGAGGATGTTGCCGAGGAAAAAGACCAGCATGATGGACTCGCCGACAACGGCCAGGCTGGAGAAGGCGATGGAGTCAGGGAGGGCGCGGAGGTACTGGCCGAATCCGATTTTGGGCATCACCTCTTCGGTGGTTTTACCCATCAGCGCGGAGACGGGGACGATGGTGTATCCGTGGGCGCGCAAGGCGTCGATGAGGACAGGCAGGGCGGCCACGGTGGCGGAGCGATCACCGCCGCCGTCATGGAGCAGAATGATAGAGCCGCGAAACTGCGGCTTGGTCTTCATGAGCTGCAATTGGTCGAAGATGGTCTCGGTGATCTCGGCGGGCGTCTTGCGGGGATTCTCGTTCCAGTCGTTGGTGTCCAGCTTGCTGCCCACGATGGTGTAACCGTCCTGCTGGATGCGCTGTGCGGGGGCGGCCTGGTCGTCGGTGTCGGGCTGTTCGTCGATGTCGTAAGGAGGACGAAAGTAGAGGGGCTGAATGCCGAGCTTACTGGCGAAGAGGCGCTCTGTGAGCTTGAGTTCAAGGTCGAGCTGTTGGCGGGAGATTTCGCTGATGTCGGGATGGGTCCATGTGTGGTTGCCGATCTCATGCCCTTCACGGACGACGCGCTTCATAAGGCTGATATTGGCCTGCGCCTCGTCTCCGATGAGCATGAAGGTTGCCTTGACGCCCTTGTTGCGGAGAATATCTAGAATTTTTGGCGTCCATTTGGGATCGGGACCGTCGTCGAAGGAGAGGGCGACCTGGTTGGGATGGTATCCGTATTGCTCGACAACGTAGGTGCGTGGATAAACATCCATGTGCTCATTGAGGATGAGCTTACGACGGGGGTCGAGCTCGTCGGTATCGACCTGGACGGAGCGCTTGCCGGGCTGGGGCGTACCGATGATGCGGATGATGTCGCCGTCGCCCTCGTTGTCCACATCATGGCTGGGCTGAACCAGGCTGAGGTCATTCAGGGAGTCGGGGTTGCTGGGCTTATCCCAAATGCTCCACAGGGAGCTGTCTTCCGATCCCAATCGCCACAGGGCAAAGGTTTGCAGCCCCATGGCGCGTGCTGCGCGCATCTGGTTGAGCACGGTAACGCCATCGAGGAACCAGACGACGTGGCGTTCATTGTCGTCTTCGTCGACGTACTCGAAGTGGGGATTCAGCGAGTCGGAATCAAGGCTTAGAACTGCCTCTGCGTCGGAGGCGTGCTGCCATGCTTCGGAAACCTGGAGGACGTCGGTATAGACGACAGCGGGTTTGGGATGCCTGCGGTCTTTGGGGTTGGGAATGGAGAGCGCCCAGTCGTAGCCGTAGTTGCCCAGGGCGCAGATAATTTTTTCTTTGGGGACAATCTTGATGACGCGGCTGAGGTTGGCCACAAACCAATCCTGGCTGGCGATGGGCCCGGGCTGGCTTTCGACCTCATGCTGGTCGTAGTTCATGAGCACAATGCCGTCGGAATTAGCGGCAATAAGCTTCAGGGAGTCGTCGCTGGCGGAGACCACGGTGCTGACATAGAGGCGGAGATTGCGGGAGTGCAGGTCGGAATAGAGTTCCTGGATGAAGATCAGATAAGCCGGGTTGGCGTCTCTGGGCAGGTTTTCAATGTCGAGAGACAGGCCGCGATAGGCGGGGAAGGCGGCAAAGAAGCGAATGATTTGCTGGCGCAGAGCTGCTCGTTTGGAGGCGTCGGCCAGGACACCGGCTACGCCCGGATCCCAGCTCTGGGTGATGGAGTTGAAGTTGTAAAGGTGAGGAAAGACCTCGATGTCATCCTTGGTTGCCTCGATCACCCGTTTGATTCTGTCGGAGTCGTCGGGGTCGTGGACCGTGGCTCCATCGACGATGGCGTACTCATGGCGGTGGTCGCTGCTGGTGCCCATCAACATTCCCTGTGGAGAATTGATGTGCAGCCACTGCGGGAAGAGCAAATCGATCTGTTGGATGTGTTCTTTGAAGGAGGAGTAGCTGGCGGGGTCGTCCTGCACGTAGTAGGCGGCGCGCAAACCTTCGCCGGTGTTGAAGGGAATGTCGGAGGGCTTGCGGCTGGTTTTGCGACGCGCGGGACGTGGTGTTTTTACGCCGTGCAAGAGCACGGCGCGGCCAGGCAATGCCTTGTAGTTGTGCCGGGGGACGGGCAGCAGAAGTTCCGGCAACTGCTGATAGCGCAGCACATTGAAGATAAAAACCGCCAGAACCAGGGTGGAAACCACGGCCGTCACATCGAGAATGCGGCGCAGCCGTTTCCAGCGTTTACGTTGCGGGTCGAAGAATATCTGCTTATCCGGCATCAGGGTTTACTTAATCCTAACCGTTCCTAACCGCAAAAAATGGGTTGCAAAAAAACCAGGGCGCAAAACCGGAAAAACAGTCTACGCTATACAGTACGAATCGTATGAGAGCCGCCCCCAAGAGTCAAACGACAGCCTGTTGCCGGATTCGCTTCCCTCTGGCTGGGCCCCTGTCCGTGGTGCTGGCGCTGGCCTGCGGGCTGGCGATACGCCTGTGGATGCTGAAGCTGTATTTTCACTTGGACGGCGACCCGCTGATTTACGGTGACCTGGCTAAAAACCTGTTATTACATGGCAGCTATGCCTTTACGGGGGTTGGCGGCATGCTGGTTCCCACGCTGATACGGCTGCCCGGCTACCCGCTGTTTCTGGCGTTGTGCTTCCGCCTCTTCGGGATGGAAAACTACGTATCCGCGGCCTGGGTGCAGATTGCGCTGGAGTTGGCCGGTTGCCTGCTGCTGGCCGATTTTGCGCGTCGCATTGTGCCAACCACGATTTCCTCGGTAGCCGCGCTGAGCAACGGGGCCGGGCACTGCACACTGTGGCTGGCCGCGCTTTGCCCCTTCACCGCGATGTACTCCGTCCATCCGCTGGCTGAAGCACCAACATTATTTGCCATCGCGCTGGCGCTGTGGTCGATAGCCCGCTTTTGTGTGCGGCCTGGATGGCCGGCGGCGCTTGGGTTTACCTTTGCGGTGACCTTTGCGGCGCTGCTCAGGCCGGAGGGCGCGCTGCTGGCGTTGGCGCTGGGGCCGGCGCTGCTGATGGGGCTCAAGCGCAAAACGGGCGAGGCCGCAATTTCAACCTGGAAACAGGCTCGTATGGTTGTGATTTGCGTGTTGCTGGCTTTGGCTCCCTTTGCCGTATGGAGCTGGCGCAACTGGCAGGTCTTCCATGTCTTTCAGCCGCTGGCGCCACGTTATGCCAACGACCCCGGTCAGATGACCTATCCCGGATGGGAACGCTGGGTGAAGAGCTGGTGCCTGGACTATGCCTCCACTTCGGATATTTACTGGAATGTTCCCGGCGACACTCTGGAGATCGACAAGCTGCCCGCGCGGGCCTTCGATTCTCCGGCCCAGTACGCTGAAACTGCCAGGCTGGCCGCAGATTATAACTTGAAAAAAGAGATGACGCCGGAGATCGACGCCCACTTTGGCAAGCTGGCCAATGGGCGGATCGCGGCCCACCCGCTGCGCTATTATCTCTGGCTGCCGTTGGGGCGAATGGCGGATATGTGGCTAAGGCCGCGCACGGATAACCTGCCCATCGATCTGGACTGGTGGAATTATAAGGAACATGAGGAGGACACCCGCATCAGTTGGGCTTACGAGGGGTTGAATGCTTTGTATCTGATGCTGGGCGTTGCGGGATTGTGGCTGAGGCCAAATATTTGGCGGCCAATGCTGGCCTATACACTGCTGCGCAGCGCCCTGCTGACAACCATCGCGGCGCCTGAGATGCGCTATACGCTGGAGTGCTTCCCGATGTTGTTTGTGCTGGGCGGCGTGGCGATGTGGCGAAGGATTATATGGCTTCGGGATACATCGACGCTGGTTCCGCAATAGCACGCAAAAATCGGGTAGCGCGAAGGAGCGTTGATCGGCAAAGATAGTACTTATATGCAAGAAACTAATACAGATAGAGCCCACTCCCGGCTTGATGAGATTCTCTGAAAATATATATTGCACAACTTGAGCAAATGTTGGTAGCATAGCCGCGGTTCAGATTTCCCGATTATCTTGCAACAACCAATTTAGGAGGTTCTATGCGCATCCCAGTTCGTCTGGTCGTTCTTTGCCTTTTCTCCATGGCGTTGATTATGTGCCTGACTGCATGTTCCGGTTTTGTATCCACGCCAACGCCCGTTTACACCCCCTTGCCCAAGGTAACCATGAACTATGCCGCGGCGGACACCTTCAACAATCGTGTCCTCATCTACAACACCCCTTTCAGCACGGATGAGAGCGCCAGCGTGGTTCTAGGCCAGGCAGACTTCACGCATGGGGCATTATTGCCAATCGCGGCCAACACGTTCAACAGTCCCACATATGTTACCGTTGACTCCTCCGGCAATCTGTATGTCGCTGATCTCAATAATTGCCGCGTCTTGCAGTTCAAACCGCCCTTCACCAACAACATGAACGCCAGTGTAGTGATCGGGCAGGCCACTCCCACGGCGAGCACCTGCACCACCATTAGCGCGAGCGCACTTAATAGAGTTACTGGACTCGAATTCGATGGCGACGGCGATCTGTGGGTGTCGGACTTCGGCAATAGTCGCATCTTGGAATTTGTGCCGCCCTTCAGCAACGGCATGAGCGCGACCGTCGTTCTTGGCCAGGCGGATTTCACTCATGGCGCAATTAACCAAGGGCTTGCCGCCCCCACGGCGAAAACACTTGATCAGCCGGAGGGAATGGCTTTTGACTCAAGTCACAATCTGTGGGTTGCGGACTCCTACAACCATCGCGTGCTGGAGTACATGCCGCCCTTCAGCACCGACATGGCCGCGAGCGTGGAGCTGGGCCAGCCGGTCGCAACCGCCTTCACCTCCAACACACCCAACAACGGCGGCATCTCCGCCACATCGATGAATTTCCCGCTCCAGCCGGTCATTGACGGCGACGGCGAACTGTGGGTCTCGGAATATGGCAACAATCGCATACTGGAGTTCTTGCAGCCTTTCAGCACCGGGATGGCCGCAACTCTGGAACTGGGACAGCCCTCGGGGGCAACGGCATTTACCACGAATGCCCCGCACTCCAACCAGAGCGGCTTTATACAGCTGTACTCTATCTCGTTCGACACACAAGGAAATATGCAAGCGGTCGATTCTGGTAACAACCGGGTGATGATCTTCAATCCGCCTTACAGCAACGGCATGAACGCAACCTCGGTTATTGGCCAGGCGGATTTCACGCACGTCTTGGCCAACCAGGGGCTTGGCGCCCCCACGGCGAGTACACTTAATGAGCCTTGGGGCGGCGTGACCTACTAAGACAGATTCGCTCCAGCGCGGATATCGCAACACCTCAATTGATTAGCCCCAGATTTCGATTCTGAGATCTGGGGCTTTAATTTATTTGAGGAAAACCGAAGTAACTTTATGCTTTACCGGTTTACGAACTGCGTCTGGTGATTGGTTTTGATGGTGAAGGCGCCGTCCGGCAGAGGCTGATTGACCCTGATGTTGAAATAAACCGCAACGCGCGTCTGGCCTTGCCCTTCGTCGAAGACCTGCTTCAGGCTGATGGCGCGCTCGGTGTCCATCCAGACGGTCACCTTGGGAAAGGTCTTGCGGACCGCAGGATCTTTTGCGATCAGTTCCAATATATCGGTCTTGATTTTGGTATTGCCGTCGAGCAATGTATCGGATCCCAGGTACTTGACATCCCACTTCTCTTCGATGTCCTTGCCGCTGGCGCCAAAGCCGAGCATCAGGTAGCTCTCGAATTTGCTCGCCTTGCTAAAGGTGGTTAACTGGTTGAGATTGCCACCCTCGTAGAGCTGGAAGACGCCGCCGGAAAACGTATAAATTTTCTCTACGGGTTTCTTGTTGTCCTCGCGGATGTGCGCAGCCATGCGGAAATTCTTGCCGGGTCGTTCGTAATAAACACTGCCCTTCTGCGTCTCCTGGTCGGGGATGGGATCGGATATATAGGTATCGAATTGGAAGTCGGCGGAGGTGGAGCGGAAGTTCTTGGTCGCCTGGTCGAGATGGCGCAGTACTTCATCTTTTTGATCGACAGCGGCGGGAGCAGCAATGGCGGGAGACGCGGCGAGCAGAAGCAACGCGACCAATGTGGGAAAGATAAACTTACTTGCCTTATGCATGGGTTTCCTTATTTTGTTAGACGAGACTGGCAGCCAAATGGTTCCGGGAAAGCGGATTGAAGTAGCTTCTCAGTGGCTCGCCCAGACTCTCCAGGTCCAGGCGCCCTGAGCGTCTTGTGCGGTCTCCCAGCGCGTGATAAAGACGGCGTCGCCGGTGACCGGCTCGATGGCCTTGTGCAGGGCTTTCTTTATCACCTGATTGGAGGCAGTGGTCTTCAGGTCGAGATCGACATCCGAGGCCGGCACGGTGACGATCAGCCCGCGTCCGCCATCGCCGATGACCTGGATGGGATGCGGCGGGCCGGCGGCATTGGAAGGCCTGTCGCCGAAGTTCCAAAATTGAGGCGTGATGAAGATGAACGCCAGGATCAGCGTCACCATGATGTCGTAGTGAACACAGCCGCGCGGGTATGTCCAGTAGAAATAGCTTTTGAGAATTTGTTTCATGCCGTTCTTACATTGTAATTCGTTTGAGGCCGCCCATGTAAGGCTGGAGCAATTCGGGAACGAGGACCGAGCCGTCGGCCTGCTGATAGTTTTCAATGATGGCCAGCCATGTGCGGCCGACAGCCAGGCCGCTGCCGTTCAATGTGTGGACAAACTCGGGCTTGGTTTTGGGGCCGCTGGGCCGGTAACGGATGTTGGCGCGGCGCGACTGAAAAGCTTCAAAGTTGGAGCAGGAGGATATTTCACGGTAGAGCTGTTGGCCGGGAAGCCAGACTTCGAGATCAAATGTCTTGGCGGAGGAGAAGCCTGTGTCGCCCGCGCAGAGCAGAACGCGGCGATAGGGGAGCTTGAGGGCTTCGAGAATTTCTTCGGCGTCGCGGGTGAGGCGCTCGTGTTCGGCGTCGGAGTCTTCAGGGCGTGTGAATTTGACCAGCTCGACTTTTTGGAATTGATGCTGGCGGATGATGCCGCGCGTGTCTTTGCCTGCCGCTCCGGCCTCGGCGCGGAAGCAGGGCGTGTAGGCCGTGAGGCAGATGGGCAGGCGGGTTTCGTCGAGAATCTCGTCGCGATAGAGGTTGGTGACGGGGACCTCGGCGGTGGGGATAAGCCAGTGGTCGTTGTCGCGAAATTCGCCTCGGGCGACGGCTTCGGCGTCGGCGTCGGAGCAGCGGAAGAGGTCTTCGGCAAATTTGGGCAACTGGCCGGTGCCGAAGAGCGATTTGCTGTTGACCATGAAGGGCGGAAGAACTTCGGTGTAGCCGTGCTTCCGGGTGTGCAAATCGAGCATGAAGCTGATGAGGGCGCGCTCCAGGCGGGCTCCCGCGCCCATGTAGACGGCAAAGCGCGCGCCGCTGATTTTGGCCGCGCGCTCCAGGTCGAGGATGCCGAGCGCTTCGCCTAGTTCCCAGTGGGGCTTGGGGGTGAAGTCGAGTTTTGGGATTTCGCCCCAGGTTTTTACGGTGAGGTTGTCGGCCTCAGATGTGCCGGTGGGAACTTTGTCACGCGTCAGGTTGGGGATTTTCGCCAGCGAAAGCCAGAGCTTCTCGTCGAGGGATGCGGCAACCTGGTCGAGACTCTCAAGTTCCAGCTTGATCTTGCGCGTCTCGTCCATCACCGCTGTGGCATCTTGCCCGGCTTTTTTGAGCGCGCCGACCTGCTGGCTCAACTGATTCAGGCGTGCCTTAGCCTGCTCGGCCAGGGTAATAGCTTTGCGACGAGCCAGGTCCAGGGCGCGAAAATCGCCCAGCAGCGCAGCCGGGTCGGCACCGCGAGCGCGCAGTTTCGCTTCAACGAGTTCCAGGTTGGCACGGACAAATCCCAAGTCGAGCATGACAATACTAGTTTACCCGACGGGCTGCGGATTTCTGTTTTGCGCAGGCCCTTAAGGGCGCTTTCAATGCGCCGGGGACTTGTATTCCATTTTGCCCATGATTTACCTCTTCAGGCTTGACTTGAAGGGGGGACGGTGTAAGTATTCATAACCATACTCGGAGATACGAGCGGAATTGGCGATTGTGTCGGACAGAATGCAATCGGAGAGCAAAGGGCTGTGCAGTCTTGCGCGTGTCTCGCCGAAGAATATGCACACGAAGTGCATCCAGCCTTTTCAGCGAAGTGGAAACCAAACTGAGATGTACCCCAAGGTCCGCACCTTCATGAGCGGAGAAAGAGAGAACCAATGAGCAAAAGGACGATAGTGCGTTTTCGCAGTGCCGGAGATATTTGGCCAGTGGTGAACAAGTGGGCCGGTGAAAACGGATACAAACTGAAGCAATCCGCGGGGCAAGAACGCGTTTTCCAGAAGGGTATCGGTTTTCTGGTTGCGCCCATGATGCTGAAGGTGAAGCAGGAAAATCAAGAGACGATTATCGAAGCGTGGATCAGAGCGAATCTATTTGTCCGAATCTCATGCTTCTTCATTCTTCCGGCGGAGATGGGAATCGAATCAGGAGGATTCAGGGCGGTGATTCCCAGAAACATTGCGCGAAAAGCAGTCAATACATTGCTGGCTCAGTTGAATCAACCGCTGATTCCATAAGCGGAGATTGAAACCGTGCCATTATAAAACTGTGCGCTTGCTTAGGATGACTTGTTTGGGGATAGAGGCGGCGATGTAGTTGGTCCGGCTTCTATCTTGTCTTGCCAGCCGGGGAGGCGCTGGTCGCCGGTGATGAGGCGCGCGCCGCGTGTGAAGGTGAAGTAGGTCCAGATCCATGCGGCAAAGACGGAGACGCGGTTGCGGAATCCGATGAGGAAGAAGATGTGTACGGTGAGCCATGTGGCCCAGGCTGGAAAGCCGCTCCAGTGAGCCTTGAAGGGCCATGCAATCCTGGCCACGGCGTCCATACGGCCGATGGTGGCCATGTCTCCTTTGTCGAAGTAACGAAAAGAAGGACGGCGCTCACCGGCGAGATCGGCGGCCAGGATTTTGGCGACGTGGTCACCCATTTGCATCGCTGGCTGAGCGACTCCGGGAATTTGATGGCCGTCCTGCTCCAGGTGAGCAAGGTCGCCGAGGACGAAGATTTCGGGAAGTCCCGGCGGATTGAGCCGGTTGTCTACCAGAACCGAACCACGGCGGTCGAGGGGCGCACCGATAAACCTGCTCAACGGCGAAGCCACAACGCCCGCGGCCCAGAGTGTGACAGCTGCGTCCATCCGTTCACCTGCCATCTCCACCCAGCCGGGCCCGATTGCGGTGACGTGAGTGCGGGTACGGACCTCGACGCCCAGCATGCCCAGCGCGGCTTGCGCTTTGGCTGAGAGGTCTTCCGGATAGGCTCCCAATACGCGCGGCGAGCCCTCCAACAGTAAAACCCTTGACTTGGCCGGATCGATGTGGCGGAAGTCGTGGCGCATATAGAGCTGGGCAATGTCGGAGATGGCGCCGGCCAACTCGACGCCGGTGGGTCCGCCGCCGATGACCACGAAATTGAGCGGCGGGTGCCAGCCATGCTCGACCATCTGGCGCTCGGCCAACTCGAAGGCCAGCAGCACACGGCGGCGAATTTCGGTGGCGTCCTCAACGGTTTTGAGTCCCGGAGCAAAGGGCGCCCAGTCGTCGCGTCCAAAGTAGGAGTGAGTGGCCCCGGCGGCCAGCACCAGGTAGTCGTAAGGGAGTTCGGCGCCGCTAGCCAACGCAATTCGCCGCGCTCCCGTGTCGATGCCGATCACATCCTCCATCAGAACTTGAATATTTTTCTGGCGTCGCAGAATAGAACGGATGGGCTGAGCGATGTCGGCCGGCGAAAGTACCGCCAGCGCCACCTGGTAGAGCAGCGGCTGGAAGGTGTGATGGTTGCGGCGATCCACAACGGTTACCTCGACCGGCAAGCGGGCCAGACCTTTGGCCGCGTGAAGGCCGGCAAAGCCGCCGCCGACAATCACCACACGGGGATGGCGGGTCAGCGGTTGTTCGAGTGGTGTGGTCAATTCACCCACGGTGTGCGCCTCTCCCTTATTAGATGCGTGAGAGAACGATAAGTGACATGCGGCGTGGTGCAGGTGCGATTGGCTAGTGTGGCGCGTCAATAATAGGTATGCGTATAGCAAATGTTCGTCCCTCTTATTGAGGACAGCCTGCCGGTGATCCGAAATCAATGGACTTGCAATTTGCTCTCTTTTTTGCTACCTTGCACTACAAGGTAGTAGCGATGTCACAACCAGAATCTGGAGCGGCCGATCGGTGGGAGGTGCAACTGCGCAAAGGCTGCCTTGAACTGGCTATCCTCGCCATCCTCCAGGAGAAGAAGCTATACGGCCTCGAAATTCTCCAGAGGCTGCAGTCCGACTCTGACCTGATCGTTTCAGAGGGCACGATATATCCGCTGTTGAGCCGCCTGAGCGGATTAGGACTGTTGCGCGGCGAGTGGAAAGAATCTACCGTCGGTCCTGACCGCAAATACTACGTCGTCACAGCGGCAGGAATGCGAAGGCTTAATGAAATGACCGCAATTTGGGAGCAGTTTTCTTCCAGCATGACCAATCTTCTCCAACCCTGCAGAAATGGCAGAGAAAGGTAAACATGGTTATGAATGAAGCAAAGCGCCGTATCGAATCCTACTTATCGAGATTGCGTAAGCAATTACGCAAGAGATCGGCAGGCAACTGGAAAGAGTCTGTCACTGAATTACGAAGCCACATTGTGGAACGGGCAACGGTTGGCGGCGAAATGACTGAAGCAAGCGTGGAAGGCGTGCTCCAGTGTCTAGGCAGCCCCGAAGAACTTGCTGAACAATATCTGACCGATGCATTGCCCTGGGATTCGGAGGCCAATAGTGCCCGCTTTAGATATACACGCCAGTTTTCTCGATGGACGAGAGTAATCGTAACTGGTGTTCCGGTCCTGCTCCTCGCGACCATTGGATATTTGCTCGGCGGCGTGTTTCTGATCTGTGCGCTCTCGAAGCCCTTTCATCCCTATTCCGCGGGACTATGGAGAATTCCGGATCTGCATGATGTCACCATTTCACTCCGACTCGGTTTGGGCAGCGGACACCCGCCTGCGGGTTCCGCAGATCTTTTGGGCTGGTGGATCATACCCATCGGACTGCTGTCCTGTTATGTGCTGTTGTCAATAGCGACTCAATTAGCACTCCGCAGCTTTCGTCTCTTTCGAGGGTTCCACGGGTCAGCCGGAGACCACACGGGAGGCCTCATTTATGAAGGATGATACGCATGGGACGGAAGCCAGCGTCAGACGGCAGCAGGAAAAGGGAAGCGGATGGCGGGAGAGCAAGTGGCTAGCTGTCTTTGAGTTGGCGGTCGTCATTGTGATTTTCTGGGCTGACGCGCGTCATCTAATTCCTTTGAGCAAAACGCCTTTTCTACTTTTGTTTGGCTGGATCTCGCTGCGTCTACGACGAGTGAGCTGGCGCAGCATTGGATTGAAATGGTACGGCACGTGGCGAAAAACTCTTGCGTTGGGGATCACGGCAGGGGTTCTGCTGGAAGCGTTTGAACTGTTCGTGAGCCAACCATTATTGATTCACTTTCTCCACAAACCTGCGGATCTTAGCGATTTTCGCGATCTGACCGGGAATATCCAATTGACGCTCATATACTTGGCCCTGACGTGGACGTTGGCAGCGTTCGGCGAAGAAATGGTCTATCGCGGCTACCTTATGAACCGCATAGCCGACCTGATGCATCGCACAAGAGCCGCATGGGTTGTTAGTCTCTTCGCCGTGCATGTTGGATTCGGACTGGCTCACGCTTACCAAGGCCTGACGGGTGTGATCGATGAGGCTCTAATGGGATTTCTGCTAGGCGTCATGTATCTGCGCACAGGCAAGAACCTCTCTGTACCCATCGTTGCACACGGCGTTCAGGACACCATAGATTTCATTCTGATCTTCTTGGGCAAATATCCGGGTATGTGAAGTTGTCAAGGACGGAACAGAACTATCCACTGGCGGAGTTAAGCATGCTTCTGGTTCTTGTATGTCATAAATAATATGCAGTAACTACACGACCCATAAGCATGCGAGGGGCGAGCGCTGGAGTGATGCGCCAGAAGTTCATTGAAGAACAAAAACAGATCCTTCGAGTCACCATCCCCCAACTTCCACCCCACGAACGAAGACCTGTTCGTGTGTACACCGGACCTGGGCACCCAATTTATAGATATCCTACCTTAACCGAAAAAAAGCGATGAAGTTGGGCACCGGCGTAGTTTCCAGAGGACTCTTCAATCAGACGAAATATTGTGGTTCAATGATTCCTCATGCTGAAAAGTTCTTTCTTTGAGAACAAATGGCCGTGAAGAACAACAGCTTCGATCTTCTGCGTGTTGGATATATTTGCGAGCGGGTTCGAGTCTAACAGCACTAAGTCTGCCGTCTTGCCGACCTCAATAGTACCCACATCTTTCAACACGCCCATAGCCTTGGCAGCATCGCGAGATGCCGCTTGAAGAGCTTCAAGCGGGGTCAACCCCGCCTCAACAAGAAGCTCTAACTCGCCGTGAAGGGCATCCCCACCCTGCGCATAAGGGCCGTCTGTTCCGGCGAGAATCGTCACACCGGCTCGCTTCATCTTGCTCACGACCTCAAGATCCTTTGCGAAGATTCTATTCCCGGACTGCATGTCCTTTTCGTTTAGTTTGTGATCGTCTTTGTTGCTTTGCCACAGGGTTTTGAGGACATAGAGAGTCGGGGTCTGCGCAATGTTGTTCTTTGCGTAGAGACGATAGAGCCTCTGGGCTTTGCTTTCGTCAAAGGTGCTGAGAAGCCTCTCGCCGAAATCAGCTTTGAACTGAGGCTCGTTGGCTGGACGCTTTTCTTTAATGGAAGTCAGAAGATCGTCAAAAGTGTCCTTTGTAACTTGATTGAAATAGTCCTCGTCGCTCGAACAGGCAATCAGGACGTTGAGGAATCTCCCTCCCAGGTGCTCCACGTCTCTCTGTTTGGCCTTCACTACATCTCCGGCGGTAATCGTGGCCGGTATATGGCCGACGAGAGGGAGATTTTGGCGTTCCGCTTCGTCTGCAATTGCCCAGTACATCTCAGGAGTCAGAGAAGTGTCAATCTCGACATAATCCACATTGTGCTGCTTGAGGTCTTTCACCTCAGCACGCGCTTGCTGCTCGCTGAAAAGGCTGACAATGAGCGGCATCTCCACGGGAATTGGGCCTTCCATCAGTGGACCCGCAATGAACAAGCGCGGACCGACGAGCTTTCCCGACGCGGTTGCATCCCGAAGCCGCACGATGTCGTCCAGTGGAGCGCCCATGTCTCGCACGGTCGTGATTCCATAAGAGATCAGTTGCGAGAGATGAGACTTGGCGTCGTCATACGCGACCCCATGCAGATCGTTGTTCCAGAGGCCAGGGATCAGAAATTTTCCGGTTCCGTCAACGATCTTCGTTCCCTTCGGCGGCTCTTTTTGGTCACTGGTGATCGCGACGATTTTTGTCCCCTGGACGATAACCGTGGAATTGAGCCTGGGCGGATGATCGGTTCCGTCGATGATTGTGACGTTTACGATGGCAATTTTGTCCTGTCCCGATGCGGGATAGGCAGTCGTCACGGCAACGAATAACAAGAGAAACAGATGTCGCATCATGCGAACGAATACGCGGCTTCGCAGTGAGAAGTTCCTTTGCAAGAATCACTTCGCGCGCTCGACCCAACCAGCCGACGCGAACCGTCAAGTGGTGATACAGATCACAGTCTGACGGCAGTCTGAGCAGCAATGATGGACTAGTAGGACTAGATCTCCCGCGCGTGTGGAGGCGATTCGTGAACCGGTCCAGATTGCCGCGGTTGCGCAGGATTTCGCAGATATTTTTTCTGCTGCTCTTTCTTTGGCTACTGCTCTTCACCTCGATTAGCCTCTTTCCTGGCGGCACGTCGGAGATACACCTTAGCGCGCCGGTGCGCCTCTACTTTGAGTGGGATCCGCTGGTGGCGTTGGTCAACGCTCTGGCGGGGCACGCGCTCTATCGCGGACTGATCTGGAGCCTGATCATTCTGTTGCCTACGCTCTTTCTGGGGCGCTTTTTTTGCGGCTGGATTTGCCCCATGGGCACGCTGCAACACTTTGTGGGCAATATGCCCTCGGAGTCGAAGCGGGGCAAGCAGCGCATCGAGGCCAACAGATATAAGCGCTGGCAGACGGTTAAATATGTTGTGTTGATTGCAGGGCTAGTGGCTGCTTGCTTCGGCTCGGCGGCTATCGGATGGATTGATCCCTTCAGTTTGCTGGTGCGGTCATTTGGTTTATCGATTTTGCCGGCGATTAACGCTGCCGCGCGCGCCGCGCTGACTCCGCTGGAACACAGCCACGTGGCGGCGATCAAAACGACCGGCACATGGCTGCATTCGATTCTGCACTATACCGTGCTTGATCTTCGCCAACCGCATTATGCGCAAGGCCTGGTGCTGGGGATTTTGTTCATTGCGATTTTGGCGGCCAGCTTGCGCGTTACGCGGCTGTGGTGCAGAGCGATTTGCCCGCTGGGCGCGCTGCTGGGCGCGGCCTCGCGCTGGTCGATTCTGGGGCTGCACAAAGATGAATCGAACTGCGACAACTGCAACCGCTGCATGCTGCACTGCCAGGGCGGTGACGATCCTGTGGGCGGCGTTCCGTGGCATAAAGCCGAGTGCCTGATGTGCATGAACTGCGTGGGCAGTTGCCCGCACGACGGCCTGCAATTCAAATTCTTCCGCAGAGAGAAAGAGATTGCGTCGCCGGATCTGGGACGACGCAGGACGATTACTGGACTGGCGGCGGGAGCGGCGATTGTTCCGCTGATGCGCTCGAACACCGGGTTGGGCAAGAGCCGCCATGAGAGATTGTTGAGACCGCCGGGCTCGCTGGACGAAAGCGATTTTCTTTCGCGCTGCATTCGATGCGGCGAGTGCATGAAGGTTTGCCCCAATATAGCGCTTCATCCCACGCTTGATCAGGCGGGCCTGGAAGGATTGTGGACGCCGACGCTGGTGCCGCGCATCGGCTACTGCGAGCCGAGTTGCGTGATGTGTTCGGAGGTCTGCCCGACTGGAGCGATCTGGCAGATTACGCCGAAGGACAAGGGTTGGGTGGTTGGAGTGGGCGGTCAGAGCCAGCCGATTCGCCTGGGGACGGCGTTTTACGACCGCGGGCGCTGTTTGCCGTGGGCCATGGCCATCGATTGCATTGTTTGCGAAGAGTGGTGCCCGGTTTCGCCCAAGGCAATTTATGTGCAAGAGGCGCAGGTCATCGACTCGGCGGGAAATACGAAGACGGTGAAGCAGCCACGCGTCGATCCCAGCCGCTGCGTGGGCTGCGGAGCTTGCGAGTACGCCTGCCCGTTGCAGGAGCACCCCGCCGTCTACGTTACCAGCATCGGCGAAAGCCGCTCGCCAAGCAGCCAAATTTTGCTTAACCGGAAATAAGGAGATTGTTGTAGTGAAAAATTGTTCAATGAAATCGTTGTTGGTCTTTGCGGCAATTATTTTTGCCGTCACCGCGTTTGGTACAGGATGCAAGAAGAAGGCCGCCGATCCGTTCCCGGCGTCGGGCGCGGTTGTGGGCTGGGAAAAGACCAGCGAGACGCGGGTCTTTGCGGCTAAAGACCTTTATCAGTACATTGACGGCGACGCCGAGCAGTACATTTCGGCAGGCGTTGTCACCACCTCGACCTCTGACTATAAATATCAGGGACAGCTAGAGGCGACCGTGGATGTGCATACGATGGGCAGCGCGGATGGCGCGCGCAAGATTTTGGAGACTGGGACCAAAGACGCCAAGCCTATCCAACTGGGCGACGCGGGCGTTGCCTATGCGCAAAGCATCATCTTCCGCAAAGGCACATCGCTGGTGCGTATTGTTGCCTACGAGTCCACGCCTGATACATCGCAAGCTCTGCTTGCGCTGGCGCGTGGCGTGGAAGCGAAACTGTAATACCCTAGGCAGGAACGCTGGTCGTATAGCGAAGACGAGGATTGCCATGAAGAGCCGCAGGGATTTTTTGAAGACCGCAGCGACGGGAGCCGTGTTGCTGGGCTCGCAGAGTTCGATGGGTTTGGCCGAGCTGCTTGATCAGAATAAATCCAAGGTGGTTGTGGCCCGCGATGCAGCTCTTCATGGACCAGGCGGCCAGCTCGACGAAAAACGCGTGGCAGATTTGCTGGATCGCGCTATGGCAGCTTACACAGGCCGCGACAAGCCGGTCGAGGCGTGGAAGCGCATCGTGCCTGTGGACAAGGTGATCGGCCTCAAGATCAACGGCCTGGGCGGCAAGCCAATCGCAACACACCTGGCGCTGACGCTGGCCGTCTGCGAGCGGCTGCAGCAAGCCGGCGTCAAGCCGAGCGAGATTGTGGTGTGGGAGAACCATCGCGAAGATATGGAGCGCGCCGGCTACACGATTTCGACCGACCGCAACCGCATCCGTTGCATCAGCACTGATATGGATGGTTTTGGCTATGAGGAGAAGTCCGTCGCCTTCGGTTCGGTTCGCGTGAATCTGGCTAAGATTCTTACCCGCGAGTGCGACTTCGTGATCAACCTTCCCGTCATCAAGGACCACAGCCTTGGAGCCGGGATTACATTTTCCATGAAGAACATGTACGGCGTGGTCGAACGCCCGTGGGAGCTTCATGGCGGCGGTTGCAACCCCGGAGTGGCCGACCTTAACTGCATCCCGGCCATCCGCGAGAAAGTGCGCTTTACCATCGGCGACGCCATATCGTCCGTCTATGAGGGAGGGCCCAGCTTTCATCCCGAGCACCTTTGGTATCCCAACGCGCTGATCGTGGGCGAGGATCGTGTCGCTCTCGATTACACCGCATGGCAGATGATCGATCGCAAGCGGGTCGAAGCGGGCATGCCGACGCTGGAGGCCGCGGGCCGCTTGCCGCGCTACATCGCCACAGCCGCTGATGCAACGCACAATCTTGGCACTAACGATCCGCGGCGCATTCACCTGATGGAGATTTAGATCGAGGGAAGAAAGTATTTCGCGATTTGACGATTAACCTGACCGCCGGGCCGGTCCGCAACGAAGCGAGGATGACGATGAAGAGCCGCAGGGAATTTATGAAGACCGCAGCGACGGGAGCTGTGTTGCTGGGTACGCAGGGTGCGCAAGGCCTGGTTGGCAGGTTGGACCATCAGGCGGAATTGAGCAGGTCGAAGGTCGTGGTTGCGCGAGATCCGGCCCTCCATGGCACAGGCGCGCATCTGGACGAAAAGCGCGTGGCCGATTTGCTGGATCGCGCTATCGCTGCTTACACAGGGCGCGATAAGCCGGTCGAGGCGTGGAATCGCATTGTGCCAGTTGGTAAGGTGATCGGCCTCAAAGTGAACGGGCTGGGCGGAAAGGGAATTTCAACTCATCTGGCGCTTACGCTGGCAATCTGCGAGCGGCTGCAACAGGCCGGGGTCAAGCCGGGCGAGATTGTGGTGTGGGAGCGTGACGCGCGCAGCTTACAGGCTTGCGGCCTGACGATTAACACTGATCCCAGCCGCGTTCGCTGCTACGGCAACGATGTGGGCGGCTATGAGGACGAGCCGGTTACATTCGGTACGGTCAAGGTGAAGCTCGCGAAAATTCTTACCCGCGAGTGCGATATGGTGATCAACTTGCCGATTCTCAAGGACCACGAGCTGGCGGGTATCACTTTTTCCATGAAGAATATGTACGGCGTCATTGCACGGCCGGACCAACTGCACGCTGGCGGTTGCAATCCCGCCGTAGCGGATCTGAATTGCATTCCAGCGATACGCGACAAGGTTCGTTTCACCATCGGCGACGCCATGACTTCGGTTTACGACGGCGGTCCGGGATTTCATCCGGAGCGATTGTGGCAGCCCAACGCGCTTATTGTTGGGGAGGATCGTGTGGCGATTGATCAGATTGCTTGGCATATGATTGCGCGCAAACGCGCCGAGGCGGGCGTGCCGACGCTGGAGGCAGCGGGTCGCCCGCCGCATTACATCGCCACCGCTGCCGATCAGACCCACAGATTGGGAACGAACGATCCAACGCGCATTCGTCTCATGGAAGTTTGAGCGGGAGAAACATATGGCCAGCGAAACCGATCGGAAGCCAGATGAGAAAAAAGGCGGCGCGCAGGGCATGACGCGGCGCGAGGCGCTGCTGCAATTGCTTGGTGTTGGCGGAGCAGCCGCGGGCGCGGCGGGCGCGGCCGTTTGGCTGAGTGAGCATAGCTTCCGCCCGGTTCCGGCACTGGCCGAATTGGCACGGCGCGACCATCGCATTGCGTCCAATTCTCAAGATCCGCAATGGCCGCACATGACGGTCGTGCAAGGGGGAGAGCCGCGCGCGCTGGTCGCGAAGGCGCTGGAAAATTTGGGCGGCATTGGCCGCTTCATCAGCCGTCAGGATGTGGTGGTGATCAAGCCCAACATTGCCTGGGACCGTACGCCGGAGCAGGCCGCCAATACCAATCCCGATGTTGTTGCCGAAGTTGTGCGACAGTGCTGGCAGGCTGGAGCGAAGCGGGTCATCGTCACCGATGTCAGTTGCAACGAGCCGCGCCGCTGCTTCCATCGCTCCGGCATTCAGGCGGCGGCGCTTGCGGAACACGCTGAGGTGATCCTGCCCGATCCCGAACTCTACCGCGAGGTGGAGATGGGCGGAGTGGTGCTGAAAACGTGGCCGGTCTTCGCGCCGTTTCTGGAGGCTGACAAAATCATCAACCTGCCCATCGCCAAGCATCATGTGCTAACCGGCGCAACGCTGGGCATGAAGAACTGGTACGGCATTTTGGGTGGGGAGCGCAACCGGCTGCATCAGCAGATTCACCAGAGCTTGGCGGACCTGGCCAGCTTCATGCTACCGACCTTAACCATGATTGACTGCTACCGCATTCTTCTGCGCAACGGGCCGACGGGCGGCAATCTGGAAGACGTGGCGCTGAAGAAGACCATTGTCGCCGGAACCGATCCTGTGGCTCTCGACGCATATGTTGCCAAAGCGTATTGGAACCTGGACGTGGCGCAGATGCCCTATCTGGAAATGGCCGCGGCGCGCGGGCTGGGTACTGTGGAGTTCGAGAAGTTACAGGTGAAGGTTAGTCAGTTATAGTGGGTTTGAGTTCGTTATCTGCCAGGCCCGAAAGGATACAGATGCGAAAACTTCTTGTATGCAGCCTGCTGATATGGATGGCGATGCCGCTGGGTGCGCAGGTAGCGGAGCGCTCGCGCGCGGAGATCGAGACATTCAACCGGCAGTTTGTAGAAGCGATGCGGCAGATGGACAACATCGCCATCATGGAGTTGTGGGCCGATGATGGCATCAGCCTGCTGCCCGCGACGAAACCCATTGTTGGCAAGGCGGCGATTCAGGCGTTCATGGAAAGCGTCACATCTCAGCTCAAGGGCGCGCGGATGGAGCGGTTCGAGTTGCAATGCTCCGGCATTGAAGTCAATGGCGAGATGGCGACCGAGTGGTGCGTCGAACACCAGGTGGTGCACTTGGCAGACGGCAAGCCGCCCTTCGACGGACGCGGCCATATGCTGCTGGTTTTGCGGCGCGGCGCCGATGGCAAGTGGCGCATACTGCGCGAGATGTGGAATCAGGCTGAGGCCGAGTGATTCGTTGAGTGCGGCGTGTTGGGATTCTTGGTTTCCCACATTTGTTGCAAACTTGCGATCTGACCACTTATATGCACTTCCTACGTGTGGTCGTAGAAGCGGAAGAAGAGCGATGGTTTGGAGACGGGCTCGGCGCGCTTGACCAACTCCGCCGCCTGGTGGTCGCTCAGCGGCGTAAACTCCCGCGCTAGTTGCACGTTCTCTTCGAGTTGCGCAATCGAATCACAGCCTATAATGACGGTGCTGACCGGGCGCGAGAGCGTGTAGTACATGGCCTCGCGCATGGTGAGCGCGCCAGGCGTGGTGGCCTGCACGGACATTCCTTCCCATGAGTGCTTCTGCTGCTCGATGGGCGGCGGCGTCCAGGTGGAGAGTAGGCGGCCGCGAGCCGGAATCTTCATGCCGATGATGCCCATCTGACGCTCGACTGCGAGAGGCAACAACTCATCGTTGAAGCTGTAGTGGTGCGGGTCGGCGGCGTTCATGGCCATGAGGATGGTGTCGAAGGGATGGCGCTTGATGCACTCCATCAGCGCGTCGGGACGATAGTGGCCGGTGATGCCGAGGAAGCGCACGACTTTTTGCTGCTGCATCTCAAGGAGGGCCTCCATCGCTCCGCCCTTGGCGAAGATGGCGTCCACGTTAGCCATGGTGCCGACATCGTGCAACTGCCACAGATCCACGTGATCGGTCTGGAGGAGTTGCAAGGATTTTTCGATCATGCGCATAGAGTCGTCGCGCGTGCGCTCGCGGGTTTTTGTGGCGAGGAATGCCTCGTTGCGACGATGGGCCATCACTTTGCCCACGTATTGCTCACTCCAGCGCTCCGGGCCGCCGTAAATGGACGAGGTGTCGATGTAGTTGACGCCGAGGTCGAGCGCGCGCTCGATGATGGGCACGGCGACGTCGAAGTTGTTGGGATGCTCGATGGCCGCCTGCCCGCCCAGCGAAAAGATACCTACGCGATAGCCGGTCTTGCCCAGGTTGCGGGTGGGCATGGCGGTTGGAGTTTTGGGGTTCGACGGCAGGCCGGGGAGGGCCTTGGGTGTATCAGCCAGCGCCGCGGGCGCCAGCAATGCGGCGGTGATGGCGCCGCCAGCCTTCAGAAATTCACGGCGGCCCGGCTTGGCTGCCGAAGCGGGTAGATTTTTGCTCATGTGACCTCCAGGACTTCGCGTCCGGCGGGACCGCGCTTCGCGCGTATCGAGGCCAGGGTCGGCTCTCGACGAACCGCAGCGTAACCCGCGATGTCTCATCATAAACCAGAGCGATAGAGCGCCGCATCATAGCGAACGGCCTGCAATGTGACTAGCTCGGTTGGCCGGTTTTGGATACGACCGATTTCCAAAAGATTCCGTCTTTGGAAACCTTCTTTCTACCCAGCACAACAAGCTGAAGAGGGACGAGCACAAACTCCGTCAGCCATTGGCTAACCATAAAGTCCGTATATCCGGCCATCGCATTATCGACAGCCAATGTGCCCAGCCGTTCGCCAAAGATCACGTCGTTGACACTGGGCGGGATGGAGCGGATCAGATGCCTGGGCTCATTGGTAATGACACGAAAATCCTCCCAGTACCAATCCGGATCAATCTCATTCTGGATCTTTGTCTGGAGGAGCTTGGAGACAATCTTCAGTCCGGCGGTGCGCAATTCATCGGGAGTCTGGCCGCGCACCTGGCGGCCCTGCTGCAGAAAGTTTTCCACTTCTTTCTTCTCGTCGTCAGATAAGCCGACAATCGAATCCTTGTAAAATGAGCCTGCATCCGACGGCAAAGCCGTTTCGGCCATAACCACAATAGCATACGGGCTTTCGTTGTTCGCCCTGTTGCTATAGCGTTCCATCAGCTTTCCTTTGACGTGCTGAAAAATCTCTTCCATGGTCATGGGCGCCTCGGGAATGAGCACCAGGTCGCAGGCAGTGCTATAGCCGGCATGGCTGGCAACGAAACCCGAGTCTGAGCCAAACAACTGTATAATGCCCACGCGAGGATTCGACGAGACTTCAGTATGCATGTGCAGGATCGCCTGCCGCGCCTCTTCCACCGCGGAGAGAAAGCCAAACGACTGCCAAACCCAGAGAATATCGTTATCCATAGCTTTAGGAATGCCGACCACCGAAAGGTCGTAGCGGGGCTGCATTCGTCGCGCGTGATGCCAGAGCGCATGTGCGCAGCGCATGCTACCTTCACCGCCGATCACGTACAGTATATTGATGCCATCAATTCGCAGCCGGTTCACGGCTTGATCGAGCATCTCGAATCGCTCTCTAGCGCTGCCTTTGAGAAATCCTTCGAATCGCGATGTCCCGAGATAAGAGCCGCCCTTTTCCACCACATTCCGAATCTTGTCGATCACCTGGTCAAGTCTCTGCGGATGCTCGCCCTCGCGAAAGAGCGCGCGAAAGCCGTCGCGGTAACCTAAGATTTCAAGAAAATGAGGCCGGGGGTGTTTTTTAGATTCGGAATAGCGTTTTTGAGATTCGGAATATAGTGAGTGCCGTGAAACGATGCCATCGATCACAGCATTGATCCCAGGGGCGATGCCACCGGAGACGAGGATACCGACCCGAAACACGCCTCTTTTCACAAGAGGGAATCGCAAATACTTTCTAGGCCTTGCTTCCGGCAGCGTCAGCTCCGTATCGCTCCGCGGCAAGAGATTTCTGCGCGCATCGAGCAGCACTCTCTCTGAGTCACTCATGTCATCGGATATTTTGCCGATGCTTCCGTCCTGAATGGGGTTTTCCTGCTCCTCCAGCTTAAGGTCGGGATGCAACTCATCCCTGAGCACGGAGGGCCATACGATCTTTCCTTGTTCCTCTTTCCAGCCGCATTCTCTTCGCAGCGTGCTGAATAGTCCGGCGTCGCGCTTGCTGAATTTTTCGAGGAACGACTTCTCGCAGTCGATGACGTAACGGTTAGGGAGACCGTCATCGTTAACCCATTCCACTCCGAGACGCCGCACTATCTCCTCGGCTTTCTTTTGTGCCAGCGCATAACCACGATCTAGTGCAGATGCATGAATGCAAGTTAGTTTCGTAAAATTCACGCGACAGTCTTCATCGGTGCGGGTCATCTCTGGAAATTTGTTCGTCAGCAAAACCGGAATTAGATTGTCTGTACCGCGAGATTTCCGGAAATGCGCGATCTCCATTTCCTGAACTTCTCCCAGCTCTTCGTCCAGGAACGCCACCATGCTTTCGCATTCATCGATCCGATCGGCCAGTTGCTGGCTCCACGCGCCAGCCCGGCCGTCAACGCGCCAGTAAAACAGCTCAAGTCCCTGCTGTGCCAGAAAGTAGTGAACGAGTTCGGCAAACTTCTGATCTGGATCTTGAAAGCGGTACGACAAAAAAATCTTCATGTATTCGGTTCTCCCGCGGGAATAAGCAGTTGTCGGAACATCACCTGATTTCAATGCAAACAATAGGCCATAAAGCTATTTGCAAGAATTGTATCCCAATCCCCATAGGAGAGAAGTACAAAATAATTTAGATGATGTAGGCGGATTCGGTACTCGTATTTACTTGTTGAAAAATAATGTACAGCAACTTAGCGGCCTGAGCTTCCGCCCCATAAGGCATGGCATTAAGTAACACAGCCTGGTGATTGGCTCTACTTCAAGAATGGAAACGGGCCGCTCATCATTTAACTGAGCGGCCCGTTCTGCTTGTAGCAACTTCAGCGGATAATCAGTCCCCGGCGACCAACTCGCCTTTTTCTTTCTTGACGGCTGGTTTGGCGGGGGTGATGGAGCCCAGACTGACCAATCCCTCGACGGGTTTTTCGCCGAGGACGTGCTCGCGATAGAGCTTGGCCATGCGGGCGTTTTCGGCGTCCTGCTTCATCTTCTCGTCGCGAGCGCGGATTTGCTCTTCGCGGGCGGTCTTGGCGATGCCCAGATCGTCGAGCGTATGATTGCGGTCGGCGGTGACGTGCTCCTGATTCAGATGGAGCTTGTGGCCGACTTCGGGCATTTCAACCTTCTTGCCGCCGACAAAGATTTCGTGCCGCCCATGCTCCTCATACCACTTGGTGAGCGTGGCGGTCATGTGCATCTTCTCGATGATGTTGCGCCATCCTATGCCGGTGTTGTATGCGCAGAAGCTGATTTCGCCTTCCTGCGTGGCGTAGGGAATGATGCACTGCTCGGTGCGGCGGAAGTCGTAGTTGAACAGGTCCTGGAACCACATGCCTGCGATGAAAAGGAAGTTCCAGCGGTCCTGGCGGCGCAGCTTGATGTCTTCCATGGTGCGGTCGCCCTTGACGCTGCCGTAGTTTTTGCCGGTGGCGTTGAAGGTCTTGTCCATCTTCTTCATCATGTCGGTGATCTTGAAATGGGTGGGCGACTTGAAGGGATCGTAGTTGCGTAAGAGCGAGAGCGCGATGCCGAGCACGGAAAGAAACTTGCCGCGCGCCGCATCGTTGATCTTGGCCACATCCTTGGCCACCACGCTCATGTTGAGGAAGGCAGTGACGGGCGCGGATTCCTTGGTTTCCTTGTCGATCATGAGCGCCATGCCGATGCCGCAGTTGGGATGACATCCGCAGGAGAGCTGTCCCCAGTCGGCTTGCGGCCCGTGAATCAGGTCGGCCCAGTCGGAGAAGGTGCTCATGAAGCTGATGGGGAACCAGTCGCGCTCCGGCTCGCCGAAGCCCATCTGCTTCTTGATGTCGTGAGCCATGTGCGAGAGGGTGTAGCGCTGTGCGAAACGGCGCTCGTCGGTGATTTCCTCGTCGCGGCCAGTAAAGCTGACCGGCTGAAAGCTGAGGAAGCTGATGGTCTTGGGGTTGTCGAGGGCGAACTGAATAATGCGGCCCACCTGCTCGTTGTTGATGCCGTTGATGATGGTAGTGACGGGAACTATCTCCACGCCGGCATCATGCAGGTTATTGATGGCTTGCAGCTTTACGTCGAAGAGATTGCCGACTTTGCGGTGCGAGTTGGCGGCGTTACCAATGCCGTCAAACTGGAGATATACGTAGCGCAGTCCGGCGAGTGCGGCTTTGCGGCAGAATTCCTTGCTCTTGGCGAACTCAATGCCGTTGGACGCGGCCTGGACGCTGTTGTAACCGACCTTGCGGCAGTAAGCAACCGCTTCGAGAAAATGAGGCGATAGCGTGGGCTCGCCGCCGGAGAACTGCACGCTCATCTGGCGCTTGGGCTTGACCTGTATGGCGTTGTCGAGCATGGTCTTGATCTCTTCCCAACTGAGTTCGTGGACGAAGCCGACTTGATTGGCGTCCATGAAGCAGGGGTCGCACATCATGTTGCAGCGGTTGGTGAGGTCGATGGTGAGCACCGAGCCGCGGCCGTGGGTCATTGTGGAGGTGCCGTGGGCGCGCAGGTGCTTATCGCCGTGGGCGCGCATGTCGCGGCCGGGGAAGTTATCTTCGAGATGCTTGAAGAAAGCTGCATCCATGGACATGATGTCTTCAAAGTGGCCGTGTTTGGGACAGTCCTTGATCATCCAGATTTCGCCGTTGCGCTCGATGATCTGCGCCTTGATTTCGCCGACTTTTTCGTTGAGCAGGACTTCGTAGGGGAGCTTGCCGTCGAGAATTTGCTTGCGAATTTCGGGCACGCACTTGGGACAGAGCGAGTCGGTGGCGCGCGGCCAGCCCAGCGGCGGCTTCTCCTTCTCGTAGGATTTTTGCAGGGGCTTGTCGGACCACTTGGGGGTGAAGCCTGGGTTGGGGCTGATGCGGTTCAGGCGCTCAAAGACGGCCCACGCGCCCTTGGCCGCGTAGACGACGGCTTTCTCGGCGTACTTGACTGCTTTTGCCATGATGTTGAGATCTCCTTTAGTGAAGTCGTCGCCTGGCGATGGTGGCCTGCCCGACTGGACCCTGAGCGCCCGTTTGGTGAGGGCCGCCAAGGGTCTGAAAATGCAGTTTCAGGGTAACCGTGGGGTGTGGTCAAGCGAAGGGGGAAGCAGTGAATGGGGATATTTGGCATTGAATGGGAGCCGGGGCTGGGCGAACGGCTCATCCCTGTTGCCTGGGATGAGCCGTATTTTGAATGGGATGGCTCAGTTTACCGTTAGTGAGAAGGTGGTTGTGTGTGTTAGCGAGCCCGAAGTGGCGGTAACATATACCGTCGATGTGACGGGCGGAGGCGGTGGCGGTGCGCTGGTAGTACCCCCGCCGCTGCAACTTGTCAGCAGGCCGAAGCCCACCAGGCTCACAGCAAGTAGTAGAAGCATCTGCAAGCGCCGCCGCTTTTTGACGCCAAAGCAACACAGTGCGGCTGCTAGAGCGGAGCAGGGAAGCAAAGGCAGAGAATCGCGATAGAGAGTTGCGGAGTTCGCGGATGTGTATACGGTCAGCGTTGTCGAAGTTGTGCCCGGCGGCGTCACGGTCGTCGGAGAGAAACCGCACGAGGCACCAGTAGGCAATCCTGATAAGCAACTGAACGATACCGCCGAATTAAAACCATTTGCCGGCGTCACCGTGATCGTGGTGTTCCCGCTCTGCCCGGCTGTTACGGTGAACGATGATGGAGATGGGGCGATGGAGAAGTCTGGAGAGGGCAGGTTGATCGTATAAACGGCAGCAACTACATTACTGGGAGAGTAACCAGGAGCTTCGGCAACTGATCTGATCGTTTCGTTGGCGCTGACCGGGATGGTAAGTCCAGCGAGGAATTGCGGTGAGGTACCGGGTACCGGCGTGCTTCCATCAGTCGTGTAATAGATGAGTGCGGCAGAGTTCGAGTCGCCCAAGGTAACCTGCTTAGCCGATGTGTAAGTTCCTGCGGGCGGAGTAAAGTTGGGATCGGGTGTTATCCCTAAAGCGGTAAACGTCTCGGCTATTGTTGCGCTGCTGTTCTGGTAGCCAGTAGGGAGCGAAATGAATTGAACTTTGACAGTATCTATCCCCACAGGCAGGGCGGGACCACCGGTACCATTGGTCCATGTCGCCTGGCCTGCGCTGTCAAGAGTCTGTCCTCCGTATTCAACATTACCCATCATAAAGACAACATAACCCTTCGCAGGCTTGCCGGTGTAGTCCAGCACGGTGGCGGTAAATACAACAGGGGTACCGTATGGGACATTGTTCGCACTTGACGTCACGGTTGTCGTCGTCGGAATATACGTGAGAGTTTGCGTCATACTGCTCATAGCTGGGGCATTGTTTGCATCTCCAATGTAAAACGCATTCACGGGAGTTTGAAGCGCCACTAGAGACGAAGTGGTGAATGAAGCTATTCCAGACCCATTCAGTGCGACTGTGGTCCATGGGCCGAAGCCAACTTCTAACCCTTCATTATCGCTCGCCTCCACCTGAAAAAAGTTGAAAGCGACATATCCAGTAGGTGTGTTGTTACCGGAGGCGGGCTGCACGGTTGCCGTGAATGTTACAGGCTGACCAATGATCACCGAACTAGTGTTCGATGTAAGTGTGACCGTCGGGACAGGCAGCGACTTCATCTCGTTGCCATTGAATTCCGTAACAAATCCCTTATGCGATGGACCGGTGAATGCGGTTTCGAAGACGCCAGGCGTAACCGGAAAATCGACCGAGAGCGTGAAGCCGGTCAGATAGACATTGCCCGAAGAGTCAAGTGCCAAGCTAGTAGCGCCTTCCCCACAACAGTCATCGCCTGGATCCGTATTACCTGTCCCACCCAAAAAGGTGGAGTAGAGAAGTGGCGTATAGGGCACTGGATTCATCTTGGTAAGGAAAGCCGTACATTCGCCATCGATCTCACCGTCCAGATTTTGGGGCTCAAACGCTCCTGCAGTGACTGGAAAATCGCCGGTACACGCCATTCCGGTCAGATACACTATCCCTTGTCCGTCTAATGCAATCCCATTGGCCTGATCGCCCTCGTCGGCTAAAGGACCAAGGCTGATACCCCCGCCCAGAAAAGTGGAATAGACCAGAGCCGTACCGGAACTGTTCAACTCGCTAACAAAAGCGTTGTATTGTGGGTATCCGTAGTAGGAAATCCCAATCTTGGACTGAAAGGCCCCGGTGGTGATGGGAAAGTCCGGCGAAGTCGTGCTTCCAGTGACATAGGCATCTCCATTCGAATCCAAGGCAATGGCGTTTAGACTGTCCGCTGCATTCCCACCCAGATAGGTCGAGTACACCAGTGCGGATCCCGATGCGTTCAACTTGGTAACGAATCCTGTTTCTGTGTAAAAGCTACTAGTTTTTGTAATGGCGCTTTGGATGGCTCCCGGAGTGACTGGAAAATCCTTCGAAGTTGTATTCCCGCCAACATAGGCTTCTCCAGCACTATCCACCGCGATGGCATTTGCAGCATCTGAACCGCTCCCACCCAGGTAGGTGGAATAAATGAGCGCCGTTCCGGCCGGGCTTAACTTGGCAATGAAAGCGGAGTTCCAACCGACGGGCACCTTGGTAACCGCAGCTGTCTGGTAAGCTCCTGGCGTCGTGGGAAAGTCTGTATCATAGGTAGTACCCGTCAGATATGCATTCTCCGAGGCATCAATCGCAACTTGATTGATGTAGGTCGATGTGCTGCCACCAAGATAGGTCGAATAAACAAGGGATGTTCCGGCGCTGTTCAGCTCCGTAACAAAGCCTGTAGTCTGGCTTGCGTTATTTTTTGTTTGCAGTGCGCCGGGCGTGATCGGGAAATCCGTTGAACTGGTGCTACCCACGATAAAAGCATCTCCATTGGTATCTAATGCAATCCCGTTTGCGCTATTGGCCCCGCTCCCGGCCAGAACCGTGGAGTACAGCAGGGCTGTCCCTGTATTGTTGAATTTGGCCACGAATGGGCATGGATCTGTGGACGAACATTGGACAGATCCCGGTTGATAGCTGCCCGGCGTAGTGAGAAAATCCACGATTGTCCATCCTGCAATATAAGCCTCTCCGTTCTGATCCACTGCAATCGAAGTAGGTTCGGCGTACGCGCCAATGTATGTTGAGTAATTGAGAATGGGATCAATGATCAGCGGCCTGGTGTGGTCATATTCTGCAACAGCGAAACCTACCGTATCGTTTTCAAGAATCTTAAAATAACCTGCAACGATATCTTTCCGGCCCCCTTCGGCTGGTTGATAGATTATTGGCTTTTGAAAGCTGATGTGTCCGTCACTTGCTGTCACAATCAGATCGCCCTTGCCGTCAATTCTGAGACTCTTCGTACTCTCGAAGTGCAATTGAATCTGACTCGGAGCGGCTCCTGGAGACAGTTGAAAATCGAATTCTAGCTTTCCTTTGTTGCCGTAATAAATCAGATCCGTTCCGGGGTAAACACTTGTATAACGTAAGCATTCAAAGGTTGGTACCGCAGAGTGCCACTTATCACGATTGTTTCCGATGAAATAATTCACAGTTCCAGGTAAGCGCTTCTCCCCTGAAACTACCGCATTCTTGGATGCATTTAGGAGTGTCACATGCAGAAGGTCACTTATCCCAGTATGGCCGGCGAACATAAATTCTGCCCTGTTCTCTTTGAAAAGCGCGGAAAATCCCCGACCCTGGGCAAGGAACTTTGCATCTGAGCTGGATTGTCCCTGATTGGGTTCGAACCTTAACGGCAGAAGATCAAAGTTTCTTTCGATGATATTCCGCTCGGCCTCGGACGGCCCATTAGATGGCTGAGACGTTAGTAGAGACGACGCGTCTGGCTGGGTGGTGCCGATGTCAGACGGAAGCATGCTGCTCCCGCCCATCCATGTCCATTCGTTGGGGGCGGTGGTTTGGGCCGAGGCGGTTAGTGAGAGAGAGGCAGACAGGAGAAGAAGTCCATACAGAAAACCGGACATTAGACGAAAATTGCTTGGGGGCATAGGAATTTCCTTGATGTAAGTTGCCCACCATAATACCAAAGGGTGAAGCACGACAGTCAAGGAAAATATTCCGCCGCGTCAATCAATAATTTGTAAATTAACTTCCCGTTTGAGGACATCTGCCTGCGGCGATCATGGGCCGCTGGTCTTGGCGACTTGGTTGATAATGCGCTGGATGAGGACGTCGCGGACGTGGATGCGGCGGGCCACATCTGGTAGGAACTCGGTGATGAAGTTGTCCGTGGGCGCAAGACCCAGGCTGATTCCGTAGCGCTCAGCGGTGGCGTGCAGATTGGTCTGCTGGCCGGGCACGTATAGGTTGGCGATCTCACCTTCAATAACGAAGCCAACCAGAGTGGCGTAGTTCACCATCGGCTTGCCATTGTCACCTTGGGTCCAGACTACCTGCTCGATGGCATGGCCTATGCGGCGCTTGATGGTGGCTTTGGGCATGCGGTGATAGTGCGGGTCCTGATGGTCGATGGAGGGAATCACAAAGGTGCCGAAAAACTGGCCGGTCATATCTTCTGTATAGCTGATGCCCACGTCGCGTCCCCAGCCCGTCATGCCGGGGCCTACGGGAGAGTGCGCGTTGGCGCCTACGCTGATTGCCGAGAGGCCCAGAATGGTGAGGGCATTGAAGGGGTCTACCACGTTGCGCGCCGCCAACCAGGCTTTTTCTTTAGGCTTCATGGGCTTCACCTTCGGCCCATTGGTGAAGCGCTCGTACCAGTTGATCTCCTTCTGGGGAGGGCAGGGCGCGGGTTGCATTCCGGGTTTGGCACTGGGGCTTGCAGGCAGTGTTCCGGCTGCCGGGGTCGCCGGTTTGGCGACATTCGCAGCCGGACAGGGCGCTGTTGTGGGCGCGGCGGCGTGGGTGGAATTTTGCGGTTGTGGGGCATCCGGCAGCGGCAGCTCGGGGCTCTCTGCTAGACCGTCGTGCGCCGGGATCGCCACGAAGAGCAAAGCCGACGCAAGCAGCGCCAGAACGGCGCGGCTCATCCTCCGCGGCCTACCTAATTGCCAAGGGAGGGCGCACTGATTCCGGATCTCTTTTCTGCTACCACATTGCAAAGATCAGGCCCCCGCTGCCGGAATTGCCGGCTACTCAGATAGAAACAATGGCTTGATGCCCGGTTCGATTATCGACAGCAACGCGTAACCGCAGAACCGGCTTTTCTGAGAGTGTACTGAATCTGACGCGATAATGCTGTGAATATGTTACGCGCTAGGGAATTATTGGCCAGCGATGCAACTGCCGGGAATCCGGTTACCGTATTGACCATAGCGGCACATTTGATGTCAATGCGATTGACGCAATGCGGCGCGCACCGCAGACTGATAAGAGATGGATTAATTAAATCTGCTAGCAAGAGGTGCATTCTATGAGTTCTTATCCACCACCACCACCACCTTCCGGCCCTGGCGGAGTCGGAGCCCGCGTCGGAGCCCGCATCGATGAGGCTATTGAGCTGATCGAGATGGAACTGCGCCACGCTGTTGCCTACGTGAACGATGCGGTGGTTCCCCAGGTTCGCAAGGAATCGATCACGGCGCTGCGCACCGTGGCCGGCACACTTCGCGATCTAGCCGACCGCTTTGAGCAGAGCGGGAGTCAGCGCCGCTGATGAATATGTTCCGGATGACTCTTTTGTTGGTGGCTGCGTCGCTACTGATACTGTGTGGCTGCGGGCATCATCAAACCGAAGCCTCGTTGCCTGAGCAGCAGATAGCGCCGCCGGTGGCTGAGGAAGCTGAACCTGCGCCGCCCGGACGGGTTGCACATACACCGACGCCGACGGGAGGGGCCAGCGCAGAAGACCGAAAATATATCAGGACGCATAAGCCCATCCTGACCGAGGAGGGCATGGCGAGTTGGTATACAGCGCCCTACAAGGGCCGCAAAGCCGCCAATGGCGAGGTCTTCAACGACCACGCACTGACCGCCGCGCATCGCACCCTGCCTATGGGTTCGCTGGTCGTCGTAACTAATCTCAAGACAGGCCAGTCCGCCGACCTGCGCATCACCGATCGCGGCCCGTTTGTGGAGGGAAGGATTATCGATCTCTCCATCGCATCGGCCAAGGCTACGGGCGTTTACGTTGCGGGCACGGCGCGTGTGCGGGTGGATGTGTACCGCACTCCCAAGCCCATCAACACCGGCGGCCGCTGGTGCGTGCAGATTGGCGCCTTCACCAGCCAGCGCAAGGCCAACAAGCTCAAGGCACAACTTAAGCGCAAGTATCCCGGCGCCAGCGTGATCGAGTTCTCCGGCGAAGACACCTACTGGGTGCGCATCCGTCCCGAGGGAGACAACCGCAAGCAGGCCGAGCGCATTGCCCGCCAGCTACACCCCGCGGAGGGCGAGGCCTTTCTGACGCGGCTGGACTGAAATATTTTTGTAAAATCAACTTATGCCCAGTCATATCGGAATCGTTGCCTGCTCCGCCGAGGGGGCGTCTCTTTGTTACCGGACGATCTGCTTGGAAGGCGCGCAGCTTCTTGGAACTCACGATCATCCCGAAGTTTCGATGCACACGCACTCCCTCGCCACGTATATGAAATGCATCTATCGCGGCGATTGGCAGGGCGTAGGGGAACTCATGCTCTCCTCCGCAGATAAGCTCGCCAAATGCGGCGCTGATTTTTTAATTTGCCCCGACAACACGATTCATCAGGCGCTTGCTTATGTTGAACCGCAATTGAAGTTGCCATGGCTGCACATCGCCGATGCCGTGGCCACGCAGGCTGTCGAGCGCGGCTACCGGCGCATCGGGATAACCGGAACCCGATGGCTTGTGGAGAGCGAAATCTACCCGGAAAAATTCGCCGCGCGTGGCTTGGCGTATACACGCCCGGATACAACCGAACGCGAAGAGATCAATCGCATCATCTTCGAGGAGCTTGTTTACGGCGTCTTCAAGCCTGAGTCGCTGGCGTGCTTCCAACGCATCCTGCGCCGGATGAAAGACGAAGGCTGCGACGCCGTTGTACTCGGCTGCACCGAGATCCCGCTGATCGTGAACGATGCAAATTCACCACTGCCAACGCTTGATTCCACACGCTTGCTTGCGCGGGCAGCTCTGCGCCGCGCGGTTGAATGGACAGCCTAGTTATCTAAATACCAACGAAACTGTTGACGAACCACAGTCCCATACCTTCATCATCAGGCGGAGAGGGAGACTTTCCTTACCGGGCTGGACTAACAAATTCATGCATCTTTTTCTGGTCAATGACCATCCCATATGAGATTTATCTTATCGAGAATAGGGACGGAGGTAGTGATGACAAATCAGGAATCGAAGGTCAAGCAGAACTATCTGGCGATTGCGGTTGCGGCAATCGCATGTTTTGTGTTTGAAGCTATCTGGTACACGATCTTCATGCATCCATGGCTCGACGGCATCGGACGCACCAGCGAGTGGTTGATGAGCGCGGCGGGTTACAACCCGGTTTTGCAGTACAGCACAGCCCTTATTTCAGCAGCCCTCATCGCCTTCGGCATCTCCTGCCTTACTCAACACACTGGCGAGCAGACGGCATCGCGCGGGATCATGGTGGCGGCGATGTTGTGGTTCATTTTAGTGCTGCCAATATTTTGCACCGAATATGTTTTTGAGGTTCGCCCCTGGAGCCTGCTGGGCATCAACGCTGGGTTCTGGTTGCTGGGCATGATTCTAATGGGTGCGATTGTCGGCGCGTGGAAGAAGAAGTAGATGAGGTTGGTCATCATTGGCAATTCCGGGATGGCAGGCCTGCACTTGAGTCCCGCCAATCTCCGCCAGCCTTTATGTCGCGAGGCATCTGCTTTGCGGTAGCGGGTCAGTTTTCGGATTGTACGTCACTGACGGACAATTATCTGTTGGGCTCGAAGCTCTGTACAGCGGATGCCGAAGAGGCGCTCGAATCCAGATTCTCCAGCATGCGTGACGCGAACAGCTCGTGTATTTCTCATGCGGGCCAGCCACTTCATTTCAAAGAAACGGGCAAGCAGCGCCGCTCCGACGGCTCCTCCTATGTGATGGCGACGCTCCGTCCAATCCAGGCACCTGCCTGCAAAGGAGCGCCTGAGTTTACGCAGATGGTCAACATCGATATCGAGAGCGCGGAGATAGTGCTGCCCCGTGTGCGTGACGGTGAATGCGTCTTCGCGCAGAAGGAGAGCTTTGCGACGCAAAAGTTCGTTTCGCAATGCAATCGCAAGCACACCTGCGAGGTGGTCATAACAGGTCCGGGCAAAACGCATTTCAGGTAATGAAGAAGGCGCAGTATTATCAGCGAGTGCCCCGAGCGCTTCGATGGCCCTGGCTACATTCGCATCCTTAAGACGGAAAAGCCGCAGTTTCCCGCTGCGTTCAACGACGACTAAGCCGCCAGAAAGAAGTTTTGATAGATGCGAACTCGCAGTCTGCGGGGACACCGCGGCCGCCATGGCCAGTTGCGACGCGGAATAGGCGTTTCCATCCAGCAAAGCAGTGAGCATTTGTATGCGTCCTGCCTCGCCGATCAGTCCGGCAATGCGAGTGATGGGGATGACATCCATAGTTCATTTTATATTGAAACATAGACATTCGATGGTGCGCTAGTCTCCTGATTGAAGGAGAGCGCCATGAAGGATCTAACCATTGCTTTGGCCAACCGGCCCGGGATGCTGGCCGAGATGGGGGATGCCCTGGGCCACGCCGGCGTGAGCATCGAAGGAGGAGGCGCATGGGTCGTTCAGGGGGAAGGCACTGCAAACTTCCTCGTAGAGGATGGGTCTGTTGCTTGCAAAGCACTGGAGGAGGCAGGCATCAGGGTTCTTGAGGTGCGTGACGTGCTCATGCAACGGTTGAATCAGACAGAGCCGGGACAACTTGGGAAGATCTCGCGACGGATGGCCGAGGCTGGCGTCAATATCGAAGTTCTTTACAGTGACCATGAACACCAGTTGATTCTGGTGGTGGACGACATGGCCAAGGGGCGAGCGGTTTCGGAGGCTTGGGCGCGTGAAGAGGCGCCGCCACACACACCAAGACAAGGAGAAGAGTACAAGGAGCAATCATGAAACAACATAAGTATGAGGTTCGAGTGGACTGGACCGGCGATGATGGTGAAGGCACAAAAACCTATAAGAGCTATCGCCGCGATCACATCATCACGTGTGAGGGGAAGCCTCAGATTCAGGGCTCAAGCGACCCTAGCTTTCGAGGCGACCAACACCGCTACAATCCGGAGGAGCTATTGGTCGCCAGTCTTTCTTCCTGTCACATGCTCTGGTATCTGCATCTGTGTGCGGTGAACCATGTGACCGTTCTCAACTATCGCGACTCAGCTGTTGGGGTGATGGAAGAAAGTGATAATGGTTCTGGGGAGTTTGTCCAAGTGACCCTCCGGCCAACTGTGGAGGTTAAATCTGGCGCGGATCAAACTAAAGCTCTCGCACTTCACAGTGAGGCTCATAGTTTTTGCTTTATTGCCAGGTCCGTGAAATTTCCAGTAGTCATCATCCCAGAAATCGCAAGCGTGTAGCCGGCAAATCAGGGACTGACCCAACACATAATTCGCGGTCAGCGCGCATCCTAATTGCGTCGCAGCCGTCACTCCGGCGGCGGATAGAAGGGCAGCTTATCGTTTTTCTTGTTGGCGCGGCGGATGGTCACATCATCGATCAGCAATGCCGGAGCGAGCACAGTCTCTGGTATCTCAGTTAAGTAATTGGCGACGTACAGGTTCTTGCCTGCCGCCTCCACGTTGGAGCGTAGCGCGCGCAGATCAAGATCGCTAATCTCCGCGCCGCGCATCAGTTCCCGCTTGCCATCGGGAGTGATGCGATAGAGCAGGCGCGGCGTCAACTTCTCACCCATGGTAGTCACATAATAAACATTCTTCAGGCCGCGATCTTTGGCCAGCGCCAGCAGCTTGCTGTTCAACTCCTCGTCCGTCACACCGTCCTTTGCCGTCACCTGGAGCACGCCGATAACAGGCGTAGGCTGAGTGGCAAGACCGGCGCGCGCGTGGCCGTTGGATTGCGGAAAGTCGCGCACCGGCTCGCGGCCGATCAGATAATTTTCCAGACGGCCCGCAACAACCAGCTCGACAGCCTGCGCAGGAATTCCCTCATCGTCCACGTCGTATGCGCCCACAAGACCCTTGCCGTTATAACTCTTCATACCGGGATCATCGACCACGTCAAATGATTCCGGCAGCACGCGCGCATGGTAACTGGAGGCAAAGGGTCCGTTGGTGCGCGCCTCGGTACCCATCTTGGGCCTTGTCGCCGTCACGCTGTTTGCCACCAGGGCGTGCATCGCATCGGCGCCGGCGTCGGAACTCATCAGCAGCGGTCCATGATACTCCTCCTCAACCAGCGGAGCCTTGCGCAGATCGGTGAGCGATGCGATCAGCTTCATCGCGCGCTTCGCGAATACCTCCGGTGCATCCAGGTCCTGGAGCGAGACACCAACGGTGGCCTGGGAGCGTTCCAACCTCATGCCGTCGGCGGCCTGCGTACCCACCGCGAAAGATTCCTGATAGCCGGCTGCCGACTTGCGCACCATGGCGCCCTCGCTCGAGACCAGCCAGGTGGTCGTGACGCGAGCGGAAAAATTCGCCACACAGAACTGCACGTCGCGCTGACTGTCTTTGACACTGGCATCGGTGCGGTAGAGCCCGCTGTCTCGCGCCACCCTGGCTTCCCATGCTTGCTCATCCACCTTCAGCTTGAGCGGTTCCGCCAGAGAAATCACGGGTGTTTCTTTGCTGAAATCGTCAGCCTGTGGAGGCGTTTCCACCTGCTTGAGTTCGGCCTGTTTCTGCGCATAGGCCGCCAAAGCGCTTTTGTATGCCTGATCGGTAGCTGCCCACAATGCTGAACGCAGAGCAATCGGGTCGTCTTCCAGAGACGCCAGTTGAGCAATGCCGTCGCCCCGGCCTCCGGAGCTATCGGTTTTGTAGTCGCCCACGCGCACCGTCACGCGCGCCACGCGCGCATGATTGCGCCGTGAGCTGCTGGTGGCTCCAAACTCCGCCTTTGTATCAAAGCTGTCGACTTCTTCGATGCGGTACAGGATGAAGAAGGGCTTCTGAAAGTCCTTCAACTGCAACTGGCTCTTGCTGCGATCCAGCTCTGTGAGCATGGCCTTTAGCACAGGGTCTTTTTCGGCATCGGCGCGGGTGGACTGCGGCGCGGTTTGTGCAAGAGCGCTCAGGCAGGTTATGCCGAGGATGGTTGCAATAAATCCGGCTTTCGCAAATAGAACAATAGGACGAATCGAGTTCATTGCGCCTCCTTCTTAGTGGGCGTGACGGATTTCGCGCCAGGAATGGGTAGAATGGGAGGTCGCGCAATGCCTTGCGGCTGCTTCTGCGTTTCCATGGTGCTCATCAATATGGCGGGAGCCACAGCGCTGACCGGAATGGTGCCCGACTCCGCGCCGCACTCTCCATTGAAAACCTCGCTCTTGTCGCTGGTGGCCACGATGCTCTTCATGGCGGCCAGCGGCGTGCCCACAATGCTGACGCCGCGCACCAGCTCATCCGGCCGGCCGTCCACATACACGCGCCAAACCACCAGCGGAATCACTTCAAATGCCTGTGGCGAGCGGCGCTGGGTCACGGCAAATCCCGATGAGATGTCCTCGAAGTAAAGTCCGTAGGGCTTGCCCTGTTTCTTTGCTTCCTCGATCAACTGCTTGCGCAGTTTTTCCTCCGACTCCGTCTTGGTTGAGGTCACAATCAGATTGCCTTGCCGACCGGTGGGAACCTTGCCGGCCTGCGCGCGGCCGTGGCCGTTGGAGTTCGCAAAGCTGGCAATGGGCAGTCGCGACATCAGAAAGGTTTTCAAAACGCCGTCCTGAATCAGGTTGACACGCTGCGCCTTCTGGCCCTCGTCATCATATTGGTAGTTGCCGCTCAGCCAGGTTTTGCCGAAGGTGGTCTGCGTCGGGTCATCGGCCACGGAGAGAAAGGCGGGCAGAATCTCCTTGCCCAGATCCTTGGTAAATGTCTGGCCCTCGTCGTCGCCGCGCTGGCGCTGGCCCTCAAGCCTGTGGCCCAGCACCTCGTGGAAGAAAACCGCCGCGGCCCGTCCGGAGAGAATCGCCGGCCCGTTAAAGGGTTCGGTCAGTGGCGCCTTGCGCAGCGCCTCCAGGCTGTTGCCCAGTTCGCGCGCCGCCTTTTCCATCTCGGCCTGCGCAGGCAAACCCTCGGCTGTTTCAGCTTCGAAGGTCTTGGAGCGGAAGAGGTCCATGCCATCGTCGGCTCGGGTTGCGGCAACCACCAGCACACGCGCCAGCAGGTGCGGCGTCATCACCCGCGAACCTTCTGACGAGACAAAGTAGTCGGTCTCATTCTGCGCCACGAGCAACACCATGTTCATGTTCACATCCGGGTAATCGCGAAAGATGAGCGAAAGCGCCCGAACGCGCTGCTCCCAGGCCGCGCGGTCGATTTTCACCGGCGGCGCGGGCTTGCCAATATAAACCTGCGGCGGCTCCTGGCTGAAATCCGGCGAGGAGTCTTCTTCTTTGGCGCGAACTTCTGCTTCCGTTTTTACGCGCAGGTAATTCTCCAGTGCCTTTCCGTAGCCTGCGTTGGTGGCCAACCACAGAGATCGCGCCAGCGCTACCCGGTCGTCTGCCAGTGGCAGCGTGGTGCTGTTGACCGCCGAACTGCGATGGAAACCATGCGTGTTGTCCAGTTTGGGTTCGCCGATACGCACCTGCACGTCGGCTACGCGCACATGATTGGTCCCGCTGTTGAGCAGTGCGCCATATTGCGCGCCAATGGTAACCGCGCTGGCGTCGGTCACCGCGTAACTGAGGAAGTAAGGCGGCAACTGCTTCGCGTCCCCTTGCTTGCCCAACGAGGTAAAAGCGCGATTGAGTTCGGTGGTCAAAGCGTCGAGAAGTGGCGGAGCGGCCTGTTTTTGCGCCACGGCAGCCACGGACAAGGCCAGCGCGAAAACTGTAATCATTGCGCGGAAACCGGCGATGTTGGCCGTCCGCCGTACGAAGGTAAAAGAAATCTCTCTCATAAGTTGAAAATCCGGATAAAACATCTTCCAAGGGAATTGTCGCAGAGTAAGCTACTCAAGAGGAAGTTACACATGAAGTATGCGCGCCTAAAGCTGCCAACACTTTGCCTTGCCTTGCTGCTCAGTAGCCTCATCAGTCTGACTCCGTGCCCATCTACAGCCCAGCCAGCTACATCTCAGCCGGTACTGGTCTCCACAGTTTCGACAACGCCCCCGACCCAATCCGCCAGCACGCAGGCCTACAACCTGCCGCCCGACAAGCTGGCCAAGGCCAAAGCCCTCAGCCGCATCTCCCTTGCCCTGGAGATTGTGGGTGCCCTCTGGGGACTGGCTTTTCTCTGGCTGCTGCTCAGCCTGCGCTGGGCCGCCGGCCTGGCCACGTGGACTGAGCGCCTGCTGCGCCGTCGCTGGATGCAGGGAGTGCTCTTTTTCGCCATCTATCTGGTTATTGGCGCTCTTGTAGACCTGCCACTGGATGTGGTCGGCCACGCGGTCAGCTGCCATTACGGAATCAGCGTGCAGGGCTGGTTTGGCTGGTTCGGCGATCTGGCCAAAGGGATGGGCCTATCGCTGCTTTTCGGCACTCCCGTCCTGATCTTCTTCAACTGGATTGTCCGTGCCTCGCCGCGCCGCTACTATATATGGATCTGGCTGATCTCGCTGCCGCTGATACTGCTCTCAACTTTCGCATCGCCGCTGATCATCGACCCTCTCTTCAATAAATTTGAGCCGCTCACAAAATCTCATCCCGCGCTGGTGGCCAGGCTGGAGCAGGTTGTTGCCCGCACTGAAACCAACATTCCACCTGAGCGAATGTTTTTGATGAAGGCCAGCGAGAAATCCAACGGCCTCAACGCCTACGTCACCGGCATCGGCGCCTCCAAGCGCTTCGTGATGTGGGATACGGCCACAGACCGCCTCCCCGACGACGAGGTCCTCTTCATTTTCGGTCATGAGAGCGGCCACTACGTTCTCAATCACATTCCCAAAGAGCTTTCCGGCATGGCCGCCGGACTCCTTTTTGTCTTTTGGGCATGCGCAGGTTTTGCCGGATGGCTGGCCCGCCGCTTCGGCGCTCGATGGCAACTCGGATCGCCAGAGGGATCAACCCCGCTCGCAAGCCGTCAGGGTTTTCTGGTGTTGCTCTTCGCTTTGTCAGTGGCGGGCATCATTTTGCAACCGGCGGCCTGCACTTTCAGCCGTCACTTTGAGCACGAAGCTGATGTCTACGGTCAGGAGGCCATCCACGGCCTGGTCGCCGACCCGCAGAAAACCGTCGTCTCTGCCTTCAATCATTTGGGTGAAGCCTGGCTGGAGGACCCCAATCCCAACGCCTTCGTCGAGTTCTGGACCTACAACCACCCTAGCGTGCAGAACCGCGCCAACTTTGCATCGCACTATAATCCGTGGGCCAACGGAGGGCATGGGAAGTTCTTTGAAAAGTAGGGAGCAAGGATCAGAGGTCAGTATGTGGTATAGCCCCTTCAATCGATCTCTGATCCCAATTCCCTAACGCTATAATTCCTCCATGCAATTTCTATCGCTTGCCCGCCGCCGCGTCGATGTCTTTCCGCCTGAAGCCTTTACCCCGGAACTAGTTGCCCGCGAGGGCAACCGCGTCCGTGAACTCTACGTCTCCGGCCTTCTGCGCCAGATCTGGAAGCGGGGCGATATCCCCGGCGCGGCCATCCTCTGGGAGGCTGCCAGCGAGGCCGAGGTCCGCGCCGCCCTCGACAGCCTGCCCATTGCGCAGGCAGGAATGCTGGAAATCATGTTGGTTGTATCGCTTGCGCCTTATCCTGGCTTCGGTCCCGCGTGATGGACAGAGCGCGCTTTTGACCCCTGATCTCTGATTCCTGACCCCTGTTTTCCATCAGCCCCCCTTAAGTCGTACACTGAGGCTTCGCTATTGGAGGAGCGGAATCGCATGGCCTATCCCGCAAATTACCGTTACACCCGCGAACATGAATGGATCGAGCTGACGGGCAACATCGGCTCCATCGGCATCACCGACTACGCACAGCAATCGCTGGGCGACATCGTCTACGTGGACCTGCCCAAGGTGGGCGATGCGGTCACAGCCAACGCCACCTTCGGATCAGTGGAAAGTGTCAAGGCGGTCAGTGACCTCTACTCGCCCGTCACAGGCACGGTGGCCGCCATCAACGAGGAGTTGAAGAACGCGCCCGACAAGATCAATGAGAAGCCTCACGAAACCTGGATCATCAAGGTCAAGCTGGCCGACCCCGCTGAGTTCAACGCCCTGCTCGACGCCGCGGCATACGAGGCCTTTATCAAGGAAGAAAGCTAGAAGCTAAAATGCGCTACTTACCTAAGTCTCCCGCCGAACGGCTCAAGATGCTAGCCGAAATCGGCGCGGCCTCTATCGACGATTTGTTCTCCATCATACCTGCCGGGCATCGCCTCACGCGCGACCTAGCCGTTCCTCGCGCGCACGCCGAAAGCGAGATCATTGATTACTTTCGCGCGGCGGGTGCGAAGAACGCCACTAACTACGCCAGCTTTCTCGGCGCAGGAGCTTATCGTCACTACCGTCCGGCTATCATCGACTCACTAATCCAGCGCGGCGAGTTTCTTACGAGTTACACACCCTATCAAGCGGAGATAAGTCAAGGCACGCTGCAAGCTATCTTCGAGTTTCAGACCATGATAGCTGAGTTGACTGGCATGGACGTAGCCAACGCCAGTATGTACGACGGTTCAACAGGAGCGGCGGAGGCGGTGATGATGGCCGTGCGCGTCACTGGACGCCACAAAGCGGTCGTCGCATCGACTGTTCATCCCGAGTACCGCGAGGTGCTGAATACTTATACGAAGCACCAGGGTCTTCCCAGCACACTGATTAGTTACGACCGCAAGACTGGGCGCATCGATATGGATGCGCTGGAAGCCAGCGTCACGGACGAAACCGCGGCCGTTCTTGTGCAAAGTCCTAATTTCTTCGGTGTTATTGAAGATATTCCCGCGATAGCCGAAATCGCCCACGCCAAGGGCGCGCTGCTGATCGTTTCCATTGCCGAGGCGGTTTCGCTGGGAATTGTTCGCCCGCCGGTCGAAGCGGATATTGTCAGCCTGGAGGCGCAATCCTTCGGCGTCGCGCTGAGTTATGGCGGCCCGTTCTGCGGGGTTCTTGCGGCAAAGGAGCAGTTTGTTCGCCAGATGCCCGGGCGGCTTGTAGGTCAAACCGTTGATGGCTCCGGTTATCGCGGCTATGTGCTAACTCTTTCCACGCGCGAGCAGCACATTCGCCGCGAGAAAGCTACTTCTAACATATGCACAAATCAAGCATTAGTTGCGCTGATGGCCACTATCTTCCTTTCGATTTATGGAAAGGAAGGAATTCGCGAGTTAGCCGAGCATAACCTGGCGAAGGCGAGTTATGCGGCCAAGACTCTCTCCGCCAAACCCGGAGCGAGGCTGTTATTCACCGGCGCGCCGCGCTTTCACGAGTTTGTTCTCGAAACCGAAGAGTCGCCGGAACAATGGAGCCAGCGATTACTCGACTATCAAATCGCCGGTGGCGTTGATTTGAGCCGCTGGTATCCGGAGCTGCGCAATTGCACGTTGTGGTGCGCCACGGAAATCATAACTCGCGCGCAGATTGACACAGCGGCCAAAGCTCTGGCTGCCAGGCCGGTTTAGGCATAGGCCGGGTAATCGAGGGTGTCTGATTTTGAATTTGCAAATGGAGATGTGCCGATGTTGGAGAATTTCAGATCCTGGGTGTTCAACCGGCAACGCAAGAAATGGGAAAAGAAGAGGATGCGCGGTAAGCGATCTTTCATCGTGCGCAAGGGAATACTGAAGTGGGGCAGCATTGTGGGTTTCCTGACCGTGTTCATGCATCTTTGTACTTGCCACGGGAAGGCTGATTGGTGGTTTGTCTTGAGCGCGTTGATCGCTTGTCCTTTCGCAGGTTATCTTTGGGCGTGGGGCATGTGGCATGTGAACGAAAGGCGCTTTGGGTATATAGCAAAGAGATGACCTATCATTCATACAAACTCAGCCAAATATATTCCGCGAATCTGTTGCGAGGAGTAATGAATGGCGACATCTGAGGTTCCGGCTTCACGCATCAACGGCAAAGTCCGTCCTCACCCGACGCAGAATGAGGCGTTGCTCTTCGAGAAGTCTTCGCCCGGAAAGCGCGCCTACAAGCTGGCTCCGCTTGATGTGCCCGCAGTCAATGCAGCAGCGCTGCTTGGCGCGGCGCACAGGACTAAGCCGGGCGAGTTACCCGAGTTAAGTGAGATAGAACTCATCCGCCACTTTACGCGACTCTCGACGTGGAATTACGCCATCGATCTGGGAATGTATCCGCTGGGCTCCTGCACCATGAAGTACAACCCGAGAGTGAATGAGTTAGTAGCTCGCATTGAGGGATTGGCCGAGGCGCATCCTTACCGGCCTGATTCGCTGGCGCAGGGGATTCTGGAAGTTATCGATTTGTTGCAACGCTGCTTGATCGAAATCACCGGTATGGACGCGATTACGCTGCAACCGGCGGCCGGCGCGCACGGCGAGTTCACTGGAATATTATTGGTCCGCGCATGGCATGAGTCGCGGGGGAATCCGCGCAAGAAGATTCTGATTCCTGACTCGGCGCACGGAACTAATCCTGCGACCGCGGCCATCTGTGGCTATACGGTGGAGAATCTGAAATCTAACTCCGAAGGTGGAATTGACTTAGAGGCACTTACTCGGCAGGTTGACTCGGAGACGGCCGCGCTGATGTTGACTAACCCTTCGACGATAGGAGTTTTCGAGAGCCAGATCGCGAAGATCGCCGAGATTCTTCACGCCAAGGGCGCGCTGCTGTATATGGATGGAGCCAACATGAACGCGCTGGTGGGCAAGGCGCGGCCCGGCGATTTCGGAGTGGACGTGATGCACCTGAACCTGCATAAGACCTTCTCGACGCCTCATGGCGGCGGCGGCCCCGGCTCCGGCCCGGTCGCCTGCAAGGCGTTTCTTGAACCGTTTTTACCCGTTCCGGTTCTGGCCCAAGACAAGAACGGCGCGAAGTGCTGGAAGTACGATCGTCCACAATCGGTAGGCCGGGTTCGCGCTTTCTATGGCAACGTGGGGATGTTCATTCGCGCCCTGGCCTACATTCTGGCCAACGGCCCCGACGGGCTGCGCCAGACCACCGAAGACGCCGTGCTTAACGCAAACTACGTTCGCGCCAAGCTTCAGGACGTCTACGAGCTGCCCTACAAGACCGCCTCGATGCACGAGGTGGTCTTCAGCGACAAGCGGCAGGCGGCCAAGGGAGTGAAGACCGGCGACATCGCCAAGCGGCTGATCGACTACGGCTTCCATCCCTACACGGTCAGTTTTCCGATGATCGTTCACGGAGCGCTGATGATCGAACCTACCGAGAGCGAGTCGCTGGAAGAGCTGGACCTGTTCATCGAGGCCATGCGCGCGATCGCCCGCGAAGTTGAAGAGACGCCGGAGTTAGTCAAAACCGCGCCACACTCCACGCGCGTGGGAAGAATGGACGAAGTGCAAGCGGCTCGCAAACCCATTCTGCGCTGGGTACCTGCGGTGCGGCCAAACGCTCGCACAGGCTTTGCGGAAATAGTTGATTAGCGCGAACGCTTGTACAGCATTTCCAGCGCATCGCAGGCGGTACGCACGCCGTTCTCATTGGCAAGCAGCCGGGCCACGCTCTCGGCCTGCTGTGCATACCGCGGCTCAGCCAGCATCGCTTTCAGCCGGCGCGCCACTCGCCACGGCGTGTAGTTGCCGCGTTGAATTACCCGCGCCACCTTCAGCCGTTTCATTCGTCGGGCATTGTCGGGTTGGTCGTGGGAGTAAGGCATGATGAGCATCGGCTTGCCCGCGCGCAGGCATTGCGCAGTGGTTCCCACGCCGCCTTGGTGCACCACCATCGCCGCGCGTGAAAACAGCCGGGAGTAGGGCGCATACTCGGCCACGCCGATGGACTCAGGCAGCGGGGTTTGCAGACGGTTGCGCGGGTCGTCGCCGATAAGAAGCACGGCGCGAATGCCCAGCCGGATGGCTGCCTTGGCGGAGACCTCGTAGAAATCCCCGGCAGCCAACACCGCCGCCGAGCCCAGCGTAAAAATCACCGGGGGTGGCCCTTCATCGAGAAATTTTTCCAGGTGAGGCGGCAGCTCCTGGTTACCGAAGTCGGCATCGAAGTAGCAGAAGCCTGAAATCAGCGTGTTCTTTGGCCAGTCTTTTTGCTCTACGCCAAGCACGCGCGAAAACATGGCCAGGACCAGGTTGGGAGAATGCTTGGCGTCAAAGAGTGGATTGGCGCCCCTGGACAAACCCAACTCACGACGCAGTTCGTAGATTGGTTCGGGCCACCTGCGGCTCATAAATCGCGCCAGCCGTTTGATGACCCTGCCGAAGCCCGGCACCGCCTTGTCGGCCCGCGCCAGCCGCGGATATGGTGGCAGCACCGGCGGGTCGAATGCTGAAAAAAAAGAAAGTGGCGCGAGCACGTAGCTGGCCCACGGAATTCCCGTTACCTCTGCCACCAGCGGTCCGGCGTAGTTCAGCTCGCCCAGCAGCAGCAGGTCGGCGCGTTCGGGCTTGGTCGCCGCATCCAACAAGTCGTCGTAGGTCTGGCGCAACGCGGGAAAGAGAAAATCCCTCAGCCCATGCTCCGTGCCGTTTTTGATGTCGTAGACCATCTCTGCCAGGATGGTGTTGGTGGGGTCGATGTCCGGCCTGACGGCATGAAATTCGAGCCCCAAAGGTCGAACTCTCGATTCGTAGACTGGCGGAAGCGCCATCACCGGCACATGCCCGCGCCGTTTCAGCTCCAGCGCAACGGCGATCAGCGGATTGCTGTCGCCAAGTGTGCCGATATTCGAGAGAACAATACGCAAATAAATGTCCTGGGGCCGGTGTTGGCCCTATGTATGAGGGTAATCTATTGAGGCTGCGACTGACTTGCGGGCTTTACTGTAAACTTCTGCATCTCCGAAGCCGTCTCCGTTATCAAGGAGCGATTCACTTCGACGCCATCCAACGATGGTATTATCCCGTGTAGTGTCAGGAGCCTTCCCATGTCCATGCAGCGCCCCATTCGCCTATTTGCCCAGTCCATCGCGGCCGCGGTTTTTCTCTGCGGCCTGCTTGCCACGCCTGCATGCACCGCCGCGCAGCAGCCCTACAAAATTATTGACCACTGGAAAATCGGCGGCGAGGGCGGCTGGGATTACCTGCTGGCCGATCCCACGGCCCATCGGCTCTACATCACTCGCGGCGCGCGCGTCGATGTCGTTGATACGCAGACCGGGAAGCTCTCCGGCAGCATTGCCGGACTGCATGGCACGCACGGCATCGCGCTCGACACTGCCGGAAAGTTGGGTTACATCTCCGACGGAGGCGGCAACGCCGTGGTTGTCTTCGACCGCGCCACGCTGTCGACGGTGGCCACCATCCCCGCCGGAACCAATCCTGACGCCATCGTGTTTGAGCCGGCTACGCAGACCGTCTGGGCCTTCAATGGGCGCAGCAAGGACGCGACCGTAATCGACGCCGCCACGCAGAAGGTGGTCGCCACCATCCCGCTGCCCGGCAAGCCAGAGTTCGCCGCCGTCGATGGCAAGGGAACGGTCTTCAATAACATCGAGGACAAGAACGAGATCGTCCGCCTCGACGCCAAAACCAACAAACTCACCGCCGAGTGGTCGCTGACCGGCTGCGACGGCCCCAGCGGCCTGGCCTTCGATGTTGCCGGTAGCCGCCTCTTCCCGGTATGCGACGGCAAAAAGATGGGAGTGATCGACTCCAAAACCGGCAAAGTCCTAGCCACTGCTGAGATTGGCAACGGCCCTGATGCGGCCGGATGGGACGCCGCACACAAGCTGGCATTCGCTTCCTGCGGTGAGGGAGTTCTCTCGGTGATTGATGCCGGTGTCGCCGGCTACCCCACCATCGAGACGCTGCCCACCCAGCGCGGCGCGCGGACGATGGCGTATGATTCGGCCGCCGACCGCATCTACCTGGTTACCGCCGATTTTGGCCCGCGTCCCGAGCCCACACCCGATAATCCACGCCCTCGTCCCGCTATTGTTCCAGGCAGCTTTGTGGTGCTGGTTGTAGGCCGGTAAGAGAGGTTTTGCATCCCGCTTGGCGCTGAAGAGAAACCTCTTGCGAAAAGCAGCGTCAGGACTGATGATTCTAGTGTCGTCCATTGACTGACTTGGCAGTTTTGAATTGTAAGGAGAGAACATATGCGCAAATGTTTTTTGGCGGTTGTATTTCTGGCATTTTGCTCCCTGCTCATTGCACAGCAGGCGCTCGACAACAATGCCGTCGTCAAATTGATAAAGGCAGGCCTGTCGGATGATCTGATTGTTAACACCATCAATCTTTCTCCAGGAAACTACGACACCTCCGCCAACGGCCTGATTGCCCTGAAGAAAGCGAACGCCAGCGACAAAGTCATTGGAGCTATCCTGCTCAAGGCCTCCGGAGCCGCTGCTGCAACTTCCAATCCGTTAGCTCCTGGCGCATCCAATCCATCCGCGGCTCAAGCCAACGGCCTGCCTGCCGGCATTCAAGATGTCGGCGTCTACATCAAGGATGCGAGCGGCGCATGGGCACCCATGCTGCCTGAAATAGTAATCTTTGAAAGCTCTGGCAGGCTCAAGAACATCGCCTCGGCGGGCATCGTCAAAGGCAACCTCAATGGCCGTATCGACGGTCCCCGGTCCAGATTAAATGCGACCCTCCCGGTCAACTTCGCCATCTATCTGCCGGAAGGTGTGGCCATCACCGAGTATCAATTGCTGCACCTTCGCCCCAACGGCGGAGCGCGCCAGTTCCTCTCCGCGACCGGAGGAGCGCTGCACACTTCCGCAGGAGCAGCGCGGGATGAAGTCGAATTTCAGCCTCAGAAACTCGCGAACCGCCTCTACCAGATCACGTTGACACCCAGCGCCGGAAGAGGCGAGTACGGACTGCTCGCTCCGGGTGCGACCACCAGTTCTAACAAAGGAACCAGCGGCAAGATCTATACCGTCAGCATTGCTGAGTAATGCAACCCGAAAACAGATGGCTATAAACCCAGATTTACGGATACTTAGGCAGGCTTGGGAGTATCTTGCTTGTTCCGCCAATCTGCGCCATTTTTTACTGCTCCCAGAAACTTCTTGCGTAAAGCAGGGTTTAGGTTGATGATTCTATTGCCGTTGTTTTGCAGTTCAGCGGTTTAACTACAAGGAGAGATTTCGTGCGCAAAAACATTCTTGCAGTTGTATTTCTGGCAATATGTCCCCTGGCTTTTGCCCAGCAGGCGCTTGACAACAATGCCATCATCAAGCTGGTGAAGGCCGGCATGTCGGACGATCTGATAGTCACCACCATCAACGCGCAGGCGGGAAGCTACGATGTCTCCCCTGATGGGCTGATTGCTCTCAAGACCGGAGGCGCCAGTGACAAGGTCGTTGCGGCGATTGTGCTCAAGGCTTCAGCTGCGCCGCCGCCTGCTCCCGCTCCACCGCCTGCGCCGCCGGTGGCCCCTGCTCCTCCAACTCCGCAAGTTACACCCACGCCGCCAACACCGCCCGTGGCTCCCACCCCGCCAACACCGCCCGTGGCTGACGTACCCGCACTTCCGCCCGGCATCACCGCTGTCGGCGTCTACTATCAGGACAAGAGCAGCGCATGGACGGCGATTCCGGCTGAGGTTGTGACCGCAAAGCTCGGTGGGTTTGGGATTAACCCCCTCACTCCCAAGGAAATTGGGGGCAGGATAACGAACGGCCATGTTGCCGGCCCCAAATCCGCGACAGTCGCACCCCTGCCCATCATGCTCGCCGTCTACGTGCCGGAAGGCCGCACCATTGCGGATTACCGGCTGTTGCGGCTCCAGGTCAAATCGAACGAGCGCAACTTTCCTATCTCTTCTGGCACGGGCGCCGTGGAAAATGATGAGCTGGACAAGAACGCGGTCGCATTCTCCTCGGAAAAGATTGCGCCTCGCGTCTATCAGGTCATGCTGAGCGCCCATCTCGGCAAGGGCGAGTATGGAATTCTGCAACCCAAGCCGCGCGACGCCTCCGAAGGCAACATCTGGAAAATCTATTGCCTGAGCGTGAGCGAGTAGCTTAGGCAGTATTGGCCTGGCGCAATTGCGTTCGGCATAAGAAACGGCAGGGTCGCTCCAAGAAACGGAAGGCGGCCCTGCGGTTTTTTGGCCACCGCTAGAAACTTCTTGCGAAAAGCAATCTTTAGATTGATAATTCTCTCGCCATTCATTTACAGTTTTGGCGGTTTTGAATAGTAAGGAGAGAACGCGTGCGCAAATTCATGCTCGCAATTATATTTCTGGCAATCTGTCCCCTGCCTGTCGCACAGCAGGTGCTCAACAATGATGGCGTCATCAAGCTGATCAAGGCCGGAATTCCTGATGATCTGATTGTATCCACCATCAACGCGCAGCCGGGAAACTATGACACATCGGCGGATGGGCTGAACGCCATGAAAGCGGCGGGCGCCAGCGGAAAGGTGATTGTGGCCATGGTGATGAAGTCCGCCGGACCCGCGCGGATTGCTCCAGCCGCCGCGCCCCGATTACCGCCGCCACCGGCCCCGGTCGCGATTCCCGTCGCCCCGCCGGTTATCTGTGAACCGAAGCCGGCAATGCAACTAAGCCTATGTGCATTCGATGTTGATGGAGCCGGTATGACAGAGAGCAGTTCATCAATGGGGCTAGCGCCCATGATGATCGCCCATTCCCACAATCGTCCATACTTTGAACACATTAGTAAAGAAGTCCAACATTTTTATGAGAGAGAAATAGAGAAAAGCTGCCGATTTCAGGTTGTGAAAAACGAAAAACCCGGCGATTCCGCGACACAGAATCCGCCGCCTATATGTGTTAACGCCAAACCTTTCTGGGGAACCTCAGGAAGGCACTTTGATCCGGCTGTTTTCACAAAATGGGAGGTCGATGGTCCCGGCGGATGCAAGCTCAAATTCAAAACATCTGCCATCTCAACAGACAAATCTAAATTAGGCGCTACTGGAGCTAATCCTTCATCGAAACCGGTGTATCTAAATTTATCCAAAGAAGACGCAAACCAATTTCTTGACACTATACAGAAAGAAATGGAGAAGGCAGGTTGCAAATTGCCGGCCCCAAATCCATAAACAAAGTCGAGCAGCGAAGTCCTATCGTCTCAATCGTATCCGCACTGCGCTATTGCAAGAGTAGTATGGCCAGAAAATGAAATGGCATTACCCGGCAGGAATTTACGTTTTTTAGGCGCCTAAAAAACTTCTTGCGTAAAGCGGAGTTTTGGTTGATGATTCTGTTGCCATTCTTTTACAGTTTTGGCGGTTGTGAAACTTAAGGAGAGAACCCGTGCGCAAACTCATTCTCGCAGTCGTATTTCTGGTAATCTGCCCCTTAATTGTTGCCCAGCAGGCACTCAACAATGACTCTGTCATCAAGCTGGTTAAGGCCGGCTTGTCGGACGATCTGATTGTCTCCACCATCAACGGCTCGCCAGGGACCTATGACACATCGGCGGATGGGATCATCGCCCTCAAGACGGCGGGCGCCAGCGACAAGGTGCTGGCGGCAATCGTGCAGAAGGGAACTGCCCCGGCGCCGGTCGCAGCGGCCCCTGCTCCTGCTCCTTCCACAGCCTCCGGTCTTCCGGAAGGCATCGACGAAGTAGGCGTTTATTACAAGAGTAAAAGTGGCGCCTGGACCGCGCTCATGCCTGAAATCGTGAATTTCAAGACAGGCGGATTTATGAAGACCCTCGCGACGGATGGAATGGTGAAGGGCGACCTCAATGGCCACATCAAGGGCGGTCACGCAAGGATCTCTACCACGTTTCCCGTGGTCCTCGCCGTCTACGTTCCGGAAGGCACTGCCATTACCGAGTATCAGCTCTTGCGTCTTCGCACACATTCTGACTCACGCGAGTTCCGCTCTGTGACCGGTGGCGTCTTCCACGTTTCCGGCGGAGCTACCCGTGACGCAATAGAGTTCCAGCCCGATAAGATCATGTCCCGCGTCTACCAGATCACCATCCAATCCGACACAGGATTGGGCGAGTATGGGCTGTTGCCGCCAGGAGCTACTGGCAGTTCAAATCTGGGAAGTAGCGGCAAGATATATACCTTCACCGTAAGTGAATAGCACAATCGCTTTTCTGGCTCAGGAGAGCCTTGAAATGCGCATCAAATCTTGAATACAAACAAGCCGATAGGCCCGGTCCAGCAACTTGGACGGGCCTATCGACGTCTGAGGCAGAGATGGCTGCCGCTGCTCTCTATACCCGGAGTGATAGGGTATTCCTGACGGCTTTTCATGAACAGACGCGTCTGTGCAACATCCACAGCTTTATTCTGCTAGAGAAACTTCTTGCGAAAAGCAGGGTTTAAGTTGATAATCCTGTCGCCATTCTTTTACAGTTTTGGCGGGTTTGAATCATAAGGAGAAGACACGTGCGCAAATTCATTCTTGCAATTCTATTTTTGGCAATCTGCCCCCTGCTTGGAGCACAGCAGGCAATGAACAATGACTCCGTCATTAAAATGGTGGCGGCAGGGTTTTCGGACGATCTGATTATTGCCACCATCAGCGCCTCACCGGGGAATTACGACATTTCGGCGACTGGGCTGATAGCCCTCAAGAGTGCAGGGGCCAGTGACAAGGTGCTTGCGGTGATTGTTACCAAGGCCACTCAAACTTCAGTGTCCGCGCCAACTGCCGCTTCTCCAGTAGTTGCACCGGCTGCAGCCATATCTGATCCAAACGATCCGATGGCGGAGCACGATGTAGGCGTCTACCTCATGACCACCACACAGGATGGGAAGCAGAGGATGATCTTCATTGAGCGTGCGGGCGAAGCCAGCGAGAAGACATCCAATATGATGGGGGCAGCCTTCTCCTACGGCATAGCCAAGGTAAAGATCAAGGCTGAGATTCCCGGTCCTCATTCGGCCGTACGCACCACCGAGATCAGGCCTGTCTTTTATATGTACTTTCCTTCCATCAGCAACCTGGGCGGATTCGGCGGAACAAGAATGATTACCAGCCCCATGCAATTCTCTTTGCTTTCCCTGGAAGAGAAGAAGGACCACCGGGAGACCACTGTTGGCGAGGTGGGCATGGCAAGCTCATCTGCGGGCTCTGACGAAAAGAGGGCATTCTTGTTCAATGCCGAACGGATACGTTCCGGCATATACAAGGTTGCGCCGACGCAAGACTTGAAGCCAGGAGAATATGCATTTATATCCGCCACAAGGGGTGCTGGCACCGCAACAGGCACCACGGTCGTAATCTACGACTTTGGGGTTGATGCCAGGTAGCACAGTGCTCGATTTGAGCCAGTTGAGCGCCCTCTATTCCATCGAGCTGGAAACCGGATGATCAAAGCATGGGAAACAAAGACAAAGCAATAGGAGGTTACAGATGTCTGCACTGGAGTGATAGGGTATTCCTGACAGCCTTTCATGAACAGACGCGCGCGCAGAACGCTCTGGATAGTTGCCGCGGTCCCCACGGGCGGGTTTTCGTTCGTGGGGATACCGGTTTGGGCCTGGAGTCAGGGACGGCCTTCTGTCAGTCGGATAACGAAGGCCTCCAGCCCTTCAAAGCGAACTTTCAGAGCTCCATAATTTCTCTGAAATGCGGCTTTCACATCTACCGCCAGCACAAGATTGATAACCATATGCGATTACATTTGCATATAGTGTCACTAAACGCAATAGAGTTTGCGTATAGTTCGTGCTTGCACTGCATCCTTTGCAAGCAATGGTTACCCATCAAGAATGCTGAGCAGCGAGTTACTGCACGGAAAGAAGAGTCGGCCAGGGTCCACGTGATACGTTATTCCTGACGGCCTTTCATGAACAGACGCACGCGCAGAACGCTCTGGATAGTGGCCGCGGTCCTGGTTGTACTGGCCGTGGCCATCTTCCTGCGCTCCAAAGCACCGCCAGAGGCCGCGCGGCTGCTGCCCGAGTCCGACGGCATCATCTACGTCAACATCAGGCCGGTGCGCGTTTTTCTGCCCCGGAACCCCAAGCCGCCTGAGCGCGTGCAGGAGTACCAGCAGTTCATTGACGCCATCGGCATCGACCCGGAGCGCGATGTGGACGAGGCGGCTATAGCTCTGCACCGCATGGCAGACCCCAGCGGACCCAACGGCACGGTGGCGTATTCCATGGTGCTGGTGGGCAAAATTACCGGCAAAAAGCTCAACACCTGGCTCGACGCCCACGCCGTGAGCCGCGACTCCTATGCCGGGCATACGATTTACAACATCCCCTCCGAGGGCCGCACGGTGCGCGTGGCGCAGATCGGCTACGACATGGTGGCCGTCTCCAACTATCCGACGACGGAGATGATTCACTCCATGCTCGACCGGCACGCGACTGCCGCATGGCCCTTTGCCGGCTCCTCGCTGCTCCGCGAGCATTACCATGAAGTGCCCATGCTGCCGCTGCCCTCGCTGGCCTGGGGCGTGGGCCAAATCGGGTTGCCCTTCTCGGAGAGCGGGGCGATCAACATTTTTGGCTTCTCGCTGCCGCTGGAGCATGACTCGACGTTTATAGCCAGTGTGACGCCGGCCTTGTCGCTGGGAGGCGCGATGCATGTCAGAGTGGTGGAGATCGCTCCCAGCATAAGCAAAGCCGCCAGCCAGGCCGATGCGCTCAATATGTTGCTGATTCTGGCACGAGGCATTACCGCCCCCCTGGCCGATAACGCCGCCAACAACAGCATGAAAGAGCTGCTGAAGACCGCCGAGATCACGCAGAAGCGCGAACGGGTGGTGATCACGGCCACGCTTTCGCCCTCCCTGTTCAGCGGCACGGCCGGGAACCCAAAAACCCCGGATGGTACTTTTCCCGGCTCTGATACATCCAAGTAGCAACAACGATTCCGGATGGCCTGTTATGGGTAGCCAGTTCCGGGCAGCCTGAGCTTCCATCCGCCCCATCCATTGTGCTCAGGACAAGACCGTATATCCCGCGGAGGTTCCATGATTTGTGCCATTCATTCATCGAGGGCCGTTGCTCTTTTTTGCGCGCTTGCCTTTCTGATTGGCGGCAGCACGGCAACCGCGCAGCATCAACATTCTGTACTCACCGGCCAGGCTGCATTCACAGACGCGGCCCACGAGTCTCCCGGCATCCGCCGCCACCTCACAGTGGCCGACCTGCCCGCCCCGGCTCCGCAAGAGTCAGTGGACAATGGGCCGAAGATCGTTCCCCGGCCCGCCGGTGTGATGCCCATCGCGCCTCAAGGCTTCAAGGTGGAGTTGTATGCGACCGGTTTGGACAACCCGCGACTGCTTCGCACCGCTCCCAATGGCGACCTCTTTTTGGCCGAGAGCGAGACCGGCAAGATCAAGGTCTTTCGCGGCGTAGGTCCAGACGGAAAAGCTGCGCAGGTCTCGGTCTTTGCCGACGGCCTGCACCAGCCCTTCGGCATCGCTTTTTACCCCGCAGGCCCTCACCCAGCCTGGGTCTACATCGGCAACACCGACGGCATCGTCCGCTTTCCCTATAAAAACGGCGACTTGAAAGCGACTGGACCCGCTCAGCACCTGGCCGATCTGCCTGGCGGCGGACGGCTGCGCGGTGGCGGCCACTGGACGCGCGACCTGGTCTTCTCCAAAGACGGCACAAAGCTTTTGGCCTCGGTTGGTTCTCATTCCAATGTGGATGACGCCGACACGCATCCGGAGGAGTTTCATCGCGCCGACGTGCTGGAATTTACCCCTGAAGGCAAGTTCATCAAGGTCTTCGCATCGGGCCTCCGCAACTGCGTTGGCGAGGCCATCAACCCCATCACCGGCGAACTCTGGTGTTCGACTAATGAGCGTGACGGCCTGGGCAACAATCTGGTTCCCGACTACATCACTCATGTCCAGGAGAACGGTTTCTACGGCTGGCCATGGTTTTACTTCAACGGGCCCAGCGGCGGCATTCACGACCCGCGCCATCCCGGCAAGCATCCTGAGCTGCAAGTTAAGGTCATCACGCCGGATATTCTGGTGAATCCCCACTTTGCTTCGCTGGAAATGTTTTTCTACGAGGGCCGTCAGTTCCCCGCCGAGTTCAAGGGTGACGGCTTCGCCGCCGAACATGGCTCGTGGAATCGCGCTCAGCGCACAGGCTACGAGGTCATCCGCCTGCCCATGAAGAATGGCCACGCCACCGGCGAGTACGAAGACTTCCTCACCGGCTTCACGCTGCCCGACGATACAGTATGGGGCCGCCCTGTAGGCGTCGCCGAAGCCAAAGACGGTTCGCTATTCGTCTCCGACGACGGCTCCCGCTCCATCTGGCATGTGAGTTATGTCGGTAAATGATAAGGGAATCTCTGGCCGGGAATAATCTGAGTCCGCTCCAGTTCTATACAGTGAGCACTCTATTGAGTGACACCACTGAAGACAAAAGGAGCACCAATGAACAGATTATTTTCGTGGCTGGTCAATCCCCCTACAAGCGGTCCCCCATCCATCATCCTTCTCCGCCTCATGGCGGGAGGCGTCTTCTTCTGGGAAGGCCTATTGAAGTTCGTCTACACCAACCAGGGCGTCGGCCGCTTTACCAAGCTCGGCATTCCCTTTCCCCACGAAACCGCCATCTTCATTGGCATCCTTGAGATCGCAGGAGGTCTGCTGCTGCTCTCCGGGCTGGGTACAAGGCTGATTGCCATTCCCTTTGTCATCGAAATGATCGTCGCCATTCTCACGACGAAGATCTCGCTGTATCTGGGGACCTCGCCTCTACCGTTGCCCCCGGCCCTCCCCAAGGTGGGAATCTGGGCTGTTCTCCACGAGATTCGATCGGATTATGCGCAGATCCTCACCACTCTCTTTCTATTGATCAACGGCCCCGGCAAGTGGTCCCTCGACGCCGTTCTGCTGCGTAGATTCAGGAGTGCAGGCTCGACCAAATGAGCGCGATGCATTTAATCCTCGCCATGAGCTGGCATGAGACCAGGCGCGGAAAGAACCTGCGCCGCGCCTGGGGTACACTAGCCTTGCCATGTCCGATCGTCTCGGCGATTTCGGGTCCTTTGAAGAGCTGGCGATGCCGCATTTCGCCCGGCTCTTCAACTTCGCTTGCTGGCTCGCTCAGGACCGCTCGGCGGCCGAAGACCTGGTGCAGGAAACATTCATGAAAGCGCTCAAAGGCTTCAGCTCCTTCCAGCAAGGGACAAACTTTCGCGCCTGGATTTACCGGATATTGCGCAATACCTTCCTGACCTCGCAGGCAGGACTCAGGGCCTCCGTCTCGTTAGACACTGAGGAAGATTGCCCCCTTGAACCGTCCACGACCGAGACTCCGGAATCCCTGTTTCTCTCGCGCGTCGCGCAGGAGACCCTCCAAAGCGCCCTGGAGGAGCTGCCGGTAAACTTTCGCGAGGTTATTTTGCTCAGCGATCTGGAGGAGATGAGTTACCGGGAGATAGGACTGGCGCTTGACATTCCTATAGGAACAGTGATGTCGCGGCTGTCACGCGCGCGCAAAGCCATGCGCGCATTGCTGACATCCAGGATCGAGAGGGCCTAGCAATGACGTGCGATCTTTGGCGGGATAAGCTTGACGCCTATGCGGATGACAGTTGCTCCGGTGAAGAGCTTGCCAACATTGAAGACCACCTGCGCGCTTGCACGGCATGTGCCGCCGAGGCTCTCGCGCGCATTCAGGTTAAGCGGGCAATACGGGCCGCCGCATCGGCGCGATTCTCCCCTTCACCGGAGTTCAGGCTGCGCCTGGAGAAGAGCATACACAAGAGCCGTAAACCGCTTTGGCTCTCGCTCTGGACGCAGAGTCTGGCCGCGTCGGTCCTTGCTCTGCTCCTGATCGCGGCTTCAGTGGTTAGTTGGACGCGCCACGCGGCGCGCGAAGCGGCTATGGCCGAACTGCTTGACCAATATCTCGCCACCATGGCCAGCGCCAACCCCGTCGATGTTATCTCCACTGACCGGCACACCGTGAAACCATGGTTTCAGGGCAAACTCCCGTTTACCTTCATGCTCCCGGAGTTGAATAACTCACCGTATAAGCTGCTGGGAGGCAAGGTAGTCTTTTTCAAGCACAGTCCCGGCGCCCAGTTACTGTATGAATTACGCAATCATCGACTTTCTGTTTTCATCGTGCAGGATCAATCGGGAGAGTTTCCGCTGCAATCCGGTATTGCCGCATTCAGCCCGAAAGGATTCAGCGTAGAAACCTGGAGCAGGTCCGGCTTGCGCTTTGCCGTCATCGGCGATAGCAACCCCGCCGATGTTCACGCCCTCGGCGATCTGTTGCGGACATCAAATTGAGAGGAATTCGGCCCGCAACATGCGCGCCAGATTGGCGATCTCAGCCCAGAGAGGATATTACGATGAATAGTAGGCTGATTACCCTGGCTGTTTTGGCATTGTGCTGCTCCAGTTCATCCTCATCTCTTCAGCAGAAGGAACCGCTCTCAGCACCCACGTATTACATCTCCATTCGAGCTCAACATGCATATGACCAAGTGATTCGAATACGCGGAGCTTCGAACCTACCTTCTGGAGCTCGTGTATCGTTGCACGTAGTGATGATGAATGGCGATGCATGGAAAGAATACACCGAGAAACAATGTGTGGCGATTAACGAAAAGGGGTTATTTGATCACGTAATAAGCCTCTCAGATGGGAACCAATATCGAAGAGGTATGCTCGTAATGGCCACATTTTTACCGAACGAGTGCACGCAGAATGCACACGTTTTGCATATCGTGGGAAGTCATGGTGAATTTCTTGGCCACGACGATCATAGTGTCACAATGGACGAAGTCGAGAATGGCGAAACGCGTGGCATGACGGAGAACCCGCAGTTGTTCCAGATATCGGATTGGTATTTTGGCATATCTGCGCTCGCACGGATAGAAGGATAATAGGTGTGCCTCGCCAAAATTCCATTCGGTAAATACGGGGAGTGGTCCTTCGGTCTCTTTGAGCTTCGGCGCGAAATGAGTAGCGGCGAATCTCTCTTACATGGCCGGTGGAGCGGTCTCGCCGGGATCGCTAAAGGCGTTCTGCTGGTAGGTGGTGCGCAGATACTTGTGCGGATTGACCGCAACCTTATGGACGCGGACTTCATAGTGCAGATGCGGGCCGGTGGCGCGGCCGGACTGGCCTACAAACCCTATCACTTGTCCGCGAATCACATGCTGGCCGACGGCCACTGCCATGGCGGAAAGATGCCCGTAGAGAGTGACCACATCGTGGCCATGGTCGAGCATGATCTCGCGGCCATACCCGGCATTCATGCCGGCTACGGTTACGTCGCCATCAGCCGCGGCGCGCACTGGAGTGCCTAAGGGAGCTTCAAGGTCGATGCCCTCGTGGAAAGCGCCTTCACCGTTGAAAGGATCTATGCGTTGACCAAAGCTCGATCCAACTCGCCCCTCCACGGGCCAAAGCGAGGGTGCATCGGCCAGTTCCGTCCAGTCGCCGGTAAAGCTGGGCGAGAGGCCGCCCTCCAGGGCGCGTGATATCCGGCCGCTCATGGCCTGAGCCCGCAATACATAGAACTGGTCGATAGAGAGCTTCACCTGCTGCGTATCTACATCATCTGTCAGGCCCAGGCTAGTGGGCGTGGGCTCAGCAGCGGCAGTGGAGGCAGCCGCCGGCTTGTTCGCAGCCAGCTTGTTCTGCCGCAGTCCGTAGAGTGCGGTCACCTCATTTGCGATGGCGCCCAGCGAGGCTACCTGTATATTGCGGTCATGCGCAATCTGCGCCATCTGCTTGTAATCCTTGCGCAACGTCTCGCGATCCTGGCGGATCTGATTGAAGCTCTCTGTCTTGAGCAACATGCGGGTGTAGGAACCGGCCATTCCCACGATGGTGAACGCACCCACCAGAGCCGCCGCCATAAATACGTATGCGTAGCGAAGCGGCAGGGGAATCTTGCGAATCCGCCCGTCCTCATCTCTGGCGACAAATAGAATGTAATAGCGCTTGCGCAGCATATTTGCCTCTCATCCCTGCCGTTGGCAGGGTCGCAATTCGCCGTAAAACGATGCAAAAGAGCCTCTCGGCCCTAGAAACAACACACCAGACTGGCACACTTGCTGGATTGCCTGTACAGGTTACCAAGCTGTACCGTGGAAGGTCAACGGCTTTGATGCTGGTAAGCATTACTTTAGTGCAGGAAGTGTTACCTTTCTTGATGCTATATCGGCTCAAGACGGTACAAAGTGAGGGCTCCCGGTGAAACTAACGCTTGATCGACATATCCTCATAAGGTGCGGATAAAACAGACCCACTCCGGAGCCGGCCGCGGACAGGGCGAACTCGTCCTGCTGGCGGAGATTCGCCGTCGTGCCGCTCGCGCCGCCAGCCTTGACCGTAAAGGCGGCCTGCGCCTGGGTATTGGCGACGACTGTGCCCTGCTGACTCCTCGCGCCGGCGAAGAACTGGCTGTGACGACGGATTTGTCGATTGACGGCCGTCACTTCCGCCTCGACTGGCATCAGCCTGAGGCCATCGGGCACCGTGTATTAGCGCGCGGTTTGAGCGATCTGGCCGCCATGGGCGCGCGGCCCGTAGCCGCCTTTCTTTCCCTGGGCTTACCACGTTCGCTAGCTGTTGCAGCTGGCCGCCGTCCCACTTGGGTGCAGCGCTTTCTAGACGGTATTCTTGCACTGGCGGCGTCCCATAACACGCCGCTGGCCGGCGGCGACCTAGCGGAATCCCCTGTTGCCGTGGCCGATATTGTCCTGGTCGGCGCCGTTCCCCGCGGACGAGCGCTGCTCCGTTCCGGCGCAAAGCCGGGCGACCTGCTCTACGTCACCGGCGTTTTGGGCGGAGCCGCTACCGGACTTGCTCGTCTGGCCGAACTGGCCTCGTCCGCCGGATCCAATCCTCTGCGCATACCAAAGAGACTGGAAACACTGCTCGCCCCGCACCTCTATCCCCAGCCGCGTATTGCCCAGGGACTTTGGCTGCAACGCCGCGGCCTGGCCTCCGCCGCCCTCGACCTGAGCGATGGCCTATCCACCGATCTGGCTCATCTCTGCGAGGAATCCGGCGTGGCCGCCGAGGTCGATGCAGCCGCCTTACCCATCCACCCGGCAGCAAGCATCGACCAGGCCCTCCACGGTGGCGAGGATTACGAACTGCTCTTCACCGCTCCGCCCGCCGCCCGCTTGCCCCGCGCCATAGCCGGTGTCCCCATGACTTGCATCGGCCGCATTCTGAAAGCCCGCGCCAGACGGTCCACGATGACGTTGATTTCCCCACAAGGCGCGAAGCCTCTCAAAGCGTGTGGCTGGGAGCATTTCTGCTGATGAACCTGCGCCGGACAAATGATCCGGTCTCTCATCGAACTGTAACCACGAATGTGCTATAGTTTTTTCGATTGACGGCCGTCTGGCCAGCCGCGCTGTTTTCAGTTGATCGAGTCCAAACCTGCCTCTTTTGCACTTTCTATTCCCCGTGTGCGATCCCCAAAATGAGGTGCAACAGTCATGCAAATCAATCTGAATGAAGTCGGCGCTTTCAGCTCTGTCGATGCCAATGGCGTTATCTCGATTCGCTTCGGCCTATATCTTCCCGGAGTCAGGAGCACCGGTGGCTTCGAGGTGCTCGTCCGCATCATTCATCAGCAAGACAGGTTCACGCCCGGAATTAATCCGGTCGATGTAAGTCTTGTCTGGCAGCAGGGAAGCGATCTGGACTTATGGACCGCAACGGCCGAGCTTCAGCCTGACCCCAACAGTCATTACGGCCAGGACGGCATTTATCTCTACCGCTTCCAATTATGGTGGACTCCCGCGGGCGGACAGAGAACGCTGATCTCGCTCTGGTTTACCGACCCGTTTGCCCGGCAAACCGACGTCGGAATGCTCGCCGCCGTGTCCTGTGCGCGCGTTCCCGCTGCGCCGTTTGCCTGGACAGACGCCAGTTGGAAGACTCCGGAACTCGATGACCTGGTTGTCTATGAACTTCACGTGGATCAGTTCAACAATACCTTTCAGGGCGTTGCCGACCGGCTGACTTATCTGAAGAGTCTTGGAGTGAACTGCCTGGAGCTGATGCCGGTGACCAGCACCAAACTCGACTTCGACTGGGACTACGGTCCCATCCAGTACTATGCGCCTAACTCCGAGTATGGAGGGCCGCTGGGCCTGATGCAGTTAGTCGATGCCTGTCATGCGAACGGCTTCGCTGTCATTCTTGATTTGGTCTATCAGCACGTCGATCCTTCATTCCCCTATGCACAGGTCTATCAGGATATAGCCAATGCGCGCATTCCCGGCATAGCCAGCCCCATGATCGGCGCCAACGGCTCCTTCGGCCCGGTGGTGGACTTTTCTCAGGTCTTTGCGCAGCAGTTTTTTCAGATCGCCAATCAGCGCTGGCTCGATGAGTATCATGTCGATGGATTTCGCTATGACGAAGTTACCGACCTCTATCAGTCGCCCACCGATACCGGTTATGCGCTGCTGGCATACGAAACTTATCTCTACTCTCGTGCCATCCCCCGCTTCGGCTGCGCTCCGAGAACGTATAGCCGCATCATCCAGTGCGCCGAGGCTCTCTCCATCGCTCCCACGGTGCTGCGCTCGACTTATACGACCGCTGCCTGGCAGGATGCAACGCTCAATAGCGCCGAATCCGCCATGGGCGGCGCTCTCGATGCCGGTACGCTGACTGGCTTCACGCATTCGCTCGACCCCTACTTCGGCAGCGTCTATCCGGCTACAAAAACCGTGGTGGACTCGGCAGGCAATCCGGTGGAAATGCCCGTGGCTCCCTTTCAATATCTCAACTCCCACGACCACAGTCATCTGATCTGCTTTGCCGGCACAACCGGCGACGGACCCTTGCCCTGGGGCAACCGCAATAACTTTTATATGCTCCAGCCCTTTGCCATCGCGCTTTACACCGCGCAAGGCGTGCCCATGCTATGGGAAGGAGAGGAGTTTGCGGATAACTATGAACTGCCCCAGAGCGGCGCGGCCCGCATCAACCTGCGCCGCGACATGAACTGGGAGTATTTCTACGACGGAGCGGGAGGGCCTCTCATCCGTCTCTATCGCATTCTTGGGCAACTGCGCGCCGCCAGCCCGTCGCTGCGCAGCCGCGAGACTTACTTTTTTTATCAGCAGTCGCTCCAGGGCAATAGCATCGTCGCTTATCAACGCCATGCTCCCGCGACGGCAACCGCGGATGAACAGTATGCCATGGTATTGCTCAACTTCAGCGGCAATCCCGGCACTATTACCATTCCATTTCCAAGAGCCGGCGTCTGGACGGAGAAGATCAACGCGGATGTAAGTCCCATGACTCTCAATGTAGCTTCCGACGGCGCTTCTCTCGCTGTAAGCGTGCCCTCCTGGTATGGGTACGTGTTCCTGCATTGAGAGCCCAACCGTCGATCACAGCAGCCGCAACTCCGGGAAGTCCTGGCTGTAACGTTTTGGGTCCAGCGTCAGCAGACGCTCTGCCTGCACCAACGCATGAGCGCCAATCAGAAAGTCGGCAAGAATGCGGCGCGGACCTTCGCCTGTGGCTTTCCTGCGCCGGGCTGCGTAACGGGCAAAGCGCTGACCGGCCTCGGTCCAGACTCTTTCCTCAAGCTTATATTCAATGACTATTCCGGTTGCATCCAGGAAGGAGAGGATGGAGCCTGATGTCATTTTTGGATGTGCGTGCAACTCCGCAAAGACAAGCGGGGAGATCACCAGCGATCCTTCCATCTTTGCCTCACCCAATTGGGCTGTAGCTCGCTCTGCCGATGGTTCCCATGACCATATTGACGAAATAATATTGGCATCGATTGCCGTTCTCACTGCTTACCTTCTTCAGGGTTCTTGACCACCCACGGATCATCATCGCGAAGTTCACTATAAAAGGCATTGATCTCTTCCCGAGAGGAAAATGCGGGAAAGGCCCCAAGATACGCGATGAATGGGTTCTTTTCCGTACGCGCGGGCCGCAGAACGGTGCGGCCATCCTCATAGACAAACTCCACGCGGTCCCCCTGCTTGAGACCCAGCCGGTGACGAACTTCAATGGGCACAGTGACCTGGCCCTTGCTACTGATGGTGCTGGACGGCGGCATCTTTACCTAATCCTCAAGAAGTAAAGATACAATTCTTTACCGCGCTCGTCAATCTGTTTTGGCTGGTATCAGTGGCAAGAAATTGATCCATCCGATACGTATCCCCTCTTTGGCTCTCACTTTGGTTAATTTTTTCGATAAACTGATTCCGTTGATCGAAGCCAGCGCGGCGCTCTACCCCGGTATCCCCAGCATCCGCGTCCGCGTCAAAGGGTTCGTGGGAGTTTAACTGCCATGAACGGCATCTTCTGGATCAAAGGCAATCCGCCTGCGCCATTGGCCATCGTCCTACGCCCACAGGGAGACTCCTGTCTGGACGCAGAAATGCTCCGGCTGAAAACCAGCGGCATCCAAACCCTGGTTTCCTTGCTGGAACACTGGGAAGCGGGCATACTCGGCTTGGCAAACGAAGGCCCCGCAGCCAAGCATATCGGATTGAATTTTATCTCTTACTCATTTCCCCACGCGCACGTTCCGGTGGACCTGGATTCCTTCCGGCATTTTGTTACCGGGCTGGCGGATCGCCTCCGCGCCGGTGAATCGGTTGGCGTCCATTGCCATGGCAGCATCGGCAGGTCCACCATCGTTTCGGCGTGCACCCTCATTCACCTTGGTTGGCAGCCGGAGGTGGCACTGAAGGCTATTGCAGTGTCGCGCGGCGTTCCCGTGCCCGACACCAAGGAGCAGGCGGACTGGATTCTGAGCTACTCGGCGCAGCCGTAAGCAACTTACTCCGTACCCAATCCTTTCCGCATCTTTTCTACCGCAGCGCGCTTAGTACGCGTGCTTTCGTCACCGGTTTTGCGAAAATGGCAGCGGACCACAACGCACCCCGGGTCCACACATGCGCGTCAAACAAGCCCAAGCGTAGCCTTGCTGCATTTAATGGTTGAAACCGGCGGCCAAAACGCATACATTGCACCCTATGGAATCGAATGGCCGTCGCACATTTCTCAAGCAGGCAGCAATCCTGGCCGGGGCTTTCTCCGCCAACAGCCTATTCCACCAGGCGCATGCCGCCGAGTGGCTGGCAGCATCCGGCAAGATCAGTAACTTAAATCCCGAACAGGCAGCCCGGAACGAAGACTACTGGAGCGTGATTCAGCAGGCTTACACGGTGAATCCGAATCTTATCAACCTGAACAACGGCGCAGTCTCGCCCTCGCCCCTGGTGGTGCAGCAGGCCGTCGAACGCTATAACCAACTTTCTAACGAAGGCCCGTCATATTACATGTGGCGCATCCTTGATCAGGGCCGTGAGCCCTTGCGCGAGAAACTCGCTGCCTTGGCCGGCGCGCTGCCGGGAGAGATCGCCATCGACCGCAACAGCACCGAGGCGCTCAACACCGTTATCTACGGCCTACCATTGAAAAGCGGCGATGAGGTCATCGGCGCAAAGCAGGATTACCCCAACATGATCCAGGCCTACCGCCAGCGGGCCGAGCGCGAGGGAATCAACTACAGGCAGATCAGTTTCGATTTTCCCATCGAAGACGACGAGCAGATTGTGAAAGCATATGAAGAGGCCATCACTCCCCGCACGCGGCTCATCCATGTAACCCACGTCATCAACTGGGTGGGCCAGATCATGCCCGTGGCAAAGATCGCCGACATGGCCCACGCCCACGGCATCGAGGTGATTGCCGACGGCGCCCATTCCTTTGGCCTGCTCGATTTCAAGATTTCCGACCTGCATTGCGATTACTTCGGCGCCAGCCTGCACAAGTTTCTCTCCGCTCCTATCGGAACTGGCATGTTGTGGATCAAGAGCGACAAGATCGAAAAGATTTGGCCTCTTATCTGCAGCGGCGCCCCCCATAGCGGTGACATTCGCAAGTTTGAAAACCTGGGAATACGCAGCTACGCAATCGAGCAGGGTATTGGCGAAGCCATCAACTTCCATGAAGGCATCGGCGGCAAGCGCAAGCAAGCCCGCATCGGCTATCTGAAAAATTACTGGGCCTCTCAGGCGCAGTCCATCCCTAAAGTCAAGCTGCACACCTCGTTGAATCTGAATTACTCCTGCGCCATCTGCGGGTTCAGCATCGACGGCATGACACCGGCCGATCTGGAAAATACGCTCTTCAACCAGTACAAGATTCACACCGCCGGTATTGTGTGGGAGAACATTAGTTGCGTGCGTGTAACTCCCCACGTCTATACAACCATCGCCGATCTGGACAAGCTGGTTCGCGCAATTGGAGAGATCGCCGCCAAAGCGTAGAGTGTGCATCGCGCATGGAATTTCTTTCACGGCTTTTCAGGCCCATGCCTTGCTGAGACCAGAATGTGCCGGAACAGCCTGCGCCTCATGACAATTGCCCTTTGCCGTCGCAGCCGTTAGACTGAGGGTTCGAGGGGGGCCAGCTATGTTGGTAGTCATGAAGGCGCAGGCAACGCCAGAGCAAATCCAGGCGGTCTGCGAATCCATTGAAAGGTTGGGCTTCCGTGCTCACCCGCTTCCCGGAGCGCAGCGCACCGCCATCGGCATCACCGGCAATCAGGGGGAAGTGGATCGCGGCAACCTGGAAGAGCTCTCCGGCGTCGCCGAAGTCATCCGTGTCTCCAAGGCCTACAAACTCGCCAGCCGGGACGTGAAGGAAGAAGACACAATCATCCGCTTCGCCGGCGCGGATGCCGCTATCGGCGGACGCAACCTGGCCATCATCGCCGGGCCTTGCTCCATCGAGAGCCGAGAACAGGCCTTTGCCATTGCCGAGCAGGTGGCTGCCGGCGGTGCGCAGTTCTTTCGCGGCGGCGCTTACAAGCCGCGCACATCCCCTTATGCATTTCAAGGCCTGGGCCTGGAGGCGCTGCGCATCATGGCCGAGATCCGCTCGCGCTTCGGGTTGCGCATTGTCACAGAGGCCATCGATAACGAAAGCCTGGACCTGGTCGCCGAATGGGCCGACGTGGTGCAGATCGGCGCGCGCAACATGCAGAATTTCTCCCTGCTCAAGCGCGCCGGCCAACTGCGCAAGCCGGTGATGATTAAGCGCGGCTTATCGGCCACTCTGGAAGAGTTTTTGATGGCTGCCGAATACGTGATGAGCGAAGGCAACTACGAAGTGATTCTCTGCGAGCGCGGTGTGCGCACCTTTGCAGACCATGCACGCAACACTCTCGACCTGAGCATCATTCCGGCTGTCCAGCGGGTGAGCCACCTGCCGATTCTGGTCGATCCCAGCCACGGCACCGGCAAGCGCGACAGTGTGCTGCCCATGGCCCGCGCCGCTGTGGCTTCGGGCGCAGACGGAATTCTAGTTGAGGTCCACGACCACCCAGAAAAGGCTCTCTCCGACGGCCCGCAGTCTATCTATCCCGATCAGTTTTCCCGCATGATGGACGAGCTGGAACAAATCGCCCCGGTGGTGGGCCGCAGTTTGCCCCGCGGGAGTGGTTCTGCAACCGAATCCGCGTTACAATCCATTCATGAGCCGAAGCGCCACTGAAATTCTCGAAGAAGCTCGTCAATTGCCCGCAGAAGAGGTGAACTGGCTGATTGAAAGCCTCCTCGTGGACGAAGATAGCGGAACGGAAGAAGAGATTAAGGCCGCTTGGGAAGGCGAGATCAAGCGTCGCATCGACCAGATCGACGCCGGTGCCGTGGAGCTGGTTCCAGGTGAGCAGGTACGCGTCGAAATGATCGCAAGTCTTTCTCCTCAGGCAAAAGCCCGGCTGCACACTTGAAACCGTTAAAGTACCATCCCGCGGCCAGGCGGGAGATCAAGGCCACCCACGCTTGGTATGTCAGGCAAAGCCTACAGGCCGCCGACGGATTTTACGAGGAGCTTCTTCCGGTTCTTGACAGTGTGCATCGTCAGCCACGGCTTTATCCGCCATACCTATACGGCGCCCAGAGCGCGGTACTCGACCGCTATCCGTTCTCCGTCGTCTATCGGGAGCTGTCGCGGGAGATTCAGATCATCGCTGTGGCCCACGCCAAGCGCCGTCCCGGCTACTGGGCCAAACGCCTTTAATTGAGATCGAGGCTGCAATGGGTAATTTATGATTTCCGCATTGAAAAGACGTAGGATTCTGCAAATGAATCGGAATCAGGTTACGCATTGGATTGTTGCATTGATTCTCTGTTGCTCCTTCTGCGCGATCTCTTCGGCTCAAGAGTGGCTCACACCTCAGGAGAGGGAGCAGGCGTTGAAAAAGGCAGAGGAATTGCCCTTCGATGAAAACTGTGATCAGATTGCGGCTATGGCAAATATGGCCAGGGCAAAATCTACAGCAGAATTGAAGGCATGGAAGCAAAAGTCTGGGGATAGTTACCGCGCTCAAATCGTCTACACATTTCGTTTCTTTGAACTCCATCCGGTAGATCGTCGCGCGGCCTCCGCTGTTCTCAGCATGATTCCACCCAAAAAAGATCAGGATACGGAAACCTATGGATTTGCAACTTATCTCTGTAAAGATGAATCGGATCGAGATTTAACCACGCTTGCTGAGTTGGGCTGGCGTCGCCCGCGCGACATGGCAAGAGCTGTTTTAGTTGTTCCCGACAGGATGTTGGACTACGTTTCTTATGCATACCAATCAGTTCAAGACCCCGAAAATGACTATGCGGTACAGATGAAATCGGTCTGTCGAGCCGATTATGTGGATTTCGTGAAGGCGGTGCACAAGCTCTCTCCTGAAGATATGAAGTGGTTCGTGACAAGAATTTTCAATCCTGTTGGGTGTCATCCACTTGCTTTACCAGAGCAATAATAAGGGCGGTAATTAACAATTGGTCAGTGCCACATTCTGTTCAAGGCTTTTGCAAAAAAACAAAACCATGACCATCAACCCGTCTGTACTCCGTACAATCGGAATTAACACATGAACTCGCCGAACGCCATGATCGCCCGCTTATCTATTCTTGCCCTGCTGTCTCTCACTGCCTGCCGCCCCCACGACTTCCCGCAGTACCCCTCCAACTACCGTGAATACGCCTACGTCACCAACGGCGACAGCAACACGGTCACTGTTCTGGATGTGGTCGATGTGCGCGTGGAACGCGAGCTTGCGGTCGGACAAAAGCCTGTAGCCGTCGCAGCCAGCCCCACCCGCAACGAAGTCTACGTGGTTAATTCCGGCGCCGCGGACGGCCAGGGTTCGCTCTCGGTCATCAACTCGGAAAACAATTCGGTCGCGGGCATCATCCATGTTCACCGCCTGCCGGTCTCCATCGAGATCGATTCCACGGGCGACTTGGCCTATGTGGCCAACTCCGGCTCTAACAGCGTTTCTGTGCTGGACCTCAAGGCGCGGCGCGAGATCACGGCCATCGGAACCGGCGAGGAGCCTGCCGCCGCACGCCTATCCCCTGACAACAAGACCCTGGTGGTCGCTAACCGGCGCGGCAATTCGGTCAGCCTCATCGATCCGGAAACACGTCGCGTCCGCGCCATCTTCACAGGCTGCCCAGGCGCTTCGGATGCCGTCATTCTCCCTGATTCCTCTAAAGCTTTTGTGCCTTGCTCGGCAGGCCACCAGATCATGGCCATCGCCTTGGCTCACGCCGAAGTTCGTCCAACTCAACCGGTCAACGCCCAGGTAATTCCCGCCCGCCCCGACCGCCTGGAGGCTTTGCTCGACGTGGGAAATGCGCCGATGCAGTTGGCCCTCAAGCCCGACGGCGGCGAGCTGTTCGCCCTCAATTCGCTCTCCAATTCCATCTCCGAGATCATCACCACTACCGACGACGTCAACAGCTACACCATCATCGGAGACACTCCCGTGCGCGGCCTTGTCTCCGCAGACAACTCCATGCTCTACGTGGCCAACTTCCGCTCCCAGTACGCCACCGTCTACGCCATCGACGAAGGCCAGCGTCTTCCGGCCAATCAAGGTGGCTCAATCCGTGTCGGAGACGGTTCTTCGGCGCTGGCATTTTCCAGCTCCGGCTTGCTGCTCTTTGTCGTTGATTCCCGCTCAGGAGACGTAGCCGTGGTGCGCACGGCCTCGCGTTCGTTTTTTACGTTGCTTCCCGCCGGCCGCGCTCCCAACGCTATTGCCGTGAAAGCCTTCAATCTGCCGTAACTTCCAGCGGCCAGTATTCCCGCAACTGCGCGCCAATCTCCGCTCAGGCTGACAGGTTACTAGTTGTGCAATCTATGGCTCCGCTCTAATGGAGCTGCAATCCGTTGATTGGAGCACTTCGCTTCGCCATGGAGTGGTGGATCGCCGCGGCGATATGCTTGAATCCGCGCCCCACGGCCTGCAGGCAAACGGCAGCAAGCGGCATGGGCGGCGGCTGCGGGGGAGGGCTGTGTGGCCTTTGCTTTGCCACGCGATGGGTGGGTTGCTGCCGCATCCCAATCTTTTGTTCCTGGGCAACTTCTTCCCAGCGAGCAGCCAGTGCGGCTTGATACTCAGCATCAGCAGGGCATCCCCGATCGCGCGCTGCCTTTGCGAGCGCACGATGCCGGGCAGCTTCCTCGTGGTGGTAGGCGGTGATTTCTCCAAAATCAACAGGCATTGGTATTTCCGTTCTCCCGGTATACCGGGCAGCATGCCACGAGGGCAGATGCAGCTTGAGCCTCTCGGGCGCTAGCATTCAAATGGCTTATCGGCAGAATGAGGAAAAACTTAAGTTCGTGCGATGCTTCGACCGGGATCAAGTGTTCCCGGCGTCAGGTTACGGGGAAATGGTTTGAGTTTCACAGGAAATAAGGGGGAGAGGGGAAACCTTTCCTGCTGAAGCGCCAACTTTGTCGTATTAGCGCTCCAATCCAGTTTAACCGCACGACCAGCCCTTCATGCAATGGAAATTATGCGCCGGAGGAAATAATTATCTGCAAAAACTGGTCGTTCAGGCAGCAGCACGCTTTTGCACCTGCCAACGCAGGCCGAGCCACGCCACGTAGCCCAGTTGAATGGCCCAGGTGACGGCGTAGGCGGCGACGGTGTACTGGTGGTCGATAAGGGCTACGAGAGCGTCATGATCGCCGATTGACATCTGGTGCATCCAGTCGAAGGGGGGTTCGGGAGGAGCGAAAACGATCAGGGAGCAGGCCCATCCGAGCAGGGCAACGGGGAGAGCGAAGAGCAGAGCGATTGCGAAATTTTTCATCATTGACCTCGTGTATGTAAAGATTCTTGCGGCGCAATCAAGTTGCACTTAATCGGCGCCAAATTTGCGGCTTATCATCGAGCGTCCAGCATCAGTGACCGGATTGGTATCTTAGGTAATTGACCCAAGCGTTTGCTGCAGTAGCAAGCAATGCCAATATTGAAATAATGATGGCCATTATTGAAATAATGATGGCCATAGTTGCTCGCCAAGCTATTACCTTTCTGCTATCAAACTGTTCTATGGACTCATCGGGGTGACGCTGGCTATGGATATGCTTCGGGCATTCACGAACCTCATGCACAACGCGTTTCTCTCTGTATGCATCACAAAATATTTCATGTCCATACGCCGATCCAGAGACTACTCCTTTTGTATTCCAGTCGCACGTTTTACAGAGTCCAAACTGCCCTGGAACCAGATCAGTATTCACTTGGAAAGATCTCCTTATGTTCTCGCATACGCCGTTTTTCATAGACCTCGTAATCGTACTGTCTCAACTCCCCGATGTCGACTGGAAGATTCCTGAGATCAAAAAACTCGACATATGCAATTCTCTCTGTAAATTTCCCCGTTCGGTTAAATTCATTTTTCTTGTTTTTTAGATTCTTAAGGCCGAACTGGATTGTCTCTTTGTTGTCGCCGTATTTTGGGTCAAGTTTACCTACGGTGATACCAAATCCAGCCTCGATGAGACCGGACGCCGCAATGAACCTGCCAACTATTCCTTCAGGCAAGATAATCGTCTGCTCTACCTTGACCTTCACGTACTCATTTGGCTCAAAAGTATAGGGCTTCCTCTTCAAATCGAACAGTTGTTCCTCCCCATCTTTATCCTCGTAGATAATCATGTCAGGATTCAGTGCATATTGAGCGAACTGAAGATTCTCAGACGGTTTCCAAGGTTTGATAATTAGTTCGTTATCATCGACGAGCTTGGAAATGAGCCGATTATTGAGTAGTACTCCAAAAGACATGGTATTCTCCTCGGTGAGCGCGATATCTTCAACACGTCTGATTTCCATGAGAATTATCACCCACCGTCCAAAATCTTTACCTAACAACTCGCTTGAATTGTACACTGAGTGATTCAGCCATGCCACTGATAAATTAGCGGCTTGCCATTTTTTCCTAGATTGCGTTCAAAGCGTCTTGCACATCCTGAGCGGCGAGCTTCTGGTTCCGGCGCTCGACGTAGTAGCGCACCACCAGGATGAGCAAGCCCCAGGCAAGCCATGCAAGGATATTCCATTCAAAGGCGTGCAACATTCTGGGATCCTTGAAGCCGGAATCGGCGTCTCCGCCGAAGACCGGGGCAGGGTGCTGCATGCGCCACCAGCGGTTGGACATATAGACAATGGGCACGTCGAGTGCGCCGAAGATGCCCAGGACGGCTGCCAGCGTTTGCACCTGCGGCCCGGCGGCAAAACGGCGCAGCAGCAGGTAGCTGACGTAAATGAGCCACAATACGAGGGTGGTGGTCAGCCGCGCGTCCCAGGCCCACCAGATGCCCCAGGCGCGGCGTCCCCACATGGGGCCGGTGATGAGCACCACGGTGCAGAAGACCACGCCCACCTCGGCGCCCGCCAGCGCCCAGGCATCGGAGATCTGCGCCCAGTCTTCGCGCTTGCGGCGAAAACTCAAATAGCCGATGGAGCCGGCCAGCGAGATGGCGAAGAAGAGAAAAGCGACCATTGCCGAGGGCACATGGTAGAAGATGATGCGATAAAGTTCACCCTGCCCGCCCAACCGGTCGTCCGCGGGGGCGACGTAGATGGCCTGGTAAAAGCCCCAGGCGAGGAGGGCGGCGGTGATGGCGGTATAGAGGCTGATAGCAATTTTTTTCATGGGGAATCCTAATGGAACCCTACCAGTGTACGACGTTGGCAGCGGAGTCCCGGCCCGGCATAGCCGAAATTTACTCGTACGCCAGCGCGTCGATGGGGTCCTTGCGGGCGGCCATCCATGCGGGGTAGAGTGCGCCGCACAACGCGCCTATAAAGGCGATAACCGCTCCACGAAGCAGCCACTCCGCGGTAATTTCGAAGTGTTGTGTGGGATAGAGGTGGCCCATCAGCAGCTTCACTCCAAACGTTCCGGCAATGCCCAGCAGCACGCCGGCCACCGCGATCACCGCTGTCTCGCGCAGCACCACGCTCACGATGGTGAGCTTGGATGCGCCCATCGACTTCAAGATGCCGATCTCCCGCGTCCGCTCCAGCACTGCCGTATACATCGACTGGAAGATCACCAGAAAGCCGACCAGAACCGCGATGAAGGTAACCACATCAAGAGCAATGTTGAATCCGGGAATCTTCTCTGGCGTCATCTCCTCCAGCCATTCGTCCACCGTCTCCACCGGGTAGTCTTCCAGGCCGCGCGTGGAGTGAATCTCATCAATCACCGCTTTATCGTTGGCCGGGTCGTCGCACTTGATATAGAAGAGCGAGGCCTTGTCGTCAGAACCCATCAACTCGCCCATCTTGTCGATGGTCAGCATTTTGCGTCCGCCCTTGCCGTGCTCCACAATGCCCGCGACGCGAAAAGAGTGATCCATGATGGTGATCTGCTCGCCCACGCGATGGCCGCCATCGGCGCCGGCGGCGATGTCGTCGATAATGGCGTCATTGGGCCCCTTGAACGGTCCGCCGGAGACGAAAACGAAGGGTTTGAGAGCATTGAAGCTGGGATATTCGATGCCGTAAAGAACCTCGATCTTTCCCGCGGTGTTCAACTTCTGAATCACCGGCGAGGCCACGGCTACGTGCGGCAATTTGCGGAGAACCTCGACAAACCTGGCCGGCATGGGCGCGCCGCTCACGCCTACGAAGATGCTGGCATTGGAGGGCCGCATCATCAAGTCCGCGCCGATGCCGTTGGTGCGCTGCTTGGTGTCGTTCAGCATCCCCATGAAGATGCCCACGATGGACAGGATCATAATGACTTCAATAGCCACGGCCAGCACGCTGATGATGGAGCGGACAGGGCGGCGCAGCAGATTGGCAAAGATAAGCTTATTCATTCCCGAAGACGGCTCCGCAAGGCTGCAAATCGTTGGAATTCCCTCATTTCAGAGTAACAGCCCAGGGCAGAAGGATCCGGGAGCGAGGGTTTATAGCTGCCGGTTAGGTCTTCGGTACCGTAAAAATTCACTGGCCCATGTAAATCAGGAGAAATCGCAATAAATAAACTTTGACCGAAGCGGACAGCAGGTTTATTGTTGATGGGGAAAACCAGTTAGCCACTCAAGCCGTATTCTGGTAAGCGATGGGCAACTTTGGAGAAGACCTGCGCATGGAGCGGTTGTCCCGCGGCATCGCGCTGGAAGACATCACGGCGGTCACCAAGATCACCCAGCGGCACCTGATTGCGCTGGAGCAGGAGAGGTTTCGCCTGCTTCCCGGCGGAATCTTGAGCAAGGGCATCGTTCGCGGCTACGCAAGCGCCGTCGGCCTGGACCAGAACGAATGGACGGAGCGTTTTATCAAAGCCTATTCCGCCAGCGGGCAGATGCTCGACGATGACCGCAGTTGGCTGGAGTTTGCCTCCAATGTGGGCAAGGCTCGCACTCAGCGCGGAGACACCATGGAGAGGCGCCTGCGCTGGGTCGGCGTAATCCTGTTGCTGCTGGTGGCGATCGCGGGCGCTTTTATGGGCGTACGCTATTATGGCCTGCACGCCGGCTGGTGGACCACGCTGTTGCCTGTGAAGCTTTTCTGATTTAACAAGACTATTAGATCGGTTTTCTGGCTATATGCCTTGGCAAGGATCTATCAGCACGTTTCAACTCGCATATAGCCCCTTTGGACGCGCCCTGCTCCCCATTCACTGCATGCCTTTGCTCCCATCCGCCTGCGCCAATTACCATAGAACGATGCATCCCAAGGCCTCAGCCTGACGGTGCTGGCAGCTCCTCGGCGAGAGTGGGTCCGATGTGGCGAGTAAATCCAGCTCTCCACGCCGGTGATCCAGCATGAACCGGTCCTCGCTCCAGTCTGCCCAAATTGAATTCCCTGCAATGGGAGGAGAGCTTCTACATTGAGCGACCGTTTCTTGTTTACCTCTGAATCCGTTACTGAAGGCCATCCGGACAAGATGGCAGACCAAATCTCCGACGCCATCCTGGACGCCTGCCTGGAGCAGGATCCCAAAAGCCGCGTTGCCGCCGAAACCCTGTTGGCCACTGGACTTGTGGTTATCGCCGGCGAAATCACCACCGAGGCATACGTCGATTTCCAAAGCCTCGTCCGCGGCGTCGTTGCCTCCATCGGCTACGACAACGCCCTCTACGGCTTCGACTCCAACACCTGCGCCGTCATTTCTTCCATCAACAAGCAGTCCGGCGACATTGCCCAGGGCGTTGACACCGGCGGCGCCGGCGACCAGGGCATGATGTTCGGCTACGCCTCCAACGAAACACTCGAGCTGATGCCCGCCCCTATCTCTCTGGCCCACAAGCTCTGCCGCCAGCTTACAAATGTGCGAAGGTCCGGAAAGCTGCCCTATCTCCGCCCCGACGGCAAGAGCCAGGTCACCGTTGAATACGACGAGTCGGGCAAGCCCAGCCGCATTGACGCCGTCGTCATCAGCAGCCAGCACGCCGAGAGCGTCAGCAATGAGGAGTTGCACGCCGACATTCTCAAGCACGTCATTCATGCCGTGCTGCCCGCCGCGTGGCTCGACAAGAACACCAAGTACCACATCAACCCCACAGGCCGCTTCGTCATCGGCGGGCCCATGGGCGACACCGGACTCACCGGCCGCAAAATCATCGTGGACACCTACGGCGGCGCGGGCCGTCACGGCGGCGGTGCATTCAGCGGCAAAGACCCGACCAAAGTAGATCGCAGCGCGGCTTACATGGCCCGTTATATCGCCAAGAATATTGTGGCGGCGGGGCTGGCCGACCGCGCCGAAGTCCAGCTCGCTTACGCCATCGGCGTGGCCGAGCCGGTCAGCGTCCGCGTTGATACCTTTGGAACGGGCAAGGTCGGCGAGGCCAAGCTGACCGAGTTAGTTCGCAAGAACTTCTCGCTCACCCCCAAGCAGATCATCGAGAGCCTCAACCTGCGCCGCCCCATCTACCGCAAGACCGCTGCCTACGGCCACTTCGGCCGCAACGAGCCGGAGTTTACCTGGGAGGCCACCGACAAAGCCGCCGCACTGGCCGAGCAATCTGGATTGAAGGCCGCGGCCAAGTAAGCTCCACCGCACCACCCTCGCACCATCATGGGACCCTTCGCCAGAAGGGTCCCATTTGTTATGAACGCAGTTTCCGGTTAGCCGGTATTCCGCTCAAGGTTCGGAACTTTGGAGTTCCTTCGGGAGATCGCTGGGTGAATCGGTGATTTTGCGATAGATGATCCATCTTGAAATGCCGTAAATAATTGAATGCGAACGATCAATGGTTTGTCGCATATTGGAGAGAACTCGAAGCATATAATCACTTACCGCTGCATTTCGTCCATCAGAAGCAACCGAAACGCGCTATAGTGAAATCGGGTTCATGCGAACATGAAATACGCATACGAAGACCTCAGTCCGGAGCAGTTTGAGCAACTCATCGTGCACATCTGCCGAAAGTTGTTGGGGATCGCAGTAATTGGGTTTTCCACTGGACCTGACGGTGGCCGTGATGCGCGCTTTCACGGAATGGCGGAACTGCATCCAAGCAAAGCGGCTCCATGGGTAGGAAAAGTAATTATTCAGGGCAAACATACCAACGGACTCAACCGCAGTTTCTCAGAAGCAGACTTTTACAGCGAATCGAATGCCAAGTGCATACTCGCCAAGGAAATGCCGCGTATTATTGCTCTTAAGACCGCCGGCGATCTTGACCACTATATGTTGTTCGCTAATCGTAGGCTTTCGGCGATTGCTGATGCTGCGATACGAAAGTTCATCAGCAGTGGGGCGGGATTGCCGGAGATATCGGTATTCTTGTGCGGCATTGAGCAGATCGAGTCCCTCCTCCGCGACTTCCCAGACATTCCCCAGAAGCTAAACCTTAGCTTGTTCGCAGCACCGTTAATCGTCAGCCCGGATGAACTCTCCAAAATAGTTGAGGCATTTGCCAACCGCAGTGGGGAACTCGCCGCTGCAGTTGAGAGCCTTCCCGTCAGCCGAACCCTTTACGCGAACAAAAATATGCTCAACAACATGAGTGAACCATATGCTAAGAAACTGCGGAACCTTTATCTTAAAGATACGCAACAGATACGCGAATTCCTATCAGATCCCGATAATGAACAGATACGCGCCTTCTATGAGTCTGCAACCGCCGATTTCCAACTTAAGATCCTCGCCAAAAAGATGGCCGAGGAATCATTCGATGAGTTGTTCGAGTATCTCTACGATCTACTAGTCGGACGCGACCAGATTCTGGCTACTAACCGACGACTAACCAGAGCGATGCTCTTTTATATGTATTGGAACTGTGATATCGGTGAGGTGCCAGATGCTCCGTCCAACTAAGCATTCCCACCCCGATAGAACGCCGATAGGGATAGCATATGTCCTCTTGGCATATCTGAGAAAATGGAGGGTTGCTGAATTCTCACAGTTGCGTAAACTGGTCAAGAATTCCAGCAAGGGGAGCGATGTTTTACTCCTGCCAGCCTTGAATCTACTCTTCCTTCTGGGAGTGATCGAGTACAGGCCCAAGATTGATTCTTTCGAGTATAGAGGAAAATAGATGAAACTCTCGCGTCTGTATACGAATCAACCGAATTTCTTCGACACGATTGACTTCGTGCCTGGGCTGAATGTTGTGCTTGCCGAAATAAGGCTACCTGAGAACATGAAAAAGGATACGCATAATCTTGGAAAGACAACCATTGGGCTCCTGATTGACTTCTGCTTTCTGTCAAGGCGTGATGATGAGTTCTTTCTGTTTAAGCATCCATCCCTTTTTGAGAACTTTGTGTTTTTTCTTGAAATAGAGCTCATGGATGGCGGATATCTGACCATCAAGCGAAGCGTACGTGAGCACAGCAAAATTAGCCTAAAGCGACATGCAGCGAGAGCTCAGGATCTTTCAGATCTCCCAGAGGAAGATTGGGACCACGTGGCTGTGCCGTTTGAACGAGCTCGAACCATCCTCGACGGCCTGCTGAACCTCAATGCGCTCAAGCCGTGGGATTATAGAAAAGGGCTTGGCTACCTCGTCCGGACGCAGGAAGACTATTTAGACGTTTTTCAGCTCGGGAAATTTCAAGCTGCGCATATCGACTGGAAACCCTACGTCGCACATGTACTCGGGTTTCGCGGAGAAGTGGTTCAAGAACTCTACGAGCGTGAAAACAAAATCGAGGAACTGATGCAGGCCGCCGACACGATTCGCAAGGAGCTTGGGGGTTCGGTCGAAGACCTTAGCAAAGTCGAGGGCATTCTACATATCAAACAAGCAGAAGCCGACAAGAAGGCAGAGTTGCTGGAGGCCTTCGATTTTAGGAGCCATGATAAACAGGAAACAAAGCAAATAGTAGACAAACTCGACACCAGGATTGCATGTCTGAATCAGGAGCGCTACACGCTCAATCAGACTAAGAAGAGAATCCAATCAGCGCTGGAGGAAGATCAAATCCTCTTCAATCCACAAGCGGCGGAGCGCCTCTTCGCGGAGGTGGGTGTCCTATTTCCGGAACAGCTTACTAAGGACTTCAATCAATTAATCTCATTCAACCGAGCCATCACTGATGAGCGCCGCAACTATCTCGCGGAAGAGCTTTTGGAGGTTAATAAGGAGCTTACACAAGTTGGTGTGGAGTTAAACGAGCTTGGAAAGAAGAGGTCGCAAACCCTTTCCTACTTGAGCGAACAAGATATATTCGTGAAGTACCGTACGGTTTCTGACGAGTTGGTTGTCCTTAAAGCGGATATTTTGGATCTTGAACGGCAGCGGGTATTCCTGAGTAGGTTACAGGATTTACGATCTGAGATTCGCACCGCAGAGAAAGAAAAGGTTGACATACAAAAACAGATTGAAGAGGATGTTGAGCGCCAGAATGTCATAAAGACGAGCTTTTTCAATCGTGTCAGACAGTTTTTCAATGAGATTGTAGTGGTTGTGCTAGACCGTAGGGCACTATTAAGCGTGTCGCCCAACGCCATTGGTCACCTTCAGTTCAGTGCAGGAATTCTTGACGAAACGGGTCGTGCGACGAGCGCTGACGCTGGACACACATACAAGAAGTTGCTTTGTATCGCCTTTGACATGGCGGTGCTTCGCGCCCACTCTGGAGAAGCTTATCCGCGTTTTGTGTTCCATGATGGTGTGTTTGAGTCTCTTGATAATCGCAAGAAGTTGAATCTGCTATCTGTTATCCGTGAATATAGCGCATTCGGATTACAACAAATAATCACTGCTATCGACTCTGATCTTCCGTCCATTGAGAAAGAATTGTTCAACGATGACGAGATTATATTGAGGTTAAACGATGGAGGAGATGACGGACGACTGTTCAAGATGCCAGCATGGTAACCGATTCCTGGCTGTAGCAATTCCGTTTAACGAGACTTAAAGCTAGGTTCTGATTTTGCCAATAGCCCACTACGCACTTTGAGTCAGGCAGCCGATAGTTTTCCGAGTTCCGGGCGGTTGGTCGCCTATTTGAAAATTGCTTCGCCCCCCATCCTTGAACTCCCGCACGGGGAGATCGTTCTTCTCCTTTGCGCCCGAATTCTTCGAGCCATTCGAACCCTCCTCATGCGCCGCCCGCCGAAGGCCTCTGCCTGGACGGCCAGTCCTTGCAGATAATTACGATCCGTTGGCGCACAATAGTCTTATGTCCAACCTCCACCCGATCGATCTCCGTCGCCGCTCAATAAATGCAGGAACAATAGTCAGAGTCGCGGGCTATTCCTGTTCACTGTCCACTGACCACTGACCACTGGAAGCACCCCCTACCCCCACCCCCCTTATACCCCAGGGGGGTATAAATTTCCCTAAAAACATTGCAGATTATTTCTAACCTCTTTGAAATCAACGCTTGTGGAAAATATTTAGCCCCAAAATCTCCCACATCGTGAGATTTAGCCTCTGGAAATGACCGGAAAATCCCCTTTTTTGCCTGGAAAATCCGGTTTGTTAGCCAAATTTTGCCCTTGCAGATGATTTCGAGACTTATTTGTCGAGCGCAAACTTCCGCGCCGACTCCAGCAGTTTCGCCACCGAATCCTTCGAGCACGACTCGCAATAGATACGCATCAGCGGCTCGGTGCCGCTGACGCGTAGCAGCAGCCACGTCTCTGCGGCCTTCGGCTTGGTCTTGGCTTCTGGGTTGTCGAGATAAAACTTCACTCCATCCAGATTCTCCTGGCGCAGAATCGGCATTCCGGCGAAGACCGTATCGCCGGTTTTGAGTGCCTTGGCTCTCGCAATCGCTCCGTTCTTCATCTCTTCCGGAATGTGCAGGTCGATTCGCCCATACTGATGTTCGCCGTACTCGGCTTGCAAATCGGCAACCAGTTTACCCAAAGGTTTGCCTTCCATGGCTATCACGTTGGCCAGCAGCAGCGCGTTCAGCAGGCCGTCGCGCTCCGGCAGATGGCGCTGGAAGCCGATGCCGCCCGATTCCTCGCCGCCCATCACGATCTCCCGCTCCAGCATGTAGTCGCATACAAACTTGAAGCCGATGCCGTGCTCAATCAGCTCGCGGCCATGCTTCTTGCAGATGCGATCCAGCATCTTGGTGGTGTTGAAGGCGCGCGTCACGGCGCCAGGCCAGTCGTTGTGGTACTTCAGCACCCAACTGAGCAGCACGCAGTAGATCTTGTGTGGATCGACAAACTCGCCGTGCTCATCGGTGGCGCCGATGCGGTCCGCGTCGCCGTCGGTGCACAATCCCGCGTCGCAGCCGTTGGCTGCCACTGCCTCGCCCAGTGCGCGAATGTGCGGCTCAATCGGCTCGGGATGGATGCCGCCAAAGAGTGGATCGGCGTTGCCTTGAATCTGCACGTGATTGACGCCGAGGCGTGTGAAGATGTCGGAGATCAGCGTCCCGCCCGCGCCGTACATCGAGTCGATGGTGAACTTCATGCCGGATTTTGCCAGCATGTCGAGGCTCGTGAAGTTCTCGATGGCCTTGAGGTACGTCGGCAGAAAATCAACTTCCTGAATGGGAGCAGGCTCCTCTGCGCGAGCCACAGGCTTGCCCAGGTAAGTCTCGATCTGGGCGATCATAGAGGGTTTGCCTGAGCCGCCGTACCAACCCTTGTACTTGACGCCGTTCCACTCCGCCGGGTTGTGCGAGCTGGTAATCATGATGCCGCCCGCGCAGCCGCGTTCGCGCACCGCCCAACTCAGCGCCGGAGTAGGCGTAATGCCCTTGGCTAACAGCACTGGAATTCCGGTTGCAGCCGCCACCTCAGCGCAGACATGCGCAAATGCCTTGGACCCGAATCGGGTATCGTAGCCGATGCACAGGCCCTTCTTGGGGTCTTCATTGGCATGGATGTATGCGGCGATGGCCTCGGCGGCGATGCGAACGTTGGCAAAGGTGAAATCGTCGGCAATAAGACCGCGCCAGCCGTCGGTGCCGAATTTAATCTGAGTTTGTGGCATGATGGGTTTCGTGCTCCCTGAATACACAGGATACTGGACGTGGGACATCCGGCATCAGGGCCAGTAGTCCTTACCGCGGCAACCTCAGATCAATTCTGTCCGTCCGGAGAGGCCCAGCTCCTTCACGATCTTGCCCACATCCTGGGAGTGGTCGCGGCGGGCGATCAGCAGCGCATCCTCGGTGTCCACAATAATCAGGTCTTTGACGCCCACCAGTGCAACAAACTTGTGCGGGCTATAGATGTAGTTGTTGACCGCATCCAGAGCCGTGTGGCCGTGGCTTTCGGTCACGTTGCCATCGGCATCTCCGCGCATGCGCGTCTCCAGTTGGTACTCGTAGAGCGAGGCCCAGGAGCCAAGGTCGTTCCAACTGAAATCCGCGCGGATGCAGTAGAGGTGCGAGATGTGCTCGCCCTTGGCCGAGCGCGGCTCCAGAACGGCATAATCCACGCTGATGTTCTCGCACTTGGGATAGACGGCGCGGAAGACCTCGTCGAACTGCGGCGTGCCGTAAGCGGCGGCGATGGTTTCCAGCAGCGGAGCGGTCTCCGGCAGGTGCTCGCGGACGGCGTTGGCCAGCGTCCGCGCCGACCACAGAAACATGCCTGAGTTCCAGAAGTAGTTGCCCGCGGCCACGAACTCCTCGGCCTTGTTCTGGTTGGGCTTCTCAATAAAGCGGCGTACGTGCAGTGCGGAGTCGTCCCGAGTATAGTCGGTGGTCTCAATGTAGCCGTAGCCGGTTTCGGCTCGCGTCGGCTCAATGCCCAGCACCACGATATTGTCGCCGGCGGCGGCCACGGCGATGCCCTTTTGCAGTGTCTTGAGGAAGCGCGGTTCATCGGCAATCACGTGGTCGGAGGGAAAAATGCCCAGCACCGCCTCGGGATTCTGCCGCTCAATCAGAAAGGCCGCCAGTCCGCAGGCTGGGGCGGTGTTGCGAGCCACCGGCTCCTGGACGATCTGCCCGGAAGGGATGCCCTTCAACTGGCCGGCGATCTCGTTGGCTAGGTACTCGTTGGTGATGACCCAGGTTTTATCCAGCCCGGCGATTGGCTTGAGCCGTTCGACGGTCTGCTGGATCATGGAGCGCTCGCCGTCCAGAGCAAGAACCTGCTTGGCGTGGGCGCGGCGGGAACGGGGCCAGAAGCGTGTACCGCTGCCTCCGGCAAGAATCACAGGACGGAATTCCATTGGCTTCTTCATCGAAAAACCATCCTACCGGACAAACGATACGTTTGCACAGAGGAAAATAACAGTTTTTTGCGAAGAAACAGCCAGATCGCCGCGCGGCCTTTGCAGAAGCGGGACTTCCCCGTCCCGCATTGCAAAACAGCGCTAGGGAGTCGCGATTTTCGTTAGCGTAAAGTCAGCGAATGGAACCCATTTCCCGTCTTTGTTTTTCTGCTCCATCTCCCATTGCCACGTATCTTTCTCGGGATTCCACAGATAGGTTGTATGAAACGGCCCGTCGGAATACTCAAAAACGAAGCGAATTTGATTGCCCTCGCGGGTTCCGTAGCCCAGGGTCTCCGAATATCGCGCTCCAAATACGTCCATCAGGTGCAACACGTATCTTTCGCTGATCGGGTCGTAACCGAGGAACCAGAAAGCCTCATAAGAGTGCTCGGTATTGGGTGCGCTCGCCGACGTCTTCTCCTGTATGCGAAGAAACTGGTGGTTTAGCACCCAGTCGGCATGCACCTCGTGGTGCGCCACTCGCCCCACCACTTGGCCTTCCAGTTTCCATGTCCCGGCCATTCGATCAACCAGAGGATCATGCCATTCAGTGGCAGCTTGCGCGGCCAAAGAGACTGGAAGCAAAACGACAGCAATCAGAGTCAATAACGATGGGATTCTCATTCATTTACCCCTTCTTCCAGGTTCGAGCCACGCCGGTTTGCTTCGGGATTGAAACGCATCACAATGTTGTCGAAAAACCGTTGAGCCATGTTTTCAGCGACGAGGAAGTCCGGTAGGCAGGACCGAGTACGCGCATATCAAACCTGATGCAAAATACGATAGAGCGGATTCATATGGCGATGATTGCGGTATATTTGATTTCCCAGGTTCCGATCCTGGAACCTGGGAAGATTGTTCGAAGAAGACGGCCTACTTCAGTTTGGCCAGAAACTCTCCTATGCGCCGGGTTCCCTCGTCGATGTTCTGCCTGGTCACCGGATAGGAGATGCGGATGTGCTCGGCTGTACCGAAGGCCTCGCCGGGCACGGTGACCACATGGGCCTCGTGGAGCAGCCGCGTGGCAAGCTCGGTCGAAGTCTTGATGCCGCCCTTGCCCAAAAATGCTCCGATGTTGGGGTAGACGTAAAAGGCGCCCTCGGGCTTGGTGCACGTGACGCCGGGAATCTCGGCCAGCTTGGCCAGCATATAGTCGCGCAGGCCGATGAACTCGGTGCGGAACTCGCTGACGCATTCCTGCGAGCTGGTCAGCGCGGCGATGGCGGCCTTCTGCACAAAGCTGGTGGCGTTGGAGGTGGATTGCGATTGGAGCTTGCTGAGGTTGGCTGTGACGGCCTTCGACGCCAGCGCAAAGCCGGCTCTCACGCCGGTCATTGCGTAAGTCTTCGACAGCGAACCGAGGATAACGATGTGCTCCTTAGCCCAGGTAAACGAGCCGCCGCTGACCGGCTTGCCGGCATAGTTCAGGTAGACATAGCACTCGT
>CAZFMB010000005.1:0-91990 GCA_964520005.1 uncultured Occallatibacter sp.
TAAGGGCGAAGCGCCCGTCCCGCCGTTGTCGCCCGAGATGAGCACCACATCGGCGTGCGCTTTCGAGACGCCTGCGGCCACTGTACCCACACCGGCTTCCGAAACGAGCTTGACTGCAATGCGCGCCTTGGGGTTGACATTTTTCAGGTCGTAAATTAGTTGCGCCAGATCTTCGATGGAGTAGATATCATGGTGCGGCGGTGGCGAGATCAGCCCCACGCCGGCAATCGAGTAGCGAACCCTGGCGATGATTTCATCCACCTTGTGGCCGGGCAGTTGTCCGCCCTCGCCGGGCTTGGCCCCCTGTGCCATCTTGATCTGCAACTCGTCGGCATTGACTAAATAATTCGTCGTCACTCCGAAGCGGCCTGAGGCCACCTGCTTGACCGCCGAGCGCCGCAAGTCCCCGTTCGCGTCCCGATTGAAACGCTCTTCGTCCTCGCCGCCCTCGCCGGTGTTGGACATGCCCCCCATGCGGTTCATGGCAATGGCCAGCGTCTCATGCGCCTCCTTGCTGATCGAACCAAAGCTCATGGCCCCGGTCGTGAAGCGCTTCACAATCTCTTTGGCCGGCTCAACTTCTTCCAGCGGCAGCGGCTTCTTCGCGTATTTGAACTGAAGCAGTCCGCGCAGCGTGCACAAGTGGCGATTCTGTTCGTCCAGCAGATCGGTATATTCCTGGAAGGTGGCCGGATTGTTCTGTCTCACAGCGTGTTGCAGCTTGCTGATGGTTTCCGGATTCAGCAAGTGATACTCGCCGCCCTCACGGAACTGATACTGGCCGCCAACCACCAGTTCGGTTTCAGATTCCGTCAATGGTTGGAACGCGTATGCATGCTTGAGCAGCGCTTCGCGCGCCAGAACTTCCAGCCCCACGCCCTCGATGCGCGAGGCGGTTCCGGGAAAGTACTTGTCAATCAGCGATTGATTCAGCCCCACGGCCTCGAAGACCTGCGCGCCGCGATAACTTTGCAGGGTGCTGATGCCCATCTTCGAGAAGGTTTTCATCAGGCCTTTGTTGATGGCCTTGATAAAGTTCTTTTCCGCATGGTTGCCGGTAACGTTGTGCGGCAAGAGGCCAAGCCGCTTCAGGTCGTGCAGCGTTTCGATAGCCAGGTAAGGATTGATGGCGCTGGCGCCGTACCCTATGAGCAAAGCAAAGTGCATCACCTCTCTCGGCTCGCCGCTCTCGATGATCAACGCCACCTGGGTGCGGGTCTTTTCCTTCACTAGGCGATTATGCACGGCAGCCATGGCCAGCAGGCTGGGAATAGCCGCATAGCTGGGATCGACGCCGCGATCCGAAAGAATCAGCAGAGTATAGCCGGATTCCACGGCATGAGAAGCGCGGGCGCTCAAGTCGTCGAGCGCGTGCTTCAAGGCCTTTTCGCCGTCCGCCACGCGGAACAGCGTCGGAATCGTGGTGGCCAGCAGATCGCCCGTGGAAACGCGGCGCAATTTTTCCAGATCGCGATTGCTCAAAATCGGATGCGGTAGCTTGAGCGTGTGGCAGTTCTCCGGAGCTTCGTCCAGAATATTGCGCTCCGTGCCGATGTAGCTGATCAGCGACATCACCATCTCTTCGCGTATCGGATCGATGGGAGGATTCGTGACCTGCGCAAAAAGTTGTTTGAAATAACTGAACAGCGACTGCGGACGGTCGGAGAGGCAGGCCAGCGGCACATCGTTACCCATGGAGCCAACCGGCTCTTCGCCCTTCGCGGCCATCGGCGCCAATAATATTCTCAAGTCTTCTTCGCTGTAGCCGTAGGCCCGCTGGCGGCGCAGCAGTGTTTCGGGATTGGATACAATCATCCGCGAAGGCTCTGGCAGCTGATCGAGATTGACCTGCTGCTCCTGCAGCCAGTTGGCATAAGGCTGCCGGCTCGACAGCTGCTTCTTGATCTCGGAGTCGGAGACGATGCGCTTCTCGACTGTATCGACCAGGAACATGCGGCCGGGCTGCAAGTGGCCTTTCTTGCGAATATCCTTGGCCGGCACGTCGAGCACGCCGGCTTCAGAGGCCAGCACCACCAAATCGTCCTTGGTGACGATGTAGCGGCCAGGCCGCAACCCATTCCGGTCCAGTGTCGCTCCCACCACGCGGCCATCCGTAAAGGCGATGGCCGCCGGACCATCCCACGGCTCCATCAGCGAGGCGTGGTATTCGTAGAAGGCGCGCTTGTTCTCGTCCATGTCGGGGTTGCCCGCCCAAGCCTCGGGTATCAGCATGGCCATGACGTGCGCAAGCGAGCGTCCTGACTGAACCAGGAACTCTACCGCGTTGTCCAGTGAGCCGGAGTCGCTGCCGCCGGGGACGATGACCGGATAGAGATCGTTGATCTTGCCGTTGTAGAGCGGGCTCGCCAAAACCGACTGCCGCGCATTCATCCAGCTGATGTTGCCGCGTATGGTGTTGATCTCGCCGTTGTGTGCCACATAGCGGTATGGGTGCGCTAGTTTCCAGCTGGGAAACGTGTTGGTTGAGAAGCGCTGATGGATCAGGGCGAGCGCGCTCGTTACCAGCGGATTGGCCAGCTCGTAATAGAACTTCTCAATCTGCGGCGCCAGCATCAGACCCTTGTACACAATGGTGCGGCAAGAGAGCGAGGGAATGTAAAAAAACTCCTTCTCCTCAATATCTGATTCGGCTATCTCATTTTCTGTCCGTCGGCGAACCCGGTAAAGCAGGCGCTCAAAGGAGTCCTCGTCCAATCCCTCGGGCTTGCCCAAAAACAATTGCTCTATATATGGTTGTGACGCGCGCGCTTCGCGCCCTATGGCAATGCCATTCACCGGCGTATCGCGCCAGCCGATTACCGTCAGCCCTTCTTCTTGTGCTATGCGCTCAATCACGCCCTCGGCTTGCAGGCGGCTGTGCTTTTCAACCGGCAGAAAACACATGGCCACGCCATAGTCGCCCGCTTCGGGCAACTGCATTCCCAGTTCGCCGCATTCGCGCGCGAAAAAAACATGCGGAATCTGTATCAGAATGCCCGCGCCGTCGCCCGTCTCCGGATCGCAGCCCGCCGCGCCGCGATGGGTGAGGTTAATGAGCACCTCCAGGCCCTTGCGGATAATCCCATGGCTTTTTTCTCCATGAATGTTGGCGACAAACCCCATTCCGCAGGCATCGTGTTCGTTCCGCGGGTGGTAGAGCCCCTGCGGCCGTGGTGTGCGAAGACGACGATCCCTAGTATGCATGGCAACCTTCTCAATGGAAATTTCCCAGGCAGTTTGCTAATTCCGGACCAGAATACACAAATGCCGCGCGATTCCATTTATGGAAATCGCCCTATCCATCATGTAAGGCCTAATGTAATGGAGCAGGCCCGCGCGCGTCTGGGATGGTGCCGGAGTCTTTAATATATCGTAAATTTCGCTTTTCTGCGACACTTTCTTGCGCGCGAGCAGGCCGGTTAAGTGTTCGGCGGGGTTGAGCCTTGGCTGAGGTCATCCGTACCCAGTAGCGGAGAAGTCTTCGTCAGACGCGTCCCAAGAACGCGCACCAGGTCGGGAATGTCGTAGCGCAGCAGAACTCGGGGCAGAACATCTTCCGGCGCGCCAGTCGGCAACGGTGCGTTGAGCAGGCTGCGATAGCTGCTGAGAACATGGTCAACCGTAATGTGCTTCAGGCGCGAATCGAGTACTCCGGCATGAAGAAGCACCAGACCCATGTGGCCGCTGCCAACTGCGGTAATATTCTTCGCGTCAACGTCACCGCGCATGGCCAGATAATCTGCTGCGCGAATCACGTCATCGACGCGCATGCCGATCAGTGAGCGGCTAACCAGATCTGCGCGCAGGCTGAGCAAATAAAACGGCCCGAGAATTGGAGACTTCATGTCGTCTGTTCCGGGAGGCGACGGGCGCGGAGTGATCGCCAAAACCACATTGCCAGCGGCTGCCAACGAGTTGAACCGCGCCAGATTAGCGAGTGCCATGGGGTTGTCTCCGCGAATCGAATCCGGCACGAGCAGCAGCACCGCCGGGTGACGGCCTTCGCCGGGTGGCACACTCAACTCTCCTTGCATATCAATTCCCCTATTCGAGGGAAGCACTATCGCGCCGGTCTTAGCGGCCAGCAATTCCGCGCTGGGCTTGGACATGCGCGGTACTGCCTCCGCTCCGGTAACCTTGCGAATGGACTCGACAAGTTTTCCCACGGTCAGATCAGTGCGGCTCGTGGGAACGATCCCCGCCGCGCGCTTCTTGTTGAGAGTGAAAACCGTCTCGGATTTGGGATAGCTGGTAAGAACCTGGCCTGTGGGAGTGACCTGAAAAGCTTCCTTGGGAAGACCCGCGAGCGTGTTGTTCGCATCACGCCCTCCGCCACTGAAAGGTAGCGTAAGAATCGGATGAGGATCCGTCGCTCCGAGCGCAAGATTGCGCATGAAGAAGCTGAGAATCTCACTCATGATGGGAGTCAGCGCGGCGTGGCCTCCGGGTCCTGTAATGAACTGAAGCGCGGCGGTGGGAGGAATGTTGTTTGTAGTGTCGCAATTCAGCGCGGGTCCGGAAGGCGTGGGCGGTGTGGCAGGCCTGTTGTGGCCGGACGTAGTTCCAGCGCTGGCGGGATCAAAGAATGCGTAGAAGCGGCGAGCCTCGGTAACGCTGGCTCGCGCGCCGTCAAAGGGAAACATATCAGAATACGTGGAGATCACCGCGTATGGACGAGGCGCAGCCAACTCGATCCAGTCTGGGAAATCAAAACCGAAGGAAATAAAGCGGGGTATGGATTGCTCGCCGTCCTGGGGGCCAATCGCAGGCAGCAGCGTGTCGAATGAAGTGATGTAGCAAGCGACACCCATGGCGGCGACACGCGTGTCCAGCGACCCAAGCAGCGCGGTGATCGCGCCTCCGCCGGAGCAGCCGAAGGCGCCAATGTGCTCCGCATCGACCTCGGGAAGTTGCGCAAGATAGTCGATGCCGCGCATCGCGTCCCAAACTTCGTAACGGGCAAAGGCATCGCCGATAAGCATCGGCTGAAGGCTGGCTTCGCCGTGCTCGCCGGTAGAGCCGGTTGCAAAAGTCAGTCCGGGCTTGGCCGGATCGGGATACTGAAGCCGCTCGCCCTGTCCAATGGGGTCATAGGAAAGTACGATGAAACCATTGCTGGCAAACAGTGCCGCAGTGCTGTAGTCACTCGCCTTCCCGGTAGCATAATGGCCGGGACTCATCAGAATCGCCGGTCGCTTGCCGCCCGCAGCCGGGCCATCGGGAAGGTAGAGCAGCGCGGTCACCGGAAAATTGGGCTGGCTGTCAAAAAGAACTTTCTCCAGACGAAAGCCGTCAGCCTGCGTCGAGCCCAGAACTCTGGCGTTCAGCGGAGTCCGCTCCGGAAGACTGCCGATCAGCAACAGAATTTGTTTGCGCACCATGATTTGCCGCTCCTCGGCCTCGCCGTGGCTCTGAATCGAGGCCACGCTGGCTGCGCGAGAAGCGGTAAATCCGGCTGCTACATTATCCAGTGAACGGGTCAGCTTGGTGCGGCCAATCTGCGCCGGGCTATTCGGGTCCACACGCGCATGAGGGGCGGTAGCCGGGCGCACAGGCGGCGTGGTACTTTGCGCCATAACCAAGCCTGCAAACAGCGCTGTGGCGTAGATCACACTAAATATGGACGAGATTGTTTTGATCATCACACTGCATTGATACTCGTTCGATGCAGCGTCGGTCAACCGTTCTCTTGTCGAATGCGTCTATTGATGACTGCAAAAATAATGTCCTGATAGTCGAGCCGGAGGCGCAGTGTTTATTAGCCCCGCGCTCTCTCCGGGGTTCCCAAGAAATGGTCTATGTTTATTGGGGTGGTATCGTGGGGAAAGCTTTATAAGGAAACAGACCTCTATAGCTCTTCCTTGCCCGGCCGCAGCATTAAATCCCTGATCGCCTCGCGCGGATTCTTGCCTTCGTTCAGAATCAACTCCATCTGCTCGGTGATGGGCATCTCGATCCCTTGCCGTCGAGCCAGCCCCAGAGCCGCGCGGGTGGTCATAACTCCCTCGGCCACTTTGCCGTCCAGCCCGGCAAGTATCTCTCCAAGCATACGGCCACGTCCCAACTCCTGGCCCACAGTGCGGTTGCGCGAGAGCGAACCCGTGCAGGTCAGCACCAGATCGCCCACGCCCGAAAGTCCTGCCAGCGTCTCGCGCCGCCCGCCGCAGGCCACGGCCAGCCGCGTAATCTCCGCAATTCCACGCGTGATAAGGGCAGCGATGGAATTGTGTTTCAACCCCACCCCGTCGGCAACTCCGGCGGCAATGGCGATTACGTTCTTCAGCGCGCCGCCCATCTCCACGCCAATTACGTCCGTCGAAGTGTAGAGCCGCAGTGTCTCCGAAGATAGCTCCGCCTGAATGCGCGCCGCAATCGCCGCGTCCTCAAAGGCCACGGTGATGGCGGTGGGCTGCCCCTGCGCCACCTCCTGCGCGAAGCTGGGCCCGCTGAAGGCTCCTATCGGCAGTTTAAGGCCGGTATCCTTGAGGCACGCAGTAATCACCTCGGTCATGCGCAACAGGCTGTGATCCTCGACACCCTTGGTGGCGCTCACGATGATCTGGCCGGCGTGCAGATGAGGGCGCAGGCGCGTAATCGTGGCGCGCAAAAACTCCGATGGAATCACCGAAACGACAATCTCCGCCTCGCCAACGGCGGCCTCCTCGCCCGTCACCACGAGTCCTGTCGGAAGGTGATAGCCCGGCAAAAAAAGCGTGTTTTCGCCAGCGTCAACTATCTGACGGGCAAGCTCATGGCTGTGCGCCCACAGCGTAAGCTCATGCCCGCCGCGTCGATGCAGCGAGAGCGCAATGGCTGTTCCCCACGCTCCGGAACCCAGAATAACGATGCGGCTCATGCGGTCTTGTTAGCTCCCAGTTTGGATTCCGTGCCACTAAGCAACCGGCGGATATTCGGGTGATGCTTGACGATGAGCAACAGGGCAACGGCAATCTGCACGGCGATGAAAAACGCGGGCCGGTCTCCGTGTCCCAGCCACCACGCAAAAAAGGGAAAGCTACCCGCGCCCAAAATCGACGCCAGCGAAACGTAGCGGCTCAGCGCCAGCATCACAATGAATACCGAGATAGCCGCCAGCGCCGCCAGAGGAGCTGCCACCAGGAAAACGCCAAATCCGGTGGCCACGCCCTTGCCGCCCTTGAAACCCAACCACACCGGGAAGATATGCCCCAGAACCGCAAACAGCGCCGCCAGCGCCCGCATATTGTCCGGCGCAGCGCCAGGCGCAAGCAAGCCGCCGATCAGCCCGCCCAGCCAAACTGCCAGACAGCCCTTGAGCATATCCATCAGAAAGGTGGCCGCGGCCAACCCCTTGCCGCCGAAGCGCAGAACATTTGTGGCGCCAATGTTTCCGCTACCGGAATTGCGGATATCCTCATGGCGAAAGAGGCGCATCAGCACATAGCCGCTGGGAACCGACCCCAGCAGGTAAGCAACTACAACTATGAGCAAATAGGGCAGAATCATACCGAGTGAAAGTTTAGCAGGTCGTGGGATGTCATTGCAGCGGGCGCGCTGGCCCCCATGCTCGAAAACAGAAAGTAGACTTGGAAGCATACGTTTTGGGCATTTTGGGGCGTACAAAATGCAGATATAGGTGTACTTCTACATACATCTCTATCTGCCAATTTCGGGTACAAGTGAAATGCGATCAGCCGAGGCTCCCAGGTTCCGAAATGGGATCTGGGGCACGCGGCAACCGACTCACGAATCATAGATCGAATGATCATCAACATTGTTTATTTCTTCTTGACATTATAAACAATATTGTTTATAATTGAATCCATGAAGAGCAGCGAGTTCAAGCGCTGGCTTGAGAAGCAGGGTGCGATCTTCACGAGCGGCAAGGGATCGCATCTGAAGGTTGAACTGAACGGCAAGTTCTCTGTCATGCCGATGCACAAGAGCAAGGAGATTGGAACCGGGCTCATTGCGAAGATCAAAAAAGACTTAGGTCTCAAATAGGAGGAAATATGTTGGCATATCCTGTTGAACTCACGCCGGATGGAAAATTTTTGATGGTCACTTTCCCTGATATTCCCGAAGCCAACTCGCAGGGTGATAGCGTCGAGGACGCCTTGAAGATGGCAGCGGACGCGCTGGAAACGGCGCTCGATTTCTACTTCGATGCGGGCCGTCCGGTCCCAGTCCCATCGAAACCGAAGCGCGGTCAACATATGGTTGAACTTCGGGCCAGCGTTGCCGCCAAGGTGCTCTTGTTGAATGAAATGCTTCGCCAAAAGGTCAGGCCAGTTGAATTAGCGCGGCGATTGCAAACCACCCCGCAGGAGGTTAACCGGCTGACAAATATACGCCACACATCCCGCATCGACGGCATCGCCGTCGCCCTCAAGGCGCTGGGCAAGACCATGGAGATTCGAGCTGTTTAGGGCGTATCTTAAAGTTCTCAGTTTGTATAGTGAATAAAAACCCGAAGGACGGATCAATGAGTTTCGTGGTTTCCCATATCTCAAATGCAAGACATGGGCCATCCAGCATTTGTGGGCGAACCTAGGCCACCGGCCTGGGGCACCCGTCGTCTTATTCATCTTTCATATCTGAGACTTGCGGCGCCCGCCCTCATGAGAAGATGACCTTTCCTTCCAGTAGCGAGCTCTCTCTTCGTTCTTTGTAACTCCTTCTCCATCGGAGAACGCGACCCCGAGGTTATACGCCGCCTCTCGATCATTCTGATATGCAGCCTTATGCCACCACATCAGTGCAGATCTCATATCAACCGGTGTCCCAGTGCCCCGAGCATATATACTCCCTAAGTTTACTTGGCACCAAGCGCTTCCCTGTTGAGCACCCGCAAGATACCATTTCATTGCTTTAACATATGAGCGTTTTGCTCCCTTTCCGCTCTCGTAAAGAAGTGCTAAATTTCCCATGGCAGTAATTGAGCCATTCCTTGCGGCACGTGAATACCACAGTTTTGCTTGACGTAAATCCCGTTCCGTTCCATACCCGTTTTCGAAGCAAAAACCCGCAAGGTTCTGATAAAGAGCATCCCCTTTGCGAGCTGCGCGCAGGATGATCGGTAATGCATTCTTGTAATTCTTGATGGCCCCATCCGAGCGCCAAATCGTAGTTACTTGTTCTGTTCTCATATCAGTTCCCTCAAGAAGCTGGCATATTCTTCTTCGAGCGTTTGTACCTGCGCCACTTCGGATTGATTCGATCTTTGGTGGTATCCCGATAAGAGCGAATCGCATAGACTCTCCCTGTTCGATTTACGATAAAAAGCATACACCTACTTCATCGCAACAGTGCAGCCTCCACCTTCTCCAGCGAGACCCCGCGCAGCAGAAATACCTTGCTCCGCGACAACTCGCCGGACTTCAGCTCCACGGCATTCTTCGCCACCCCCAACCTCTCCGCCAGAAACGCAATTAAAGCTTCATTAGCGCGGCCTTCGAGAGGTGGAGCATGGACGGCAATCTTCAGTTGCGCCGCTGCTCCCTCGCCATAAATCCCCGTGATGGCCGTCTTCTTGGCGCCTGGCTGCGCGCGAACTGCCAGCGTCACTCCTTCAACGGTCGCCCGCAGCATCAGTCCGTCTCCCGCTTCGCAGCGCGTTCGCCAAAGAGCGCCGTCCCGATGCGGATGCGCGTAGCGCCCTCTTCAATGGCCAGCGCGAAATCTTCGCTCATACCCATCGAAAGCACATCCAACGAGAGTCTGGGATGCGCCTTCGCCCAGCGCTCCCGCCAATCCCGTAATTCGCGAAAGCAGGCCCGCGTCTCCGCCTCCGGCACATCGAGAGGCGCAATAGTCATCAGCCCGCGCGTTTGCAGATGTTCCAAATCCGGCAGCCGCTCCAGCAACTCCGCCGCCACAGCCGACTCCGGCTCCACGCCCGACTTGCTCTCCTCCGGACTGAGCTTCACCTCGATCAGCACCGACAGACGCTTGCCCAGCTTGCCCGCCGCTTCGTTCAACCGCTCGGCCAGCCGCAGCGAATCCACCGAATCGATCCCATCGAACAACTCCGCAGCCCGCGCCGCCTTGTTCGATTGCAGATGCCCGATCAAATGCATGCCAATCGGCTTCTTGGTGCGTTTGCGCAGCGGTTCCAGCTCTGCCGCTTTGCTAGCAAACTCCTGCACGCGATTCTCGCCGAAGAGCGTCAACCCCAGCGCGGCAGCCTCGGCCACTGTCGCCGCCGGAAAAGTCTTCGAGACAGCCATCAACTCCACTTCGCCGCGCCCACGCCCAGCTCTCCGGCAAGCCGCTGCAATTTCCGTCTCCAGCCGTTCGAGATTTTCAGCCAGCGTCGTCATCGTGCTCCCGCCTGAATCCTGACCATATCGCCCGCATCCAAACTAACTATGTGGACAGTCATTCTGCTCATCTTCTCCAACATCTTCATGACCTTCGCCTGGTACGGCCACCTGAAGTTTCGTCAAGAGGCGCTGTGGAAGGTAATCCTCATCAGCTGGGGCATCGCCTTGCTCGAATACTGCTTCCAAGTCCCAGCCAACCGCATCGGCGCTGCTCGTTTCTCCACTGTTCAACTCAAAGTGATGCAGGAGATCATCACCCTGGCGGTCTTCGCCGTCTTCGTCACCTTCTACTTCGGCCAGCATCTGCGCTGGAACCACGCTGTCTCGGGACTGTTGCTGGTGGGCGCGGTCTTTTTCGCTTTTCATAACTTCTGATCGGGATTCGATTCAGTGACCCGTGGTTTCTCAATCCGCGTGCGCGCGTTCTCCAGGCGGCCGATGGCGGGCAGGTGCTGCACGGATCGGCCCAGGCCGAAGCGCGGCATGTTGGCATATACGCACTCATACTGACCGGGAGTCACGGTATAAGTCTCGTGCCAAATCCCCACTGATCCGTCGCTTCCAATGCGGCGATTGAACTCCGTCCAGGCGGGCAAGTGTTTGGCGTCGCGGGCGTGAGCATAAGCATGAAGCTGATCGAAGCTCTTCCAATACTGAACGACAGCGACGCCGCGCCAGTATAGAAAATACTCGGCGTGCAAGAGGCCAAGCGAAGGATCGCGGCGAAGTTCGGCCAGCATGGCCGGCATGGCCGCAGCCACCCGCGGCCATTTGTGCAAGGCTAAGAGCCGGTTGATTCTCATGCCGATGAGGAAGACAACGAATGGGTCTTCACTCTGTGCGGTGTATCTGCCGGGGAAGATCAATGCCATAGTGTCGCTCCTGTTCAGTGGGTATCAGAGTCCCTGCTCTTCGAGAAACTTTTCCGCCTCCAGCGCCGCCATGCATCCCGACCCCGCCGCCGTAATTGCCTGACGATAGCGCCGGTCCTGCACGTCGCCGCAGGCATAAACCCCCGGAACCACCTCGCCTTTGTTCGTCACCAGCACATTGCCCGTCGTCCGGATATAACCGTCTTCGTCCATATCGATCTGCCCGGCAAACATTTTGGCGTTCGGCTCGTGGCCAATGCCCAGAAACAATCCGCTGATGGCCAGCGTCGTCTGCTCGCCGGTCTTCACATCGCGCAGCTTCAGCCCCTTCACATCCTTCTCTTCCACGCCCAGCACTTCTTCAATCACCGTGTTCGGCCGCAACTCAATCTGCTTATGTGCATGAACGCGGTCGAGCATGATCTTCGAAGCGCGGAAGCCCTCGCGGCGATGCAGCAGCGTTACCTTGGTCGCAAAGCGCGTCAAAAACAGCGCCTCCTCCATCGCCGAATCGCCCCCGCCCACCACCGCAATCTCTTTGCCGCGAAAGAAAAATCCGTCGCAGGTAGCGCAGCTCGAGACGCCATGCCCGATCAGCGCCTGCTCGCTCTTCAGCCCCAGCCAGCGCGCGCTCGCGCCCGAGGCCACAATCAGCGTGCGCGTCAGAATCTCCCCCGCCGAAGTCTGCAAGCGGAAGGGATTTTCTTTTACATTCACCGAGGTAAGATGCGCGAGCTGAAAGGTCGCGCCAAAGCGCGTCGCCTGCTTCTTCATGTTCTCGATCAGTTCCGGCCCTTGAATGCCCTCCGGCCAGCCCGGAAAGTTTTCCACCAGGGTGGTTATCGAAAGCTGGCCGCCCGGCTCGTGCCCCTCTAGAATCAGCGGGTTAAGGCCAGCTCGGCCAGTATAGATAGCGGCAGTGAGCCCGGCGCATCCGGAACCCAGTATTACGGTCGAACGAATCTCTGTCATATGCTTTCCTGGCTTGATTTTAGCTCTTGCTATAGGCAGGTTTTCTATTCCTGCCCAATCCACACTTGTTTTGATGATTTTCAGGCTATTTTGACTCTCTTCCTGCGCCGCAACACAACAGACATTCATGGATTTTTTATTGGTGAATGTTATCCAGCCAAAGGTCCTTTGCCGATAAAAGATTTGGGTCCGCCTTATTGTCTGCTCAAAGTTTTTTCTAAGAAGATTCCAAGACGACCCGGTTGTTTTTCTCAGGAGCTTCTCCGATGTTCGATCCCACCCACCGCCGATGCCGCACGGCTGCCTGGCTTCTCGCCTTGCTCCTCGGGCCGGCCTCAGCAATGGCGGGGGGTCCAAAATTTGTGGCCGGGGTCAGCTACTTCAATCCCGGAGTCGTCGGCCAGCCGCTGCACTGGGCCAACGGCCAGTTGAATTACTACGTCGATCAGGGTCCGCTGAACGCTTCGGTCACTAACGCGCAGGCCAGAGCCATGGTCGATGCAGCGGCCGCGCTGTGGAGCGCCATCCCCACAGCCGGCGTCACCCTCACCGATCAAGGCTCCCTCAACGAAGACGTCAGCGGCGCCAACATCCTTGTCAGCGGCGCCGGCTTCACCGTGACCAACCAGCAGACCAGCCAGCTCGGCGTCCTCATCGAACCGGCCGACGTAACTCCTTCGGCTACCAGCTATCCGCTGGCCATTATCTTTGACGCCGACGGTTCGGTCATCAATGCTCTCTTCGGCGCGGGAGTCAGCCAGCAAAACAGTTGCCAAAACAATAGCGTCTACGTGTGGATCGACAACGTCAACCCCAACGCCACCATCGCCCACGCCGTCATCGTGCTCAACGGCCTCTGCGCCACTAACGCCAACCTGCTTGCGATGATGAGCTTTGAGCTGGAGCGAGCCTTCGGGCAGATTCTCGGCCTGGATTACTCCCAGGTCAATCCTGGCGCAGCAACCAACGGCGAGGTGAACGGCACCCTCGGCTGGCCTGTCATGCAGCCCATCAGCGGCCTTTGCGGCGCGAGTGGTGGCTCCTGCATCCCCAACCCCTCCGTCCTCCGCTGGGACGACATTGCCGCCCTCAATCGCCTCTACCCCATCACCGCCGGCAACCTCTCGAGCTTTCCCGGCAAACAGATCACCGCGGCCAACACTGTCTCCATTCAGGGGACGATCACCTTCAAAACCGGTATGGGAATGCAAGGCGTCAACGTCGTCGCCCGCCCGCTCGACTCCGGCGGAAACCCGCTCTATCAATACACCGTCACCGCCGTCTCCGGCGTTTTATTCAACGGCAATCACGGCAACCCCGTCACCGGATTCACCGACACCAACAACAATCTGCTCACCATGTGGGGATCGAACACCGCCTCGCAGCAAGGCTTCTTCGACCTCAGCGGAATGCCACTGCCGCCCAGCATGACCACCGCCAATTATCAAGTGACCTTCGAGGCGATAAGCCCCAATTACATCCTTACTAATTCAGTCGGCCCCTATCTAGACGGCTCGCCGGAGCCATCGGGAACACTCTCTGCAATCTCCGTCCCGGCAATGTCCGCGGGCAGCGCTCAGATACTCACCGTCGATGTGGCTGACTCCGCCATGGGCGATTACAACGACGCCATCGGAAGCCAGGCCCAGCCGCGCGTGTTGCCTGCCAGCGGACTCTGGGCAGGCCGTCTCAGCCAGGTAGGCCAAACCGACTGGTTCACCTTCCCCGTACGCGGCGGGCGCTCCTTCACCGTGGTCACCCTGGCCCTCGACGAGACCGGCGCTCCCACCAACATGAAGGCCATTCCCTCGCTGGGAGTCTGGGATGCCTTCGACCCGATTGGCTCCAATGCTGTCGGCGCGGAAGCTGGCCTCAACGGCTTGGCCACCGGCGAGAGCTGGCTCCAGGTCGCTGCCGCCGGCGACGACATCGTCCGCCTAGGCATCGCCGATGAGCGCGGCGACGGCCGCCCCGACTACGCCTATGAGGGTTGGCTTCTCTACGCCGACACCGTTTCACCTCTGCGCCTGCCCGCCTCCGGCGGTCCCATCGTCATTCACGGCATGGGCTTTCGCTCCACAGACACGGTGAAGATCGGCGGCCAGCAAGCCCTGATCACCAGCATCACGCCCAACGAAATCACCGCCATCGCCCCCGCCAGCGGCGTCACCGGCTCGGTCAACGTCGAGGTGGACGACCTACCCATCTACTACGCCTCCACCATCATCTCCGGCGGCATCAGTTACAACGCCGGCACAAGCGACTCGCTCACCCTGCTCACCGCGCCCACTAGCTCGGTCCCCATCGGCGTACCCGTGCCCTTCTCCGTCCTCGCTCTCGACTCCAACCTCAACCCCGCCGGCGGCGTCTCCGTCATCTACACCGTCATCAGCGGAACTGCAACGCTGGGCTGCGGCCTCTCCACCTGCACCGTCACAGCTACCGGCGATGGTCGTGCCACCATCAACGTCACCGCTACAAGCAGCGCATGGTCCACGGTGACCGCCTCGCTCACCAACAGTTCCACCAGCATCAGAACCGAGTTTTATGGCGGAACGCCGCCCACCATCGCCTCGCTCTCCCCCATGCTTTCGTTGGCCGCCGGCTCTACCTTCACCTGGACCACACAGGCCCTCGTTCTCAGCAGCGGCCATCCCCTCAGCGGCCAATCCGTCGCCTGGCAAACATCTTCAAGCGCCATTACCTTTCAGTCCGGCGCCGTCACCACCACCTCCACCGGCACTGCCGCCAAATCCCTCACCGTCGGCCCGCTCACAGAGGGTCAAACCGTCACCTCCACCGCCTGCCTCAACGGAACCAATCAGTGCATCACCTTCACCGCCTTCGGCTCCCGCCCGGAGTACGCTACCCTCCAGGCCGTCTCCGGAACCGCGCAAAGTCTCTCCGTCAGCGGAACCCCCGCGCAGATCACCTTCCGCGTCCTCGACATGGACGGCAACCCCATGGCCGGCGGCACGGTCACGCTCTATCAGGCTCTCTATGCCTGGGCGCCCGCTTGTCCTGTCCATGGCCAATGCGACCAAGCTGAATTGCTCGCCACTCAAGCCGCCACGGCCTCTTCCGCCATCGACGGCACCGTCAACTTCTCTCCCGCATCGCTCTCCGCGGTAGCCACTAACCTGCTTGGACTAGCAGTCACCGGCAACACCGGTAGCGTAAGCATCGCCGTGGAGCAGCATCCGTAAAACAGTGAACGGTGATCAGTGGTCAGTAAATAGTGATTCGTAATCAGAGCGGGCGCCCCACGTCCCGCCTTTGGGACCTGGGAATCCACCTACCCATGGCGCGCAAGTGCGGTCCTCCCCACCGTAATTAGTTGCAGATAATTACCTCTTACCGGAGCACAATATAAGAATGCGCAATCACCAGAGGACGGGCACTTTCGATTCCCTGCAAGGGTCCCCGGCCACTCGGTATCCCCAACGATTGATTTTTGTTCGTTGGGGTGAAGGAACAGGTCTTCGTCGCTGGGATGGCTATTCCATATCCTTCGTTCCCTGTTTGATATTCTCTTTTTCTTCCCCATGAATTCTGGTTTACCCCCACCCCCCTACCCCCTTGGAGGCCTAATACGACCCTTCCACGGATTGTAACTTACATGGATTCATTAACTTAAATTTTCTCCATGTTAACGAATCAGTAATAGTAAATCCCCGATTTTGCCTGTTTTTTGCCGAATAGGAGGTTATTTTGGCCTGAAAAGCCATAATTTTTCGTTTTCCGCAAACTCGCGAGTACCGCATTGCGGGATTTCTGGAATCTGGGAATCCACGAATCCCATGGCGCGCAAGCGCGGGCTGCCGCACCGCAGGCGCCTTATAGCCGATTGATGAGCGAGGCGATGCACGCAGCGCCGAAGCCGTTGTCGATGTTGACCACCGAGACGTTGGGCGAGCAGGTGTTCAACATTCCCAGCAGCGCGGCGATGCCGCCAAACGATGCGCCGTAACCCACGCTGGTGGGCACGGCGATCACCGGCGCATTCACCAGACCGCCGACTACGGTAGGCAGAGCGCCCTCCATGCCGGCGCAGACGATCAGCACGCGCGCTGATTGCAGTGAATTCTTTTGCGCCAGCAAACGATGTATGCCGGCAACGCCGACATCCGCGATCAGCTCGACGGTGTTGCCCATCAGCCGTGCGGTTACCACGGCTTCTTCGGCCACCGGCAAGTCGCTGGTTCCGGCGCAGACCACGGCGATGCTTCCTTTGCCAGAAGTAGTCGCGGATTGCGTGAGCGTGATGGCGCGAGCTGTTTCGTGAAACTCAGCACGCGGCTCAACAATATAAACGGCTTCAAACATCTCGCGTGTTGCGCGCGTAGCCAGCACGTTACCGCCGGCCTTGGCCATGCGAGCAAAAATCGTGGCCACTTGCGCGGAAGTTTTTCCGGATGCAAAAATCACCTCCGGCATTCCGGTGCGCAGCGCGCGGTGATGGTCGAGCTTGGCAAAGCCAATGTCCTCGAAGGGAAGATCCTTCAAACGCTCCAGCGCATCGTTGACCGCCATGCGGCCCTCGCGGACTTCGTTGAGCAGAGCTTCGATTACGCCGCGATCCATCAGCGCTTCTCCTTCATGGCAGAGTAGGCTTGCATGGCTTCCTCCATCACCTGCTTGAGTGGAACAGAATGTTCCGCGGCAATTTTGCGGCAATCTTCGTACTCCGGCGCGGCGTTGGCAATCTTTCCGGAGTTTAATCGGGCAACCTTGATGCGGACCTTACCCAAACTTGTCTTAACATCAACAAACTCGCGCGCCAAGGCAACTTTGTTTTCCAGCCTCCAGCGCAAGCCGATGGTGGTGGTCTCGCGGAAGAGCAGCTCCTGCAGCGCCGGCACAAGATCAGGCCGGCAAAGGACGGTTACTTGTACGCCCGCGCGTCCCTTCTTCATCTGCACGGAGGCTCGATAAACGTCCCACGCGCCGGCGGCCAGCAATAAGTCGCTGACATAACTCAAGACCTGCGGGTTGCAATCGTCGATAACTGTTTCGATCACTGCAATTGGTTCAGCAGCAGTAATCTCTGCGGTCTCTTCTTCGCCCACCAGCAAGCGCAACAGATTCGGCTGGCCGTGTGTCTCGCGTCCGCCCGCGCCATAGCCAGTGTTCAGGATGCGCATCGCCGGCAGCGTCGCATATTGAACATCGAGCATTCGCAGCAGCGCCGCGCCGGTGGGAGTCACGCGCTCCATCGGCTCGCCAGCCGCGTAGACAGGAGCATCGCCCAGTAGAGCCAGAGTAGCCGGCGCGGGAACGGGAAGCGTGCCGTGCTGACAGATGACGGTTCCGCTGCCTACGTTGAGCGGCGAAGAAAGCCAGCGATCGACGCCCAGCGCCTCTGCGCCCGCGGCAGCGCAGACGATATCGACGATGGTGTCCACCGCGCCGACTTCGTGGAAATGCACCTGTTCGACAGGGACGGAATGAATACCGGCTTCTACATCGCCCAGCAGTTGGAAAGCGCGAATCGAACGCTGCTTTACTGCGTCTGAGAGCGTCGCGGAGCGAATGATTTCAATAATGGCCGACAAGGAGCGGTGAGGTGTATGGTGCTGTTGTTTATCGTGCGTATGCGAATGCTCGTGCGCAGCGTGGCTATCGTGCGCGTGTTCCACCTTAGCCGGCGGAGTGTCAGGCGTGATCACGTCCACCTTAATCGCAGCCAAGCCGCCGCGGCTCACCTTGCGCATCTCCAGACGAGCGCCCACACTCAACTCGGCCGTTGTCTTCTCAAGGCAAGCGAAGGGAACGCCCGCATCCACCAGGGCGCCCAGCAGCATGTCGCCGCTGATGCCGGAAAAACATTCAAGGTAACCAATACGCATGGCAAGATGATTCTAAACCGCCGGCTAAGCTCCGCGCTTCGCCAGCACTTCCACGGGCAATACGGCATTTAAAGAGCCTGACCGAAAGCCCGCGCAATCGAGCGTGACGTATTGGAAGCCAGCCAGCTTGAGAGCGGCGGTAATGGCGTCCAGCATCTCCATGGTGAGAGCGCGCGGCATCTCGGCGCGAGCCAGTTCCACACGGGCCAGTTCGCCGTGATGGCGAACGCGCAACTCGCGGAAGCCCAACTGTCGCAGGCTCTCCTCAGCTTTCTCTACCTGTTCGAGCACCTCGCGGGTTACGGTGCGGCCATACTCGACGCGCGAGGAGAGGCAGGGCGACGCTGGACGGTCCCACAGAGAATAGCCTGCGGCGCGAGCCAGCGCGCGAATTTCAGTTTTAGTCAGTCCCACTTCGGCCAGCGGCGCCAGCACGGCGTGCTCCTCAGCCGCACGCTGTCCCGGACGAAAATCACGAGTGTCGTCGGCGTTCATGCCATAGGCGATGAACTTGAATCCCAACCTTGGACACAAAGCTTCCATGGCCTGAAAAAGTTCGTCCTTGCAATGGAAGCAGCGATTCGCGTCATTGCGCTGATATTCGGGCCGGCTCAATTCCTCGGTCGCGATAATATGCAGCGGTATCTCTTGCACATGCGCAAACTCGCAAGCCTGCTCGAAGTCGCGTCGGGCCAGGCTGGGAGAATCGGCCAATACGGCGATCATGCGATTGCCGAGAACGCGACGCGCCGTGGCCGCCAGGAACGCGGAGTCCACGCCGCCGGAGTATGCCACCATCAGGCTGCCCAACTGTCCCAGGCGCTCTTCCAATGCGCGCTGTTTCAGCGACGTTGCATAGCTAATGCTGGGCGCGTGTTCTGGTTCGATCTCCGCTTGATCAGCTCGCGATAAATTAGATTGCGAGTGTGCCGCCATGAGACCGATTATACTCTGCTACGCTTTTATTTAGAATTGGCTCGCTGGCGCGCAACACACACGCTGTATTCCTCGACTTAATACAATAGTAGCCATAGTTACTATCCCATTGCCTCCTCATCAATGCAAACTCAATTTGGACGTGCGCGCCAATGTAGCCAGAAGCTGTTCCAAACATATTGCATCCACCATGACGCGGCGCGAATCGGCGGAAGCTTCGAGGCTTCGCGATAAATCTTCCACGACCGCGCGGCTGCGGCGAGCTTATTGGATGAACGGCTATGCGGTGAAAGCCGGTAGCGTCCCAGATCGACAGCAAGACGATGCCCTGTGTAACCATGCTGGATTAGGCTCAACCATGCGCAGAAATCCTCATTGAGGTATTCATATGACCGAGGAAAGTGGAACTCGGAGATCTGTTCCCTGTCGATGATCACGCTCAGCAAGCCGTTGCCTCGCCGTGTGTGAAGTGTGCGCAAGTTGAGTTCTTCGGGGCCAGTAACTACCGCGCCTATGCTAGCGCCATCGTGTGAGATATGCCGGTAGTCGTGGTATACAAAACTGTATCCATGAGCTGTCATCCAATCCAAGGAGAGGGCCAGTTTATCCGGGAGCCACAAATCATCCGCATCGAGGAAGGCGAGAAACCGCCCGCGAGCGGCAGCTAGCGCCAGGTTGCGGGCTGCCGCTGGACCTTCATTGCACGGCATGCGCAATAAACAAAAACGCATATCCTCAATCGCTGCGGCCTCTACGATGGCCGCCGAATTGTCGCTCGAGCCGTCATCGACCAGGATCTGCTCCCAGTCACTGAGCGTCTGCGCCCTAACCGTGGCCAGCGACTCAGGCAACCATCGCGCCGCGTTGTGGAACGGAGTGATGATTGAGACTATCGGCATAATATTGCTCTCCTGTGGTTTTGTCGCTCTCGCTATCGGTATAGATTCACCATGACTACCGATAACATCACTAACATGCGCAGTAGGTATGGATATATGTGATTGGCCTTCATCCTTCCCTCGATCTGGCGGCGTTGTCAGGCGTGACTGAAACAACATGTTTTTTGGCGCTTTGCATCTGGCCGTAAAGAACTTCATGCCAGCGCGCCGCGACACGCGGCTCGGAGAACGGCCTGGAGACTCTTCGTGCCGCGTATCCATATTGTTCGCGTAACACCGGGTCCTCGCCGAGCTTCACTATAGCGCTGGCCAGAGCATCTACTCTCTCGGCCGGTACGAGCACCCCATTTACTCCGTTCCGTATCACTTCGCGCGGCCCATTCGGACAATCGAAGCTGATGCAAGGCGCGCCACAGGTCATTGCCTCTATCAGCACAAAAGGCAAACCTTCGAAGCGCGAACTAAGAACAAAGATCCCGCATTCCGAGTACAACGAATACGGGTCGTCTGAAAACGGCGCAAATGTGACGCGGTGTTCGATTCCGAGGCCGTATGCCAGCCGCTCTAACTCCTCGCGCAGCTGCCCGTCGCCCACAATACGAAGCGACCAGTCAGGCAGCTTCGGGCTGGCAACCGACCACGCCGCAAGCAGCAGATCGAATCCCTTCGAGTGCGATAGCCTTCCCATGGCCAGAACTTCCTTGCGGCGAATTGCGCCGTTGGAACCAGGCGATTGCACGATATTGGGAATGCGGGTAACTGTTCCGGCCGGTGCATAGAGCGCCGCATACAGATCCCGATCGCTATTAGTCAGCGTGATTATCCGTGACGCCAGCAGGGACGCAATCATTCTGGCCAGCCTGCCGCGCGGCCTGGTGACACTATTGGAAACAGGAAAATGCTCCCATATAGCCAACTTGACTCCTGGGATAAATGCCGCCAGTAAGGCAACAATCAGCCGATTTGCTCCCGTGCACACGATCCACTCGGGACGCAACCGTATTATGTAAAAGAAATACGAGCACGCCAACCATGGATAGTCAAGAAACCAAGGCCATGACCTCTTGAGTCCATAACTAACTTTGACTCTGCTTTCCAAAGGAAAACCCGGCGATGTTCCCAGACCATACATAGACCAGATTGATATCGACTCGCCACGGACGGATAGAGCGTTGGCTAGACTAGCTTGCGCGCGCTCCGAGCCTGCACGCGCCGTAACATCTTGGATGATGAAACTTATCTTCATCTTGCCTCTGGTATTACTCAGTCGCATACACTGTTAGAGTGCTTTAACGTCAGGACTGGAACCCCGGCGTTTGCAATGCCATCTTCAGGCGGAGGCGGAGAAGGAAATAGCGCGCTTGCCATGGCGACACCAGTACAGATAGCGCCAGGAGGCAATAGCGCAACACCCGGCTTCGAGACATAATGCCTCTGTGAACGCATTTCATGGCAAGCCGAAATGCCCCGTTCTCCAGCCTTCCGGAGTGAACAGCACGTGCATAACCTTCCCGGCTGAAACTGTCTTGACCATTTCTTATGCGCTCGTGATATAAATTGGCGATATAGTAATGAGCTTTCCTTTGTTCCAGACGCGAAGAGATATTTCCTGCTCGTGTCCGAATTAGCATCAAAGATTCCGGTAGGTTTGTTACGCGGAAGCCGGTGGTAATGGCACGGAGCAGAAAATCGTAATCTTCTGCAACCGATATCTCCCGATAACCTGATAGCTTGTCATATACCTCACGCCGAGCGAGCCAGATATGGCTGCACGGAGACGCCAACAGCAAGGTGCGGAAAATCACGTCTTGGGCGATAGGCTTCTGGGAGACTCCCAGCCCGGGAATCGGCCGTCCGTGCTCGTCGATTGCCGATGTAGTGCAACCGATAAGCGCAATATCTGAGTTTTCCTCAAGAAACCTAAGCTGTTTTTCCAGCCTGGTTGGCAAGGCAATATCGTCCCCATCCATGCGGGCGATAAAAGGAGCGCGGCAGAAGGGGAGACCTAGGTTAAGAGCACACGGAAGACCCAGGTTCCGAGGCGCGCGGACCACTTGGATGCGCGAATCGGCAGATGCGATTTGCTCGACGATCTGCAATGTCCCGTCTGTCGAACCGTCGTCTACAACCACTATCTCAATGTCGGTGAAGGTTTGCGACTGGATGCTGGCCAGAGCCTCGGCGACAAAGGCTTCGACGTTGTAAACCGCTATCAGTACACTGATTCTGGCCATACTACTCCTTAATTAGCCATCAACTTTGTTCCGCGCAGTTGCAGCTCCGCGCTAATTACGGGTGATCCTTGACGGCAATGTAAACAATGTCTTCGTACTTCCACGTCAGATTGCCAAAGGTGAGCATTTCAGTGAGCCGGAAACCCCAGTACTGCAGAGTTCCCAGCAAGCCCTTGATGGGACTCTTGAATGCGTGGCCAATGCAGTTCAGAACCTTCATGCCGCGCGCTTCAAGGAAGCCCTGAAGCCGCTTGCGGCCGATGACCGGATGATATGAAGTGGGGTAAGGCGCATAACCAGGCTGGCCTGCGAACGGCTTGCCGTAGAGATGGCGATAGACCCACACATGGGTCCAGAACGGCAGTATACGCGCGTAGAAACCGGGCACCGACTCTCGCTCCGGCAGATGCAGGATCAACAGTCCTCCCGGCTTTAGCCATCTCACCATGTTTTCCAGTGCGAGATCGGCGCGGGGCACGTGCTCGAGAACAAAGGCGCTGCAGACGACATCGTAGGATGCCAGGGGCAACTCGACCTCGCAAAGATCGCCACAGATTGTCACATCGAGATCGCGCTCTTTTGTCCTGCGTAACTCCATTGCAACCGGGTCGAGGTCAATACCGGTGAGTGTAAAGTCAACGCCCGAAAGATCAAGAGGCCAGCGCGTTCCGCAGCCGGCTTCCAGAATCGACAGCTGGCGGCCAAGGCGCTGTGCATGCCCTTGAATCGCATCGATTTGGCATTGGTAGATCTGCTTATCACTCAAATCCAGCTGTAACTTCGGCTCGTCAGGATTCATTGAATGCTCCTTGGGTAATCACATAAGCTTGAGCGGCGCGATGTTTATTTTCGAGCGCGTCGCTACTGTTCAGCTGAGAGTTGCGCATCGCGCCCAGCAGCCCGAGCGCAGCGAAGAAGAACGGCATAGATGTACTCACCAGGGAAAATCCATTGATGATCATGGGGAGAATAAGCAAATAGATGGAGAAAGGGCATTTTCTGGAAAGTATCCAAACATAGATAGCAAACAGCAGTGAGCCACCGACGCCTAACTCGAGTACGAAAGTAGCCACGATGTTATGAGCAAAGATTCCAGCCAAATTGATTAAGTTGCCAACGCCTATACCGAAGAGTCTTTGCGCCGCATCCGCCTGGTGATAGATCTCCGCCATAAGGGCGAGGATGAAGAATTTGGATGAAAAGCTTCCGTCGATGGCGTGTGTAGCATCTGGTCCCTGCGTGACGTATCCGGTAAACAGTTTGATAACGATGAGCGCCTGGCCGGCCAGCAGCCCGAACAGCGTCCAGGCTCGCCAGCGCCATAGTTTGTAGATGACAAGCTGGCAGATACCGGCAGCAATGGACGCTCTGGACAAAGTGGCAAGTAGAAGCAGGTAAGCCAGCAACCATCTTTTTCGCCCTATTGCCTCCCGGAATGCAAACATTATCGCCAGAAGGCAGAGGATTTCAATGCCTGCAAAGTTGGAGTCAAAAAAGAAGAGGCTAGCCTTATAGAGATAGAAGCTGCCAGAGACATCCGCTTCCGCGTTTGCCGGCATGTAGGGAGAAAAGATAAGTCTTGAAACGCACTCGATGACCAGAAAGACAAGAATCCAGCGGATGAAGCGAGGCATCAGGCGGCTGAGGACGGATGGCGGGTACGATCTGGCCAGAAGCAGCATAGCCGGCCCGATCAAAAGAGAGGTTATAAAGAGGATAGGGGTAAGATAGTTCTTTGTCGCGGCTTGGCAATGCGCGATGCCGATGGCTTGCGAGACAGTAATCGATAGAATCAGAAACAGCAAGGCGAATATGTCAACTTCAAGGCGAACCAGAAAGCAGCACAAGGCCATCGTGCAAAGCGTGAAGAGAAATATTTGCGATAGGTTGATATAGATGAAGACGGGCACGAAGGAAAAAATCATAATGGCGCAGAATGAAAATCGCTTAAGCGAAGACGACAGGGAGCCGGGAAAATCGAGGGGCTGCTGCAGCGGCGTGAAGTCAATAGAATTAGAGGCCATCGCCAAGCCTCCACGCTCGTGGTTGCGCGCAGTAGATCGACATGCCTGAAGCCCGGGCAACTGCGCGTTTCCATACAGCCTCTAAATCAGGCGGCAAGTTGCCCGACATCGGCGGGCAATCATGCTTCATTTCATTACATGAATATCGTGTGTTCATACCGCCTCACCTCCACTCACTGCAAGTGGGCCCATGGACAGATATCTGCTGCGAGCGCGCGCAAAGATCATCAATGCAAAAGGCAGGCCAATGCCCGCGGTGGCGGCCAGATAACTGAGGGTGACGCCGGCATTGCCCCATCGAGGAGCCGTAAACACGGCCAGCAGCAGGGTGAGCAAGGCAACCGTCAGCGACTGCCAAAGATACGGTTCACGCTTGAAAGAGCGCAAAAGAATGCCCAGACTCTGCACCACGAAGCCGGCGCCGACAGCCAGCACCAGCACCGCAAACAGTTGTGGTGAAACCATGCGCGCCGCCAGCCGCGGAACCGCCAACGTTAACAAAGCCACCATAACGTCGGCGGCCAGGGCGATCAGGACGAAGACAGCTAGAGCCTGTCCCAGCGTGCGCAGAAACAGCCGGTCGAGTCCCTGAAACTGGCGCTGCGCAATCAAGCGGCCGAAGGGCGTTGCCTTGGTCGTGATCCAGGGAAGAACCAGGCTGGCGATGTAGCCGGCAATGCTGAGCGACATGCCCATCTGTCCGGCTTCGACAGGTCCGCGCAGCGCAAAGAGGATGGGAATGAAGACTTGCATCGTGAAGTAAGAACACATGCAACTGACGGCAATGCGCCATTGAAAGGGCCAGACTTCGCGGCTCCAGCAAATGGAAGCGACGCGGGTCCGATGACCAAGCAGTCCCGTCAACAGTTGGCGGCGCGTGGCCAGAAAGAATAGACCGGTCATAACCTGTCCCGCGATAACCAGCGCCGGCGAGTAAAGACCGTGATGAAGGAGCATGGCGGTCCATGCCAGCGCCATGCCAACCACCGCTTGGCGCAGCCGCAGCACAGCTATTGAGCGCACCTGTCCGCATCCGTCCAGGAAAGAGTAGAAGGGTTGGCACCACAGGCCGGCAATCGATGCCGCTATGGCCAGCAGCCAAGGCCCCTGCCAGGCCACTGGCGCCGCTGCTGTGTTGGCGTGACGCGCAAAGAAGAGCGCTCCGAGCGGCGCCAGTAACAAGCCCATTGCCACAGCGGCCACGCTATACCAACGCACACTGAGCTGGAGAACAGAGGCCAGCCGCGCATGAGCCGCCGGATCACCGCTCACGCTGCCGTCCTCGCACAATACCAAGTGAACGCACTCGTGCGCGGCCAACTGCTGAACCACAAACGAGAAGCCCAGTTCGAAGACCATTTGCAACGCAACCAGGCTGAGTAGCGTGTAGTAGTATCCCTGCTCGACAGGAGACAGGAAGTGGACGATCAGCAGAACCGTCACGGTGCTGCCCGCAATACTCACCATCCTCGCCAGTGAGGTAAATGCGACAGCGCCGTCCAGGCCAAGCGCACGATGAATCCTCATCGCGCTCTCCCATTCCAGGCCACTTCGAGCGCCAGCGGCCAGGAACCTGTGCGGCGGATGAGGGCGCGTAGAGCGGCGACTGCTTCAGTGGCCATCGCCAGCGCCATCGCCAGCGGCAGAGACATCAGCAGCGCTCCAAGCATAATCCAAATTCTGTACAAATATATGGGATGATCGGGAACGACCGCCGCATCAACAACCTGCGCTTGTGCTCCCTGCCGCGCCTCGTCAACGCGCGCCACCTCTTGAAGACGCATCAACAGGCTGACAATCGTTTCGAAATACTTCACTTCGCGTAGCGCGCGCGCATACTCAAGACCCGTCTGGCTCACTGTGCCCTTGGGCGCCACCAGGTCACCACGGCTGCGATCATGAGCTACGTCCATGGTAGCCAACTGCGCCTCCAGGCTCGACAACTCCTGCCGTGCGCGCTCCAGGTCAGGATTTTCGTTAGCGGCAAACTGGCGCATTGCCTGGATCTCGACCTGCTTGGCCGCAACCTGGGCGCGTAACATGGCCGCCGCGGCGATCATGGCGTGGGCTTGGCCATCCATCTCAATCACGCCGGTTCGTTGCTCAGTCCGCTTCATCTCCTCTTCGGCACGCGCCAGATTCTCGCGCGCGTCAGTCACTTGCCGTTCGAAGAAGATTCTTCGCGCGGAAGCCTCGTTCACCGCCAAGGTCGCCGAAAAGCGCCGGTATTCCTCCACCCAGCCATTGGCCATCTCCGCGGCTTGGCGCGGATCGCGGTCAGTCACCGAAAGACGGATCAAACCGTCCTTCAAGCCGCTATCGATGAGAGTTTTCTTCTCCCATCGTTTGCGCGCCGATGACAAATACGTTGTGTGGTAGAGCGACTGCAGATGAAAGCGCGCCACCATCGCATCCTCCACTGTGCGGCTCTTCAGCAGGGATACCTGCAAGTCGTTGGGGTTCTTGATGCCCAGGGCACCCGCGCCCGCTCCGGCCATGGCGCTGAGGTTGCTCAATTGCGCCATCATGGCAGCTCCCGCGGAACCGCCCTGCTGGGGCGGTAGGATGACCGTGGTGGCTGTGTAGCGGGTGGGCTGCAGCAAGGCAACTGCCAAGCCCAGCGCAATGATGGTCAGTGCAGCGATGCCTACCAGCCTCCTACGCTTGATCGCCACGCGGATCACGGGGGGCAGAGTGCCGGTGGATATTGGGGATGCGAGTGCAATAGGTTCCTGATCTTCTGTTGGCACGCGGGGCTTCCTCTTGGCAGCGGGTCGGGTGATTTTTTGAATCGCGCAGCGTGTTTCCTATGCAAAGTTCTGCGCCGCTTGTACCGGGGTAATAACTGATAGCCACCGTCACTGCCTGCCATCATTGGCAAAAAGGGGCAGTTGCGAGTGGATTGCCCGGAGACTTAACCGTAACTGCACTCAGATTACCTGCGAGAGAATCAGATCGAGCGGAGAAGAGGAGAAAACTCCCAGTGCGAAATCGATTATGGGAAGATCCTCACGGACCTGTTCGATTTCGGAACAGTATCAATCTTCACATGCATTTATTCGTTCGTTCCATCAGCCAGATGTGTAAACAATGGGGTGTCTATGAGAAACCATTCATCTGCACGCTCGCTCCTTCGCCGCATGATGCTGCTCTGCGTCGCCGGCGCCGCTGTACACGCTTTTTGCGCGCTTGAATTGCACGCCCAATGTTCATCCAATGATGAACCCGATTCGTTTGACTGCCAAATGCAACAGGCTGCGCCTTCGCCTTCCGCGACCCAATCGCCATCATCGCCGACGGTGCTGACCATGCAGGAAACTTCACAGCGGGGTACTCCGAGGGCAGACCAGTCCACAAACGCCTCGGCTAACAACAGCCTATCCGCAGGCGCCAATTACACTGAGCAGGCGTCGCGCAAAGGGCTCAATGCATCTGAACAGCCTCACAAGCAAGTTACGCCACCCGAACCTCCTACCGAGTTTCAACGTTTTGTGGCGTTTACCACAGGCCGCATGCTGCCCATCTATGGAGCCCGCCTTTTTGCCTCCCTGCCGGCGTCTTTCGGTCCCATTGACCAGGGGCCCGCGCCGCAGAACCTGGTAGTCGGCGCCGGGGACGAATTGCGCATTCGTATCTGGGGACAGATCAATTTCAGCGACAATCTGCGCGTGAGCCGCGAGGGAGATATCTACCTTCCCAAAGTAGGCTCGGTGCATGTTGCCGGCCTAGCGTATTCCGCCGTGGCCGGTCACCTGCGCACCGCGCTCGAGCGTATCTATCGCAACTTCGATCTGAGCGTCGATATGGGCGAGATACACACCATCCAGGTGTATCTGACCGGGCAGGTGCGGCAGCCGGGAGAGTATACGGTGAGCGCGCTCAGCACGCTGGTAAACGCTGTTTTTTTGAGCGGCGGTCCTTCCGGAGCAGGTTCCATGCGACATGTCGAGTTGAAGCGAGAGGGCAAGGTGCTCACGGACTTTGATCTCTATGCTCTGCTGGTGAAGGGCGACAAGACGGGCGATATGCAACTGCAGGCTGGCGACGTCTTGTATATTCCCGCTGCTGGCCCACAAGTTGCGCTGCTAGGCAGCGTACGGTTGGCTGCCATCTACGAGTTGCGCGGCCAGGAGTCAATCGAAGAATTACTCGACGCGGGCGGCGGCAGAACTGCGGTGGCTTCCGGCGGGCGCATCTCGGTGGAGCGCATCGAGGATCACGCACAGCGCCGCGCCTTCGAGCTGAAAGCCGATACGGCGGGCCTTGCGACTTTGCTGTCCGACGGTGATATTGTGCGCATCGATCCAATCGTTTCCAACTATCGCGAGACGGTTACGCTGCGCGGATCTGTGGCCAACCCGGGGCGCTTCCTTTGGCATCAGGGTATGAGGCTCAGCGAACTGATGCCCGATAAGGAGTCGCTGGTGTCGCGGGACTACTGGTGGCAGCGCATCCAGCTCGGCCTTCCCGCCCCGGAGTATGTGCCCCTCAACTCTCTTGCTTCGCAGCCGCAAGCGGAGCGCTTTCCAAGGCAGCAATACAGTAGCTATCCAGGGCAGCAATACGGTAGTTACCCAGGACAGCAGTCCGGTAGCTACTCAAGACCGCAATACGGAAGCTTCTCAGGGCAGCAAACTGACAGCTACCCGGAATCGGCTCGCGGAACACAGGCGCAGTCTTCGGCCGGCAATCCATCCGCGGCTATGCGGAGGGCCATGGATGCCCGCTCCTCGGGCGCAACGGGCACACTGGGCGGCATTGAAGTAAACAACCAGGCAGGAAGAGAAACAGCGCTTCTCAGACCCGCTTTTCAAACTGACTGGAACTACGCCGTGATTGAACGGCTGAACATGGCCACCATGACCACTTCGCTGATTTCCTTCAATATAGGAAAGCTGGTACTCGGTCATGATGCCTCGCAGGACCTTGAACTTCAACCCGACGACATAGTCACAGTCTTCTCGCAAGAGGACATCCACCAGCCCATCGACCAGCAGACAAAATATGTGCGGCTGGAAGGTGAGTTCGTGCAAGCCGGCGTTTATAGTGTCCTTCCCGGCGATACTTTGCGCTCGCTAGTCAAGCGTGCCGGAGGCCTGACGGACAAGGCCTATCTTTACGGGTCGGAATTCACTCGCGTGAGCACCCAGGCCATCGAACAGCAGCGTTTGAAGGAGTACACCGATCGCCTTGAGCATCAGATGGCGCGTGGCTCAATCAAAATGGCCAGCGTGGGGAACGGCGGTTCGCAAGAAACAGGAATCCAGGGACAGGTCAACACCGTCGACCGCGATCTCATCGCGCGGCTGCGCCAGTTGCAGCCCACTGGAAGAATCGTACTCGAGTTGCGCCCGCACAGCGTGGGAGAGAACGAACTGCCGGAGACGCCGCTCGAGGACGGCGATCAGTTACTGGTTCCGTCCACTCCATCCACCGTTCAGGTGGTCGGCGCGGTGCTCAATCAAAATGCGTTTCTATATCGCAACGGCGCTCGCGCGGGTGAATACCTTCATTTCGCCGGCGGGCCCAACCGCGACGCTGACCGCAAACAGACCTTTGTTCTGCACGCCGACGGTTCCGTGACCGGCCATACCTCGGGCCAGTCGATCTTTTCCTCCGGCTTTAACAACGTGCGCATCTACCCCGGCGATACCGTCGTTGTGCCGGAAAAGAACATCGGCCCCGGCGCCATGCGAGAGTTCCTGTCCTGGTCGCAGATGTTCTCCCAGTTGGCTCTGGGCGCGGCCGCGGTCAGCGTGCTCAAGTGACAGGTCAGGTGAAACTCTCGGAGCATCGTAGCGATTCCCGGCAGATCGTTGTTGCGACTACAGCAGCGGCGCAAAGCTCAGGCGCGCTCCGGCACGCGCATGAATCGCCATAGCTGATGATTCTCTCAAGCCATTTGTTTCACTTCGAGTAGCATGGCTTCTTCTCACGGACACTCGCTTTCCGAGTAGCAATATATCGCATCGTCTGTAAAGACAATCCAATTAGAGATGACCCATTGAATGTCTGCAATGGGACACTTCCCAATTATGTCTCCCCGATCATCCAAATTTCTCTTCTCACATTCATATCCACAGCGAATACGACGATGATGCAGAAGTAGGCACTCTCGCCAGTGAGAGGCCAAATCAATTGACTGTCCGGCACAGAACTTCGGCCATCTTCTCTGGCTGATCCGCACGGGTTTTTGCCAACGATCTCAACATTCATCTCGCTTTCGGGGTTCGCTTCATGCAGCTTTCCAGTCGCGCGTTTGAGTCGAGTGCTGTTTACACTCTGCCCTTCCCAATCTCCACGTTACCACCCCACCTGCTTGAAGCGCGTGATCGAGAAGCGCGTCTCGAGAGCCCCACGGCCAGCGCCTGGACTCTCTCCTGGGCCAAGCGACTGTTCGATCTGTCGGTTGCGCTGCTGGTTCTTGCACTCTTTGGGCTTCCGATGCTGACCATCGCATTGTGCGTGCGTCTGTCCTCACCTGGACCCGCCTTTTTTACCCAGTATCGCGTTGGCCGGGGAGAGCGTCTCTTTCGCATCTACAAATTCCGCACCATGTATTCCGGCTCAGAGCGCAACGGTTTAGCCATGACCAGAGACGGAGATAGCCGCATCACCGGCTTGGGACTCTGGTTGCGCAAACTCAAGCTTGATGAGTTTCCGCAGTTTTACAATGTATTACGTGGCGACATGAGCCTGGTCGGGCCGCGGCCTATACTGCCGCCGTATTTGGGCATTGCCAATATGCCCTATCGTCCCGGCATCACCGGCGCTGCTACGCTCGCCTTTCGCCACGAAGAGGTGATACTAAGCCGCGTTCACCCTGGGCAGCTGGATGATTACTATTACCATCACATCCAGCCGCTCAAGGCGCGCATGGACGCACGCTATATGTGCAGGGCCACCTTCTGGAGCGACATGCGCATGGTCATTGCTACATTTTTCGCCTGTCTGACGCCTACGCCCAAACCCGCCGTCTATCGACGCACCGCGACGCGTATGCTGACTTTCCCACTGATGTCTGACCAGCAGGGATGTTCCACCAAGTCCTTCGAAACTGCAATTTGAGCCACAAAGGAATCGAGTGGCCATTAATTTTGTAAGTACGTGCTTTAACGCAAACGCATATCATGTGTAGCCTTGGAATCTTCCCGTAGCAGGTGGCTTTAGTTACTGCCGGACGCGTATCCTGAAACTCGCTGTCCGGATTCCTGCCAATGGGATTACATTCAACTTAGAATGACTGAAACCGTTATATTTTTTCGGGACAAATCGAAATCCAAAAGGAACCAGCCCTAGTGAGTGTTTGCGAGAGTTTTGCCCACGAGATGTTGCGCGAAATTTATGAACAGCCGGCAGCCCTGCGCCGCACCCTGGCCTTGTACCTGGATGGCAACCACCTGCGTGACGACGTGGCAGAGAGATTGGCGGGGTGGGTAAACCCGGCGGGCGAGGTGCTGATTGCCGCCTCCGGCTCCAGCCGCCACTCGGGTCTGGCCGGCGAGATTCTGCTCGAGGACCATTGCGGTCTGGCCGTGGACGTGGAGTACTCCAGCGAGTACAGTTGCCGGGGCAACCTCGATCTGCGTAGGCCGGCGGTGATCGTTATCTCGCAATCCGGAGAGACCTCGGACACGCTGGCCGCTCTGCGCGAGGTGAGCCAACGCGGCGAAAAGACCCTGGCCATCACCAACGCAGACCTGTCCACCATGGCGATGGAGGCCGGCGTCTCCATGCCACTGGCGGCGGGCGTAGAAAAGGCGATTCCGGCCACCAAGAGCTTTACCTGCCAGTTGGCCGTGCTATTTCTGCTGGCCCTCTATGAGGCGCGGCGGCTGGGCCGGATGAATGCGGTTGAACTGGCATCTAACATCGCCCGGTTGCAGGCTCTGCCCGCTGCCATTGAATCGCAACTCGACGGCTGGCGCGAGCTGGTGGCCACATTGGCCCACAAGTACAACTCCGCCCAGACATTCCTCTTTCTGGGTCGCGGCATTCACTACGCCATCGCGCGCGAGGGAGCCTTGAAGCTCAAGGAAGCCTCGTACGTCCATGCCGAAGGCTATCCGGCGGGCGAGTTGAAGCATGGACCGAATGCGCTGGTCAGCGACCGCGTGCCGCTGGTGGTGCTGGCCACCGTGGACCGCACCAACGAAGCTTCTATCGTGCGCTATGAGAAGACTCTGCAACTGCTCGCTGATATGAAGGCGCAAGGCGCCAAAGTGATTGCCGTGGCCAACGCCGGCGACCGCGAAGTGGCGAAAATGGTCAGCGATTGCGTCCCAGTGCAGCCGACTACGGAGTACCTGCTGCCTATCGCCGAGGTCGTGCCCCTGCAACTGTTTGCCTATTTCATGGCCATCGAGCGCGGCGTGGACGTGGACCGGCCAAGAAATCTCTCCAAGGCTGTCGTGGAGAAATAGGACAAGGTGCAAAGAAGACCTGCTTCCCCTGGCGTCGACCTCCTTATAGAAGATTCCTACCTGAATTGATGATGGCAGATGTGATAGCCTTTTGGCGTCTACACACCGCCATTGCTTCGCGCATGAATCTGCCGCGCTGAGCGCTTGATGGAGAAAGCTGTATGGTATCCGCCATGGTGAAAAAGCATTATGCAATCCTTCTCAGTCTTCTGGTTTTCGTGTTTGTACCGGCACTGGCCCAGAAGTCCAGCTATCCGTTTAACGATCCGGCGCTGCCGATGGAGAAGAGGATCGACAACCTGCTCTCCCTGATGACGGCTGAAGAGAAGGTTGCCTGCCTTGGCACCAATACTGGCGTGCCCCGGCTGGGAGTGGCCAACATTGGCAACTCCGAAGGGATTCATGGAGTGGTGCAGCGCGAGACTAGAGGCAAGCGGCTGCCGGTTACGACCACGCAGTTTCCGCAGCCTCCAGGCATGGGCGAGTCGTGGGATCCGGAACTGGTTCGCCAGGCGGCGGCCGTCCAGGGATACGAAGCACGATTCATCACTCAGACCGCCAAATATGACCGTCAGATTCTGATGCAGTGGGGACCGCAGTCCGACCTGGCGCGCGACCCGCGCTGGGGACGCAGCGAAGAAGTTTATGGCGAAGATCCGTTCTTTAACGGAACCATGGCTGTGGCCTTCATCAAAGGCCTGCAAGGCGACGATCCGAAGTACTGGCAGGCGGCCGCGCTGCTCAAGCATTTTCTTGCGAACAGCAACGAGAACCTGCGCGATAGATCGTCCTCTGATTTTGACCAGAGGCTTTTCTGGGAGTACTATTCCGTGCCCTTCCGAATGGGCTTTCAGGAGGGCGGCGCGAAGGCCGTGATGGCTTCTTACAACGCCTGGAACGGAACAACAATGGCCGTGAATCCGATTCTCAAGAGCATTGTCCGCGAGCAATGGGGTGTGGAGGTGATTTCGAGCGATGGCGGAGCGGTACATCTGCTGGTCGATCCGCGTCATCTTTATCCTGATCAGAAGGCGGCGGTGGTGGCGTGCCTGAAGGCCGGCATCAACCAGTTCCTCGACAAGTATGAGGACGAGACCAAGGCGGCCTTGAAGGATGGTTCGATTACCGAAGCGGAGATCGACACGCTGCTTCGGCCCAAGTTCCGGGTTGCGATCCACCTGGGGCTGCTGGACCCGCCGGAGATGGTTCCTTACACGAAGATCAAAGACGCGCCCGAGCCTTGGAACACGGATAAGGATCGCACTGTTTCAAGCCAGATGGCCCTGGAATCGGTGGTGCTGCTGAAGAACCAAGACAACATTCTGCCCCTTAAAAAGGAGGGCCTCAAGTCTATCGCCGTGATCGGACCGCTGGCTGACTCGGTTCACTGGGACTGGTACGGCGGCACTCCTCCGTATACGGTGACGCCGCTCGAGGGAATCCGTACGGCTGTCGGTCCGGACGTGAAGGTGAACTACGCCGAAAGCGAACTGGGCAACGCGGCTGTGAATGCGGCAATGAACTCCGATGTTGCAGTGGTTATCGTCGGCAACGACCCCACCTGCGGACCGGATATGGCGCATGACTGGCACGCGACCATCGACGGCGGCGGCACGCTGGCATGCACCGTGCCCAGCGATGGGCGCGAAGGCCGTGATCGCGAGAGCATCACGCTGGAGCAGGAGCAACTGGTGAAGCAGGTCTATGCTGTTAATCCAAAAACAATTGTTATTCTGGTTTCCAGCTTCCCCTATGCAATCAATTGGAGCCAAGCCCACGTTCCCGCAATTCTGCACATGACCCACTCGTCGCAGGATGAGGGTACGGCACTGGCAAAGGTTCTCTTCGGGGATTACAACCCTGGTGGGCGCCTGGTAGAAACATGGCCGAGCTCCCTAGAACAGTTGCCTCCGATGATGGATTACAACATCCGTCATGGCCGCACCTATATGTACTTCAAAGGAGAGCCGCTCTATCCCTTCGGCTTTGGCCTGAGCTACACAACCTTCAAATACTCCAATCTCCGCACCAGCTCCGAGCAACTGGCCAGCGATGGGGCGATCACCGTCAGCGTCGACGTCACCAATACAGGCAGCCGGGCGGGCGACGAGGTTGTTCAACTTTACGTCAGCCACCCGCAGTCCAAGGTGGAGCGCCCGCGCGAAGAGCTGAAAGGCTTTCAGCGCGTCAGCCTCAAGCCCGGCGAAACCAAGACCGTACAGATTCCGCTCAAGGCTTCCACGCTTGCCTGGTGGGACGAGAAAATCCCAGGATTCCAGGTTGAAGCCGAGCCCATAAGCATAATGATCGGCAATTCGTCCGCCGGAATTCAGCTGACTACCGTGGTGCATGTTCAATAGAGCAGCTTGCCACTTCATCTTCTTGCCAGAAGATATCTTTTGGTGAAGTGGCAATGCTCCGGGGATTCTCTGGTAAGGCGATACCCTTCCAGACAGGTAGCCCAGCTAGCTCAAAAGAGATGTCAATTGGCATCTTGACAAATGATCCAAAACAGACGATTATTATTCTGCATTTCTTGTTGAAATTTTACGGACTTCAAAATGGGCTGTTCGCAATTCAGCTTCATTTTGCTTTGGAGACTCGGATTCATTGAGTGTGCGTGTTTCTTCCGTTTTTCACACCTCCCTCTCCTGCAATCAATTCGATAGCCTTTACAGGGTTCAGCAAAGCTATTGTGCATAGGTTTTGCGATCTTGGAATCCACACAACAGGCCCATTCAAGCCAGTTGCAGCTCCCTGTTGAGGTTTTTGGGACAGAAACAGGAACAACATCAAAAGGAGATTACGCAAATGAATGCCATGCTTTTTAGGCTTTATGTGAAGTTCCAGGACCTGCTGAGCCGCGAAGAAGGCCAGGATCTGGTTGAGTACGCTCTAGTAGTCGCCCTGATCGCCCTTGGCGCTACTGCCAGTATGCAAAGCCTGGCAACTGCCATCAGCAGCGCTTTCGCGTCCATCAGCACGACATTTGCCAACGCCCTGTAACTTGCCATTCTGCATCATCTAGACGGCTGTACCCCGCACCCTTGCTGGAGGGTGATGAACGCCTGAGCTAGCATGAAGGCGTACTCCCTCCGGCAAAGACTGCACTATGTCTAACTCTCGACGAGTCAGTCACATGCGGACCGATAAGTGGGTTCTGTCAGCAGAGTCAGAGTAGCTGTGTACAACAGTTCCGCCCGGTCGCTTCAGATATCACAGTACTTTCCGCTATCCATATCCTGAGCAGCTTGCAGAAGGTTCTCCGGGCGGCCGAGATCACGCCAATAATATCCGCCGGCGCGAAAAGCGACAATCTTTTCACCTAGGGACGCCAGATGCAGGTAGGCGTCGATGATGGAAAACACGCCTTCTTCTTCCATCTTTTCGAAGATCCGAGGAGATAGGACGTGGATGCCGGAAAATGCCAGCGCCTGTATGCCAAGCCCGGGCCGCGCCCATTCAATCTCCGAGGATTTCGTCTTCGCGGCGCTCACAATGCGACGGCCACAGAGTTGACCCTCCTCGTCGAAGATCAATTGCCGCGATGACTCCCGCTCCTGAACTGCCAAGGTGGCGAGAGCGGAATGTTCCGCGTGAAAGCGCACCATGAGCCCCAGATCGATGTCGCTGAGGACATCTACGTTGTGCAGGATGAAGGGTTCTTTCAAGCTGTCGCTGAAGAAATGTGCGGCATTTTTCAGGCCACCGCCGGTGTCGAGCAACTCTTCTTCGCGAGAGATTTCAATCCGCATCCCGAAGTTGTCGTTGGCTTTGAGATAATCGACAATCATCTGCGCATGATGATGCGCGTTGACAATCACCTCACTGATGCCAAAGGAACGCAGGCGCGTAATCGCGATCTCCAGCAGAGTACGGCCGGCAACGGTGACCAGCGCCTTGGGGCGGTCGTCGGTGAGCGGCCTCAGTCGCGTACCCAGACCGGCAGCAAGTATCATGGCCTTCATCGGCCCATCTTCTCCAGTTCGATATGGCGGACAGCGACTTTAACCCTGTCGCTCATGCGTAGATGCTTCGCCAACTGCTCGGCTAGATATACGGAGCGGTGCTGGCCGCCGGTGCAGCCGAACGATACCATGAGATTTTTGAAGCCGCGGCGCTGATAACTGCTCACGCTGGCATCGACAAGCGACATTACACTGGCAAGATGCTGATGGACGCTGGGCTGTCGGTCGAGATAGTCGATTACCGCCGAGTCTTTGCCGGTCAACTGCCGGAACTGTTCTTCGCGTCCCGGATTGGGCAGGCTGCGCGCATCGAAGATATATCCGCCGCCGTTGCCGGACTCATCGGAGGGGATTTCGCGGTGGAATGAAAAACTAAATATCCGTACCTTCAAGCCCTCAGCGGAAGATGTCAGGCCTTGCAGCTTCTCCGATGCCAGCATTCCCTGGAGGGCTTCCATCAGAGCGGGCAACGCAATGGGCAGCTTTACGTTATGAGCCAGCCAACGCAGGTTCTTCAGCGCATAAGGCACGCTCTGCAAAAAATGCGTCTTGCGCTCATAAAATCCTCGGAAGCCATACGTGCCCATGGCCTGCAGAATGCGGACGTAAACGTACGCGTAATAGTGCTCCATGAAGGCTTCGCGGCTTAGGTCGATGTAGCTGCCGAGGCAATCGAGATAGTGGTCGAGGAGCTCCTGGCGCAGCTCCGGCGGCAGATCGGCCTTGCCATCATAGAGCAGCGAAGCAATATCGTATTGCAGAGCGCCTTTGCGTCCGCCCTGATAGTCGAGAAAGTACGGCTGCCCGTCGCGCAACATCACATTGCGCGACTGAAAGTCGCGATAAAGAAAATAATCAGTCTTGGCGGCCAGCAGAAACTTTATCAGGCGGCTGAAATCGTCTTCCAACGCCTGTTCGTTGAATGGGATGCCAGCGAGGCGTAGAAAATAATATTTGAAATAGTTCAGATCCCAAGCGATGGATTGGCGGTCGAAGCGGTCGCGCGGATAGCAAACCTTGTAATTCAAATTCCGGCCCGCTTCGACCTGAAAACGCGGCAGCACGGCCACCACCTTGCGATAGGCTTCAACCGTCCGCGGAGCGATGGCGGCTCCAGACCTATTTGCAACAAGATCATCGAAGAGCGTCGTATCGCCCAGGTCTTCTTCGAGGTAGGCGCCCTGGCTCAAATCCTCTTCATAAATCTCCGGCACCGGCAATCCGCAGCGGCGAAAATGCCGGGAAAATTCCAAGAAGGCGACGTTCTCCTCGCGCACAGAGTAAAGGATGCCGATGGCACTCTTTCCTCCGCCCGTGAGACGCACAATGTTCCGCCCGGAGCCGCTAAGTTGCCCCTGAAGCGGCTGCACCAACTCGGCCGTCAACCGGAAATGCTGCTCGAAAAGCCGTTTCAGAACGTCCATGACTCTCTTTCCAGCAATCACTATAGCTGTTTCACAACGATACTCACCAAAGGGATACGCACGCAAGCCAACTAACCATTTTCACCTATAACCGCCGCTAGGACACACGAACCATCAGTCCGCGAAACTGGTTACTTCCCTTCAAAATGCGCTTCGATTTCCTCCAGGGTTTTACCCTTGGTCTCCGGCAAAAAGAAGGCCGCCACTATGAAGTAGACGACCGTGAAGCCAGCGAAGAGGAAGAAGATCGACGAGTAGCCGTGCTTGCTGACGAAGGGCAAAAAGATGCCGGAGAGCGTGGTGGAGACCAACTGGTTGATGACCAGCGCAATGCTCATGCCGTTGGAGCGAATGCGTGTGGGCATCAACTCCGAGAGGGCCAGCCATACACAGACGCCTGGACCCATAGCAAAGAATCCCATGAAAAGAAAGAGGCCTAGAGCCACTAGCCAACCGTGTTTCTCGCTAGGCACCTGGCCGATCAGGGCCTTCTCGATTTTCAGCGGAGCGGTTTGTGCGGCATTCAGATTGCCGAGGGGATTCTTGAACAAAGCCAGAACCTTGTTAGCGGGCACGCAACTGGCTCGAAAAATATCTATGGGCCGGGCGACAGGATCATCGGAGCGCACAAAGGTAGTGGCTGCGGTGAAGTCGCCGTAGGAGTAGATGATGGCCAGCGATGCACGGTTGGCGTCAATCTGTTTGCCCGCGATGCCTTGCGCGGCAAGCAGCCGGCCGGCTTCATCACGATCAAAACGCAGCGTTAACTCCTGGCTGGGCGCGATCATGGCCTGGACCTGAGCACGCGCGTCGAGGCTGACGGATTCGGTGCGCAGAAAGAGAATGCCCACGCCCGCCAGCGAAGCGATAATGCCGCTGGTGCCCAGGATCAGCAGGAAGCGTCGGCCCTTGTGATCCACGAGCGCCATGCCCACGATAGTCAGCAGAAAGTTCATAGAGGTGAAAACGACATAGCCCCAGTGGGCATAAAGATCGGAGAGGCCGCCTTGCAGCAGGATGCTGGTGTTATAGCCGATGAGCGCATTGACGCCGGTAGCCGTGTTACAGAAGAGGATGATGCAGGCGAGCAGGAAAGGCGCCACATATTTGCGGCGCAGGAGCGAGTCTTTTATCTTCTTACCGGTCGAGCTGCGCGTGGAAGCTTTGCGCGCCGACTCTTCCATCTCGCGTAACTCGACGTCGGCTTGTTGCGCGGTGCGGGAGCGCAGCAGGGCCGCATGGGCCTGTTCTTTTTTCCCTCGCTTAAAGAGCCAGCGCGGCGATTCGGTCACCAGCAGGCAGCCCAGCACAAACAGAATGCCCGGCGGCAGCGCGACCCAGAATAGATTACGCCACGCATGATCCTTGTAGAGGAATAAAGCCGATGCGTCGCCGGATTTAGCCACTGCCGCGACGTGATAGCTAAAGTAGATTCCAAGCAGGGCCGCGAATACCATGGAGGAGGTCGGCAGCCACTGAAAAACTCCGGTTCCCTTGCCGCGCTCTGGGGCCGCCAGGCACTCGGCGAGATAGAGAGGAATGACGACACCGATCAGCCCGGCACTGACGCCTTCCAGCAGACGACCAAAAAACAAGGGCGCATAACCGTGCGAAAGGGCGATCAAGGGGATGCTGACAACGAAGGTGAGGCCGCTGAGTATCATCAGAGGTTTGCGACCCATCCAGTCGGCCAGCATTCCGGCAAATAGCGTGGAAAAAACCGCACCCAGCATCACTACCGCCACTATCATGGAAAGCTCCGCCGCCGTTAGCGTCGAGGTGTCTTGCAGATAGGGCAGCGCACTACCGATGATGCCGATATCCATCCCATAAAGCAGGCCGCCCAGCCCCGCGACCACAAGAAGAAACAAGTTATAGCCGCGCTTGGCGGAAAGATTGGCAGACAGATTCGCGGCGTCTTGAGCTGTCTTTGTCACAGGAAATCTCCTCTTGTGCAGTTTATCCCTCCGCTTCGCTTGTGCGATATAATTAGGCCGGAATGAAGGTGGAATCGGGGTTATCATCTGCCCTAAGGTGCCGGCCATCACTGCAATAAATCATAGATTTACGATAAGCGTTAATATAGGTCATGCGACCCGCAAGATTAGCGGAGAACGCAAATGAGTACAAAGCACAACGACCGCAGAGACTTCCTCAAGCAATCAATTGGCGGAGCTGCATTCTTGTGCCTGGGCGGGGCGGTGGGACCGCAGGCTGCCGCGGAACCTGCTGTGTCGGGCGCGAAGTCTAGGGTCGTCGTGGTGCGCGATGAGCAACTGCGCGGCACAGGCTCCACGGTGGATTCACAGCGGATGTTGGCTCTCGCAGATCGAGCTATGCTGGCTCTCTGCGGCTGCGAGCATCCGGCCGACGCGTGGCGCAAGCTGGTCCGGCCCGGAGATACGGTAGGCCTGAAGGTGAATACTCTGGGAGGCCGCGGAATCTCCACCAACGTTCATCTCGTCGCGGCCATCTGCGAACGTTTGCAGGAGGCTGGCATTAAGCCCGGTGACATCGTGGTTTGGGACCGCGACAGCGAGGAGCTGGAGTGCGCCGGTTTTCGCATTGAGACAGGCAATGACCGCGTGCGCTGCTTCGGCACGGACCGCGTTGGCTACGAACAGGAGTTGGCAGCTTGGGGCAGCGTGGGCAGTTGCCTATCGAAGATTCTCACACAATATTGCAACGTGCTGATCAACGTGCCCGTACTGAAAGATCACGACGGCGCAGGCGTCACCATCGCCCTCAAGAATATGTACGGCGTCATTCATAACCCCAACAAGTATCACCCCAACGGCTGCAATCCTTACGTCGCCGACCTGAATATGCTGCCGGAGATTCGCTCGAAAATGCGATTGACGATCTGCGACGCCACCACTGCAATGTACGAAGGCGGCCCGGGCTACAAGCCGGAACACAGTTGGAATGCCAATACCTTGCTCGTTTCCACTGATCCGGTCGCGCTCGATCATACTGGCTGGCAGACCATCGAGCGCAAGCGCGCCGAAAAAGGATGGAAGACGCTGGAGGCCGAGGAGCGCGCGCCACGCTACATTGCGACCGCGGCTGACGCCGAACATCGGCTGGGCACGAATGATCCGCATAAGATTTCGATTGTCGAGGTATAAGCGAAAGAAGCGCACGTCCAAATTGTTGAGAAGAGGCTGAATATGTTCTGTGCGTTGGATGTCGAGGATGCCGTGAATAACGCTGTTGGCCGACCGCTAGATCGCCGTTCGTTTATGAAGTGCGCCCTGGCGTCAGGCGCGGCTCTAGGAATGGCCGCCGTTGCCGAACCTGCCGCTGCTACACCATCCGGCACGGCTTCTGAGAGCGAAGACGAAGCGCATTTCATTGTTGAAGCAAAGTTTTACCAGAAGCTGACGAATCGCAAGATCAAATGCAAGCTGTGTCCGCGCGAATGTGCGGTGGGAGACAAGGAGCGAGGCTATTGCGGCGTGCGCGAAAATCGCGGCGGCGTTTATTATTCGCTGGTGCACTCGCGGGTCTGTGCGGCGCACGTCGATCCTATCGAAAAGAAGCCGCTCTTCCACTATCTGCCGGGGACGATCGCCTTCTCGATTGCCACAGCGGGCTGCAATGTCAACTGCAAATTCTGCCAGAACTGGGACATCTCCCAATCGCGCCCCGAGCAAGTTCCCTCGCATTACATGCCGCCGCGCAGCGTCGCCGAAATGGCCCGGCAATACGACTGCCCCACCATCGCCTACACCTACAGCGAGCCGGTGGTCTTCGCCGAATACATTATGGACGCCGCAGATGCGGGCCATGCCGCCGGCATCCGCAGCATTGTGGTCTCCAACGGCTTCATGCAAGAAGATGCATTGAAGCAGGCGTATGGAAAGATGGACGCCGTCAAGATCGATCTGAAATCCTTTTCTGAGTCGTACTACAGCAAGGTTGTTACCGGCCAATTGAAGCCGGTGCTGGACTCGCTGGTCACGCTGCGCAAGATGGGTAAGTGGACGGAGATCGTCTACCTGGTGCTGCCTACGCTCAACGACAGCGATGAGGAATTTCGCGGACTGGCGCAATGGGTCAAGGCAAATTTGGGCGCGGATGTGCCTCTACACTTCACCCAGTTTCATCCCCAATATCTGTTGAAGAACCTGCCCATCACGCCGGTGCCAACTCTGGAACGCGCCAAGGCGATTGCCGATGCCGAGGGACTACACTACGTTTACATTGGAAATGTACCGGGACATCCGTCGCAGAACACTTACTGCCCCAAGTGCCGCAAAATGCTGGTGGAGCGCGTGGGGTTTACCGCAAGTCAGGTGCTGATCCGCAAGAATAGTTGCCCGTTCTGCCAACAACAGATTCCTGGCATCTGGCACGCATAAGAACGCAGAGGAGGTAACGCATATGAATTTCGCACTAACTCCAAGCGCCTTTTGGCTGGCGGCGCCACTCCTGGCCTTGCTGGTGTTTACGCCCATCAAGCATGACGGGGCGGGAGATCAACAAAAGGTACGGCAAGCAGCCGTCGCCGGCAGTTTTTATCCGGCCGATCCCAAGGTGCTTTCTGCAATGATTGACGGTCTGCTGGCTAAGGTCTCTGCGCCGCAGATTACCGATCCGATTCTTGCCGTGGTCGCGCCGCACGCCGGCTATGAGTACTCCGGACCCGTGGCTGCCTACACCTATGCCCAATTAAAAGGGCATAAGTATACGCGGGTTGTGGTGATTGCGCCGACGCACCATGTGGCCTTCGACTATACCTCCGTCTATGACGGCGATGCCTACGCGACGCCGCTGGGCAACGTGCCGGTGGACAAGGAGTTTGCACAGAAGCTTGTGAAGATGAGCTCGACCATGAAGTTTTCCAGTCAGGGACACGATCCCACATCGGCAGGCGGCGAGCATGCGGTCGAGGTTCAACTGCCCTGGCTGCAAAAGGTGCTGGGCGATTTTGAAGTTGTGCCCATTGTTATGGGAGATCAGAGTTACGAGAGCAGCCGCGCTCTGGGAGTGGCTCTGGCAAAGCTGATCAAGAAAGAGAGCGGCGAGACGTTGGTTTTGGCTAGTTCTGATCTATCGCACTACCACACCTACGATGACGCGGTGACGATCGATCACAAGACGCTCAATGCGCTTCAGGCATGGGACTACTTCAGCATGTCGCGCAATTTTCAGTCGCGTGTATGGGAGGCATGCGGTGGCGCGCCCATTGTGGCCGCCATGATTTACGCCGAGCGCATGGGAGCCAACCAGGCGCGTGTGCTGAAGTACGAGAATTCAGGCGATGTCACGGGCGATCATAGCCGCGTAGTTGGATACAGCGCTGACGTTTTTGTAAAAACTGGCAGCGGAAAAGCATTGGAAACCCCGTTTTCTCTGAGTGAAGCGGAGAAGAGCGAGTTGCTCGCACTGGCGCGCAAATCAGTGGAATATGTGGTACAGGAAAAGAATCCGTATCAACCGCCCGCAAGCACAAGCAACACCCTGAACCAGGAGCGTGGCGCCTTCACAACTCTGAAAGAATCGGGCGAGTTGCGCGGATGCATTGGCTACGCTTCAGCCGCCAAGCCTCTCTATCTCACCGTGCGCGACACAGCTACGCTGGCCGCTATGCGTGATCCGCGTTTTTCTCCGGTAATGGCGTCTGAGTTGCCCAAGCTCGAATACGAGATTTCCGTGCTCTCGCCTCTGCGACGCGTAACAGACGTTCAACAGATCAAGGTGGGCGAGCACGGATTGCTGATGAAAAACGGTGACAGCGAAGGCCTTCTGCTGCCGCAGGTGCCGGTGGAGCAGGGATGGGACAGGCACACGTTTCTTGAACAAACCTGCCGCAAAGCGGGAATGCTCGCCAGTTGCTGGATGGATGAGGATACAGACATCTTCAGCTTCACCGCGGTAGTCTTCGGCGAGCACAAGCCGTAAACGCCTGACACAATTCTGCTTCTACTGAGATATGGATTGAGTGCCTTTCGTGTTTTTTGCGAGGGGTGGGATGCAAGCTTTCGCAGTCAGCAGTGCGGGCGCAAGGTTCATGGCCGCACACAGCCATGCGGTCTTCCAGAATCCAAAGACGGGGATTAGGTAGCCGCTCAATACCAGTGCGCCTATACAACCGCCCAGTAAGTCGATGGCATAAAGTATGCCAAGTCCGCGCCGTTTGCTGGTGTCGTTAAAATAAATCTCCGTTGCCAAGGGGAACTGGTAGCCGCCCAACATCCCGCAAAGCGCGGCCAACGCAGGAAATACACACTGCGCGGCCAGCCAGTTTGCCGTCATCCCGGAGAGCTTCGCAAGCAGGCTGACCAGCAGCATCAACACAGGAGCAGACAAGGCGAGAAGAAACTGCGTACTTGCAACGGCGCGACACGGGGAACGATCATCGCGACGAAGGCGCCGCATGCCCAGCCAGCTTCCAAAAGCAATTCCGGCCATGCATAGAGCAATCAAAATGGCGAGCTGGTGGTAGACGTATCCGTATATAGATTGGAAGGCGAGTAATATAAATATTTGCAACGTCATCAGCGTGAACCCCGTCGCGGCCATAGAGCAGGCAGCCGCCGCACGGGCGCGCTGCTCGCGAGCAGGAACAAACGCTAAAAGCGCCGCTATCAACAACAGGACGATGAGAGTAGCGCTGAGAATAAATATGTAATTCACATGCTGCACGACCTGCAACCAGTTGGCATAGGCCGGGTTGAACTGCGCGCTCCACAGCACTACATCGAAGTAATACGCTATGGGAGAAAAATCGCGATTAACTTGTGTCGTGGCCCGTGGCTGCAACTGATCGCGCACCTGCGCCATGCGATCGGGCATCATGCGATATGGGATAAAGTATTCGCGAACGTAACGCGTTTTGAGGTTGCGCTCCAGCAGCCTTGAAATCAGCACATGCGGATCGTCCGTGAGAACATCCGGCCGACTCGCTGCAAATAAGTGGATCGTATCGCCCGGAATGGCCACAATATATGGGAAGACTCCTGCGAGTGTGTAATGAATGCAACGCAGAAACTCCGCCAGGTTGGAGCTGATGGTCTCCTCTGACGAGCGCAGTTCAAGGGCGAGCAAGCCGCCCGGCGCCAGATGATCGCGCGCGGAACGAAAGAATTCAACAGTGTAGAACCTATTCAACTGCGCAGTCTGCGGGTCTGGCACATTCACGATAATCACGTCGAACATGTTTTGATCCGACTTGAGATAGGCCCGCCCATCAGCGTAATGCAGATGCACTCTGGGATCGGAGAAGATTGAAGCCGACTCAGAGGGAACGAATTGCCGCGCCATGCCTATAAGCGCGGGATCCAACTCAACCAGGTCAATACTCTCGATAGTCGGATGACGGAGCGCCTGCGCAATAACGCCGATGGCGCCGCCGCCGATAAGCAAAATGTGCCGCGGCGCCTGGTGCTCAAGCAGTGCGTAGTGAACTGCCTCCTCGGAAGCGCTCTCATCCGGCGAGTTGGCAAGGATAAGACCGTTCTCATACAGGCTGCGGATGTTGCCTGTTTCCACGACCGCCAGGTTTCCGTAAATTGAGTCGCGCGATGCAAGCAGATGCAAGCCGCGCCATTGGCGCGCCTGCGCGTCACTTTTCAGCCATGGTGCAACATAAATGAGAAGAGTGAACGCCAACAGCGCCGCCGCTGTCACAGCGAAACCAATTTGCTTGTAACTCATACGCAACAAAAGAATCACTGCCATTGTCAGATTCAGGGCCAGTACTACACATGCAATCTGGAACGGTTCGAGTGAGCGCAGCAACATAAAGCTGGCGACGATTCCACCCAAGCCGGAACCGGCCGCCTCTAGTAGATATGCCGTGCTGGTAGCAGCACGCGCGTCAACTGCGCACTCGTGGCAGTACATGCGCGTCGAGGCTACAAACAACGCGCCGGCTATAACGCAAAACACACTCAGGCAAATCAGCGACGCCAGCAGCATCTGGACCGGCCCAACAAGCTCGCCTGGCACTGTTTGAAAAATGTTCTTGCTGGCACACAATGCCCAGGCCGTAAGTGGCAGGATGACACCGAGCAGGCATTCGAGCAAAGCTACCATTCGCCTCGCGCTGTTTTCGCGCAGGGCAAGACTGCTGCATAGAATACTGCCTGCCGCTGTCCAGAAAAGCCATAGGCCAAGCATGATGCCCAACGATATTTCATTGCCGCAGAATACGACCATCAGTTCGCGCATGAGCACGATCTGGCCTATGACCGCGCTGAATCCAGTCAGTATCAGAGCTGCCTTGACCGTAGGCACAGAGCCTTGCATCTCGCGGGTTGCGACGGATTGAATGCGCATGTTCATCCGAGATAATTAGAATTCAGTTCCTTATGAAAAGCAATATCGACAGGAATACTTCAACAATTGAAGCCATTTATGAATAGGTAAATGCAAGTTGAAATAGTAGTGTGTCCTACCTATGCAAACAATGAGACGTCAATTAATCATTATGTGTATCTTCCTCCCTCGGGTTATAACAATATATTGAGTTTATATATCTGCATAAACCAGACTATCCGTGTATAAGTTGCGCTTGCCTGAAACATACAAACACAATCCGATAATCCAAAGTTACTTATCGTCATATCACATTGATTCCATACGTGTTATACGCACATTCACGTCTTATGCACTTTTACCATTTTACCGACGCTTCACTTATGTAGAATTAGTGGCATCTATAACTAATACTCTTATCATTTAAGCGATAAAACTTAACATTCGGAAAGCCTCGAAATGCAAGATAGAATTCTGCCTAACAAACGTGAGCAGAGTGACACGCGTCACAGCCTCGCACCTTGGCGAAGCTCAGAATGATTTGGGTTTTGTGGAAATATGTTCCTGGAATTCCGCATATCTTTTTTGTGTATGCGAAAGCAAAGCTGGAGTAATAGTCGGCCGCGATTGGCATGAACGATGAATCGCAAGTAAGTAGCCGATGTGGGCGAGAACTCGGAGGTAACCGGTGAATAACTGGCGCGAAGAGTATCGGAATAAGTGCATGGAAGCCGCTCAGGCGCTGGAAGCAGTTCGCTCTGGAGACCGCGTATGGATTCAGTCCTCATGCGCCACCCCCACAACGCTGGTGAATGCGCTGGTGGCGCGCGCCTCTGAGCTACGCAATGTCGAGATCGTCCATATGAAGACGCTGGGCGAGGCGGCGTATACCAAGCCGGAGTACGAAGGTATTTTCCGCCATCGCGGATTGTTTTTGGGTGACAATGTGCGCGAAGCTGTAGCAGCCGGACGCGCTGACTACACACCCATCTTCCTCAGCGAAATTGAAAGTTTGTTTACCAGCGGCGCCATGCCTTTGGACGTCGTACTGATGCAGGTTTCTCCTCCGGATGATCATGGATACGTGACCCTGGGCGCCGCAGTGGATTGCACCATGAACGCCGTCCGTTGCGCCCAGACAGTAATTGCCGAAGTGAATGAGCGAATGCCGCGTACGCATGGGGAGACGGCCATTCATGTGAGCCGCATCTCCGCGATTGTGGAAACATCGCGGCCGCTGCTGGAACTGCATCCGGAGCCATTCACCGCGATGCATCGTCGGATCGCGGAGAATGTTGCCTCGCTGATTCCCGACGGAGCAACGCTGCAAACCGGGATCGGTGGAATTCCCGACGCGGTGCTTGCCTGCCTGGGAGACAAACACGACCTGGGAATACATAGCGAGCTGGTTGGAGATGGAGTTATCGATCTGATGGAGTCGGGAGTGCTGAATGGAGAGCGCAAGACACTGCACCGCGGCAAGGCAGTGCTATCGTTCGTGCTGGGATCGCAGCGGCTTCTCGATTACATCGATGATAACCCAGCCTTCGAGTTTCGCCCCATCTGCTACACCAACGACCCGTTTGTAGTGGCGCGGAACGACAGGATGGTCGCCATAAATGCGGCACTGCAAATAGACCTCACAGGTCAGGTGTGCTCAGACTCTCTGGGAATCAAGCCTTACAGCGGCTTTGGCGGACAAGTGGACTTCATTCGCGGGGCCATGCGCTCCAAGGGCGGAGTGCCGATTATCGCACTGCCTTCGACTGCAAAGAACGGCACGGTTTCGCGGATTGCGACGGTGCTGGAGCCAGGCGCGGGCGTGGTAACTTCACGCGCCGACGTGCATTACGTGGTGACCGAGCACGGCATTGCGTACCTGCATGGAAAGACCCTGCGTGAGCGTGCTGAGGCGCTGATCGACATTGCCGAGCCGCGCTTCAGAGGTGAATTGGAAGATTTCGCGGTGCGCTCGCATTACATGGAACGCAAGCCCGTGGCCGTGCTTGCATGAGGATTTGTGGCTTGCCGGAGAGGAGCAGGAATGGCGGATGTGAACAAGAAAGATCGTGGCGTGCTGCGCGTAGATGTGGATGAGTGCAAGGGCTGCGGATTGTGCGTGGAAGCGTGCGTGGCGAAGGTGATCGCCCTCAGCGAGCGTCTGAACCACTACGGTTATCGCACTGCAACGTATGCGGGCTCGGGATGCACGGGATGCGGCATCTGCTTTATGGTGTGCCCCGAGCCGGGAGCGATTACGGTCTTGCGAATGGTAAAGAAAGAACGCGCTGTGGAAACAAGCATTGCGGGAGCGAGCGAATGCGCAAGCAGCTGATGAAGGGTAACGAAGCGATAGTGAAGAGCGCGATCCTCGCAGGATGCCGCGCATTCTATGGGTATCCCATTACGCCAGCCAGCGAGATTACCGAGACAGCTGCGCTCTATATGCCTCAGACCGGCGGAGTGTTCTTGCAGGCGGAGAGCGAGGTCGCGGCGATGAATATGCTCTACGGCGCATCATCCGCTGGCGTGCGCGCGATGACGGCATCGAGCGGCCCGGGAATCAGCCTGATGCAGGAAGGCATAAGCTATATGGCCGGCGCGGAGTTGCCTTGCGTTATCGCGGACATCACGCGCGGCGGGCCGGGCCTGGGCAGTATTAACGCGGAGCAAGGCGATTATCACCAGGTAGTGAAGGGCGGCGGCCACGGCAACTACAGGACCATCGTGCTGGCGCCGCATTGCGTGCAGGAGATGGCGGATTTGACCGCGCTGGCCTTCGAGCTGGCAGATCGTTATCGCAACCCGGTGGTACTGTTGGCCGATGGATTTATCGGGCAGATGATGGAGCCAGTCGAGTTTCCTCAGACGGCCATTGAGCCGCAACAACCGGATTGGGCGGTGGCGGGAACGGAAGCGACGCGCGGCAATCTGATTTCATCGCTGTTTCTGGATAGCGATGCGCTGGAAGCACATCAGAATCACCTCGAAGCAAAGTATCGCCGCGCGCAGGAATGCGAGGTGCGCGCCGAAGAGTGGCGCACCGAGGACGCGGAGATTGTGTTGGTTGGCTACGGAATCGTGGCGCGGCTTTTAAAAGCCGTTGCTGCCGAAGCGCGCGATCTCGGCCTCAAGGTTGGTGTTCTGAGGCCGATTACACTGTTTCCATTTCCGACTGCGCATTTTCAACGGCTGGCCAAGAGTGCGCAGGTCTTCGTGGTTGTGGAAATGAGCAACGGACAAATGGTGGAAGACGTGCGGCTGGCGCTGGATGGAGCGCGGCCGGTAGAGTTCTTCAGCCGCGTGGGTGGAAATGTGCCGTCGCACGAAGAGGTGCTCAAGATCGTGAAAGATCAGGCGCGGAAACTCCTGCCTGCTATGCAGTCCAAAGAAGTGCGGAGGTCCTATGTCTAACGAGATGGTTTCTGAATACGAGGTGTCGCACTCCAGGCCTAAAGCATTCTTCGAGCGCTTCACGCGCAAAGAAGAGTTGCAGCACCAGACTCATTATTGTCCTGGATGCGGGCATGGCCAGGTGCATAAGATGCTGGCGCAGGCTATCGACGAGTTGGGCATCCAGGACAGGACGATTCTGATCGGGCCTGTGGGCTGTTCGGTATTTACTTATAACTACTTCGACGTGGGTAATATTTCGGCCGCGCACGGACGCACGCCCGCGGTGGCTACGGCGGTGAGGCGGAGCAGGCCGGAGAGCATCGTCATCGGCTATCAGGGTGATGGCGATTTGGCTGCAATCGGCGCCTCGGAGATACTTCATGCGGCCAATCGCGGCGAGAATATCACCATCATCTTCGTCAACAACGCTATTTACAGCATGACCGGCGGACAAGTGGCGCCGACTTCCTTGCTGGGACAGAAGAGTGCAACCTCTCCGCGGGGACGAACGGCGTCCAACGAGGGATATCCGCTGCACATGAGCGAGTTGCTGGCGACGCTGGAGGCTCCGGTCTACATCGAGCGCGTGGCTCTGGGAGACAACAAGCAGATTGCGTTAGCAACGCGCGCTATCAAGCGTGCCGTGGAAAACCAAGTGCGCGGTCTGGGCTTCTCTCTGATCGAGGTGCTGGCGCCATGCCCGACGATCTTCAAGATGACTCCGGTCGACGCGCAGCACTGGGTGCGCGATGTTTTGACCAAGACATTTCCAGTCAAGGTGATTCTTGATCGCACCAAGGAGGCGAAGCCGAGACCTTTGCCCGAGCTCTCGCCAGCGCTTGATCGGATTCCGCAGATTCTTGGCGTCGATAACGAGAGTCTGCCGGAAGGCAATCCGCTGGTGCACGATGAAACAACGCCCGGCCTGGATCTTCGCGTGCGTGTAGCCGGCTTTGGCGGACAGGGGGTCTTGCTGCTGGGTGAAGTGTTGGCCGAGGCCGGGCTTGATGCAGGCCTCGAGGTTTCCTGGCTGCCGTCGTATGGGCCGGAGATGCGCTCGGGAACATCCAACTGCCATGTGCGCCTGTCCAGGCACTCGATCGATTCGCCCATGGTGATGGATCCCCAGATCCTGGTGGCAATGAATGAGCCATCGCTCCGGAAGTTTTACAAGAGCGTGCCGCAGGGTGGATGGATTCTTTACAACGGGGAATCCTTCCCGGAAGATTGCGAGCAAAAAGACGTACATGTGCTGGCACGCCCATTCATGCGCGTGGCCGATGAACTGGGTGACTCGCGAGCCGGCAATATGGTGATGCTGGGCGCGCTGCTGGAGATCACCAGATCTGTGGAGAATGTCAACATCGACGCGGCGTTGCGAAGGCTGGTAAAGAATCCGCGCTGGATGGAGTTGAATAAACGCGCGCTGGCGCGGGGCAGGGAACTCTATCGAGAATCGAGCAGAGAGGTATGCCATGCGCGCTGATGGGGATCCGAAGTTGATTGTGGGTTTGTGCAGTTCAAGGAGGAAGAAAAGAAAATGACGACAACAAGAGTTGCGGATAACGCCTACACCGTGGCGCTGGAGAATTTCGATGCGGCAGCGAACGTGCTGGGGCTCAACAACGATATTCGGGAAGTGATCAAGTATCCCGAACGTATTCTGACTGTCAGTGTTCCGGTGCGCATGGAAGACGGGCGCATTCACCGCTTTGAAGGCTATCGTGTGCAACACAGCACGGCGCGCGGGCCCGCCAAGGGCGGCATTCGTTATCACCCGCAAGTGACACTGGATGAGGTGAAGGCGCTGGCTACCTGGATGACATGGAAGTGCGCAGTCATGAACATTCCGTTCGGCGGCGGCAAGGGCGGAATCACCTGCGATCCGAAACACATGACGCAAGGCGAACTGGAGCGGATGACGCGGCGTTACACCGCCGGAATTCTTCCTCTCATCGGGCCGGAGCAAGACATTCCCGCGCCCGACGTGTACACCAATTCACAAACCATGTCGTGGATCATGGACACCTACAGTATGACCAAGGGATATACGATTCCGGGTGTGGTAACCGGAAAGCCAATCGCACTGGGCGGATCGCTGGGGCGCAACGATGCAACCGCGCGTGGTGCTTTTTACACCATCGAGCATGCCTGCGCGCATCTGAAGATCCAGCTAAAGGGCGCCAAGGTTGTGATTCAGGGATTTGGAAACGCAGGCTCGTTTGCCGCGGACCTACTGCATAATGCCGGAGCCAAGGTGCTGGCGGTGAACGATTCGACTGGCGGCGTTTACAACAAGAACGGACTGGACATTCCAGCCCTGCTCCTGCACAAGGAAAAGACTGGGCGGGTTGCCGGCTTCAAAGGCGCCGAGGCCATCACTTCCGACCAGTTGCTGGCCTTGGAGTGCGACATCATGGTTCCTGCGGCGCTGGAAAATTCCATCCATGCCGACAATGCGGCCGCGGTAAAGACCAAGATCATTGCAGAAGCGGCCAACGGGCCGATCACTCCTGAGGCTGACAGAATTATGGAAGCCAAGGGCATCTTCGTGATTCCTGACATTCTGTGCAATGCCGGCGGTGTGACCGTTTCCTACTTCGAGTGGGTGCAGGATGAGCAGCACTTATTCTGGGACGCGCAGGATGTCTACACCAAGCTGGAACGCATCATGAAGACCTCGTTCGCTGATACCCTGAAGATCCATCTGGATCACAAGGTTTCGATGCGGATCGCAGCCAACATGTTGGGCATAGGGCGCGTCGCCGAGGCTGTCAAGCTTCGTGGCGTCTATCCCTAACCAGTAAGAGAAAAGGCCGAAGCTCTGCTTCGGCCTGAATCTTTTCACGCGGCGCGCTCAAGATGTAATTGCGCGCCGCCTTTTTGCGCATAAACATAGACCGAGCAAGCAGCGAAATAACCGGCGCCGTAGCGCTACTTTTGCGCGGGAGAGTCGCTGTACTTGTTGTGGAAGACATGACGGTTGATGTCGGGCCAGAACTCCCTGAACCAAAAGGTGCCGGCGTCAATTGCGACGTCCAGGCCCCATTCGGTTCCGGTGTTTCCAAGGCTCCGTGTGGCAGAGGGGTAATAGAGATTCGAAATGCCCGCCGAGGCGCCCGCGCCAAGGACTTCGCTGATATTAAAGACAGCAGCCCCCGAGTTTGAGCGGGTGACGACGGCGCGGCTGAGTGCATAGCCCGTGCGTCTAATGAATCCGCCGCGACCCAGGGTATAGTAGCGCGCGTCTTCGTGGGTGAAAGTGGGAAAAATAAACTCGACCATGTAGTTTTCACTGGTTTGGTCGACGGCCGAATGCCAAAAGTAGCGGGCGTAACCGGCTGCTCCCTGATGAAACTCTGGAGTTGCGCGCTCGCCCATGTTGTAAGCCGCGAGGACCGCCGGGGTGAATATGGAGGAGTAATCGAACGAATCATGAGTTGCGTCCATGAACTTTTCTTTGATGGTCTCCGGCGGTAGTTTTACGTCAACGCTGACAGCGCGAAAGTTGGGTATGATGCCGAGGATGCGCTTGGTTTGCTGGCCGCTTGTATACTCCTGCGAATTTTGCACCGGTTGAGTTTGCGGCATAGACCCGCTGGCGCTCGATGCTTGCTGCGGAGTGGCAGCCGCCTGCGGCGCCTGCTCCGGCGCGGGAGCGTCAATCGTTGTAGCTACGAGTGCGGCAGGCTCAGGGCGGTCGGCTTCAGCTTGTTGAGCCGCCAAGTTGGCGCAGGCACTGAAGCAGAAGATCAGCGCAACGGCAGACAGTACGAACAAGGAATAACGCCAGCAAAGTAATTTCCGGAAACAAAATAGCAAAGGCATGGGGAGAATCTCCTGAAAATGACAAGTGCTACGATTAATATCCATTCTAACCAGATCGTGATGTTAAAGGAGAGCTTGGATTTCAGTGCATAAGCCTCTTCTCATCCAACCCCCTTTCGCGCCAGACATATTAATAGATGCTCTTTTCTCCAGAAAGGATCGCTGCCAAGTTGGCTTTGCTGCTACTTCTGGTTCTTCTCCTGTTGCTTTTTCTGCGTTGCGGCAGAGTCTTGCTCCCGCGCCTGCGCATCAAGACCATGGGTTGGATCTTTGTGTAAAAATTTCCGCGAGATATCCGGCCAGAACTCCTGGAAGATGGAGCCGATCGCGCCTTCGGCGGTCACGATCATCCCGTTGCTGAAGGTCAGGCCTACGCCATTCCTGCTTGCGGCTGGGTAATAAAGATTAGAGATGCCGCCCGCGGCGATGTTGCCCAGCACGTTCGAATAATTGGGCTCCCATTTACGTGTGTTGTCGTGCGGGCAGATGACATTGGTGGCCAGCGAATAGAGCATCCTGTGGGTTATGGTTCCCTGTCCCATTCGAAAGTAGCGCGGATCCTGGCGGAAGAGAATAGGCAGGATGCCGTTACCGATCATAGTGCCGTCGAAGGCGTCGAGGTAGGCTGCGGCAGAGCGCTTTCCATAGCCCTCGGGTCCCCATCCGAATCCGGGATCGTCGTCTTTCGCCTCGTGGTAGCCGGCAGCCAGAAACCCGGCGGCAAAGGTAACAGGATCAATCGAGGAACGGAAGGCCAGACGCATCTTTTGCCCCGCGCTCATGGAGACGGCTCTTTGCGATAGGAGACGTTGAAGGCGGGCACAACGCCCAAGGTGCGCTGCTTCTCCTGCTCCTTGATCTGCTCTTCGGCCTTTTGGTATTGGCTTTTCTTGGAGTCGGACTGCTGAGTGCCGGTTTGCAAGATGGAACTGCCCTGCGCGTCGGGACTCTGCGTCGGGTTGGGATTTGTGGCTGGATGCTGGGTTAGTTCGTCTTCCGAGGCAAGCTCCAATTGCGGTTGTGGAGCCTCAGGAAGCTCTGCGGCGGTGGCAACGATCAGGGCGGAGCCTGGTTGCTGCGAAAGCAGATGAGAGGGAGAGGCCAGGATGGCAATGCACGTAAAGAGTATGAACGAAATATTTTGAAAACCTGAATACATCGATTCACCAGTTGCGGAGTCGTTCTTTGTTTGTCAGCTGGTAAAGCTGGTTGGCCCGGTCATTTGTCAGTTTAAGGGGTAGTATCGCGCATGATCCTATTATCACGGACTGATAGTGATGTCACAAGAATCCTGGCACGACATGCAGGCAACTCCTTGTAGAAAACATCGTGGCGAGTAAAACCCGCCGATATTTAGGGAACAGTAGCAGTACTCTGCGCTGCCTTTCGAGCCAGTTTCTCGGCGTGCTTTCGCTTGTAGTGGCGCACCATATCCGGCCAGAACTCGATAACCTCGGCGCCTACGATCCCTTCGGCGGAGACGGTCAACCCATCCGTGATCGTATCGGTGGCAGTACGTTCTGATGCAGGGTAATACACCCTGGCAATGGAAGAGCCAATCAGGTTGCCGAATACATTGGCATAATTCGGCCCCCATCCCCCTTTGTCGCGCTTGCACCAAACGGTGCTTCCCGCCGCCCACAAGAAGCGCGTGGAGACAGGGCCGCTGCCCTTCTGAAAGTAGCGCGGGTCTTCATGCCAAAGGGACGGCAACACCGCATTGCCGAAAAAATTGCCTATAAAATAATCGGAGTACGCAGCGCCAAATCGCGTCGCATAACCTCCCATGCCCTGTCCCCAGGCCGGGTAGCTGTCATCGGCCTGGCCGATACCGGCAACCACAGCCGTCAGACCAAATGGCCACGGATCGGTGGCACTCTTGAAGAAAAGCTGGTATTTCTGCCCACGAGAGAGAGGAAGCGCGTTCTGGTTCCTGGTGGTGTTGAAGGTTGCCATGACGCCCAATACCCGCTGCTTCTCCTGCTGCTTGAGCTGTTCTTCAGCCTGATCGTGAAGGCTTTTTTCCGTGACAGGCTGAGGAGTTGGCGCTTGCGAACTGGAGCTGCCTTGCGCAGTACCGGTCTGGCCTGGCGTGGTGCCAGGTGCCGACTGCGGAGTGGCCTGGCTTTGCCCAGCTGGAGCTTGCTGAACTTGTGGTGCTTCGGGAAGCTCCACGACGGCAATTAGTCCAGAGCCCGTTTCCTGTGCAACCGCGTACGAAGAAAATGCCGGCACACCTGCTCCAGCGAAAAGTAAAGCTGCCATCCAAGAAAAACCTACTCGCATTCAATCCTCTTTTTGGAGCCGGCATCCGTCTGCGCGGCTCACATAAATGAGCGAGTCGAACCGGAGGGCCACTTACTAGAATAAATCACCATACTCTGTGCGCCGCACTCAACACGCATTCTGGGCAACAAATCTTTGTTCGCAGGGACTACTCTTCCTTTAGACGGAATTTTGCGGCCCGCGAAGACAATCACTTGTATCTATCCCAGACCTATACGGAGCAGAAGCGGAGCAATAATCTTTTTCTTCGCTTATTTACATTAGATTAATTTCATCTAGACAGTGTAGAGTGTTATTCACATCTATTCGTGAGGAGCCGCACCAATGCCCCATCCCGTCGTGCATTTTGAGATTCTCGGCCGTGACCAGAAGCAGCTGGAGGAGTTTTACAAAAGCGTCTTCAACTGGGAGATCACCCCTATTGAAGACTGGTATTCGCTCGTCAAACCGGGCTCTGGCATCAACGGAGGCATCGGCGCACGGGAACAGCACACCGGGCATGTCACGTTTTATGTTGCGGTCGCGGATATCGTCGCCGCGCTAGCCCTTATCGAGAGCAAGGGAGGCAAGAAGGCTTTCGGTCCTCACCCCCTCCCCGACGGCGGCATCATCGCCGGCTTCACCGACCCCGAAGACCACTTGATCGGGCTAGTACAGGGGCCTCCGGGAATGTAGGCTGCTCACAAATTCAAGGCTTCTCTCGAAGCACGTTGACCGCCTCCGCAATGGGTATCATCAGCGTCAACGGATCGACGGGGGAAGGAATGAAATCGAATCTCTCATAAAACCGCTTGGCGCTCTCAGAAATTGCGTGAACGAGAATCGCGCGGATTCCGGCGATCTTCGAGGCCTCCACAGAGCGCAGAACCGCATCCCGTAGCAGCGCCAATCCGATTCCTTGCCCTTGAAATTCGAGATCGATGGCCAGCCTTCCAATCACCATCACCGGCACAGGGTTGGGTATATTGCGCTTGACGCGCCCCGGCGCAATTGTGTGATCCGCCGCGCCCGCGGCCAAAGCATAGAAGCCCACAACTCGCCGCTCTACGCAGACAACGTAGCTGCGTGATGCGCCTCGCTCTTCATTGGGAATTGCTCTGCGCCAGAGCCACTCATCCAACTCCCTTTCGCCACATGCAAAGCGCGAGAGATCGTGCGCGGCAGTGAGTTTCTCAGGAGCAGAGAGGCCGGCTACTCTTCCCACGGAGCCTTCGTTCTGAGCAAACGTGCGAGGCCGGGATTGCTCCTGGGCGGCGCATCCAGTATTTCCATGAAGCGCCGAAACTGCTCATCGTCCAGATGGAAGTAGCGCCGGTCTAGTAGGACGGACTCCGCCTCACGACAGGCTGCGTCCAGCATGAAATCGGAACGGTTACGCCCCTGCGCCTCCGCCGCTCGGTCAATCAGCGCCTTCTGGCTGCGGCTGACGCGCAGATTGATATTCTCCGCGCGCAAGCGGCTCGATTCAGCAGCTACGGTTCCCATTGGTCTGCCCTCTACGTGTATCCACAAGAAGTGTACATCATTGTGCGCACAATGTAAAGACGCGCAGTAGCAGAATTCGGAATCTTTATTGAAATCTACGGAACCAAACTTCTAGTTATCAATCCTTGAAGAATGAATCTCGTTAATTGCGGAGACGTATTTCGCATCAATTCCTCCCATCTTGTTGGCAACGATGTTGAAACAAATTACAAAAGCAGCTCCGGTTATCCATCCCGACACGGCATAGGAGATTATCGCCGCAAAGAATATGAATATGTTATAAGCCAAGCTTGTTGAGCGCGGCAGATTGAGATTGAAATTGAGATATATAAGGGGTGCTACCACACCAAATGGAAGAGTGATGTACTCCGCGCCGGTAAATGCAAACATTAGAAAACGGACAAGTCCGAAAAATGCATAAACTACAGAGAGTACGCGGGCCACGGGTTCCAGCCTGACAGAAATAATTCGCATCTTGTTTTCTCCTATCGCAGCTAGAGATGCATTAGCTCACACCGCAAAATCAATAAACCCGCGCTGCGGATCGGTGGAGACCAGCTTCGCCGTCACCTTGTCGCCGACATCCAGACCCTTACCGCCGCTGACTACCATCCCATCCACATGCGGATCGAGGGTGCGCACAAAGGTGCCGTAGTTGTTCACGCCTGTGACGATGGCCGGGAAGCTCTGCCCGATGCGTTTTTGCAGCACCACTGCGGCGATGCGTTTCTCCATCTCGCGCTCAACTTTGCGGGCGTTGTCCTCCATCAGCGTGCAGTGAACCGCGATGGCGTTGAGGTCGTCCGCGGAGTAGGGTTGCGGCGCCTTGGCCAGCCAGGCCTTCATCAGCCGCTGCGTCACCATATCCGGAAAGCGGCGATTGGGGGCGGTCGAATGAGTATAGTCCTGCACAGCCAGGCCGAAGTGGCCGGGCGAAACTTCATTGGGCTTCACCAGCACGTACTCGCCGGGGCCCATCAACTTGATCACAGTCAGAGAGAGGTCCGGGAAGTGGTCAGGATCCTTTTTCTTCTGCGCCAGCAGAAAATCATTCAGCGCCTTTGAATCAGGCTCGATGGGCAGCTTGGTACCCAGCCCCGCGGCCACCTCGATGATGCGGTCCCAGCGCTTGGGCGTGCGCACGATGCGGCGGATGGAGGCCACGCCAGCATCCTCAAAGGTGCGCGCGATAACGCCGTTAGCCGCCACCATAAACTCCTCAATCAGTGAGGTGGCGCGATTCTTTTCCAGTTTCTTAATCTCCACGGCCTCCTCGGCCATCATCACCGGGCGTGTCTCAATCGTCTCCAGATCCAGCGCGCCATGCTGGAAGCGCCCGCCGACCATGCGCTGGGCTGCCGTGTCTTGCAGTTTGAGCTGCGCGGCCAGATCGGCATTGGCGGCCACTTTGGCCGGAGCCGGTCCCTTACCCTCAAGCCATGCGCCCACGCTGTTATAGGCCAGTTGCGCGCGGTTCCTGACCAGCGCCCTGTAAGCTTTCCCATCCGACGCCGTACCCGTCGCGTCCACGGCAAACTCGATGACCAGCGCCACGCGGTCTTCGTTCTCGTTCAGCGATGTGATGCCCTCTGATAACTCGGAAGGCAGCATGGGAAAGACCTTGACGCCGGTATAGACCGAGGTCGTCTCTGACTTGGCGTGGCCGTCGATGACCGTGCCCAGCGCAACACGCGCATCCACATCGGCCACGCCAATGAGTACTCGTACGCGGCCATCACTCAACTGCTCGGCCCATTCAATCTGGTCCAGATCCTTGGAGGTATCGTTATCAATCGAGGACCAGAGCAAGCTGCGCAAGTCCTGAGCGCCGGGTGCGGCGGACGGCTCGGGATGAGCCTGGATCGCAGCGACTTCCTTGTCGGTCCCAGCCGGATAATCCGGCTGGAATCCGTGCTCGATCATGGAGGCATGGGCCGCGGCAATAAGATTGAAGTGAATGGGCTGATTTGAATGCATGAAAGAAGCTCCTTCAAACTGAAAATCAAGGCTACCACACCGGTCTTCCGCTCGATTGGGAACCGGCGATGCGTTGTATGCGTATATTGATTAACGGCCGTATGGAGGCATTTTGAAACTATTTTACGACTGGTTCTTTCTCGCGCTGTGGGTGGTTTATCTTCTCTATTGGCAAGTTGCGGCGCGTGGCGCCAAGAGCAACGAACGGGTTGAACCGCTTATGTCGAGAGTGATGCGATCCGTAACGTTTTTTATCGTAATAGCTCTTCTGATGGATCACTGGATACCTATTCATGCGCTCTACTGGTCTTATCTTTCTGAAACTAACTGGACTGCATGGTTCTGGATTGGCGTGGTGGTATGTGTACTGGGGCTGGGCTTCGCGGTTTGGGCGCGCGTGTATCTGGGCACTAACTGGAGCCGCTCGGTGACAATCAAGCAAGACCACGAACTGATCACCGGCGGTCCGTATGGCCTGGTACGCCACCCGATTTATACCGGGCTGCTAACCGGATTTCTAGGCACGGCAATCGCCATTGGGCAGGTTCGTGGCCTGGTGGCCTTTGCTCTCATCTTCGCCGTGCTGTGGTTCAAGCTGCGGCTTGAAGAGCAGTGGATGCGGCTGCAATTTGGAGAAGTCTACGAGCAGTATGCACAGCGAGTGCCTGCGCTTGTACCGCTACCGCGCAAGATACGCTGACCGTAAAAATTATTGAATTCCCAGATCGGCGAGCACCTTGGGCTTGGCCTCATCCACCACCAACAGGTTGTGGCAAGCCGAACAGTCCTGGGTAATGCTCATGCCGCCCTTGGCCGCGTGCTCGCCGTCGTGGCAGCGGAAGCAGCCTGGATAGCTCATGTGGCCGATGTGGTTGGGATGGGTACCCCAAGTCACCTTCATAAATGGAAAGACGTTCTGGCTGTAGAGAATCACCAGTTGCTCGCCAGCCGACTTTACCAGCGCAGCCTTGGCGGCCAATACCTCGGGATGCTCAGAGCGATAGTAGGCTACAAGCTGCGCGGGAATCTGGACGCTCGCCTCTGCTTCGCTCGAGTAAGTCGCTTTGAGCAGCTCCAGACCTTTCTTGTGAACCCATGGCAGATCGGGACTCACCGCGCCCTCGGCCATGGCTCTGTTGAGTGCGTCTTCGGCGGTCACAAAGGTGTGCGCAGCGCGGTTATGGCAGTCGATACAGTCCATCACTCGCCGTTCGCCCTTTGGCACTCCAGAACCCGCCGCTGCGGTGGCAAACACGGTCTCCGTCCCATCGTCGTTTCGCTTTTGTACCCATGGGATTGTGGTCCGGGTTGGGTCGGTGGCGACATATTCAATGTGCCCCAGGTGAACCCCGTGAATCCCCGTCAGATGAGAGAGCGAATCCCTCCCGCCCAGATGCAACACCACCACCGACTGAGTCTCGGTGTTCTTTTCGTCGTCGGCAAAGCTGGACTTGACTAAAAGTTTTTCACCGATAAACCTGGCCGGGGTGTGGCAGCCCTCGCAGGTATAGCGCGCTGGGCGCAGGCTTTCCACCGGCGATGGAATCGGCGTGGGGTAGTCGGGAATCCATTTGGGAGAGAGGCGCGCCAGGGGATGAAAGCTGACTTCGATCAATTGTTTGGTCCCGTTCACCTTGGCGGAAAAGTACGCTGCCGCTCCCGCACCGATGTGGCAGTCCACGCAGGCCACATGAGAGTGCGCGGAAATCTTGTAGGCTGTGAACTCCGGATGCATTACGTGGCAGCTTTGCCCGCAGAATTGCGGTGCATCCATGTAAGCCGCGCCGCGATAGCTGGCCACCGACACCACTAGAAAGTTCACAATAGTGGCCACCATAACGATGTCCACGCCACGGCGAAAGATCCGGTCGTTGAAATCTATTTTGGGGAATTCGGCTGGAATCTCTCCAGACTGCTGCAGCTTTTTGCGCCGCAGAAACAGGCCCAAAGGAATCAGAATCAATCCGGCGATAAACAGCGCGGGCAGAAGCAGGAAGAAGATAATGCCGAGGTAGGGGTTGTCATTTGGCCGGCCATAGAGTTCCACCAGCCAATAACCGATCATGGTCACGCCGGCGGCGGTGGTGATCGCTCCCCCAGCCAGGCTGATGGGATTGTTGCCGAAAAACAGCGCTGGGCGCACCCAGCCTTCACGGAATTTTTGAAACGCCGGCAAGTTATACCCCCACTTTCAAACGAAGGCCCGCCGAAGTAGGCGGGCCTGCTCTACTTTCTTTCTCGATTGTACTTCCTATTTCAGGCCGCGGTAGTAGATCACCGCTTCCTTGATCTGCGCGTCAGGAAGGCTGGCAACCGACTTCATCTTGGGGCTAGCCTTGATGCCTGCAATCATCTGCGCCACAGTGAGCGCCTGAATAGACGGATCGGAAACCGGTTTCACGCCCATCTTCGCCATTCCGGCGCTGGGCGTACCGGTAGCTCCGTGGCACATGGCACACTTGGCTTTGTAGGTCGCTTCACCCGCGGATTGGGCAAAGCTCGCGGCGCCAGCCAGAGACATCACAACGGCCAACACCATCAGGATTCGAATCATCTTTGTCATATGCAGCCTCCTTGAATTTTGCCGGTCAGATTGCGCGAGAGAAGCAGCTGCCGGAAGTTTTCTTCTTTATACTACAACCCTTGCGGCAGTGAATTGTCGCTCCTGTTGCAGCCGGAATGGCAAGATCGTATCGCTTACATGAAACGGCGCAGTCCCTTTCTTTTGGGAACTGCGCCATTGGCTAGAGCCCTGCACTGTCAGAACGCGTAGTGCAGGGAAAAGGTAACGTTATTCGCATGGAAGGTTCGCGGCGCGGTCAGGCCGGATGTCGGTTCGGTTACACCAGTCGGATAGGTTGGAGCGAAGCTGCTGCAAAGGGCGGGTACTGAGGTTGCAGTGGTGGTAGTGCTGCAATACTGCGCACCGGAGGGACCGCCCTCGCCGTATCCGAAGTAGTTATACTCACCCTTCCAAATCAATCCGGGATGAATCGTCCATGCAATATTCACAAAGGGCGACTGATACTTGGAGACCAGCGAGCCGTTGACGTCGCGCGCATCGTTGAAGAACCGGGTGCCGTTCACATCGCTGATGCGATAGCCGATGCTGGAGTGAAATTTGTCTACCGGTGAGAGACGGACCGCCGCCGACACGAATTGCGTGGGCGCATCCATGAAGTCGCGGCCAAACCAGTCCCCCAAAACAGGCGGGCCGGAGTGCGCAATATTAAAGTTGCAGACGCCATTCGCGTAGACATTACCCGTCTGTGTGACGGAGGCGGGGATGGAGCCTGGGGCTGAAGCAGCGCCGGGTAAGGTGGCCGTGCCGCCGCTCAGATAACATATGTTGGTCGCCGCATAGACATCGCTATAGGCGTAATTCAAGTCCAGCCCATAGTGCTCATTCGGCGCCAGCACCGTTCCAAAGCTCACTACCCGGCTGTGATCGACATGATTGAGCGGACCGTAGAACGCAGTAGATGCCTCGTCTACGAGCTGGTTATTGGTGTTATTATGCCGCTCCAGGTCGTTGAAGGCGCCCGATAACGTCGCCCAGGGCCTTGGCTTGTAAGTGGTATGCACCCTGTAGTGTCTGGTTTGCCGCGGACCTACCGGAGTGAATGCGTTGTCGTCGTAGAGCACCTCGACCGTGCCATTGAGATCCCAATGTTTGGCGGGGCGCAACGCGGCGTTGAATATTCCGCCGTTTTCGTTGATGGATACAGTGCCGCCCGTGCAAGTTACGCCGGTTGCGCTTCCAGTGCAATCCGGGCCGCCAACAGCCGCGGGAATAGGAGCGTTATTGGGAAAGCCCTGGCCTATGGTGTGTGTGCGGTAGCGATAGGTGAGCGAAAGCGTGGCCCGCGATGTGGCATCCCATGTCCCGGTCACGTTGTTGGTCAGGGACTTCTGGCCAAAATAGGACGGCAGGGGCTGATTGATGTAGGAAGCTGCCGTAAATCCCGCAGTGTTATTAGCGGCGCTGGTCGTGGTCAACGCGCCGGAGTAGTTGATGGTTTGATTGGGAGCCGCGGGCGTCGAAAGGGTGGTCAGGCTAGTGAAGGTTGCATATCCGAGCTGGTGCACATCGGAGTAGTTAAGCTGGTATGTGAGGCTGACCGACTTGTTTGCCTGCCAGACGACACCATAGTCTCCGGAGACCACTCCACGATCTGCGCGGGCGTTGGCGTTGTAAGTGATCGAGCGAGCAGCGCCATCCAGGCCCTGGAAGTTCTCGTAATAGTTGGGCAGATTCATCTGGGCGGTGGTGTAGTGAAAATCGCCGTTCATGGTGACGTTCTTGATGCTGGTGCTTTGCAAACGGAAGGTCTCCGTGGGTGTGATAATGCGCGTTGGCTGCGAGCGCATGTAGCTGGTCACCACATCGCATGCCGGATTGATGATCGGCAGGCCGCCGCCTTGCGCCGGCGAGAGGATGGTGTAGGTGGTTGCGTTGGTGTAGGCGCTGCCCATGCTGGTGGTGTTGCAGCCGCCGATGCCATAGGCTACCTGGCTGTCCCAGTTGCCCAGGTAGGCCTTTGTTCCGCCCGCCTCCTGCACCAGGAACCCGTTCGGGTCCAGCGTCATATAGGAGCCTGTCTTGAAGTGGGTAATCTCCTCATCAAAGCTCAGCTTGGTGCCCACCAAGGGCTTCCAATCGACCCCTGCCGTGAATTCGTCGGTGCTGTTGCGTTGATACTCTTGGAGCAGGGCATTGTACTTGGCGATGGTATAGCTCGGAGTCATGCTCGGGCCCTGGAAAACATTCTGCGAGTAGCCCGCGTGGAAGGTCACCTTGGAGAGCGGATAGAGAGTGAGGTTGGTGTCCGTCATGCGGCGCACCGTGTTGAACATCACCGGCGAATGGTTAACCTGCGGCCAAGCCAGCGTGTTGGATGGCGCGGTGGAGATCCCGATGGGAATCGACTGGCCTGTGGTGATATTGGGATTGCCCAGCAGGTCGTAGTCGGAGTACTGACGGTCGCGGCGGAAGGTTCCCGAAAATTCGTAGAGCTTGCCCTTGGAAAAATCCAGCTTGGCAAAGTTGTACGGATCGCCTCCGAAACCGCTGGCGATGGCATGGAGTAAATCGATCTGGGTGTGCTTGTTGGTCGGGAGCGCGCGTAATTCAAAGGTCCCGCCCATCAGCCGCGGCCCGGACTGCTGATTGATCAGCGTGTCATACATCGCTCCGCTGCCCTTGATGTCGGCAATGTGCCCGCCGACATCCACCGTCTGATGGGATGTATATCCCTGCGGGACAGCCATCGGCTCACTCGGCGCGGGAATCTGGGCGGCAGCGATGCCCGTCATAGTCAGTAGAACGGCGACTCCAATGACGCCAACGATGCGCTGCATCCTTGTGGTAGAGGTCTGTTGTGTATACAGCAGTGAAAACCAGCCTACCTTCTTCATATGAAGCCTCACTTGGAAAAACATTGTTGCTGAAATCAAAATTCTTGAACTCGCGTACTGGATTTGCACGGAATCTGCGCCGCGCCTCCAATCCTTCCGGAGGGCGCGGCGCAACTTCGTTACCTCTTGAAATACGGGTCGAGATTGGAGCCATGGATCATGGTGTGGCAGTCAATGCAGGGCTGCAACTCGGCTGATCCCGCGTTCATCCCGTGAACCGTGCCCGCCGCGACTGGGCTATGGCACTGGTTGCACAACGTGTTGATCGTGGGCATATTCAGCAGCCGGGCATTCTGCGATCCATGCGGAGTGTGGCAACTCAGGCAGCCTTCCGCCTTGACCGCCGGATGCTCATACACGAATGGCCCGCGATTCTCCATGTGGCACTTGGTGCAGATCGCATTCTGATCGGCCGTGGACTTCAGGTTGCTGTTCCCGAAGGTGCCGTGTGCATCATGGCAATCGTTGCATTTGACCAAGCCTTCATTCACCTTGTGGTGGAAGGGCATATCGAAAAACGGCTTCACGTCGTTGTGGCATTGGAAGCAAAGTGCGGGCTGGGCCGCTTTCAGCAGCGGCTCCTCTTTGCCGTCGTGAATGTCGTGGCAACTGATGCAGCTGACGCCGGCCTTGGCATGAGGTGAACGGTCGAAGTTGGGATGCGCTCCAGCATGGCAGCTCAGACAATTGGCGGACGCCTCTTTTGGGGTCGCCTTGGCAGGATCGAAGATCTTGGTTACGTCGCCGCCGCCGTCCACGTGCGCCTTGCCCGCGCCGTGGCAACCCTCGCAGGTAACCCCGCTCTTGCCATGTTGCAAGGCTATTTTGGTGTGAGGATTCTCGGCGAACTTCTTGGACACCTCATTGTGGCAAGTGGCGCAGGTTTCGCTGCCCACATAATTCGCGGGATTGGTATCCTTGACCTGCGCGGTGGCCGGTTTATCGCCCGGCGCCGGAGCCGCCAGCACAGGGAAGCAACACACGCCTGCGCCCAGCAATAAGATCAAACAAGCTCGCAACCCCGGCCTCTTGCCCGGAGCCGCACCAATCAGCAATTGCGTGACAGGCCCATCTCTGTGCATCGTTTACCGCCTCGGATGCCCTCTTAGCCACTTCCGAAACAAGTATTCCGGCCTCCAACCGCTCAAAACGGCTATTCCCCCTGTGGAATGCCGCTCCGATAATGTCTTCGGTCCACCTGCTACGAAAGGTGCTCTTTGTGCGGAGCATCACTTCATTGCCGGAGATTACGTTTGCGTCATAATGGTCAGCGGTGACGCACATCACATATGTGAGATGAGGAGATCCCGGCTTAGATTTCCTGTCCCATAGTGATCTAGATTCCCATTATCCCAGAAAGACATGATATTGACGAGCAAACTCAACCGTCTCGGCAGCACATTGCCCACCACCGAAACCCGCAATACCAGGATAAAAGGGTCCACCCTCTCGGCAGAAGAACAAAACGAGGGCTTGACGACTGTTCAAAATAGTACACCTATGCCTTCGCGGAATGATTTTGTGGCTAGTTGAACTGATATATGGCGTTCAAACTCTTACCGGCTTCCTTTCTTGCTTGATCGTCGATATACATCCTCCAGAAACAATGGAAACGATCGCATCAATGGAAACACCATAAGATAGAATCCCCCAGCTCTTGGGATCATGTATAGACGTGAGGCCCATCACATCCATTGCGGTGCGGCTCCGGCACACTCATTAAAGGTAGAGTCTCTTCCCCGGGAGGCCAGGGCATTTTCATCTCGGACTAGCCCTTGCACAGTGTGCTGGGTGCGAGTCAATAAACGGGATGGTGAGATTGGACCGGCGGCGGACGGGACAAAACCATGGCGCACACAGAGAACTCGACGGCAGTGCTAACGAGGCAGAAGCACATTGCACGGCAGGTTCCGGTGGGATGCGCGGCCTGCTCCAATCGCCGCCCCGGCTGGTTCTGCTCACTGGGCAGCGCTGTACTGGCCGATCTTGAGATGGCCACCAGCACCGTTTCCCTTCCCGCTCAATCTACCCTCTTCACCCAGGGCGAGGACGCGCGCTGCCTTTACCTGATCTGCGGAGGCTATCTAAAACTCACTGTTGGACACCTTCAAGATCGCCAGATGATCGTCCGTGTAGCCGGACCGGGCTCCATGCTGGGCCTGTATGCGGTTCTCTCCCACGGCGTCTATGAGGTTTCGGCTGAAACGCTCACCGCCGCCCAACTCCGTCCCGTCGAGCGCGAGCGATTCCAAACCTTCCTGCGCGCCCATAAAGAGGCCCAGATGCGTGCCGTCCAGTGTATCTGTCAGGAGTACCGCTTTGCCCTGCAGGATGCCTGCCGAATCGCCCTGGCCGATACAGTCGCCGCCCGCCTGGGACGTCTGCTCCTTGAGCTGGCCCACCAAATCGGCGAACACCTCGATGGAGGTGGTTTCCGCTTTCCGCTCCTGCTGACCCATGAGGAAATGGCCTCTATGGCCTGCACCACTCGTGAAACCGTCACGCGTACTCTGGGCCAGTTCCGCAAAGAGGGATGGATCTCTATTGAAGACTCCCTGGTCACCCTTAACGATCCCGAACAGTTGCAGACCCTGGCCTGATATCCCTTCAACTTAGCTAATGTATGCGTCGGCACTTGCGGCCGCTGCGAGTATTCACAGTGCGTTGACAATTCGCGGATAAAATAAAACTTTCCTAAAACCCCGCATCAATGCGCTCAAGAGGCAGTTGCTGTGCAATTTAATCTCTGCCGCGAAAACGGCGCATAGGCGTTCTTGCGAGAGGAACACTTATGTCAACTACGCCCCCACCTCCATTTCGGCCGGTTCCCAATCTGCCAAAGCAAACGCAGACATCGCTCCAACCGCTTCCCAGCCAGACCGTGAAACCGACTCCCCGGATACAGATAATCTTCGGGGGCCTCTTTTTCGTAATGCTTCTACTGATTGGCGTGTGCTCCGTGATCGTGCGTCAGATGGGCAGCAACGGCTACTTCTCTGAGCGCCAGAGGCACGAGCGCGCCGTCGAGAGGCTGGCAAATGACGGGGATGTGCCATCGATGATAGAGGCCGGCGCGTTTTATGAGGAGGGACAGGAATCCGCTGACGGAACCGTCACCGATCGAGATTATGCAAAGGCCCGTGATTGGTATCAGAAGGCAGTGGATGCCGGCAGCGTAGAGGCCATGAACCACATTGGAGATCTATATGTGAAAGGCAATTACGGGATCGAACGGGACTACGCGAAGGCTCGTGAATGGTATGAGAAGGCGGCGGCCAAAGACGATCCGGTGGCGATGGATAACATGGCCAATCTCTACAACAGAGGCTACGGTGTGGAGAAGAGCGATGCAATGTTTTGGCTGTGGAGTGATCGAGCCCGCACCGCCACCGCCATGGCGAGCTATCACTATCATCTCCAGGAATACGAAAAAGCAGCCAATGCCGGGGACGTGAACGCGATGAACGATGCCGGCAAGCTCTACGCGGCCGGAGTGGGTGCTGCGCATGGTGTGGCGATTCCAAAAGACTATGACAAGGCCCGTGAATGGTTTGAAAAAGCAGTGGCAAAGGGCAGCGCGGCGGCGATGAACAATCTTGGGATGATGTACGAGGACAACTCTAATGGAGCCAAGCCGGATTACAAAAAGGCCGAAGAGTGGTTTGAGAAGGCAGCGGCCATGGGCAACAGGGACGCGATGTGCAATCTCGCAGAGCTATACACCATACCCTTCTACCTGCCCGACCCCAATAAAGCCAAGATATGGGATGCGAAGTGCCATGGGGTTGATGACAGCCAAGCGATGCATTGATTCCGGTCTCTGGCTTACCTTGGGCGCCTGTTCATCAAGTGCCGCTGGATTACCCTGACAAGCCAAGTAGGGAAATAATTGTAGTGTGAGAAATCTTTGCACGGCCTGCCGCGTCAAAGAGATATTATCAGTAGAGAGGGAACAGGGAGAAGAAAATAGGGAACAGGCTCCTCCCCCAAGAGCAGCCGCAACTCCGGCAAATAACCCCTGATCCCCGAACCCTGATCCCTGAAGTGGAGTCCATGGTGCGTATGACCCGTCTTTTGACTGGCTTTTCTATTTTTCTGCTCTCATGCTGCTCTACCCTGGCTCAGAATCCGGCGCAGGCAGCGCCTCAGCCTGCCGTCACTTCAGCGGAAAGCCCGGCCAAGCTCGAGTTCCAGAAGATAGAAGACGCCTGGTCCAACGCCATCAACACGCGCGACCAGTACGCCCTCGAACTGGTGCTATCCCCATTGTTTATGGACATTTCCGCCAGCGGCGACATCGCCACTCGCAACCAGCAACTGGCCCAATTAATCACCGGCGAGGACAAAACCCTGCATCTTGAGCAAAAGGTGATCACCGTACGCATGATGGGCGACATTGCGGTGGCCAACGGCACCTACGTGATGCACCATAAGGTGGGCACTGCCCAGGTGGACGAAAAAGGAGTTTTCACCCACGTCTTTGAGCGCGCCCGCGGCGGCTGGATGTGCACCAACTCCCAGCGCACCAGGCTCCCAGAAGACACCAACCCCAAGCACAAGAAGCCGTCCAACGACGAAGTCCCTTTTCACATTCCGTTTATCGGCAAGAGCGATAAAGGCAGTCAATAGAGCGCTTTCCACACTCTACTTAAACCGGCCGGCCTATCCCGCGTGCGGGCTGACGCCCTGCTTTTGCCTCCCGAGGACTTCAAGTCTCCCCCTCCACTGCCGATAACCTTCTTTGGACTGTAGGATGCTCCGGCTGCTCCTGACGCTAGCTGCCGAGGCCAGGGAAGGAAGTCTCGTCGCCCATGAAACGTTCCTCACTCGGCGTACGTGTCGTTGTTTCCACGCTACTGGTTGTTTTCATTACCTGTCTGATCTTTTCTGTCTTTGCCTGGCGCATCATTTCGGCTCAGGTCGAGCATGAGGCAGTGCAGGAATCAGCTCTCCAGTCGGAAGAGGCAATCAGCCGTCTGGCCACCATCGACCAGCTCTACCGCGACCAGGTGGACAGCGCCATGCGCATTCTTGAGGACCAGAGCCGGATGAAGGGAGCTCCCTCGCTGAAAGGAACCGCTACCGTTACCGGAAAGACCGTTCCCGATCTGCACCTGGGAGCCGAATCCCAGGTCATGAACTTCGCCATGGTGGACCACGTGAAGGAACTGGCCGGAGGCACTGCCACTCTCTTTGTCTGGGACGGCTCCAACTTTGTCCGTGTGACCACCAATGTGCTCAAACCCGATGGTTCGCGGGCCGTCGGCACCCCACTTGATCCCAAAGGCAAAGCCTTCGCCTCCTTGAGCCATGGGCGTCCCTTCAACGGCGTGGTGGACATTCTTGGCGTGCCATACACCACCAGCTACGTCCCCATGATGGATGGCGACGGCAAGTTGATCGGCGCATGGTACACCGGCTACCGGCTGGATTCAATTGCCTCGCTGGGCAAGCTCATCGAGGAGGCCAGCATTCTGGACCATGGTTTTGTAGCTCTGCTCAAGCCCTCGGGCGAAGTCGTCTTTCACAGCAAACAAATCTCCGCCGAGCAGCTGCAGCGGCTGCGTAAAGACGCAAAGGGCTGGGTGATGCATGAAGATACCTACCCAGCCTGGGGATATACCGTCCTGACTGCTTATCCCAGCTCGGACGTTACGGCGCGCCTGCTGCGGATTGCGGGAATGTTGGCCGCAGCGGCAGCCGTTCTGGTGGGCATTATCGTTGTGTTGCAGTTTGTGCTGCTGGGCCGGCTGGTGCTGCGGCCGGTGCTGTATTTGACCGAACGGCTGGCCAACGCCGACATGAATACGCGCATTGAGGTCGAACGAAACGACGAAATCGGCGCCCTGGCAAACGGCTTCAACATGTTCGTTCAACGTCTGCGTCAGGTCATTCTCCAGGTGCGTGATGGCTCGGCTGCCACAACCGCCAAATCCAGTGAGATTCGCACAATCGCCAACAAGTCGGTCACCAGCCTGGCCGAACAGCATAAGTGCGCCGTGAATGCCTCAGCTGCCTTGACACAGCTCTCCCGCGACATCGCCAATACCTCCACCCACACCGCCGAAGCCTCGGAACATGCGCGGGCGGCCGCCGATGCAGCCGTTCAGGGAAACGATCTGGTGGCCTCTGCCGTAACATTGATTCGCGAACTCTCCAACGATACACAGCAGAGCGCCAGCTGTGTGGCCACGTTGAGTGAACGCGCTAAGCAAATCGGCTCCATTGTGGGCGTAATCGAAGAGATTGCCGCCGGAACCAACCTGCTGGCACTCAATGCCTCCATCGAAGCCGCTCGCGCCGGGGAGCATGGACGCGGCTTTGCCGTGGTTGCAGGTGAAGTTCGCCGCCTGGCCGAGCGAACTGCCCAGGCAACCAGTCAGGTAGCCGCACTGGTCAGCGGCATCGCCGAGGAGACCGGGCAGGCAGCCGACGGCATAAAGACAGCATGCGCAAGTGCCGTCAAAGGTGCCGAATCAATCTCCGGCCTCAGCAACACCTTTGATCGCATCGCCGCGCTGGTGGTTGAAGTAAACGGGCGTGTAGACGAAATCGCCAAGGCCGCGCACCAGGAATCGTCAGCGGCTGATGCGGTCAACAGTACGATGATTATGGTTGCAAACAGCACCCAGCAAAGCTCTGACGGCGCTGTACTCGTGGTTGCGGCAACCGGTGAATTGCTCAGCACTGCCGGAAACCTCGAGAGCTTGGTCCAACAATTCCAACTCCGCGATATGCCCGATGATTATGCGGCCTGAACATCTGCCCTGCTTGCTTACTACCATGCCACTTATCGTGCTCCTTGCAGCCGGATCGACACATGCACCAAACCCAGCGCCGCTGGTGTCACGCCCGGAATGCGGCTGGCCTGTCCGATGGTCACCGGGCGCACTCGCTCTAGCTTCTCGCGCATCTCTCGCGAAAGCCCGCTGATCACGCTGTAATCCAGCCACTCCGGAATCGCCACCCCCTCGGCGGCCTTCAGTTTGACGATGGATTTTTTCTGCTGCTCCAGGTATCCGGCAAACTTGATCTCCGTCTCCACCGCCCGCGCCTCATTGCGCAACGCACTCCGCAAAACCGCGGCCTGTGCGTCAGAAAGCTGGCCTCCCGACTCTCGCAGATACGAGTCGAAAACTGTGGCAGCATCCTCGCCGCTGGCTCGCTGACTTGCCGACTCGCTGACTTGCTGACTTGCTGAAAACATCGCGCCCAACACCGCCTCGATGCCCACCTCCGGCCGCTTCAGCAATTGCGCCCACGTGAGGCCAGCCGTCCCCGTCAGTTCACCCAATCCTGCCGCGCCTAGCCGCTCGCCGTCCACCTTGCGAGTAACCAGCAGCCTCTCCAGTGCAGCCATCCTCGCCTGCTTTTGCTCGTACTCCGCCCAGGCAGCGTCATCGATCAGCCCCAGCCTCCGCCCATGCGGCGTCAACCGCCGGTCAGCGTTGTCAATGCGCAAATGCAGTCGGAACTCCGCCCGCGAGGTAAACATCCTATACGGCTCGTTTGTCCCAATCGAGATCAGATCGTCGATCAGCACGCCGGTGTAGCCTTCGCTCCGGTCCAAAGTAAACGGCACTTCGCCCTTGAGCCACAGAGCCGCGTTAATCCCGGCCATAATTCCCTGGCAGGCCGCCTCTTCGTATCCGCTCGTCCCGTTGATCTGCCCGGCCAGGTACAGCCCCTCCATGCTCTTCACCCTCAGCGTGCGATCCAGCTCCGTCGCATCCACGCTGTCGTATTCAATGGCGTATCCCGGCCGCAACATCTCCGCCGACTCCAGCCCCGGAATCGAATGTACAATCTCCCACTGCACCTCCATCGGCAGCGAGGTGGACATGCCGTTCACGTACACCTCATGCGTGTGCAGCCCCTCCGGCTCCAGAAAAAACTGGTGCTGCGTCTTGTCGGGAAACTTGACGATCTTGTCCTCGATGGACGGGCAATAGCGCGGCCCAACTCCCGCGATCTGCCCCGAATACATCGCCGAGCGATGCACATTCGCGCGAATAATTCTCAGCGTCTCCGGCGTGGTGAATGCGATGTGGCAACTGATCTGCGGCTGCGCAATCTTCTTCGTCCGAAAGCTGAAAGGCGTAGGCTCAGCGTCGCCAGCCTGCTCCTCGAAGGCCTCCCAGCGAATCGTCCGCCCATCCAGCCGAGGCGGAGTGCCCGTCTTCAACCTGCACGTCCTCAACCCCAACGCCCGCAGCGCTTCTCCCAACAAAACTGAGGCTGGCTCCCCGCTGCGTCCCGCCGGATATTTTTCTTCGCCGCAGTGAATCAGCCCATTCAAAAATGTTCCAGTAGTAATAATCGTGGCCCCAGCCAGCAGCCTGCGTCCGTCCCGCAGCTTCAACCCCAAGACACGCCTGTGTGGCATATATATGGGTGCCCCAGGTCCCTCGCATTTGGGGACCTGGGATGGACTCTCTATCGAACCAGATTCACCCTGCTCCACAATCAGCCCAACCACCTCCGCCTGTCGTATATGCAATCCCACCTGCGACTCCAGCACCTCGCGCATCTTCACGCGATATAGCTGCTTGTCGCACTGCGCTCTCGGACTCCACACCGCCGGCCCGCGCGACGCATTCAACAGCCGGAACTGAATCCCCACCGCATCGGCCACCTCGCCCATCACACCGCCCAGCGCATCCACCTCGCGCACCAAATGGCCTTTGGCCACGCCGCCCACCGCCGGATTGCAGCTCATCTGCGCAATCAAATCCATGTTCATGGTGATGAGAGCGACTTTCAGCCCCATGCGCGCCGCCGCCATGGCCGCCTCGCACCCCGCGTGTCCCGCGCCCACCACCACCACATCGTATTGTTCGGTAAAAGCCATCTATGGCTATTCTACGGATAGTGAGCTGCACCCAGCTGCATTCTGCCCGCATCTTACCTTCTGAATAGGAGTAACCATGCGCAATCGATGGTCTTTGGCGTTACTGGCTGCGTCTGCCCTCGCCTTGGCCGCCTCGGCGCAGAGCAAGAACTTCTTTATTCCCATGCCGCTCGACACGGGTTTCAGCCCCTTGGACACCTCCGCACAGGCCATCGCGCCCCAGGAGATCATCCGCCAGTTTGCCGCCAGGGAAAGCGAGTTTCAGATGGCGCTCAACCACTATAATTGGCGCCGTGACGCCCGTGTGCAGACCATCGACGATGACAATAAGGTGGACGGCGAGTACAACGAAGTGGACGATGTCATCTTCGATCCCACGGGCAAACGATTTGAGATGGCCGTCTATGCGCCGGAGAGCACCTTGCAGCGCGTGCAGATCTCGCCCTCCGACCTGCAAGAGATCCAGAGTGATGATTTCTTCCTCCTCACTACCGAGGAGATCGGCAAGTACAACGTGAAGTACGTAGGCCGGCAAAAAGTGGATGAGATGGATTGCTACGTCTTCGATGTGGCGCCCAAAGCTATCGAAAAGAATCATCGCTATTTCGATGGCCGCATCTGGGTGGACTCAACAGGCATGCAAATTGTGGTGACCAACAGCCATATGGTTCCCGACGGCACGCACAAGCACAGCCAAGAACTGCATCCGCCCCTCATGACCTGGCGGCAGCAGGTCGATAGTCACTACTGGTTTCCCGTCTACACCAAGGCCGAGGGCACACTGCATTTCAGCGCCGGCTCCGGCCACATGGTCCAGAATGTGCACATCCGATACAACATCCAGTACACCGGCTACAAGCGGTCCGGCTCAGCAGATTCCTCATCGTCAACGAAAATAGGACCGTAGACGGGTCCGAGCATGTTTTCACTCAGGCTCGCCAGCAGTTTTGGATTGATGCTTCCTGAAGAATACCCATCCTTTTTTTCTTCCCACGATTTGCTACTAAGCCAAATAGTATGCTCCCCGACTTTTTCGACCAAACGATCATGCTGTATGAGATACCAATGATCATTATGCGGAAATGCGATCCAGATATCTTTATGCCAATATTTATGTTTGATTGTTACTCTCGACTTCAACTGCACCTTCAATGTTGTCTCGCCGTCCTTGTGGTAAGCAAGGAAATCAGCTCCTTGCCAATCATCGGCTAATTTGATGCAGTTATAACCGAAATCGGCAAGCGTAGCTGCGAGCTTCTGAAAATTGAATAGTTCCTTTTGTTTGGCCGTAAGCTTTCTGTAGTCGACCTTCACAAAGCGGATGTAATTGTCAGTCATTTCTCCCTCCTGCCTAAACGTAGCACCATCTACGATTGCATGCCGGGTGCCCCTGGTCCCTTGCATTTGGGGACCGGGGAGACTACAACCCTCTGGCGCGCAAGCGCCGTCTGCCTGGACGGCCAGTCCCTTGCAGATTATTTCCCCACTTCGTGCACAATGATCCTCAGAAGTCTTCCCTCCAATCGTCCCGGAACACCCTCTTCACGCCGTCATTCAGCCGACAGAGGCCGAAACGTCATGTAACTCCTTTGCCAGGAATATTTTGTAGGGAACTTCATTGTTTTCTATATTTTGCAGCGCAACCATGCCTGTAAACCAAAGAAAACAAAGATTTTGCGCCCAAAATACGGGTGGGGGTACCCATGAGGATGCTTTGTATGAACTGGATGAGATGGCTTCTAGTATCTGGCAGCTAGAAGCTGTTCCTAATAAAAAAGATATTTTCGCCACCGGTCGTCGGCGCGCCCCAACATGCGCATAATCTGCCGGCTGGTGTGCAGCGAAAATGGCCGCGGGTCGCGTAGCAGAATCATGTCGTCGATCTCGCTCAACATGCGGTTGCCCTTGTGACGGTTGCAGGGATGGCAGCAAGCCACCAGGTTCTCCCAGGTGGAGTTGCCGCCGCGCGAGCGGGGAACCACGTGATCCAGCGTCAAATCCGAAGGCGACAGCGTTTCGCCGCAGTATTGGCATGTGTTGCGGTCGCGCAGCAGAATATTTTTGCGCGAGAGGGCGCGCGTTTGGTAAGGGATGCGGCGGTATTCCAGCAGCCGTATCACCGAGGGCATGGGAATGCGGCTCCGCTGCGCGTGAAGAATCAGCCCGTGTTCCTCCTCGGTGCGCGCAACTCCCTTGAGCACCAGCACCAACGCGCGCCGTGCGCCGCAGATGTTGATCGGCTCATACGATGCGTTCAGCACCAGCACCGGCATCTGCAGGATGTGCGCGGAGTGTACCGTCACTTTCTCGCCTGCCAGCGCCGCGGCCCTGGCTATGGACTTCTGTTTGCGTGCATGAATCATGGCTTTTCCCAGCGACATCCTTTTTCCCCTCGTCAAAAAGATGATTGCCCGTGCGATGAATAAATGCTTGCCTCTTGCAAGGTTGCAACCGGCAAAGTGCCGGTTGAACTAAACTTCTCCTCCGCATCGTCGAACAGTGCGGAAGAACCACGGCGGATGCCATACAAGCGGTTCGCCCTGGCCAGCGTGGCTACCCACACCGAAGCTGCTCCGGCCCGAGTGAGCGCCAGAGCCGCGGCGCGCGCCGTTGCCCCGGTAGTGAATATGTCGTCGATAATTAGAACGTGCTTCAGCGTAACCGCGGCCGGATCAGCGACCTCGAAAGCTCCGCGCACATTCAACCGCCGCTGCCGCCAGGTCAGGCCAAATTGGCTCTCGGTGGCGCGCAGCCGCATCAGCGTTCTCGGAGCCATCGTGAGCCGCCACTCCGGATGCCACTTGCGCAACGCATTCAGCGCATGAAATGCCAGCGAGCGAGCCTGGTTGAAGCCGCGCTCGGCATATTTGGAACGGTGTAGAGGCACAGGAACCACCAGCATCTCGCTGGGCGCCTCATCCGCCAGTTTGGCAATTGCTTCGGCCAGCATCCGGCCCAGCCCGCGAGCCGCCGCGTGCAGACGGTCATATTTGAGTGCATGGATGGCCGCCTTCATGCGGTCCTGATACGGCCCATAAGCCACAGCCCGCACAAACGGAGGCGGCGCCATCCGGCAGGCTCGGCACAACCCAGAACTCGTCGGTCCGGCATGCACCGGCGCGTCCAGAGTGTCGCCGCAGCGCGCGCACAGTTCTCCGCTCTGCACGGAAAACTCCGTCCAGCAAACTTCACAGATGGGCGCGTGACTGAGATGCGGCAGCGGGGAACCGCAGAGGGCACAGAAGGAAGGAAGTAAGGCACAACTCAATGAATCCACTGGACTTCGCAGCACACGAACCACCGCGCGCCAACGGGAAGTTCCGGAGGCTGGAACGTCGGATGTCAGTGAATCATAGTCACTGCGGAAGACGCACCTCACTTGAGGCCGGTCAGGCTCAACGCCTGCCGCCTTGCCGATAGTATACGCGCAGTGTCTTTGAGATTCTATGAATTTCCTGTTCCGACTGTGGGTCTGTCTCCAGGATGCCCGTTACTTGCCCGTATCTCTATTGTCGACTTTGTCTCGTTTGTCGTTGAGCGCATTGGTTATATCGCGTTAAGTGAACTGATATGTCCTTGATTGTTGTTCCCCTGAACATGAAATGCTGTTCGCGTAAACTATTTATATGTCGTCTGCCGTACCCGCAGAGAAACATCCTAAAAAGAAATGGCTCGCCGACCTTGGAGCGCGTTGGAGTGCACGCTTGCACCAGCGCGAGGAGCAGGTCTTTCTTCTGCTCTCGCTGCTGATTGGAGCGCTTACCGGGCTGGCTGTTGTCGCGTTTATCGTGCTCACGGAGCGACTGGGAATGCGCCTCTATCCGGTGGACAGTGCCGCGTGGAGGCGCGTTCTGGTGCCGGTGGCCGGCTCGTTGGCAATGGGATTCCTGCTTTACCGCTATTTCCCCAACGCTCGCGGCAGCGGCGTTCCGCAGACCAAGGCCGCACTCTTCGCGCGGGATGGATTTATCTCGTTGCGAACCGTTCTGGGCAAGTTTTTCTGCACGGCGACCACGCTGGCCAGCGGCATTCCGCTGGGCCGCGAAGGTCCATCGGTACAGGTGGGCGCGGGAATCGGCTCAGTGCTTGGCCGCGCGCTCGGATTGAGTCCGGAGAAAGTGAAGGCTCTGATTCCCGTGGGAGCAGCGGCTGCCATTGCCGCGGCATTCAATACGCCGATGGCCGCGGTGCTGTTCGCTCTCGAAGAAGTCATGGGCGATATGAACGCGCCAATTCTGGGATCGGTGGTGCTGGCCTCGGCAACTTCATGGGCGATGATGCGGCTGCTGTTAGGTAATAACCCGCTTTTTCAAGTGCCGCAGTATGAATTGGTTCACCCGCTGGAACTGGCCATCTATGCCTTGCTGGGCATTGCCGGCGGCTTTCTCTCCGTAGTCTTTACCAAGTTGTTACTGGGAATGCGCGGCTTCTTTCTTCGAATGCCAAGGAAGACGCGGTGGTGGCATCCGGTGGTGGGAGGCGTGACGGTGGGCTTGATGGGCTGGTTCGTGCCTCAGGTCTTGGGTGTGGGCTACACCTACGTAGGCAGCGCTCTGAATGGATCGATAGCACTCAAGTTGCTGCTGCTGTTGGTGGCGCTCAAACTGGTTGGCGTCACGGTCAGCTATGCCTCCGGCAACGCGGGCGGAATCTTCGGTCCAAGCCTATTTCTTGGCGCCATGCTGGGTGGGGCCATCGGCACAGTAGCTCACAACTTGTTGCCCGGATATACAGCCTCACCAGGTGCGTATGCACTGGTAGGCATGGGAGCGGTCTTTGCGGGTATCGTGCGTGTTCCGATGACCTCAGTGCTGATGATCTTTGAAATGACGAGGGATTATGCGGTCATTGTGCCCTTGATGATCGCCAACATGACCAGCCTTTTCATTTCCCGTCGCTTTCAGAAGCAGCCCATCTATGAAGCGCTGGCGCATCAGGACGGCATTCATCTGCCCACTGCCGGCACGCTTCATCAAAAAAGCCGGTTCTCGGTGGCTCAGGTGATGCAACGCTCTCCGCAAATACTTTCCGCGCAGATGAATGTCAAGGATGCGTTGCAAGAGATTCGCTCCAGTCCATTTCGTATCTGGCCGGTGGCGGAGAAGGATTACTTTCTCGGTTTGTTAAGCAGAGAGACGCTGGAATTTGCTCTGGTCGATGGGAGAAAGGAACTGCCGCTGAAAAACATCATCGACACGCTGCATGTTCCCCATCTCCACATGGATCATGCCCTGCATCTGGCGCTGGAGCGGATGAGCACATATCATCTTGATGTTTTGCCGGTGGTTCACCGGGCAGACATTCACCATCTGCTCGGTGTGGTGACGCTCCGGGACGTGCTGGATTCGTATGGCATCGACCGTAGCAGCTCAAATTAGCAAAAGAGGCATGGCCCACGCTAGGATTCTTGACCAATCGACTACAGTTCGCAGCCGCCATCCGCATCACAATGGGCGAGGCTCTAAAACACCCCCGCCAAAAATACCTCGTCCGCTTGGACCTTGTCCTTCTTGGCTCCGCTGGCCGCCAACACCACCGGAGAAAGCGTCATCACCGGGCAACGCGCGTGAGCCAGCACCTTGTACACCACCCCGAGACGGGCCACGGCGGCAAAGGCAGATGCGCCCTGTGCGCCTAGAACGATCAGGTCGGCTTTCTGCGCACGGCCTTGGTTGAGCAGTTCCTCAGTCGGATCGCCCAGCGCCACAATCTGTAGCACGGTAATCTTGCGCCGAAGCGCAGCCGGAATCAGCGCGATCAATTCGCCCTCGATCTGTTCGATTCTCCGCCCGGCCAGAACCTCATGCCGCTCCTGGGGCCGGATCACATGCTGCAAAACAAGGCGCGCGTTATGCTCCGCGGCCAGTGCAGCCGCAAATCCAGCGACCATGGATCTGGTTTCATGCTGGCTTACGCCACAAAGAATGGTCTTAATGGCAAAAATACTGTCCGCGCAATCCACCACCTCGGGGCCGACAATGTAGACCGGAACCTTGGCCATGCGCAGCACCGCCTCTGCCACCGAGCCTACCAGCAGCTTGCCGATAGGGCCTGGTGAATGGGTACCCATCACGATGCGGTCAATCTCACGCTCGCGCAGGAAGCAGAGAATCTGGTCGGCGGCCAGCCCCGGCCGCACCACCGTCTTGCACTCCACGCCCGCCTCCCTGACGCGCTCTGCAAGAGGCTCCAGGTGCTCCATTTCGGCGCGGAGCGCCGCAGCGGAATCGTAATAAAGAACGCTCGCGCATTCCGTAGCTGAAACCACCAGTGTGTCATAGGCATGAAAAAGAATTAATTCAGCACCAAACTCCACGGCTTGCGCCATGGCAAAGTCAAAGGCCTTTTCATTAACGGGAATCTCACAGGCAAACAGAATAGTGGAGGGTTTGCTCCAACCTGGTTTCAGGACAGTAGCCATATGAATCTCCTGGAGTTGCGGCAGCTAAATAACTCACTTGCATCGGCTTGCGGCGCCCGTTGGCGTAACGCAGCACGAAATGATCACAACAGGACCACTTAAACTCTAGCTTCCGGTGGGTCGGAAACCAATATATTTGTGGTAAATTCGCCGACTCTAGGAAAATCGAGCAACAGAGTGGGAAGTGTGCGCCTTTTTTGGGAAATTGTCTAGTAGCATTTCGAAAATCCCTCGATAAAATCAGACAAAGTGATCTAAATCACATCCAGGCAGGCCCAATTGTTGCTCTCCTATGCACGAATCCGTGATCCTCAGCGGTTTTCCACATCATGGAGCTCTGCTGTAGGCTTTCATGATGGTCTCCTTTCCGAGTTACTTCATCTAATCGGCAGAGTCTTGGATTACTTTAATGACGTAAGTCAGCTCAATTCCCCAGCGCAGGCCAAGCTTCCCGGCCCGCCCACACCGATTTCGCAGGAGGTTTCATGCAGCCCATGCACAACATCCCCGCCCGTGGCGGACTCAACTTTGACGAAACCCCCTTTCTCGCCATCTGGGAGGTCACCCAGTCCTGCGACCTGGCATGCAAGCACTGCCGCGCCGCCGCCCAGCCTATCGCTCATCCCGACGAGCTTACAAACGCTGAAGGGAAGGGGCTGATCGATCAGATCGCGGCCATGGGTGTGCCAATTTTCGTGTTCACAGGCGGGGACCCTTTGAAGCGCGCCGATGTATTCGAGCTGATCCGTTACGCAGCTGAAAAAGGCGTCCAGGTAGCGCTCACCCCCTCGGCCACGCCGTTGCTGACGCGCGAGGCGATCTTCAAGCTCAAAGAGGCCGGCCTAGTGCGGCTGGGAATTTCGCTGGACGGCTCAACCCCTGAGATTCATGATGCATTCAGAGGACTTCCCGGCGCCTATGCGCGCACTATCCAGGCCATTGAATGGGCCAATGAGGCTGGCATCCCCATCCAGGTACATACCACCATCAGCCGCCACAACGCCCACGATCTGGATGGCTTATGCGCCCTATTCGAGAAGCTGGCCATCGTCATGTGGAATGTATTCTTCCTGGTTCCCGTGGGACGCGGGCAATTAGATGACCTACTCGACGCAGAGGATTTTGAGCGTATTTTTGGGCAAATTTACCAGCTTTCGCAGCGGGTTAATTTCCAGATCAAGACCACAGAGGCCATGCACTATCGCCGCTATCTGCTGCAACACAATCTGGAAGAGAAGAAGTTGGGCCACGGAAGCGGCCATATGAGTATCGCCAAACACGCCGCCATGGTCTATGAGCCCGGCGCGCCCACCAGCGACGCCCAAACCCGCACCGCCAGATGGACCACCCGTCGCGTCAACGACGGCAAGGGCTTCCTCTTCGTCTCCCACGTGGGCAACGTCTACCCCAGCGGCTTTCTGCCCATCCATGCGGGCAACATCCGCGAGACCCCGCTCGCAGAGATCTACCGCAACGCGCCCATTTTCAAGTCCCTGCGCGACACCAGCAAGCTCGAAGGCAAATGCGGCGCTTGCGAGTACAAGGAGATCTGCGGCGGCTCCCGCGCACGCGCCTACGCCGTCACCGGCGATCCCCTGGCCCAGGAACCCTGCTGCATATACCAACCCAAGCACTGGGACCCGGAGTTGGAGAGCCACGCCGCGGCCTTCGCGCAGAGCTAGCGTTCAGCGTTTAATTTCTGGCTACCAGCTCAGAGTCCAGATATTATTTGCAAGACCTGGTCCATTCGCCACGGCTGGTTGATGCAACGGCTCCCTTTGCGCTTGGATGGGATGTACAATCCATCTTCAGGGGAGATCCTTATGACATTATTTAATTCGCCGCGGCGCGATTTTCTGCGCTCGGGCGGTATTGGGTTGGCAGCTGCCGCGATTCCCGGCATTTCATATGCTGCGGCAGAGAACAGCAAACCAGCCCCCAATCCTTCCTCGGCGATCTTTGATGTACGCATCTATGGCGCAACGGGCGACGGCAAGACGCTGGACACGGCGGCCGTGAACAAAGCCATTGAAGCCGCGGCGGCCAGCGGTGGCGGAGTGGTTCTCTTCCCTACCGGCAGCTACCTCTGTTTTTCCATCCACCTGAAGAGCAATATTCACCTGCATCTGGAGCAAGGCAGCGTCCTCATCGCCGCCGATTCGCCCAAGGCTGGTGAAACAACCGGATACAACGGGGGCGCTTATGATGCGGCCGAACCCAAGACCGAGTGGGATGCCTACCAGGATTATGGGCATAACCACTGGCATAACTCGCTGATTTGGGGCGAAGATATCCACGACGTAAGCATCACCGGTACCGGACTCATCTGGGGTAGAGGGCTGAGCTTCGGGGCAGGTAGAGGAACCCGCGGCAACTATCCAATCTATGTGGCCGAGCAGCCGGGAGTAGGCAACAAGGCCATCGCGCTCAAGAACTGCCGCCATGTTCTGCTGCGCGACTTTGCCATGCTCAAGTGCGGCCACTTTGCGCTATTGCTGACTGGCGTCGACAACCTGACCATCGACAATCTCATCATCGATACCGACCGCGACGGCATCGATATCGATTGCTGCCAGAATGTGCGCGTCTCCAACTGCACCGTCAACTCGCCTTGGGACGACGGCATCTGCCCTAAGTCGAGTTACTCGCTGGGTTATGCGCGACCAACAAGAAATCTGACCATTACTAACTGCTGGGTCACGGGATATTACGAGTTAGGCTCGGTCCTGGAAGGAAGTTATAAAAAGTTTTTGCCAGATTTGCCTGTGATACCCCATGGCCGTATCAAATGCGGAACAGAATCGAATGGCGGTTTCATCAACATTACCATCTCCAATTGCGTCTTCGAGGGCTGCCAGGGATATGCTCTGGAATCGGTCGATGGCGCGCTGCTGGAAGACATCACTATCACCAATACGACCATGCGCGATATGTTCTCTGGGCCGATCTTCCTGCGGCTCGGCGCGCGGCTACGCGGTCCCAAGGAGAGAACCAAGGTCGGAACGCTGAAGCGCATCCTGATCAGTAACCTTGCCTGCTACAACGCGCCGCTGAATCACTGCTCGGTTTTGAGCGGCATTCCCGGCAATGCAATTGAAGATGTGAAGCTCTCCAACATTTATATCGAGACAGTAGGCGGCGGAACGGAGGAGATGGCAAAGATTCAACCGCCGGAGAACGAGAACAAGTATCCGGAGCCGTCGATGTTCGGGCCGCTGCCGGTGTCGGGCTTTTTTATGCGGCATATGCGCAATGTGGAGATGAGCCACGTGGAGATTGCCAACTCGACTCCCGATGCGCGTCCAGCGTTTTATCTCACAGATGTGGAGCGGGCAGATTTTTTTGCCGTGACGGCTCCTCGCGGATCGGACGGAGCCTTCGCTCTGCACGGCGTAAAGGACCTGCGCATAGGCTGGAGCCGGACGGCGGCGGATGCAACGCTGGCCAGCGTGGATGACAAGATACTGTAAGCGGCGCGGCAGGCCACGCCAAACGGTGTGGCCCTTGGTGTTCGCCTCGAATCAACGCGCTACAATCACACGAGTTTCATGAAAGTGCTTTTTTCCAGCGCAAGCTTGGGAAGCCGATGCCCTACACTCAACAAACCGAAGGCAATCAGCCCCACCGCAGGGGATGGAACTGCTCTAATAGAAGGTGAGGGAGTTCATGCGGACGGCAATCATTGGCGGCGGAATCGCAGGTCTGGCGGCAGCCTATGAGTTGGAGCAGGCGCGCAGGGCCGGCAACAAGGTCGAGTACACGCTCTATGAGTCGCGCAACAGGCTGGGCGGGTCTTTGTCTTCAGAGATCGTGGACGGAGCGGTGCTGGAGCGCGGCCCAGATTCTTTTTTGACTGAGAAGCCGGCAGCAGCCGAGCTTTGCCGCGAGCTGGGTCTGGGCTCCGAGCTGACCCCCTCGAACGATGCCGACCGCAAAACCTATATTGTTGTCCGCAACCGTCTCATCCCGCTGCCCGACGGACTGATGTTCCTGATTCCCACCAAGCTGATTCCCACGGCGCTGACCCGCCTTTTCAGCCTGCCCACCAAGATTCGCATGGGGATGGAACTGCTGCTTCCGCCGCGGCCTTCAAGTCAAGATGAGTCGGTGGCCGCGCTCGTCGAGCGCCACTTTGGCCGCGAGGTTGTCGATCGGCTCGCCAGTCCGTTGCTGAGCGGCATTTTTGGCGGCGATGCCGCGCATCTGAGCGCTCGCACCGTGTTGCCGCGTCTGGTGGAGATGGAAGAAGACTACGGCTCACTCACTCGCGGAATGTTGGCCGCGCACCGCATGATGCGCGCCAGAATCAAGGCTGCCGCAAGGACTGCGCGTCCAGCGAACGTAAAAGGCAGCGCGTTGGCAGTACGATCTATCTTCACAGCGATGCGCGGCGGCATGAACCAGTTGGTCGACGCCGTGGCCGCGCGTCTTGACCCAGCCTCGGTGCGTCTCTCTACGCCGGTCAACGGCCTGGAAAAAGTGGCCGATGGCTGGAAGGTTGTAGCTGGCGGAAAATCCGAGGTCTACGATGCAGTCATCCTGGCCGCGCCCGCATGGGCCGCCGCCGAACTGCTTGTCCATACTGACCCGCAGTTGGCCGAGGAGCTGCGCGCGATTCCTTACTCCTCGTCGATCACTATCAATCTGATCTACGATGAAGACCAACTGGGCCGCTTGCCCGACGGATTCGGTTTCCTGGTTCCGGTGGTAGAAGGCCGCTCCATGCTGGCCTGCACCTTTGTTCATCGCAAATTTCTGTGCCGCACGCCAACGGGCAAGGTGGTGCTGCGCGCATTTTTGGGCGGGATGAAAAACGAGTCGCTGATTGATGCGCCGGACGCCGAGTTGCTGGCCACGGTGCGCCGCGAACTGAGCGAGATTCTCGGCGAAAGCGTTCTGCCGTCAACAGCAGAGCCAGAATACACTCAAGTTTCGCGCTGGCCGCGAGCCATGGCCCAGTACGCCGTTGGCCACCAGGAGCGCATGATGCGCATTACCGCTCGCGTCGCCGCACTGCATGGATTGCAGTTGGCCGGCAACGCCTACGACGGCATCGGCATCTCCGACTGCATCCGGCTGGGACGAAAAGCGGCGCGAGAGCTGTTATCGAGTCAACAGGTCAGCTAATCAACTAGATACCCGTTAGTAGTTCTGTGGCTTCCCACCCATTCCGCAGAAAAATGCGGAATGGATGGGGCACGGAATTTATAACTCACTCCGACTTAAGACTTTCTGCTGCTATCTTGGCACCACCGGCAAAATAAACGCTGAGGGATGCGCGGCGTCGTGAAGAATAGTGTTGGTCGCCTTCACAAAGATATCGCTCGTACTCGCGGGTTTGCCGGTATTCAGATTGCGGTCAAAACGCGGAAAGTTGCTGCTGCTCACTTCCAGGCGGATTCGGTGGCCCTTCAAAAAGACATTGCTTGTGGACCACAGATCGATCTTGTACTCATAGACCTTGCCGGGAACGATAGGCTTGGCCTCTAAGGTTGACTCGCGATAACTGGCGCGCAAAATCCCTTCAGTTAGATTCTGTGCAAAGCCATTGGGCCACACATCGACTAACTTGGCGGTAAAGTCCGTGTCCACGGCCGAAGACTTGGCGTATAAGTCGAGTGTTACAGGACCTGTAACTTCGACATCGCTGTCGAGAGGCGGCGTTGAGTAGACCAGCACATCTGCGCGGCTTTCAACTTCTTTCTGATCGCGAGGTCCGGGAGCAAGGTGAGGCGCATCACAGCACAACGGTCCTCCGACGGTGGGAGCGGGATTGGCTGGATCGTAGACAAATTGATCCACCCTCTGCTTATCGGGCGCAGCCGTGGAAAGCTCTCCGTCGCCCGCGGCGCTGTTGGCTTCGCCAGCTGAACGCAGATAATATTTGGCCGGCTTCGCCCGCTCCAGCGGCCAGGCCTCTTCATCGCGCCACTTGTTCTCGCCCATTACGAAAATCTTGACCGGCTTGCCGCTGGCGAATTGATTCTGCTTTCCAAGAAAGAGATAGTCGTACCAATCAAGCGTAATCTCGTTCTCGTCAAAGGGCGCATCGGCGCCAAAATCGACCTCGCCGATGGTGCGGCCCCAGCCGGAGTGGCCGCCAATAGCAACCACAAGCTGTTGTCCGTTACGCGCCGCCTCCGTGCCGGCGTTAGCTTTCAATCCTATGTAGTTGCGTAGCGATCCACCCTGGAAGATGTCGTACCATGCGGCGATGGTCAGCGCGGGAACCTGAATCTTCGCGTAGTTCTCTTCAATCGACCATTGCTTCCAGTAACTGTCGTAAGTAGGATGATCAAGCCAATCTTGAAAGTAAGGGGCCAGAGTATGAGTTAGTCCAGCGCCATCTTGAGCGAGGTTGACGTTGAAGACCGGAAACTGGCTCAGCGGCAGAACCTTACTGCCAAGCATTGCATTTGCCCCTTGCCGCACGGTGCGATTCATGGTGTCCTGCGCCAGGCCGGAGGTCCACGATTCATTGAACCACTGCTCGAATGCTCCGCCCTGATAAGTCCAGTTTTCGTGGTAGTTACTGGCAGTTACAACCGGGCAGATTCCCGCCAGATGCGGTGGATGACTGATGGCGGCAAGCATCTGCGTCGCGCCTACATAGGAACCGCTGTACATTCCCACCTTGCCGTTGGAGTGAGGCAACGCAGCCGCCCACTCGACGGCGTCGTATCCGTCGTCGATCTCGTGCTTGAATGTGTACCACTCGCCCTCGGAGGCAAACCGTCCGCGCACATCCTGCGCCACCACCATGTAGCCACGCGCCACAGCCTTGCGTGCAAAGTTCGCGGCGCCGTCCTTGTTATAGGGCGTGCGTGTGAGCAGCACGAAAAACGGACCGTCGCCGGAAGGCCGGTAGATGTCAGCACGCAGCGTCACGCCATCACGCGTTTGCATCGCTACATTACGTTCGATGACGATATCGGCAGCGGTCTGTCCCTTGACAGCGACGCACGGCAGCAGGGTTACAACAAAAGCCAGCAGGCAAAGATTCTTTTTCAGCACGATATTCCCCCAAGGCTAAAGCCGAATTCATTTTAACGTTTGGGCCTCAAGAGAAATCCGGTAAGAAATAACCTATATCCCTCCCGCGCCCAGCAAAATGCCGATGCCGTAAGTGACTGCGCCTTCCAGAGCGCCGACGGCGGTCATCTCGAATCCGGAGGACCACCAACTGCGGACGGTGATCAGCGACTTGGCTGCGCCAACGGCAAAATGCGCGGCCAGCGAGACCACAGCGGCGGCAATCACCGCGGTCATACCATTCAGAAAGAAGAAGGGAATGACGGGGATAAACGCGCCAACGGCGGTGGAGAGCGCGCCAGAGCCTGCCGAGACCCAGGGATTGGCAAGCGCCTCTTCGCTGGTGCCGAGGCGCTCCGAGGCCAGCGCGCGAAGCATCTGCTCCGGATCTTTGGCGATATGGTTCACCATGTGGTCGGCGTCAGATTCGGGCAGGCCCTTTACCTGGTAGTAGAGCGAGAGCAGCTCGCGGGCCTCGGGCGTATTCATCTTGATGGCCTCACGCTCGCGGGCGATCTCCGCCATGTAAATTTCGCGCTCGCTCTTGGCGGCCAGATACGCTCCGGAGCCCATGGAAAGAGCTGAAGCGATCATGCCGGAGAGACCGGCCAGCAGCACATAGGTGTGTTGGGCGGCGGGGTTGGCTGCGGTGGCTCCGGCCACGCCGCTGACGATGCCGAAGATGGCGCCCAGCCCGTCGTTGACGCCGTAGATGGCGTCGCCGATCCAGCTTCCTGGCTGCTTGCGACCCTGGCTGCGCTTGGCCAGCAGCTCTTCCAAAACCGCCTTGGGGTCGATCTTGGGCGCGCCCGCCGGGGCCTGGTAATGGCCGCGAATGAGCGAACCCAGTTCGCGATGGTGGTCCCTTTCGTCCTCAATCACGTGCTCGAGAATGGCGATGGACTCCGGGTCGCCCAGGCTTTTAAGTTGCTCGCCGTAGCTGGCGATGGCGCGGCTCTCCTCGATCTCCAGGCGTCTGAGGGCCATCCTCACGCCACCAGCGCGGCTGGCCAGCGAGTCGGCGTCGCCGCCGGGGCTGCCGTGATAAACCGGCTCGGGGCCACCTAACTCCACGATGCGCCCGTGCCACAATGCGGCGTGCTCCCACTCGGCGCCGGCCAGGTGGCGCAACACCTGCGCGCGCAACGGCTCCGTGTCCCGGTCGGCCAACGCCAGGTAGGTGTGATAGCCCTCCATCTCCGCCTTCCAGTTGCCTTCCAGCGCCGCCAGAACTCTCTTTAGTTTTGCGCCGCTCAATGTTTCCTTGGCCATGTATTTCTTCTCCTCGCTTTGCATTGAGAATAAGGCATTTCAGCCTCTTACGGCGCTGTTTTCCAGATTTCCACAAACACTTTCAAATTTCCGTGAATCACCCAGCTTCTGCACAGCCCGCCCTCATGCCAAAATAAATTCAATTCGTAGATCTACCTAGATGATGAGTGATCTACGGACAAAACAAAGGCGCCAAGGATATGCAAATCCCTGACGCCTTAATGGTGACCCCGTAGCTCAATTGGATAGAGCACCCGCCCGCTAAGCCGGAGATGAAGGTCCGATCCCTTCCGGGGCCACCAACAGAATGAATCCTAAAGATAAGTCCCCTGTGGAAACAAGTGCAAAAATAGAAAAATCAAAATATCTTTTTCATCGGCAATCACTTCGACTCAGTTGCTAGATTCCCACATAATTCCTCGCAATTCACACGCGGTTTCCCGCGCCCCTCGTCCTACACTCTTCTGATATGGCCACTCTTCCCAACCTGGCGTTCGACTCCGTTCTGCCGGCCAATGTGGACGCCGAGAAGACCATCCTCGGCGCTATCCTGCTGGACAACACTGCCCATGCCGAGACCGCCGAAAAACTTACAGATGAGGATTTTTCCCTCGACTCGCACCGCCGCATCTTCCAGCGCATGACGGAGTTGATCAATGGCCAGAAGGCGGTGGACATCGTCACCCTGGCCAACGAGTTGGCCCGCTACAAGGAGATCGAAACCATAGGCGGCGTGGCTTACCTGGCCTCGCTCACCGAGGGTTTGCCGCGCCGCCCGGCCATCGAAGAGTACATCCGCATCGTCAAGGACAAGAGCCTGCTGCGCAAGCTGATGCTCATCTGTTCGACGGCCATCGCGCGCGCCGCCGATCAGGGCGAGTCCGCGCTCGGAGTTCTGGACGAGACCGAGGCCAAGCTGCTCGAAGTCAGCGAACAGGGCCTCACCCAGGGTTTTCAGTCCCTCGAAGAGATTGTCCAGCACTCCTTCGGCACCCTCGACAATTTATATAAGAACAGCCGCGAGATCACAGGCCTGGCCACTGAGTTTATTGACTTTGATCGCATGACCAGCGGCCTGCAGAAGGGCGAGCTGATCATCATCGCCGCCCGCCCCTCCATGGGCAAAACCGCGCTGGCAATCAACATCGCCGAGAATGTAGCCGTCAACGGCAAGGCCATTGTGGCCGTCTTCAGCCTGGAAATGAGCAAGGAGTCGCTGTTGCGCCGCATGTTGGCCAGTCAGGCAGGTGTGGACCAGCGCAGGCTGCAAACCGGCTTCCTGCCAGATGAAGACAAAACTAAATTGCATCAGGCATTGAACCAACTGGTCGAGACGCGCCTCTTCATCGACGATACGGCCGCCATCTCGCTGGCCGAGATGCGCGCCAGGGCACGGCGGCTCAAGCACACCCGCGGCGGCCTTGACCTGATTGTGGTGGACTATCTGCAACTGATGACCGCCACCGTGCCTTCGTCCGGCAAAAGAAATTACGAGAATCGCACCCAGGAGGTCTCGGCTATTTCCCGCGGACTCAAAGCCCTGGCCAAGGAACTGAACGTACCGGTGGTGGCGCTCTCCCAGCTCTCCCGCGCCGGCGTGCAGCGCAAAGACGATCACCGCCCCCAGCTCACCGACCTGCGCGAATCAGGCACCATTGAGCAAGACGCCGATGTGGTCGCCTTCATCCATCGCGAGGCCTATTACAGCAAAGATAAAGAGTCTTTGAGCGAGGTGGACAAAGCCAAATCAGAGATCATCATCGAGAAGCAGCGCAATGGCCCCACCGGCACGGTTCAACTGTACTTCAACTCGCGTTTCACGCGCTTTGAGAATCTGGACACGAGTCATGGGGCTTGAGCGCGGTCAGCGAAGACTCTAAATGGGATGCGGTGCTGTGTTGTTGGCGCTAGTGACGTTGTCGGGCGTATCCGTGAACGATTTGCCCTCTCCGTAGGCGTACTTCTTGTAGTTGGAGCCGATCTTGCGGATCGCATCTTTCCAGCCATCATCCCATGTAACCTGCGCCTCGCCGTCTACGTAGGCCCACTTGCCATGTTCGTGATGGAGCGACCGCCAGGCGTCGCCATTCTCCTCTAGCGTGATGTAGAAGTTGAATCCGTTGCCTTCGCCAACCTCCCATTTCCCCAGAAAACGGCCTCGTGAGGGCAATTGGGAGTTGCTGGGTGCGCTCTCTCCGGCTGCGGCGGTGGCTGCGGGAAACTCGACCCGCTCAATATCGCAGAGATTGTAGCTCTGCCGGTGCCCATCCTTGAAGACAATCAAGATCTTGCCCGAGCCGCATTTAGTGGACGGGGGCGTGTTGGCAAAACCACTGGGAACCGCGAGACAAAGCATTGTAGCCAAGGCGGCAACGCTGACGATCAAACGCATGGGAATCTCCTTTAAATGACCGGCGCGACGGTGAACCAACTCGACCGCGCCAAACTCATTTACGCAACTCGTGTCTCTATAGTTCCCGTAAATTCATCTGTCTCGCGAAATATGAGAGAGACCTTGACTCCCACACTGTTTTAAGTCGATTCGTTCCCTCGGCTCTTCATGGCTCATTCAAAATCAACGCGATACGCCCCACAATCAGTTCGCTGGGCGGCTCGCCGGAGTTCACCTCGAGCAGGTCCACGGGAAAGGCAATATTGTGCGGCCTGAGTACCAGCCGATTGGTCACAAAATCCACGTACCGCAGCATCAGATGGGAGCCGTGCCGCACGGCATATAAGTTGGGCCGGTTAGGCCTGTAGGGCATCAGCGAGTTGTAGTGCCGGTCGATCAGCGTGATAGCCTCCGGTAGCACCAGCGGCTCCATGGGCAGTGCGTCGGCGGCTGGAATGCGCACCGCCACAAATCGTTGCCAGGCGCGGCGGGGGGCCGACACGCGCGCCCGGATAGACTGTAGCAGCCCGGAGGGCATATGCAGCATGGTCTGCGCGGCTGAAGGCCGGATGAACGGTTCAAACAGGGCTGTCGCGTGGCTGACGACAGGAACTGTGCTGCCCTCTTCGCCCGCTGGAAAGGCATCGCGCTGATAGACAGCGGGCAATAGTTCGCCAGAGGTCATGTGCTGCGCCGCCAGAATTCGGTCCATCGCTTCCAGTGAGAGCTGCCGCCTATTGTGCAGAAAATTCGACAGATGCGATTGCCCAAACCCGGTCTGGCGCGCAAGCAGCGAGACGCTCACCGTTCCCCGCTGTATCCTGCGTAGCAGTTCCAGACGGAGCCGCTCGTGCATCTGAGTAAAATTCATCTGTGGATAATCCGCCACCAGCAATAGAAGGGAACATCCTTTATTTTCTGATGGAAAACCTTAAGGACTAATTGGCCTTCATTTTCCGCGCTTTATGACGGAATGAAAAGAGAGAAAGAGGAAGTCTGCTGAAGAAGATTGACGTATAAGAAGCAATTATCTAGATTTGCTTTACTTAATACGGTGCTGACGTGTGGGAATCTTGGGAGAAACGCTTCGTTGCCGACAGGCTGTAAGAGGTGATTATTGCCCCTTCCAGCGGTTAATGAACAATTTCCGGGCGATGAAAATCTTTTCCGGCTATCTCCTCCACACCCCAAAACGCTTTGCAGACGCGTCTAGGAAATGCCAGCCATCGAAATTCCAGATTCTGCGCGCCATGAGCATGACAAAAAACGAGAGAATACGGGCAGCGATCCCCCATCAGGGCACTAGAACCCTGAGCAGATTTGCCCGGTTTTTCCTGCCCCGCGGAAACAGGGTATTAATGCGAATCCGTCGGGAGAGTACGGGAATACGGAGAATACGTCATGGATTTGCGCGTGCAATTGAAAATTTGCGAGGGGTGCGGTTGTCTTTGGTACCGTGCCC